>JBFWSH010000020.1:0-24626 GCA_050248475.1 Flavobacteriales bacterium
TTGTATAATTTTTCTGATTCTACAGTCAATTTTTATAACGACCCAGTAATTTGGTCGGACGAAAATCAACTGACTGCCGATTTTATTTATTTGTTGATGAAGGACAAGAAAATCAATTCCATTTACTTGAACAACAATGCCTTTATTATTTCAAAAGCTGATTCCTTGTTTGAACATTTTAACCAAGTAAAAGGCGATAGCATGATTGGTTATTTTAAAGGCGATGAACTGCATAAAATTGAAGTAATGCAAAATGCCGAAACCATTTATTATGGTAGAGACGATGCGGGAAAATACATTGGCGTAAACAAAGCCAAAGGCAACAACATGCTTATTTTTATTGACGACAGCAAACTATCATCGTTAACATTTATAAAAGACCCCACTGCAACCTTGTATCCTATAAAAGAGCCCTCGCCAAAAGATGTAACTTTAAAAGGCTTTAACTGGCGCGTTAACCAACGACCAAAAAATAAGTTTGATATTTTTGTTTGGTAAATCTGATTCTAGCTAGTAAAAACTGTGCTTGGAATAGTTGTTTTTAAATCACCAGTGGACGCTGGCGATATTATATATAGCCTGTTGTACTGCCTTTTAATTTTTCTTTCTCCATATAATTGACTGAATTGTATGTGACCTTATATCATCATATGTCAAGACTATATCTTCAACATTTTCTACAGCTGGTGTATGAAGCTCTCCTTCTAATTCATAGAAAATATTCGAATTTTTGTAACTGTAATAAATGTGGAAATGAAAGGGATCGAAGTTAATTTGTCCTGTGTCACGTGAAGTAATGAGTTTTGACAAAGTGTTTCCAACACGCACTCGGTATTGGTCAACAGCTCTTGAATCTACAATTCTAATTTCGTCTAGTTTAAATTTATTCTCTGAATCAAAATCCAAATAGACAATTGGGTTCTTATCATCTCTTACAATGTTAATATAAGTAAAGTCTGGTCCATCTTGCTGTCCTATATTTGCTTCTACCCGATAAGGTTCATAATAGTTCCTTAAAGTCGTTAACATGTTCACTTCTGAGAAAGGAATTAAAAATGTGTCAAGCTTATTTTCAGAAAGTACTATTTCTCGATAATCTTGATCCTGTTCACTTGTTGTTTCTATAACTAATTTTTCTGTGGAATTTTTGTCAACCACTCCCTTTTCTTGACTGTATGAAGAACAACTTATTAGTCCTATTAGAAATATGTAGGAAAGAATTTTTCTCATGTCTTTTTAATACAACACAACATCTGAATAAAGTGTACATTCAGTTTATTTGTATTTTAACCCAAATATAACCAATAAAATAATTTGTTTTGTAAAACAGTATTTCTCGATACACTCTCCTTGCAGTCGAGCACTCGAAACGACAGTGTCAGTTCGAGTTTGCAATATGTAGCCTTAGCGGAATATTGCAGTATCGAGAACAGCTACATGTTAAAACAGAAAAGAGCCGTTAATCTACGACTAACGACTCTTCTCAAACTTAAACTAACTTACTACTTACTCTTTAATAAATTTATTCTGAGAAATACCTTTCTCCGATTGTACTACCAAAATGTACATGCCTTTTGTTAAGTTGCTAACATCAATAGTGTTGTCGATGTTGTCGTAGCTTCTAATTAAGCTACCACTAATATTGTAAATGCTTAATTTACTTACTTTTTCTTCAGTAGCAATATGTAACATATTCTTAACTGGATTTGGATATATGCTCATGTTGTTTTTTGTGTTAGCTTGTTCAATGCCTACTGTTCCGTTATATAAATCACTAATTTCTGCTGGTGTTAAAATTTTGTTGTACACAAACAAATCATCGAAATATGCATCTAGACGTTGAGTGTTTAAACAAATTGTACCAGCAGCGTTTAAATAAGCTCCAATACCAATGTGAGCATTACCATCTAAAATTCCATTGTTTATACCTAAACCAGCTGTACTATTTTGAGTTAAGGTTTCTTGTACGTTGTCTAAATAAATGGAAAATTTATTTCCACCACCACCAGTACTTATTGATGCATCGTATGTTAGTACAATATGGTACCATTGCCCAGCAACTATGGTTGTATTACCTTCGAATGAAACCGCATTAGAAGGTGATAATGTGCCTGCTCCAGCAATATCTAATTTGTTGTTACTGTTTAATCGTAACATGTATTGTCTGTCGTTTGCTCCACAACCCGAATCAGCTTGTTTCATAATTATCATTTGATATGTAGAATTAACCGTTTTAAAGTTAACCCAACACGAATAACTAATTGTACCTGCTGCACCTGTCGCAAAACCATCGTAGCTGTCGCTTAAATTTAGGTGTGATGTAGTTGTAATGTCAATTGCTTGGTTTGGGTTACTAAAACGGTCATTAACATAAACAATGTTTGTTGTAGCAGCATCGTTATAGCTTATTTCATCTGTTGCAACATTGTTGAAAGTATATTTAGAAACTAAGTTGTTTACAATAGGGTTTGCTTCATTGTACAAACTGTTAACCTCAGTTAAATCTAATGCTCTGTTGTATATTTTTACATCGTCAATTAAACCATCATAAAGTCGAGTGCTACCATTATTTTGAGACCCAAGACATAAACTAGCTGCCGAAGTACCGTTTATAGCTGTAAAAGTTGGGTCAACAACATCTAAATCTAATGTTCCATTAACATAAGTTCGGTGTCTTCCAGAGTTGTCCCAAGTAGCAACCACATGATACCAAGTGTTTGGTGATAAACTTATGCTACCACTATAACCAGTTGCTGAAAATCCAGATCTTCCAATAGCTAAAAATGTTTTACCATTAGCAATCATAAAAATGAATTGATCAACATTAATTGAGTTTGTCCATTTAGATGCAATAACCTGTTGGTTAATTACTCCATCAGCTTTTATCCATGCTGAGATGGTTAAGCCAGTTGTCATTTGAGTTTTTGGAATACTGGCTCCAATGTTTACTGTTGAATTTGCACCATTAAAACTTGCTGCAAGACCTTTATTTCCAAATCTATCATCAGCATAAGAAATGTTTACAGGATTTCCATTTGCTTTAGGTGCAATTGCATCGACACCGTTACAAGCATTAAAATTATAACTTGCAACAAGCCCGTTAGTTACTTGTGCATTTGCCGCAAAAGCGGTAATAATGGTGAAAATAGAGAGTAATGTTTTTTTCATAGTTTGAATTTTTTGTTACAAAACTATGTTGTAAAACACATATCGGTTAAATTAGTTTAGCAATGGACGTTTTTGTTTAGCAATGGATTTTATTAATGAATAATGAGGAATGAATAATTTAACTGTAAAGAGTACAAAAAAATATTTTTTAGACAAATATATAATGTAATTGCAGATTTGTCCGAAATATTGCTATATTTGAGATATGTTAAAAAGAGAATTAACGAATAAAATAATAGAATTACGGAGTAAGTTTCCCGTGCTTACCCTAACTGGACCAAGGCAAACAGGAAAAACAACCTTGTTAAAATCGATATATACAGATGTTCCTTATGTATCACTAGAAGATATTGATAATAAACAAAATGCCCAAACCGATCCGAGAGGATTTTTAGCTAATTATCCGAATGGAGCCGTAATTGATGAAATACAACATGTGCCAGAACTATTCTCGTATATACAGGGCGTAGTAGATAGTAAAGCTATTCACTTTGCATTGTCTGGCTCGCAAAATTTTCAATTGATTGAAAAAATAACACAATCACTAGCAGGAAGAGTAGCGATGTTAAAATTATTACCATTTTCCTATAACGAGTTGTGTGGAAATGGTGATTTTCAGTTTGAAAATTATGAAGAAATTATTTTTAAAGGTGGTTATCCACGTATTTATGATAAAAATATTGAGCCAATAGATTTTTATCCAAACTACATTTCTAGTTATATAGAAAGGGATGTACGGCAGATAAAAAACATTGAAAATTTGTCTTTGTTTAGCACATTTGTAAAGTTGTGTGCTGGAAGAATAGGTCAAATAGTTAATTTACAAAGTTTAGCAAATGATGCTGGCATAAGTTCTAATACAGCAAAATCGTGGTTATCAATATTAGAGGCAAGTTATATTATACATCTGTTTCAGCCACATCATAAAAATTTTAATAAACGCTTGGTAAAATCACCTAAAATATATTTTTATGATACGGGTTTAGCGTGTAATTTATTAAATATCGAAAACAGCAAGCAATTGCAGACCCATTATTTAAAAGGAGGGCTTTTTGAAAATTATGTTGTAAATGAATTTATTAAAAAACGATTTAATGCAGGTAAAAAATCGAACCTTTATTTTTGGCAGAGTAAAGAAAAAAAAGAAATAGATATTATAGTAGATAATGGCAATAAATTACTTCCTTTTGAAGTAAAATCATCTAAAACCAGGTTGCCAAATTTATTAGCTAATCTTCAGTATTGGAACAAACTGAATAATGAAAGTAATAGAGATACTCTTAATTTGATATATGGTGGAGATGAAGATTTTAAAACATCAAATGGTAACTTTATTAGTTGGAGAAATGTAAATAACACAAAGATTTAACTACCTTGTTATCAGTTGTTCAAACTCCGGTTTTTTGTATTTCGAAAGTTTGGCAACAATACTGTTTTCTAATTCAATTTCGAGTTTGGTTTTTGAAAAAGATTTTACTTTATTCAAATTTATCATCCACGATTTGTGTGAACGAAAAAAGCTATTGTTTTGTTCTAAAATGTTTTCAAAATGTTTGAGGTTTTTACTCATCAAAAAAGCCCCATTATTTGTAAAAATTGAACTATATGCTTCTTGTGCTTCAATAGCTATAATGTCATCAATAGCAACAATTTCTTGTCCATCATTTTTTCGTACCACAATTTTTGAAACTACATCAGATTTTAAGTTTTCTTTTAAAGCAGCAAGATTTTTACTCGAATTTTTTAAATTCGTTTTTGTAATTAATCGTTCAACAGCTTGTTTTAATCGGTCTATTTCAATAGGTTTTAATAAGTAATCGACTGCCGAAATTTCAAAAGCTTTAATAGCGTATTTGTCGTATGCTGTGACAAAAATAATTTCAAAGTTCACCTCTTCGAAAAACGATACTAACTCATATCCCGCATAATTGGGCATTTCAATATCTAAAAAGACCACATCAGGTTTGTGTTTTTTTATCTCTTCAACAGCACTAATTACATTGTTGCAGGTTTGAACAATTTCTATTTGTGGGCAAAATCTACTTAATAGATTGGTCAGTACATTTCTTGCACTTTCTTCATCATCAACTAATATGGCTTTTAACCTTACACTCATGTTTCAAATATATAAAACCATAATTGGAGATTGTAATTATATTTTAGCAACGACTATAATAATTTAGCAACGACAATTTTAGATGTCTAATAATTTTGTTTAAAAGGCATATTAATCAACACTTTTGTTCCAGAAGACTCTCCGTTTTGCTCCAAATCGGTATAAAATACACCCAAGCTTTGTTTGTAATGATTTTTCATAATATCGAACCGTATTTTGGTAGCATTTACCGAGAATGATTGATGCTTTTTTTGTTGTCTGTCTTTTATTTCTTGAGCCTTTTTTCTACCAACACCATTATCGGTTACAGTACAATGCAAGGTATCGTTCATTTTAAATGAAATATCTACTTTTTTCAAACCATCTTTATGTAATAAACCATGTTTTATGGCATTTTCAACAAAAGGTTGAATTAGCATTGGAGGCACTTGAATATCCTCAGCATTGTTAATATGAATTTTGAATTCAAAGTCGTCTTTAAAACGAAGTTTTTCTAGCTCCAAATATGTTTCTAAAAGTTCAATTTCTTCTTCAATATCAATAAATTCTTTGTCTGAAAAATTAAGTGTTTGACGAACCAATTTCGAAAATTTAATAATGTAATTGTAGGAATTATCAATATCGCCTTTTAATATTAAATCTTGAATGGAATTGATAGCATTAAAAATAAAATGAGGATTCATTTGTGATTGAATGGCTATCAATTTTGACGCATTTAACTCATTTTGTAGTTCAATTTTTCGTCGTTGTTTTTTTAATTCAAATCGATAAATTATTATGGTTATACTAACAAAAATAGAAGCTAAAATACCGTAGAACCACCATGTTTGCCAAAAAGGAGGTTTTATAATAAAATGATATGAAATGGGAGTGCTTTCAATTCCATTTTCACTGATAGATTTAACGATAAAAGTATAACTTCCAGATTGAAGAGATGTAAAATCTACTGTATTATCATTAAAGTTTTTGTACTGCCATTTGTTTCCAATCTCATTTATTTTGTAAGCATATTTTAATCTGCCTTGATGGTGATAGCTTGTTGTGATAAAGTTAATTGCTATTCTGTTTTCATTGTAATTGAAAAAACTGGTTTTGTTAGAGTTGAAATCCACTAAAGAATCGTTAACAAAAACCTGATTAATAATTATATTGGGCTTTGATAAATTCTTAGAAACATCTTTGTAATTAAAAAACTGTAATCCCTTATTGGTGATTATCCAAGCCATATTATTTTGAATGGCAAAATCTGTTATTCGGTTGGAGAATAGTCCGTCTGTTTGGTCAAAATTTGATGATTTACCGGTTTGTATATCATACACTTGCAACCCAAGTTCATGTGTAATAAATAAGGTGTTATCTATAGCTATTATTTTGTAAATAATATTTGATAACAATTCTTTTTTTGAGGTAAGATGTTGTTTGATTTTTCCATTTTCAAATTGGTAAATACCTCGGCCTTTGGTAGCTACCCATATAGATTTGTTGTGTTCAATTATTCCTGTTGAGTAAATACTATCAAAAATTTGAGGAGCTTCTTTCTCAGAGAACACCATTAACCCCTTTAATGTACTTGACCAAATTGTGTGTTCCGATTTTTGATAAAAAACGGATGATGTTCGCCCCATGTTCTCAGGCATTTTAAAATTTGATGTAATTTGTTTTTTTAAAAACTTGTTGTAAAAGACTAATCCTTTATTAGTGGCTAAAATAAAAATGGAATCATTATACCAATCAACGTCTTTTAATGAACCTATTTCGATAAATGGAGTTATAGTTTTGGTTTTTAGATTAAAATTATATGGGAGATGAGATCCATTAATTACTAAATTCTCTTTCTGGTTATCAAATTTTAATACACTAATTTTTGACTCGTTTTCATTATAAATTAATGAGAATTTTCCATGTTGATATTCATATATTTTCCCACTTTGAGTTGAAACATATATTTTATCATTGATGGAAATAATTTTGGTGAAAACCTCATTGTCAAGCTCGTTTATATTTCTAAAACTTAACACCTTGGTATTAGGTACAAATAGTATTCCCTTACCTAGAGTTGCTAGCCATAGGTTATTTTCAGCATCTTGAAGGTAGGAGGAGATATAAAAGTTTTTAAATAATAATTGTTTATGAAAGGGTGCCGATTTATTTTTATTTAGTGCTACTGAACTTCCTTTTCTGGTGGTTTGCCACAAAGTTGAATCGGGCGACAAATAACTTACGTTTGAATATTGGTGAGCAAAACTTTCGTCTAAATAAAAGTTTCTATAAAAAGCAGAATCTCCATAAATATCGTAATAATTAAAATCATCACGATCTTTAATTATGGTGTATCCTAGCGTATTTTGAAGTATTATTTTGGGGCTTTTTCCCTTTTCATCAAATTGTAACAAGCTATTTTTTTTCTTGCCATCTATAACTTCTACCTCATATTGATTATTATTTTGATGGCTAAAATAGATTTTAGATTTATCTCGTTTCACTGAGTTTATAAATGAATTCTTTCCTGATTTAAAGTAAAGATGTGGCCGTTTTAATTTATCCACCCAAAAAGGAGTGAAACCAACTACAATTAAATTATTATTGACGTCGAAATCAATCTCATAAAAACTAGATAGTAGAGAGTCTGGAATTTGATAAAAAACTTGAATACTATCGTGATGAATTTTTAAAATCTGACCACTTAAATTAAAGCAATACAAATCGTTGTTATTATCTTTTTTAAGCCCAAAAATGGACTTGGCTTTTAGGTTTTCGTTATCGTATTTTTTAAAAATATAGCCATCATAACGGTAAATTCCATTTTCGGTTCCTAACCAAATATAGTTACTTTTATCTTGAGCTAAGGTGTAAATATCCAAACCAGCTAATTCATTTTCTCCAATAATAGAATAAGATGGTTCCTGACTAAAGATGGTACTTGTCAAAAAAATCATCAACAAGAAAACGACCAAAAATTGCTTTGAAAATTTTCTTAACATCATTATTAGAAATACTTTATCTTTACAAAGATAACAGCAAAAAACATGGCAATATACGAATTCAACGGATTTAAACCTGTGATACATGAAACAGCGTTTATCCACCCTTTAGCAGCGGTAACAGGTAATGTTTTTATTGGAAAGGATGTTTACATTGGTCCTGGTGCAGCTATTCGTGGCGACTGGGGTAAAATTATTATTGAAGATGGATGTAATGTTCAGGAAAACTGTACCATACACATGTTTCCAGGAACTACAACTATACTTAAAAAAGGAGCTCACATAGGTCATGGAGCTATTGTTCATGGTGGAACCATTGGAGAAAACTGCTTAATAGGGATGAATAGTGTTGTGATGGACGAAGTTGAAATGGGTGATGAATGTATTGTTGGCGCCCTGTCGTTTGTTCCCGCAAAAATGGAAATACCCAAAAGGAGTTTGTTGGTTGGTAATCCGGCACAAGTTATAAAACAAGTTAGTGATGATATGATTGCCTGGAAAACCAAAGGGACAAGACTTTATCAAACCTTGCCAAAAGAATGTTATGAAACTCTCAAAGAGTGTGAGCCTTTGAGAAAAGAAGAGCCGAACAGACCGTCACAAGAGCAAATTTTTGCAACTTGGGAAAACATAAAAAATCAAAAATAGGAGTAGATTGTTGAGCCAAATAAATACAAATATCCGTTTGATTATGATACTATATTTTATGGTATTGTCAGGTTTTCTGGGTGCTCAAAATCCAAGATTGGATAGCTTAACTAATTATTTGAGTTCTGCAAAAGATGATTCAAATAAAGTTAAATGTCTTCAAAATTTATTTTTTGAGGTGGAATTTGAAGATGTATTACAGGCAGAAAAATATTTAAAAGAGGCAATAACTATAGCTAAAAAAAATAAGTTTAAAAGAGGTGAAGCATATAGCTACATATGCTTGGGGTATTTGGCAGAAGATCAATCTGATTTTCAGCGTGCAATCACAAATTATCAAAATGCATACAATAATTATTTGTTAATAAATGATTTAAGAGGGCAATCTTCTGCCTTGAAAAATATTGCAGGTGTTTATTTATCAAAAGGTCAATATGCTAAAGCACTTGAAATAAGTTTAAAGTCTCTGAAAATTGCGGAAAAATTAGATGATAAAAAATTAATCTCATTCAATTATACGAATGTAGGAGGTATATATCATGGAATGGAAGAATATAATAAAGCCTTAGATTATTTTCTGAAAGCGTTGAAGATTTCGCAAGAATTAGGAGAGAGAAGTGCAATAGTAAGTGATTTAAGTAATGTTGGAGTGGCATATAAAGAACTTGAAAATTATTCTAAGGCGCTAGAATTTTATCAGGAATCTTTAAAAATTGCACAAGAATTTAATAAAAGCAGGTCTATTCTGGTTTCTTATGTTAATATTGGAGGGCTTTATGAGGATCAAAATGCATTAGACCAAGCCATTGAATATTATAATAAAGCAGAAAAACTTGCTCTAGAGTTAGAT
This sequence comes from Flavobacteriales bacterium, assembly GCA_050248475.1. Classification (GTDB taxonomy): domain Bacteria; phylum Bacteroidota; class Bacteroidia; order Flavobacteriales_E; family Vicingaceae; genus Vicingus. The sequence continues at coordinate 9,764 of JBFWSH010000020.1, forward strand.
GATAAAAATACGCTAACCGTAGCACTTGCAAATATTGGGTCATTGTATATTTCGCTTAAAAAATATAAACAATCTGAAGAGTATTTAAAACGAGCCTTAATTATTGCTGATGAAATTGAATCTGTTTCTTCTAGAAAAATGATTCATGAATTTTTAAGCGATTTGTATGAAGAAACAAAACGATTTGAACTAGCACACCATCATTTCAAACAGTTTTCATACTTAAAAGACACTATTTTTAATGAGGATAAACTTGAAGATATGACTCGCTTTGAATTAACTTATGAATTTGAGAAGAAAGAAGCTGTATTAAAAGCTGAACAAGAGAAAAAACAGGCAATTTCAAATGCTGAAAAAAAAAGACAGACACTTTTTATTTGGTTTTTATCATCAATATTAATAGCTGTGCTAGCAATAACCTTTCTAGTTTTTAGAACACTGAAATTAACACGACAACAAAAACAAATAATAGAAAATCAAAAGGAATTAGTAGAAGAAAAGCAGAAAGAAATACTGGATAGCATTCGCTATGCAAAAAGAATTCAAGAAGCTTTATTAACTTCACAAAGTTATATTGAAAGAAATATTGAACGATTAAAAAACATTTAACCATTATGGAAAATATTGTAGAAAACAACAATTTCTTTATTTACTATAAACCAAAAGATATAGTAAGCGGTGATTTTTATTATGCATTGGCACATAAACCAAAAAATGGTAAGAATGAATTGTTCTATTTATGTACAGCAGATTGTACTGGGCATGGCGTTCCAGGTGCATTAATGAGTATGCTAGGCATCTCTAATCTTAATGAATCTATTATTGAAAAAGATATTACAGAGCCTCACGAAATATTAAATAATGTTAGAAGAGGAATTATTGAATCACTCGATTCCGAAGATAAAAATGAAGAAAATAAAGATGGAATGGATTGTGTATTGTGTGCTTTCGATTTTAAAAATTCTACCTTAGAATTTGCCGCTGCAAATAATCCATTATGGATTTATAGAAACGGAGAAATGCTAGAGTTTAAACCAGATAAGATGCCTGTTGGTAAATATCATGGCGAATTAAACTCTTTTTCATTACAAAAAGTTGAACTACAGAAAGACGATATTGTTTATTCATTTACTGATGGTTTTGCAGATCAGTTTGGAGGAGAAAAGGGTAAAAAATTCAAATACAAACCGTTTCAACAATTTTTAATTGAAAATGCTTCACTACCACTAGAAGAACAAAGAAAAAAACTAGACACAACTTTTGAAAACTGGAAAGGAGACTTAGAACAAGTTGATGATGTTTTGGTTGTAGCAGTGAAAATTTAAAACTAATATGGCTAAAAAATTAATAGCAATTTTTTTCTTGATTATAACAGCAGTTACCTATGCTACCAATGGCAATGATGTAATAGGTGCAAGAGCAACTTCTTTAGGTGGTTTCTCAACCACGTTAAGTGATTTGTGGTCAACAAACAATAATCAGGGAGGGCTAGGATTTGTAAATGAATTATCGGCAGGCATATACTACGAAAATAGATTTATGTTAAAAGAAACGAGCTACAAAGCTGGAGCATTTGTTTTGCCTTTAAAAACAGGAACATTTGGCTTTAATATTACTTCTTTTGGTTATTCTGCGTATAGTGAAAACAAAGCGGGTTTATCCTATGGGATAAAATTATCCGAAAAAGTTGCCATTGGAGTTCAATTGAATTATCTAAATCATCGATTATCTGCTGACTATGGACAATTGAATACTTTTACAGCAGCAATTGGAGTGGTAGCTCCTTTGACAAAGGAATTAACTGTTGGGGTTCATGTTTACAATCCGAATAGAACTAAACTGGCTGAATATAATAATGAACGAGTTCCTACCATTATGAAACTTGGGTTAGATTATAAGTTTTCTGAAAAAGTGTTTTTAGCTGTTGAAGCGGAAAAAGATATTAACTTTTCTCCTGTTGTTAAAGTTGGTGTAGAGTATCATGCTGTTGAAATGCTTTATTTACGCGGAGGTATTTCTACAAATCCAACCCTTAGCTCATTTGGTTTTGGGTTAAAGTTCCCACAATTTAAGCTTGATTTTTCTTCATCTTTCCATCAAACATTGGGGTTAACACCATCAATTTCATTGATATACGTTAAAAATAAATAGTGCACATTGTTCCACAATATAAATCATCTGTCACACCGGGCTTGTTAAAGCATCTTTTTGTTTTATTTCTAATTTTTCCTTTCACAAGCTATGCTCAAATTACCGAAGAAGAAAAGAATCAGATTATTGAGCAACGAGTGGAGTATTTGGTGGATAATGCTGAAGCAAGCGATATTGATTACACCACTGTGTTTGAACAATTGACTTTTTACTTTGATAATCCTTTAAATATTAATAGAGCTGATATTAATGAATTGCGTGAATTATCCTTGCTATCAGATATTCAAATCAATAATTTAATAACTCACATAGAAAAAAATGGTAAACTAATGACTTTGGAGGAATTACAAACTGTTCAAGGTTTTGATTTAAATTCCATAAAAATGTTGTTGCCTTTTGTTAAAGTAAATGCTGATGTGAATAGCCCACAATTATCGTTTAACGAACTTTTGAAAAATGGAGAAAGTCAATGGTTTGTACGTTATGAGAGAGTTTTAGAAGAAAAAGAAGGGTATTCGCCAACCACCGATTCGGCATTATTGGCAAGCCCTAATTCCAGGTATAAAGGAGATAGGAACAGGTATTTTACGCGATATAAATACAACTATGGTAACCATATCAGTTTTGGATTTACTGCTGATAAAGATGCTGGAGAGGAATTTTTTAAAGGAACTCAGCAACAAGGTTTTGATTTTTATTCTGCACACTTTTTTTTAAGAAACCAAGGAAAAATAAAACAACTTGCTATTGGTGATTTTCAGGCCCAATTTGGGCAAGGGTTAACCTATTGGTCGGGCATTGCTATGGGTAAATCGGCTGATATTATGTTGGTAAAACGAAGTGCAGTTGGGTTAAAGCCATATACTTCAGTTGAAGAAAATTTGTTTTTAAGAGGAGCAGGAATTGCGTTAGAATTTGACGAAATTGAAGTGACCTCTTTTTACTCGAGAAACAGGGTTGATGCAAATATTGATTTATCCGATACTACTTTGTTAGATGATGATGTAGCTACCGTCACTTCATTTCAACAAACCGGATTTCATCGTACATCCAATGAAATTGCTGATAAAGATGCTATTGTACGGCAAACATTAGGCGGTCATTTGGCTTATAAAACCAGAAAATTTAACTTAGGTGTTACAGGTATTTATAATGAAGTAGATGCCAATTTTAACCCTGGTTTAAGTACCTATAGTCAGTTTAGAAACTCGTCAAGTTATCAAACCAATCTAGGTATAGATTATAACTGGATTTATAAAAACTTTAATTTTTTTGGTGAATTTTCAAAGAGTATGAATGCTGGAACAGCTTTGGTTTCAGGAGCATTAATTAATCTTTCCAATAGTTTTTCATTGTCAGTTTTATATCGCAATTATGCACGTGATTTTAACCCTATTTCGAGTGTTGGAATTGGTGAAAATTCTACCAACGAAAACGAAAAAGGTCTGTATATGGGTTTTGTAGCTTCACCCTCAAAACAATTTACCATTTCGGCTTATTACGACCAGTTTGTTTTTCCTTGGTTAAAGTATCAAGTAAATGCTCCCAGCAATGGTTATCAATATTTAACACAGGTTACATACAAACCATCAAAAAAATTAGAAATGTATGTACGTGTTAGAGAACGTAACAAATTTGAGAATACCGATATTGATTTGGAAGATGGTATAGATTATATTGTACCGCGAAAGCAAACCAATTACCGGTACAATGTAAGCTATGATATTTCATCCTCATTTAAACTCAAAAATAGGGTGGAGTTAGTTAATGTTGACCACCAGGGTTCTCCATTCGAAACCGGATACTTAGTTTATCAAGATGTTATTTATCAAGGATTAAAAAGCCCTTTTTCGTTCTCGTTGAGGTATGGAATTTTTGATACGGACTCGTACAACACTAGAATATATGCTTACGAAAACGATGTGTTGTACAGTTTTTCCATTCCAGCGTATTACAATCGTGGTATAAGAACCTATTTAACAGTTCGTTATAAAGTAAAACGAGGGATTGATGTTTGGTTACGTTATGGGTTAACGCATTACGAAAACCTTAATGTCATAAGCTCTGGGCTTGAAGAAATTGTTGGAAACTCTAAAAGTGATGTAAAATTTCAGGTGAGGTTTAAGTTTTAAAAAGAGATAAGCTCATATCTAATCAATCCGGTGTTTTTGAGTAGCTAGTTTTAATTTAAAAATAGCTTTAATAAAGAAGAGCATTAATCTAATTAAAAACTTAGGCATAATTTCAAAAATAACAACGAAATAATTAGTTAACCTCGAAAAAGTAAGAGCAGTTAAAACTTGAGCTTCAACTTCTTGCCTAGAAATATCTTCAAATTCCCTCAACACATCAATAATTAAAACCACTCTATTTTCTGTTGTATTGTTCCATGCTGTATGTTTATGCACATCATTAAAAACAATATAATCATTTTCTTTCCACGCTCTTTTTTCTGGTCCAACTTGGATTCCGCAATTAGGTAAACCACCAGGAACAATTAACCCAAAATGAAAACGATAGTAAGCATCAGTATCTCCAATGTGCGGTTTGATTTGGGTATTAGGTTTCAAAATGCTAAAATAACAAGTAGAAATATTCTTGATATTTTTTATGATATCAAAAGTTTGAGGAAACAACTTAATATTTTTTTCTTTTTGTAATCCATATGTTATTAACTCAATTTGATTCCAGCCTTTGTGATGGTCAAGAGTTATTTTTTTTGTGGATTCTTCAAGAGCTTTTCTTTCATTGAAAACAACTAAAAATTCGTTTTTTATGATTTCTATGTTTTTCAATAAATCATTACACCAGTCCAAATTGATTTTATCATAAAAAAAAGGTTCAATACCTTCGTATTGACTCAATTTTAAATTGATATATGGTTTGTTGGAGATAATCATAAAGTTTGTTATTTACTATTCAACAAATTCATAATCTCGTCCAATTTTGGCGACAAGATAATTTCTGTTCTACGGTTCTTCGCTCTTCCTTCAGGCGTTGAATTGTCTGCTTTAGGGAAAACATCACCTTTACCTGAAGCGGTAACTCTTGTTCCGGATACTTTGTAGTCGTCAGTTAGTGTTCTTACAATAGACGTAGCTCTAATAACACTTAAATCCCAGTTGTCTTTAAATAAAGCCGTTTTAATTGGAATACTGTCGGTATGTCCTTCTACTAAAATGTCAATATCAGCATTTTTGTTTAATACATCTGCTAAAACTTTTAATGCCTCTATACCTTTGCTTTCAACGGCGGCACTACCTGATTTAAATAACAGCTTATCCGACATCGAAACATAAACTTTACCGTTTTTAATTTCTACTGAAAGTTCATCAGAGTTAAAGCCCAATAAGGCATTTCTAAGAATTTCGTTTAATCGATTTGTAATCGAGTCTTTTCTGGCAATAGTTTGTTGTAATTCTCTTAAAGCCTTTTCTCTTTCAGCTAATAACTTTTCTTTTTTATTTAGCTCCTCTGATTTTTCTTTTAACGATTTGTTGTACTCGTCGGTTTGTGACATGTTAACATCAATCAATCCTTTGTACTTTGCATTTAAATTTTCGTGTTCAGCATTTAACTTCGCTAAATCATCGGTTAATTTAGCATTTTGTGTTTCTTCATTTTTTAAATTAGTGCAGAGTTCGTCACGTTCTGTAACCAAATTTTTTAATTTTTTCCCACCAATAATTTTTTTCTCTGGTATTGGGTCACCACATTTATAGGTTGGTACACAAGAGCTCAAAAAAAGCAAACCTGTAATAATAAAAATTCCTGAAATTGATTTTCTGCTAGTCATAACAATTAATTTAAAGGTTTAATAAAATCAGTACAAAGGTTATTATATAATCAATAAATAAGCTAGAAAATGAGATTAAATATTGGTTATAGTTATTCTTTGCATTTTTAGTAAAATTAATAAGCTAACTATACCATTTGCACTCAATATTTATTATTTTTCAACAACAAAAATTTCTTAAATTCGCAAATAGAAAAATTAGAATAAAATGTTTGATAGTTTATCCGATAAGTTAGAGAGGGCCTTTAAGGTTTTAAAAGGACAAGGACAAGTAACAGAAATAAATGTTGCGGAAACCGTTAAAGAAATTAGAAAAGCTTTATTAGATGCCGATGTTAGCTACAAAGTAGCCAAACAATTTACTGATACAGTAAAGGAAAAAGCTTTAGGTGCAAACGTAATCAACGCTATATCGCCAAACCAGTTAATGGTTAAAATTACCCATGATGAACTTGCTAAGTTGATGGGTGGTGGAATGCAGGAAATTAGCATAAAAGGAAACCCTGCTGTTATTTTAATTGCTGGGTTACAAGGGTCGGGTAAAACAACTTTTTCAGGTAAACTGGCTAATTATTTAAAAACCAAAAAGGGAAAATCTCCTATGTTAGTAGCTGGTGACGTTTACCGACCAGCGGCAATTGATCAATTACATGTGTTGGGCGACCAAATTGGTGTTGAGGTTTGGAGCGATAAAGAAAATAAAAATCCTGTTGATATTGCCAGAAAAGCAGTTGCGCATGCAAAAGCTAAAGGCTACAATGTTGTTATTGTCGATACAGCTGGTCGTTTAGCAGTTGATGAACAAATGATGAACGAGATTGCTGAGGTTAAAAAAGCAATTGACCCACAAGAAACCTTGTTTGTAGTGGATTCCATGACAGGGCAGGATGCAGTAAACACCGCAAAAGCTTTTAATGATAAAATTAATTTTGATGGTGTTGTTTTAACTAAGTTAGATGGTGATACCAGAGGTGGAGCTGCACTTTCAATTAGAACTGTTGTGGATAAACCCATTAAGTTTATTGGTACAGGTGAAAAAATGGAAGCACTGGATGTGTTCTACCCAGAACGTATGGCAGATAGAATATTGGGAATGGGTGACGTGGTAAGTTTAGTTGAGCGTGCACAAGAACAATATGACGAAGAAAAAGCTAGAGCCTTACAAAAGAAAATTGCCAAAAATCAATTCGATTTTAACGATTTTATGGATCAAATTGGTCAAATCAAAAAAATGGGTAATGTAAAAGATTTGATGGGTATGATTCCTGGTGTTGGAAAAGCGTTAAAAGGTGTTGATATTGATGACGATGCTTTTAAAGGAATAGAAGCAATTATTCAATCCATGACTCCTTATGAAAGATCTAATCCACAAGTATTAAACGGAAATAGAAGAAAACGGATTGCAACAGGTAGTGGAACAAATGTTCAAGAGGTAAATAAACTTATCAAACAATTTGAGCAAACCAGTAAAATGATGAAAATGATGGGCGATAAGAATAAAATGGCTAAATTGATGAAGAGTATGCCGAAGAGATAATAATGAACAATTGTCATTCCGAGTATGTCGAGGAATCTTCTTAATAAATAATGAGATATTTCGACTTCGTTGTACTTCGCTCAATATGACAAAAAATATATAATATGAGTACACCAACAATAGTAAGCGGAATAGAGGTTTCAGACAAAATTAAAAATGATATTGCGAAGGAAGTTGAATCCATTAAATCAACAGGAGGGAAAATACCTCATTTAGCTGCTGTGTTGGTTGGTAACGATGGTGCAAGCCAAACTTATGTAAACGCTAAAGTAAAAGCTTGCGAAAGAGTTGGTTTTGGCTCATCATTAATTAAACTTCCAGAAACTATTTCTGAAAATGATTTGCTAAACGAAATCCATAAATTAAATAACAATACGGCTATTGATGGTTTTATAGTTCAATTGCCATTACCCAAACATATCAACGAACAAAAAGTAACCGAAGCCATCTCTCCTTTAAAAGATGTAGATGGATTTCATCCAGTTAGTTTAGGTAAAATGGTGTTGAATTTACCAAGCTTTTTACCGGCTACACCTGCAGGGATAGTTGAAATGTTGCGCTATTACAACATACCAACCGAAGGAAAACATTGTGTAGTAATTGGTAGAAGTAATATTGTAGGTTCGCCAATGAGCATTTTAATGGCTCGTAATACCAATCCTGGAAATTGTACCGTAACACTTACACATAGCAGAACTAAAAATCTAAAAGACTTTACCTTGCAAGCTGATATTTTAATTGTTGCAATTGGTAAACCTGAATTTGTTACAGCTAATATGGTTAAGGAGGGAGCCACAGTTATTGATGTTGGCATTCATAGAATTGAAGATGCTACCAAAAAATCAGGATTTCGATTAATTGGTGACGTAAAGTTTGATGAAGTAGCACCAAAATGTGCGTTTATATCGCCAGTTCCGGGTGGAGTAGGACCAATGACTATTGCTAGTTTATTGAAAAACACCTTACTTGCCGTAGAGACGCATAATTATGCGTCTCAAAAATGAAATAGATAATTATGCGTCTCAAAAATGAAATAGATAATTATCGTCTCAAACATGAGACAGATAATCATCTGTCTCTACTTTTTTAATTCAGCAATTTCTTTTTCTAATTTATCAATTTTAGCATGTAAATCAGCTAAAGCTTTAATAATAATGATGTGCGTTTTCTTTGCATCAATCCCAACAGGACTCGCATCGCTTCCTATTAAATTGGCAATTTCGTTGTACGTTTTTTCGTCTAAATTGTAGTTCATGGTTTTTTATTTTGTAGAGACGTACATTTGTACGTCTCAATGATTATGATGATAGACGCACAATCGTGCGTCTCTACTGTTTAATAATTGTATTTATCCTTCCAGTTATCTTTTAAAAATTTCCGAATACTTTCTTCTTTGGCATTTTTACCAGGTTCGTAAAGCTTGGTGTTTTTAATTTCATCGGGCAAATATTCTTGAGCTTTAAAGTTGCCTTCGTAACTGTGCGAATAAGCATAATTTGCTCCATAACCAATGTCCTTCATCAATTTGGTTGGTGCATTACGTATGTGTAAAGGTACTGACAAATTGCCCGTTTTACGAACCAATTCCATTGCGGTATTTATTGCTTGATACGATGCATTGCTTTTTGGCGATGTTGCTAAATAAACGGTGGCTTGCGATAAAATGATTCTCGCCTCTGGCATACCAATTACGTTAATGGCTTGAAAACAATTGTTGGCAATAACCAATGCTGTTGGGTTGGCATTTCCAATGTCTTCGGATGATAAAATCAATAATCGACGAGCAATAAACTTCGGGTCTTCGCCACCTTCGAGCATACGAGCCAACCAATATACAGCACCGTTAGGGTCGCTACCACGAATGGATTTGATGTAAGCTGAAATAATATCGTAATGTTGGTCGCCCGTTTTATCGTAACGCACCATGTTTTGTTGTACAATGTTTATCACCAAATCGTTAGTAATGTCAATGGGTTCGGTTTCAAAATTATTGACAACAATTTCCAACGTGTTGAGCAATTTTCGTGCATCACCACCAGATAGTTGTAGCAAGGCTTCGTATTCTAAAATGTTTATTTTTTTCTTACTTAAAAACTCGTCAGTGGTTAAAGCAATGTGCAATAACTTGGTTAAATCATCCTTGGTTTGTTCTTTTAAAATATACACCTGACAACGCGAAAGCAACGCTGAAATAACTTCAAATGAGGGGTTTTCGGTAGTTGCACCAATTAAGGTAACTGTTCCTTTTTCAACTGCACCAAGTAACGAATCTTGTTGCGATTTACTAAAGCGATGAATTTCATCGATAAACAACACTGGGTTTTTGGTGCCAAATAAGGGTTGCGATTTGGCTTTTTCAATAATTTCACGAATGTCTTTTACACCTGAATTTATTGCACTTAAGGTATAAAATGGTTGTTTGGTATGTGTAGCAATAATATTAGCCAATGTGGTTTTTCCAACACCTGGAGGTCCCCAAAAAATCATGGAAGGAATAATCCCTTTTTCAATTACGTGCCGTAAGGTAGCGTTTTGCCCAACCAAATGTTCTTGCCCCACATAATTATCGAATGTGGTAGGGCGTAATCGTTCTGCTAATGGGGTTTGAGGAGTCAAGTAGAGTTTAAATGTTTATAAGGTTAGGAGTTTAGGGCTAAATTAAATAAAAAAGAGAAGAATCCATAGCTAGGATTCTTCTCTTTTTTTTGGAGAATATTTAATTTATTCAGTTACATTGAGTGATAAATTTGGTAATGTTTTCTTTTCATTCTGTTTGTTTGACACTATAATACGTTCAATATATAACTTAGTAGGAGTATATTTTTCTATTTTTTTGAAAAAATTATCGGTTATATCTTTAGATTCCATAGTATATTCATGATAATCACCATCTATAACAAATCCAATTTGGAAATACTCAACTTTCCATTCTTCATTGTTTAACATTAGCTCCTTACAATTTTGTAGGTCTTTAATACTAATACTATTCGTGTTTGAACACAAGCTTGCTTCAACATCTTTGTTGGCAAACATGCTGGTTGAGATTACAACAGCAGCAATTGATAAGATTAATTTTTTCATAATAGATAGGTTTTAGGGTTTAAAAATCCAAACTGAAATTAACCCTAAAAAGTATAATGAAGCCTTAGTTTTAACAAGCTTTTAACAATTATGGGTAATTGTACTTAGAAAGAATTAAGTGTAATTACTTAAAATTTAGAAATCTCCATTTTCTTCATACTCTTCAGCATCAGGCTTGGCTATTTTATCAATTAACTTTCCTAGTCCTTTTTTCTCTTCGGTCTTCTGACTTCGGTCTTCAGACTTCTTGTTTCCATCTCCCTTCTTCCCACTTCCCACTTCCGACTTCCTCGTATCTTCTTCCCATTCAATTAAAAAACCATCTTTTTTAGGTTTTTTAGGATCGGCTAAGGTGCTGTCTTTTTTAAACCAGCCAAACTCCTCTTTTAAAATCTGTTTTAAATTTCGTTTTTCTTCTTTAATGTCGTCGCTCCATTTTTCTTTCAAACCTTTGGTGTCGTAAGTTATTTTGTAGTTTTTTACTGTGCCTGTCATGTGTAAGAATAGGGCTGTTTTTCCCAAACCATCATCCTCAACATAGCCAAATTCGGTATTTTCTTTTTTCTTCGATTTGGCTTTTTTCCACAACACATCATTCATCAATACTTTAAAACGATAATCGATGTTGTTGTTAAATGAATGTGTGCCAGCAATGGTTAAATCAATAGCAGATGATTTAATGTCGGTTTTTGAAATACTAATAACTTGGTTTTTTATTTCGATATGAGTTTGAAGCGTAGAGAATTTAATGTGTTTGAGCTCGTCAATTTCAATAAATTTAGCTAAAGCCATTGCTGGTTTGTAATCGACTAATTCACCTCTGTTTACGGTTAAATCGGCAACAACAAAAAGTTTGTCTTTGTTTAATTCTAATTTTTTGTTCCAAACCGAAGCAAATTCTACTTGCGTTGTAGCAATCCCTTTTATGTTGTCGGCAACAAAATAATCTTGTCCAAAATTTTCGAATTGGTGAAACAGTTCTTTAATGTCAATATCAGTTATTGTTGCATTGCTGGTCATGGTAATATCGTTGGCTTCGGTATCGTCTAAATAAAAATCGCCATTCACTTTACCACGCATGGCGTTAAAACTTACGTTTGATGCTGTAAATTGCTTGTTTTGTAGCGTTAAATGTGATGAAAATTGCTCTGCTTTAAATTGCCTAAATTGAAAATGGTCTATTCGGGTATTAAGACTAAACGATACATTTTGAGGTAACGTTAAATTGTAAATGGTATCCTTTTTGGTGCTATTGTCGTCCATTAAAAGCTCATCTAAAATCAATTTTTTTGAATAAAATGTGGCATTTACCAACAGTTTTTGATTATCGACAAACAAATATGCCAACAAGTTTTTAAAACTGCCTTTTAACTCGATGTAACTACTGTTTAGGTTGGTAGCTAAGGAATCAATACTAATTTCGTTGTTGTTAAATTGAAAAGAGCTTTCTAAACCCGTTATTAAATAAGGATAATTCACCAATTTTAAATTACCGTTAGAAATAGTAACATTTCCAGTAGCTTTCAGGTTTTGTAAATCTCTAGCAGAAACATTTCTAATTTCTTGCAAATAACCCGAATAATCTAGATTTAAATTTAATTGCCCGCTTGCAACTTCAAGGGTGTCGAGTTTAAAAAATGTTTTTGCCGCAGCAATATCAATTACAGCTTTTGAGCTAAATTCAATGTAGGGATTGTTAAAATCGGTTATGGTATAATTTCCAGCAATATTACCTGCACCGAAATTGGCATTAAAATTTTGTAATACCAGTTTGGTTAATGCTCCTTTCCTGTTAAGGTAACTACCGTTAACACTTAATTTGGTTAACGATACATCAGATTGTTTTTCGAGAATTTCGCCATTTACAATTTTAAACGTAGCATCAAAATCGGGGTTTTGAGTAAACGAGTAGTTGCCTTTTAAATTGGCGTGGTAGGTAATGTTTCCTTTTGCTTTGTACGATTTTAATTTCTCTTGTTGCTCGGGCGGAAACAACGAAAAAATAGATTCAATAGAAAGGTTGTCTCCTTCTGATTTGATGGATAATAATGTAGTGTTTTCCTTTATAGTAAAGCTTCCGAGTAAATTAAATTTTAAATCTTCAATGGCAATGTTTCCTTTTGTGATGTCACATTTATTGGTTTCGTTATTAACCGATAAAGCGGTGTTTATTGCCACTCTTTTGTTTTTAATCCACGATTGCTTGTTGCTATTTAACTGCTGAAACAATAATTTTGCTTTGGTGTCGAGTTCAAAATTTTGGTCAGAAAAATTTCCAGAAAGCTTTACATCTTCAAAAAGAATTAAAAAATCAATAGCTTTAAAATCGTTTTTTGTTGAAAGCGAAATGTTTTCAAACAGCAATTGAGTCAATTCTAATTTAAACGCTTCTTTATTTTGGGTGGTGTCTTTTTTCCAAATATGAAAATTATCGTCCCCTTTTTTATCAATTTTTAAATTCACAAAACCATCTTCAACGGCAATTTTTTTAATGGTGTAGTTTTTTTTAATGATGTCTAAAATGTTAAACTGAAAGAAAATAGATTTCACCGAAAACAAATCGTCTTTTTTTTCCTTTAACGACATCTCTTTGGCAGTAACATTTTTAAATTCTACCGAAGCGTAAGGGAATTTTTTAAATACTGAAAAATTGATTTCTTCAATATCTACGGGCGTATTCAGGTTGTTATTGATTTCAGTAATCAGGTAGTTTTTTACTTCGTCTTCGTAAACAGAAGAAATGTAAAGACCAATGGCAGCAAACAATGCAACAATTATGGCAAGTGTTATGGAAATTTTTTTAAGAGCCGACATCTGATGTGAAACGGAAAAATTGCGTTTCTATTTCAAAATTAGTGTCGAATGTACTTCGTTTGTGAAGTTTAGAAGATTTTAATTAACAAAGGTTCGTTAACGGTTAGGAAAAATTATTCTTTAATGATTTTATCTCGAGATATTATTTCTCCAAAAATATCTTTTGTTATGAGAAGATAGATGCCGGAATTAAAATTCGTAATGTCCATTTTGTTATCATAAACTTCAATAAGCTTTTTTCCATCTATAGAAAATAATTCAATATTTTGTTTTTGATAACCAATAGAAAAGATACCTGTTGTAGGGTTAGGATTTACTTGATTTCGATAAGAATGGTTGGATATATTTTCAATGTTTAGTGGACAATTATAAACAAAATATAAAGTAGTATTTCCACATAATTGTAATTCAAAGGATTCATCACCATTAATTATAACATGGTCTTGTGTAGTAGCTACACCAATATTTGATGTGACGGTGTAATAGGTATTGTTTTGTGAAATAGAATTAAATATTGATATATAAGTAACCCCATACGCATTACTATTTAAGCTGTCACCAATATAACGAATAGTATCGCCAATACAAACATTTGTGATGTCACTACAATCCGTAATTATTTTTTCATGGATTGTTGCATTACTTTTTATCGGAAGAGTAAAAAGTAATAATACTAGAAAATTTAATAAGCATTTCATCAATTCAGGGACGAAATATTTTTAATAAAGGTTGCATCTTCAATTAACCTTAATGAAGGAAATGGTTAGCCTAAAAAATTATTTCGGCAACATTTTAAAAATGTTCAATTCTTCGGTGGTTAAATAACGCCATTGTCCGCGAGATAAATCTTTCTTGGTTAAACCAGCAAAATATACACGGTCGAGTTTAATAACTTGATAGCCTAAATGTTCAAAAATGCGTCGTACAATTCTATTTTTACCCGAATGAATTTCAATGCCAATTTCTCTTCTATCTTCTTTTTTACCAACATAACTCACTTCGTCAGCTTTAATCCATCCATCTTCTAATTCAATTCCTTCCGCAATTTGTTTTAAATGAGCTTGAGACACATTTTTATCGAGGGTAACTTGGTAGATTTTTTTAATTCCGTGTTTAGGATGCGTTAATTTTTTTGCCAAGTCACCATCGTTCGTAAACATCAATACTCCCGTTGTGTCTCTATCTAATCTTCCTACTGGATATACACGTTGTTTTAATTTGCCTACCAATTGCATTACTGTTTTTCTACCTTGTGGGTCGCTTACCGATGTAATGAAGTTCTTTGGCTTGTTCATCAACACATAAACTTTTTGTTCTTGTTTTATCGATTCGTTACCAACACTAACTTTATCATCTTCTTTAACTCGTGTACCTAGCTCAGTTACTACAACTCCATTAACAGATACAGCTCCTGATAAAATTAAGGTATCAGCCTCTCTTCTAGAGCAAACGCCCGCATGGGCTATGTAACGATTTAAACGCAT
>JBFWSH010000020.1:24726-66613 GCA_050248475.1 Flavobacteriales bacterium
CCTTCGTTGTTTTCTGCCATTAAAATCATTCCTTTCGATTCAATTCCTCTAATTTTTCGTGGTGCAAGATTCATTAAAATAGAAACTTGTTTACCAATAATTTCTTCAGGATTGTAATGTTGAGCAATACCAGAAACTACGGTACGAACATCAATACCCGTATCAACTGTAAGTTTTAATAATTTATCAGCATCAGGATGCTTTTCGGCAGCTAAAATAGTTGCTATTCTGATGTCCATTTTAGTAAAATCATCAAAAGTTATTTCCTCTTTCATTGGTTTTGCTTTTGGGTTTGATTGTTTAACGGTTGTCTTTTTAAGTTTTTCAATTTGAGCATCAATGGCATCATCTTCTATTTTTTCAAATAGTAATTCAGCAGGGTTTATTTGATGTCCAGCTTTCAGTTCAGTAGAATCTGAAGCATTTAAAATATGAATAAGTTTTTCGGAAGTTTTTGGTAAAAATGGCTTAAAAATTTCGCTTAACGCTAAACACAATTGTAAGGATATATTTAAAATGGTTTGTACTCGAACTTCATCAGTTTTATACAATTTCCAAGGTTCGTTATCGGCTAGATATTTATTTCCTATTCGAGCCAAAGTCATGGCTTCGGTTTGAGCATCTCTAAATTTGTAGCTTTCAATAAGTTCGTTTACTTTTTGTTGAGCGGCTGATATAGCTCCTAATACGTCTTTGTCGTTTTGTGTTAATGTATTTTGGTTAGGAACTTTCCCTTCGTAATATTTATGAGTTAAAACAACTGTTCGGTTTACAAAGTTTCCGAAAATGGCTACCAATTCGCTATTGATTCTAGCTTGATAATCTTTCCAAGTAAATTCGCTGTCTTTGGTTTCTGGAGCTATAGAAGTTAAAACGTAACGCAATTCATCTTGTTTGTTCGGAAAATCTGCTAAATATTCGTGTAACCATACTGCCCAATTACGTGATGTAGAAATTTTATCGCCTTCTAAATTTAGAAATTCGTTGGCAGGGACATTGGTTGGCAAAATAAAATCAGCGTGTTCTTTTAATATGATGGGGAAAATAATTCCGTGAAAAACGATGTTGTCTTTACCAATAAAATGAATTAACTGAGTATCTTCATTTTTCCAATAATCTTCCCAGTTTTTATTGTTGTCGGCAGCCCATTGCTTGGTTGCAGATATATATCCAATTGGTGCATCAAACCAAACATACAAAACCTTTCCTTCAGCACCTTCAACTGGAACTTTTACCCCCCAATCTAAATCACGAGTTATGGAACGTGGCTGTAAGCCATTGTCAATCCAACTTTTACACTGACCCAACACTTGTTTTCTCCATTCGTTCGGGTTGTGATGTTGCTTTCCATCTAATATCCCAGTTTCTATCCATTTTTTTAACCAATCTTCGTGTTTGTTCATCGGTAAAAACCAATGTGTAGTTTCTTTTAAAACAGGAGGTTGCCCACTCAAGGTAGAAATAGGGTTTATTAATTCGTTGGCATTTAAACTAGAACCACATTTTTCGCACTGGTCGCCATAAGCACCAGCAGAGCTACATTTCGGACAAGTCCCAGTAACATATCTATCTGCTAAAAATTGTTGGTGTTCTTCGTCAAAAAATTGCTCGTTGGTTTCTTGGGTAAAAGCTCCTTTGTCGTATAAGGTTTTAAAAAATTCTGCAGCTGTTTCGTGGTGTAAAGGTGATGAAGTTCGGTGATAAATATCGAAAAGAATACCAAAATCGGCAAACGAATCTCTAATTAAAATATGATTTTTATCTACAATTTCTTGAGGTGTACAGCCTTCTTTTTTTGCACGCAATGTAATAGCAGCTCCATGCTCATCAGAACCACAAATAAAAGCCACATCGTTGCCTTTTGCTTTTAAATATCTAACAAAAATATCAGCTGGTAAGTAAGCACCCGCAATATGCCCCAAATGTAAAGGACCATTAGCATAAGGTAATGCAGCAGTAACAGTATAACGTTTTGGTGTGTTCATGTTGTAATTATCAATAATCCTTTTTTTCACGCCAAGTCGCCAAGAACGCAAAGTATTTAATGAATTTATTGTTTGCTAGCTTTGCGTCTTTGCGAGAATTAAACTAAATTAATTCAACTCGCTTGGAATTACAATAATTATTAAATTCGTGCAAAGTTACATTTAGTATTTTAATTTAATAATGTAAATATGGAAAAACCACCAAGTTTAAAAAAAGGAGATAAAATCGCCATTATTTCTACTGCTCGTAAAATCTCTAAAATAGAGTTAGAACCTGCTGTATCTATTATAAAATCGTGGGGATTAGAGTCTGTTTTTGGAAAAAATTTGTTTAACGAAAACCATCAATTTTCTGGTACAACAGAAGAACGAGTTGCTGATTTGCAACATGTGTTGGATGATTCAGCAATAAAAGCAATTTTTTGTGCTAGAGGTGGCTACGGTACAGTTCAAGTTATTGATCAAATTGATTTTTCCAACTTTAAAAAGAACCCGAAATGGATTATTGGTTATAGTGATGTAACGGTTTTGCACAACCACATCAATACCAATTTTAACATACAAACTTTGCACGCTAGTATGCCAATTAATTTTGCAACAAATACTAAAGAGGCATTAGAAAGTTTAAAGGAAACCTTATTTGGAGCTTTACCCATTTACACTTGCGATGTTGATGAGTTGAATAGATTTGGAGAAGTTATGGGAGAATTAGTTGGAGGAAATTTGTCTATCATTTACAGTTTAACTGGAACGCCATCGCAAATTAATACAAAAGGAAAAATATTGTTTTTAGAAGATTTGGATGAATACCTTTATCACATTGACCGAATGATGATGAATTTAAAAAGAGCAGGATTATTAAAAGAGTTGAAAGGATTGATTGTTGGAGGGATGAGTGACATGAACGACAATACGGTGCCTTATGGAAAATCTGCCAAACAAATTATTTTTGATGCTGTTAAAGAATACAACTATCCTGTTTGTTTTGAGTTTCCTGCCGGGCATATTAATGACAACAGGGCTATAATGATGGGAGCAAGAATAAATTTATTGGTTGAGAAAAAATTGACAACATTGGAATTTGTTTAAAGTAAGCATCTTAATACTTCTCTGGGTGTAATACTTTTGTTTCATATAATCCTTTTGGTGACATTTTAACTCTATTTTAACTTCTGGGGCTATATAAACAACTATGAGATAATCTGTATATTCGCTTAATTAGTTGAGAAATGAAAAACGAGCAAAAATTAACTATTAGAAACCCTCATTTATCTGATGCAGAATTATTAATTGATTTTGCAAAAATTATTTTCGCTTCTACCAATCAAGTATTAACTACTATAGAAGAGTTTACCAATACTATTGAACAACAAGAAAACTGGATAAAGTCGTGCACAGATAATCCTCATGCTATTATTTTTATTGCTGAAATTGACAATCAAATTATAGGGTTACTTGATTTTGCTGCAAAAAAAAGAAAAAAAACAAGGCATACAGGTGAATTTGGAGTAAGTGTGCATCCTAATTATAGAGGACAAGGTATTGGGCGAAAATTAGTAGAATCACTTATTAAATGGGCTAAAAATAATTTGATAATTGAAAAAATTACATTGAATGTATTTTCTTCAAATACAAATGCTATTCATTTATATAAATCAGTTGGATTTATTGAGGAAAGTAGACAAATAAAAGCCATTAAACAGGATGATAATGAGTATGTTGATTTAATAGGAATGTATTTGTTTTTAAAATAAAACCAATTGGCAAAGCACAACATTTTAGGCAAAAAAGGTGAAGAATTAGCTACCGAATTTTTATTAAAGTTAGGTTATCAAATTATTGCAACCAATTGGCACGAACGCAAATTTGAAATGGACATTATTGCTCAAGATCAAAACCAGCTGGTTTTTGTTGAAGTAAAAACACGTTCAACCAGTTACTTTGGAAATCCTGCGGAAGCAGTAACACCAGCCAAACAAAAACATTTAGTAGATGGAGCAAATTACTACATCGAAAAACATGAAATTGATTTAGAATGTAGGTTTGATGTTATTGCGATTATAAAAAACAATAACGAACAAAAAATTGAACATTTTAAAGATGCTTTTTATCCAGAAGCTTGATTTTTTTTAGAACTTAACAGAAATCCCAATTTTTCCACCAGAAGTAGCATTTCCACCACCAAGTTCTAAGTTAATACCAATTTTATCGTTAAAGTAGTAACGACCACCAATTTGAAGTCCTAATCCTAAGCCTGAAGTTCTATTTCCCTTGTAGCCACTTGGAGAACTCCACGCATAAAAACCAACATTTAATCCACCATAAACATCGTATTTAGGTTCAATATTCAATAAATTATTGAAATGATAGTTTGCATTTGCTGAAAAACCATAACCCTTGTGACTATATTTTGTATATAAATACTCATCATTATACGATCGGTAAGAAAATTCAGCACCAACTGTTATATCCTCATGTACACCATAATCGAAACCAATATAAACTGGTAATCCATAAGTTGAAAATCCAAAACCAGCATTTAACTGTGCTTGCCCAACTTCGATGGGATTTTGAGAAAACAATACTGATGATAATGCAAGACAGATAATTAAGAATATTTTTTTCATGTTAGTATATTTATTTGATACAAAATTATGCTTTTAATGAATTAAAAACCTCTTTGATATTGATTTCTCAGGGTAGCAATTTCAGGATGATTGATTGCCAGATCGATACGTTTTAAAAATTGTGACTTGTCTTTTCCTAAAACCCCTTTAAGCACTAAATGGTTAGAAGCGTGGTCGCTTCTAAAAATGGTTTCGTTTAAGTTTAGATGTTCCATGAAAATTTTCATTTCATCGAACAGTTCTGGTAATTGAAGCGGAATAAATTCACCTAAATATCGGGACTTAAAATGTTCCAAACCTTTGTGTGTTGTTAATACTAAGGTCGAAGCATATTTTGGTTGGGTTTCGTTAAGAATTTTAGCTGAATTAATGGCGTGTTGCTTGGTTAACAATTTACCTCCAACACCGTTTATAATCATTACCGAGCTATTTATTTCAGCTTGCTTGGCTTTGTTTATTCCGGAAACAATAGAATCGAAATTTTCACCTTTTTGAATGGCATGTAAAACTTCATTGTCGCCCGATTCAATTCCTACATAAAGCAAAGTTAAACCTGCTTTTTGTAATTCTTGTAATTCAATATTGGATTTTCGGTTAATGTTTTCAGGTGTAGCATAAGTGGAAACACGTTGTAATTTCGGGAATGTTTGTTTTAATTTATGAAGGATTCTCAATAATCGATCTGTAGAAAGAACCATAGGATCACCATCAGCCAAAAAGACTTTTCTAACTTCATTTTTATGGGAAATAAAAGCGTCAATGTCTTTAAAAACATCTTCTTCCTTGCGAGGTTTGAATTTTTTTGAAGTGTACATTTCGCAAAACGAACACTTGTTGTAAGAGCAACCTAATGTAACCTGTATAATTAAAGAGTAGGCTTCGCTTGGTGGACGAAACAAAGGTTCATCATAATGAATCGGGTAGTGGTACATCAATTCGGTTTATGGAATTTTTTCTTGGGTTTAAAATTCTTTTTTGGAAATACCTTTTTTCTGGTCGGATCATAAACAGGCCCTTCGTCAAATCCTTCGGGTAATTTTATTTTCGGAACTTCTTTTTCAATCAGCTTTTCAATTTTAGAAAATTCGTAACATTCATGTTCGTTAATGAATGTTAGCGCCACACCTTTGTTGTCGCCTCTTGCAGTTCTACCAATTCGATGCACGTAATCTTCTTCGTCTCTAGGAACTTCGTAGTTGATTACCAAGTTAATCCCTTTAATGTCAATACCTCTTGCTAAAATATCGGTAGCAACTAAAACCCTAACTTTTTTATTAGTAAAATCAAGCAGTACTTGTTCTCGTTCTTTTTGATCAAGGTCGGATTGAATACCTTTTGCTTGGATACCAGCACGAGCCAATGCATTCGTAATTTCTTTAACCATTATTTTTTTACCCGTAAAAATCAATACATGCTCAAAATTGGTAGTGGTAAGAATAGATTTAATCAGTGCAATCTTTTGACCATCATGTACTAAATAGGCTCCCTGTTTAATCCCCTCATTGGGTTTAGAAATGGCAATGTTTATCGTAACAGGATCTTTAAGCAATTTGTTGGCTAAAGCCCTGATTTTTGGAGGAAAAGTGGCTGAAAAGAGGAGGTTTTGTCTATTTTTTGGTAGTTTTTCAGCAATTTTCATGATATCCTCATTAAATCCCATATCTAGCATTCGGTCGGCTTCATCTAATATAAAATGTCTAACTCCCGAGGTGTCAAAATATCCCATGTTTAGGTGAGACATAAAACGGCCAGGAGTACAAACAATAATATCTGCACCAGTTAACAACGCGTTTTTTTCCGAATCGAAACTTTTACCATCACCACCACCATAAATAGCAATTGATGTAGCATTAGTAAAATAACTCAAGCCCTCAATTTGTTGATCAATTTGAATAGCTAATTCTCTGGTGGGAACAATTACAATAGTACTTACTTTTCCTTCTGTCGGATTTTTACAAATCAAATTTAAGATAGGAAGAATAAATGCAGCAGTTTTACCAGTACCAGTTTGTGCGCAGGCAATTACATCTTTTTTTTGTAAGACATGAGGAATAGATTGTTCTTGTATTGGGGTAGGTTTTGTAAATCCCATAGCATCAAGGGCTTCTATAACCTGAGGTTCAAAACCAAAGTCGGTAAAATTCATTTAGAATGTAGTATTTATAATAATTGGGTGTTAAGGTAATCAAATTATTTCAAGAATTTTTTTTGCATGTATATCTGCATTAATTTTCGATTTATGTATGGCCTCTTCTGAGTAGCCAGCAATTTCATGTGAAATTAATGTGGTAAGATACTCCATTTTACAATAATCTGCTAAACCCTTAAACGGAAACACAATTTTTTCGATTACTTCTTCAGGATAATCTTTTTCAGAGCTTCCAGTAGTAAAGGAAACGATAATTTTTTTCCCCTCGAGTTGATATGTTCCTTTTCCGAAGGCAAAACCATAAGTAAAAACACTATCTATCCATTCTTTTAGTAAGCTTGGTACTCCATACCAAAATAAAGGGTATTGAAAAACAATAACATCAGCTTTTAAAAGGATTTCTTGTTCAACTTTTACATTAATTTTAAAATCAGGATATAAATCGATTAAATTTCTTACTGTTGTCTGACCCGATGCTAAAACAATATTACTGATGTGTTTATTTGCAATTGATTTCTCAAAATTAGGATGAGCTAAAATCATTAAAATATTCGGGGCCATTAGATGTAATTTATTTTCATTCAAAGTTCGGATTTTGTTTCGTTAAAAACATGAATAAAGTTAATTTTGCTAACTAATGAAGAATGGATTGAGATATGTTCAGGTTGATGAGAAAGTGAATTTAGCTTATCAGCTAATTGGAAAAACTTCTGAATTAAAGCCGTTGCTTGTTTTTTTACACGAAGGCTTGGGAAGCATTGCACAGTGGAAAAATTTCCCTGAAAAGTTGTGTAAAACATTAGATTTGCCAGGGTTGGTTTACGAACGATACGGCTATGGTCATTCTACTGCTTTGCAAGAAGAACGGAAATCTGATTATTTGGATGTGGAAGGTAATTACTTTCTTCCAAAATTGATAGAAAAATTAAGGTTGACGGAGCAAAAATTAATTTTGGTTGGTCATAGTGATGGCGCTAGTATTGCATTGATTTATGCGTCGCTATACCCAAAAAACATTTGGTTGGTGATTAGTATGGCAGCACATGTTTTTAATGAGCAAATTAGTGTTGACAGCATAAAAAAATTACGACTGTTGTACGAAAATAATGATAAGCTAAAAAAGAGTTTTGAAAAATATCATTTTGAACATACCGACAGTACTTTTTATGCTTTTGCAAATACCATAACACACTCTAGCTTTAAGGAGTGGAATATTGAACATTATTTAACCAATATTACTGCTCCTATTATTGCTATTCAAGGATCTGATGATGAGTATGGAACAGCCTTGCAAGTAGAATCTATAGTAACAAAATCGAAAAGTAAATACAACAGAAATATTATGATACCAGAATGTGGGCATTCGCCTCATTTAGAAAAACAAACATTCGTTTTATATCAAATTACTGACTTTTATAACGCCATTTGTAATCTTGAATCCATATTAAGTACTACCCATGAGTAATAAACATTTTAAGTGTTTGGAGAATATGTTTTATGCTGCTCCAATAAATAAATTAATGAAACCAACCATTAAAGTAATGGATGGAAAGTGTGAAATAAAAATGGATGTTGATGGACAATTTTTTCATGCTGCAAAAGCCTTACATGGGTCAGTTTATTTTAAATTGCTAGACGATGCTGCATTTTTTGCAGCAAACTCAATTGTGGAAGATGTATTTGTGGTTACGGGTACTTATGAGATAAAATTCTTGAAACCCATATTTGGTGGTAAACTCCATGCTGTTGGAGAAATGACGAAGAATTTAGGAAGTAAACTAGAGGCGAGAGCAACTTTGTTTGATGGTGATGGTAATATGGTAGGTTCTGGATCTGGAATTTTTGTGAAAACTAAAATAGAATTAACAACTATTGAAAGTTATAAAATTTAGTATTTTTGGTTGATATGAAAAAAATAATTCTGATTTTGGTTTTCTCTTTTCCTGTTCTTATGTTTGCTCAAGCCGATGAAGATTCTTATGTGTATGGAGATACTCCAGCTAAAAAAGATGACGAATCATCAAAAGGGAAATTTGATTGGAAACGAGTTACTGTTGGTGGAGGTTTAGGAGCTACTTTTGGCGATTTAACGTATTTTGAAATTTCTCCAACCGTTGGATATTATTTAACCGACAACATTTTGGCAGGTATTGGTGGTACCTATATTTACTATTCGGATAATGTATATAAATACAAAACCAACATATATGGAGGTAGCGTTTTTACTCAGTATTTATTCAAAGATATTCCGATTTTAGCTCATGCCGAAACCAATCTGATGAATTATTTTTCATACAACCGACAAGAAAGAATTAATGCAGTAGGTGTGTTTTTGGGTGGTGGTTTAAAACAACAAATGGGTGGAGGTCGGTCGTACATCTCTATTTTAGTTTTGTGGGACATTAACGAAACACAAGATTCTTTTTATCCTAACCCCATTATCAGAGGAGGAATTTCTATAGGTTTGTAATTAAATAGGTTACTTCATTTTTTCCAGTTTATTTCATTATTTTTGGGTAAATCAAATATCCATTTTATGATGAAAAATATACTTTTTTTGGTTGTGTTCACTTTATCCGGTTTTATGTTGTCTGCACAACAAAACAAATTTCCAAATAACCTATTTCAAAACGAATTCAATCAAGCTTATCTGCAATATCCAGATGTGCCAAGAGGAGTTTTAGAGGCTGTTGCTTATACCAATACTCGTTTTCAGCATTTAGATAATACCGAAGAGGCTTGTACGGGTATTCCCACGGCTTTTGGAGTGATGGGTTTAACTTTAGATGGAAAAAATTATTTCAGAAACAATTTAAACTATATTTCACAGCTTTCTGGTATCACTGTAAATGATATTTTACAAAATCCTGCCCAGCATATTTTGGCTTATGCAAGTGCTTATCAAACCTTATTAAATCAATCTACTTTTGATAAAAATAACATTGAAAACCATGTGCCTGTTTTAATTGCATTAAGCGAATTGCCATACGATGGGTTGGCTCAAGATTTTGCGTTGAACTCACACTTGTATTCGGTATTTAACTTTATGACGGACCAAGAAGCACAAAAAAAATACAATTTCCCAAATCATAACATTAACATGGTTAATATTTTTGGAGCAGACAACTTAGCGATTCTATCCTCGTCTAAAATTGTTATCTCTGAAAACACCATCGCAACTGAAACAGGTAAAACTTATACCAACACAGGACATTCGATTAGTTCTGTGGACTATCCTCCTGCATTAACACAACTAACACCATGTAATTTCAGTTCTAGAAATGGTACTGCAATCTCAGCAGTAACTGTTCATACTATACAAGGAACTTATGCAGGAGCAATCTCTTGGGCAGCAAACTGTGCTTCATCAAGTGTGTCTTACCATTATTGTTTAAGGTCGTCTGACGGGCAAGTAACACAAGTAGTTTTAGAAAGTAATAAAGCTTGGCATGTGGGTTCTGAAAATCCTTATACCATTGGAATGGAACATGAAGGTTATGTGAATGATCCAGCATGGTACACCGTTGCTATGTACCAGTCTTCTGCAGATTTAGTTAGGGATATTACACAGAGTGGTTATGGAATTAGTCCGCTACGTACTGCTTATTTCCCTTGGGCACCAACAACCAATTACAACGCATCGAGTATACCGGGAAGTTGTGTAAAAATAAAAGGACATCAACATTATCCAAACCAAACCCATACTGATCCAGGTGCAAATTGGGATTGGGATTATTATTACAAACTAATAAACAATACTACACCAATAACAACTAATACCAATTCAACTGGCGCGATAACCGATTTAGGTGGTAGTGGCGTAAATTATGGCAATGATGAACGAACCTTATTCTTGATTCAA
The DNA here is from genome assembly GCA_050248475.1 of Flavobacteriales bacterium. GTDB lineage: Bacteria > Bacteroidota > Bacteroidia > Flavobacteriales_E > Vicingaceae > Vicingus. The sequence goes on from JBFWSH010000020.1 coordinate 35,350, forward strand.
CCAACAGGGGCAACTTCAATTACCTTGAATATTACTGTTTTTGATGTAGAATCTACATGGGATTACTTGTATATTTATGATGGAACAACTCCTTTCGATAATAGAATTGGATTTTATACAGGAACAACTATTCCATCAACTATTACAGTAAACAGTGGAAATGTGTTAATTGAGTTTCGTTCAGATTGCTCTACTACAAGACCTGGTTTTGAAATTACTTGGAATTCGGTTGCACCTGATGCTATAAAGCCAACTACAGCTATTTCAGCAGCTCCAAATCCTGCAAGTACAGATTTTACTAGCACGTTTACTGATGCCGATAATGTTGGAGGTAGTGGCGTGAAGCACCAATTTTATCAAGTTATTGATAATGATGGTGTAGAATGGAGGGCAAACAATAATAACGGATTTTTTAGCGACAATTTTGATGTTACAATTCATCCTGATTGGACTGCAGTAACTGGAATTTGGAACATTGCAGGGGCTTACTTGGTTCAGTCGGAAGACACCAACACCAATACCAATATTTATGCAGCAGTGAATCAAAATACCTACAACAAGTATTTATACCATTGGGAAGGAAAATTAGAAGGATCGGGGACAAATCGTAGAGCAGGATTTCATTTTTATTGCGATAACGCTTCGTTAACCAATCGTGGAAATTCGTACTTTGTTTGGTTTAGGTTGGATAACGACAAAATACAAATTTACAAAGTGATAAATGATGTATTTACTTTAGAGCAAGATGTATCGTACAATTTTAACCCAGCTACTTTTTACGACTTTAAAGTAACATTTGATAAAACCAATGGTGATATTGATGTGTTCGTAAATGATGTGTTTAAAGCTTCTTGGCAAGACAGCTCTCCACATACTACCAATGGTGATTATGTTTCGTTTAGAAGCGGAAATGCCGTATATACAGTCAACAATTTGAAAATTTATCACGATAGAAATAACACAACATTGGTTACAGTTGGAAATGGTCCAGCCGATGATATTCGATATGAAGGAGCTCCAGCTGGCAAAATAAAATCAATTGTTATTGATAGTGCCAAAAATGTTTCTACCATAGCCGAAGAGTTGGTGAATGTTGATTGGATTACAGCTATAAATGAAGTAGACAATGGAGTAATAAAAATTTACCCAAATCCAGTAAGCCATTTACTTCATGTAGTGTTTGATGAGCTCGTTAATTCGAATGTTGTTTTAGTTAGAGATGTATTGAATAGAGAAGTAAACGTTTCATATATCGAAAATGAAAACAAATTAGTTATCAATGTTTCGGAATTAAATCAGGGCATTTATTTTTTAGAAATTAACCACAACAATTCAAAACAATTCTATAAATTTTTGAAGGAGTAAATTCTTTTATCCTTAAGTTTTTTAGTGCAACTACTTACAATTATTACGTTGTCTAATTATTCTATTAGCTAATTAATTAAATTGTTGGTAACTCGGTTAATTATTTCATCATTTGGCATAAATCATACGGCTTTTTATTACTTAATTTCCTCAAATATTAAGTGTAATTAATAACCGAAAGTTAGATTATGAAAAAGAAAAAACAATCGAAAATTTACGTTTTAGACACATCAGTAATACTTCACGATCACAATGCCATTAACAATTTTAAGGACAACGATATTGCTATTCCAATTACAGTTTTGGAGGAGTTAGACGATTTTAAAAAAGGTAACGATACCAAAAATTTTGAAGCTCGGGAGTTTATTCGATTTTTAGACAAAATTAGTGAGGACAATACACTTCAGGATTGGATAAAATTAGGAGTTAACCAAGGACAATTTAAAATTATTATGCACCACGAAAAAACTAAGCGTGATGCAGAATTTATTTTTGACGATACTAAACCCGATCACAAAATTTTAAATGCAGCACTTTCATTACAAGAACAATATCCCGATAGAGCAGTGGTGATGGTTACCAAAGACATTAACTTGCGTTTAAAAGCCCGCGCGTTAGATTTACCATCAGAAGATTATTTAACAGGTAAAATACAAGATGTAAACAATCTAGTGGTTACAGGTAAAGAAAATATTGAGGATGTTGACCCAGAGATTATTAAAAAAATATTTAACGGAGGAAGAATTGAAAACCCAGAAATCAATAAAGTAAAATTTAAGAAAAATTCGTTTTACATTTTACGTAATGGTAAAAACTCAGCTTTGTCGTTTTACAACCCCTTGGATAATGCTTTAGAGCGAGTTGAGAAAGAATATGTTTACGGTATAAAACCAAAAAATGCTGAGCAAGCTTTTGCCATCCATGCGTTGTTGAACAATAATATTAAACTGGTGGCTTTGCAAGGTGTTGCGGGGACAGGTAAAACTTTGCTAGCGTTGGCTAGTTCGTTGGAGCAACGTAATCAATACAAACAAATTATTTTAGCTCGACCAATTGTACCTTTGAGTAACCGAGATATTGGGTATTTACCGGGAGATGCCAATGATAAAATTGGACCGTATATGGAACCGTTGTGGGACAACTTAAAATACATCAAGAACCAATTTGGCGAAAATGAAAAACGTTACCGACAGATTGACGACATGCAAAAAGACGAACGCATTGTAATTACACCTTTGGCTTATATTCGTGGGCGTAGTTTAAGCGATGTATATTTTATTGTTGATGAAGCTCAAAACTTAACGCCACATGAAGTAAAAACGATCATTACCAGAGCAGGAGAAAACACCAAAATTATTTTTACGGGTGATGTCAATCAAATAGATTCTCCTTATTTGGATGAACAAAGTAACGGTTTATCGTATTTAATTGATAGATTAAAAGGACATGAATTATTTGCCCATATTACTTTAGAAAAAGGAGAGCGGAGTGAGTTAGCTAATCTAGCAAATGAGCTGTTGTAATAGAATTATTTAAATTAAAAAAGCCCCATCAGATGTTGGGGCTTTTTTAATCCTTATTGAATCCTTACATTTTGACTATACATTTGGTTCTCGGATGAAGCAATAATTAAATAATCACCTTTAGGAATTGAAGCGTCTACAGGAATCGCAACCATAGCATCATCTTCTAGGTTTACCAATACCTTAGAGTAATATTCAGTTCCTTTTATATCTCTAAGAACAACTAGTAATTGTTCCTCTTTAACATTTTCGAATGAAATATTAATTACTTGTTTGGTATTGTCATCAGCAGGAAATAAATTGGCTTTTTTCTCATTAAATACAGTTTTGACAGGTACAGTGTTCGAAAATAATTCATTTCCTTCAGCATCATTTTGTTTTAAACGGTAATAACTTATTCCTTCAACTGGTTGGTTATCGGTTTGAAAATAATCAACAGCCTCATCACAATGCTTTACACCATTTATTTGGGCTAATACCTGCCAATTTGTTTTATCATTACTTTTTTCAATTGTAAAAACATCTACTTTTTGCCCTTTTAATTTAGACCAATTTAATTGAACTACTCGCTGATTTCCATCAAAATAAGCTTCAAAATTGTCTAAAGTATTCTGAACTTCTTTTTTCTCTAATGCCTTATTGAAAGAGTCTTGTAAACTATTTTGCGCAGAAATGGAATAACTAAATCCGATAAGAGAAATAAATGTAAATAGGTTTTTCATCTGTTAAATTTTAATAACTAAATTAATAATTTAGTTAAATTTAATAGAGATAGACGAGGGACTTTTTATTAAGTTGCCTTTGTTTATTAATTTTTTTTAGGTGGTTTACAAAAAAATTTGAAAATTTGATATTGAGTTGTTTAATTGTTAAATAATGTGAGAGAAGCGTTTAATTAAAGATTTTATGGAGTAAGATGGGTTTTTTAGAAACCAAAAAAGCCTTGCAATTGCAAGGCTTTTTTGTGGTGGTGCCTCCAGGAATCGAACCAGGGACACAAGGATTTTCAGTCCTTTGCTCTACCGACTGAGCTAAGGCACCAGTTATTTACGGTCGGCAAATGTATTAAAATAAATCAATCATCAAAAAAAAAATGGATACAATTTGTACTTTTGATATCTAATTTAGGTCTTAAGCATTGAAAATCAATTGAATTTAGTCGTCGACATAGGCAACACATTGGCTAAATTAGCTGTGTTCTCAAAAAATGAGCTCATTTTTAACAAAAATTATGAATCATTAACAGTACAGGACGCACAAAATTTGCTCAATCAGTTTAATATTGTCAATTCAATCATTTCTAATGTTCGCAACAATAGTGTGGAGTTAGAAAATTTGTTAAACGAGCACTCTAATTTTTATCAATTAAACGAGCATACCAACTTGCCTTTTAAAAATTTATACGCTACACCAACTACCTTAGGCAAAGACCGAATGGCGTTAATGGCAGCAGCATGTAATTTATTTCCCAAACAAAACGTTTTAGTAATTGATATAGGTACTTGCATAACTTACGATGTGGTAGATTCAGATAAACATTATTTAGGAGGAGCCATTTCACCAGGCTTAAACTTGAGGTTAAAAGCCTTAAATCAGTTTACAGGTAAATTGCCATTGGTAGAATTCTCTGAAAATGAAAAACCTGAATTAGTTGGTAACACCACCATCAATTCTATAAAATCAGGTGTTTATTATGGAGTTAAAACTGAATTGGAAGGCATCATTGCCAGTTATAACAAGCAATACGAAACTATTCAAATAGTTTTAACAGGAGGAAATGCCGAAATGTTTGATTTAGAATCAAAAAATCGCATCTTTGCAGACAAATTTTTTCTGCTGAAAGGATTAAACGAAATTTTAGAATATAATGCAAAAAATTAGTAGGGTTTTAGTGTTTTTGGTGATGGCGTTTTTAAGTGTTGAGGGGTTTTCTCAAGCTACTACTAATTCACCATATTCTCGTTTTGGAATAGGTTTATTACGATCAGAAAGTTTTAACCAAAATTTTGCTTTGGGAGGAACAGGTATTGGTTTGCGATCTTATAACAACATTAACTTAATAAACCCAGCATCGTATTCAGATATAACCATTACCTGTTTTGAGGTAGCAGCTACCAATAATGCTTTATGGTTATCCGACGGAAAACAAACTCAATACAACAACAACCCACACATCAATTATTTAGCATTTGCTTTCCCAGTTATTAGTAACAAGTGGGGTATGTCTTTTGGTGCTAAACCATACTCAAGTGTGGGGTATAACTACAATACTGTTCAAGCTGATTCTATTGCCGGAAACGTGAGTTATTATTACCAAGGCGATGGAGGAATAACCAAAGTATTTTTTGGTAATGCCTTAAAATTTAAAATCGATTCAACTTCCAGTATTTCAGCAGGGCATAATCTTTCGTTTTTGTTTGGAAACATCAATACCGATAAAAAAATAATTTTAGGTAGTCTGTCAAGTTCTTTTAATCTGTGGGAAGTTACCAATAGTCATATTGCCGATTTTACTTCCGATTTTGGATTGCAATACCAAAAAACATTTACCAATACTAAAGACGAAAAATTCCTTTTAACCATTGGTGCAACTTATGCTTTAGGTGCAGATTTAAAGACTAAAAGAACCCATAATGTTCGAACATTTACAGGTAATATCGATTTTGGTGCCATAAAAGATACTGTTGAATACGTTGAAGATGTCAGTGATGTAACTTCAATCCCTTCTCGTATAGGAGGTGGTATAGCGTTAGAAAAAAATAATAAATGGATATTAGCTTTAGATTTTAAAACAGTTAATTATAGTGATATAAAATCTATTGAACCTAATGTTAGTTTTAAAAATAATTACACCATTTCTTCTGGTTTCGAGTTTATTCCAAAATATGATGCTTTTAGTAATTACTTCAAACGAATGAAATATAAATTTGGAGCAAGATACTCAACAGCTTACTTGTCAATTAATAATACAGACATTAAAGAGTATGGCATAACTTTTGGATTAGGTTTGCCAATCAAACGAACAGACACTTCAATGCCGGGTTTAAATTTAGGAATTGAGTATGGAAATAGAGGTGTTGAAAGTAATGGATTAGTAAAAGAAACATTTGTCAACTTTAATATTGGAATAACAATAAACGATAGGTGGTTTATCAAAAGAAAATACGATTAAGAATAAAAAATTGAACAAGATGAGAAAGTTAACATTAGTACTATTAACATTAACAATTACAAGTTTAACATTTGCACAGGGTAAATACGGTAAAACACCTGAAGACAGCATTGTTTGTATCGAAAGTTTAATATATAAAGATTATTTAAAAAGTGATCCAGCTTTAGCACTAAGTTTGTGGAAAAAAGCATACAAAACTTGTCCTGAGTCTCAATTAACATTATACATTAATGGGGTAAAGTTGTATCAAGATTTAATTAAATCTGCTACTGATGCCAAGACTCAAAAAGCTTATAAAGATACCATGTATTCAATTTTTGACCAACGTATTACGGTGTTTGGTGATGAGGCAAAAGTACTCGGTATTAAAGGTCAAACAATGTTGGTGTATAGTAAAAGTGAAACTCAAGCAACTTTTGATGTATTAAATAAAGCAATTGAACTAGGTAAAAATGAAACTGAACCAGGAACTTTAGTTGCAATGATGTTTACTGTAGTTAATTTAGAAAAAGATGGCAAAAAAGCAAAATCTGATGTTGTTGAAATGTATGAGAAATGTCTAGATATTATTGCTAAAAATACAGACGAAAGTTATGCTGAGGCACAGAAAAAAGTAGAAGCGTTAGCAGCCCCATATTTAGATTGCGAGATTTTAATACCTATTGCTGAGAAAAATTTTGAAGTAAATAAAGCTAATGTGGATTGGTTAAGAAGAACCATGAAATTGTTACGATATAAAAAATGTTACGATGCTGCTGTTTTTGCTAAAGTTGCTGAATCATATTTTGCCCTCGAGCCAAGTGCTGAAGGAGCAGAAGGTATGGGTAAATTGTTTTTAGGTAAAAAAGACTATACTAAAGCCATTGAGTTCTTTAACAAGGCTGCTGATATGTCGGATAAAGATGAAGAAAAAGCTCAGTTTATGTTAAGTATTGCCGAAGCTTATTTGTATGCAAAAAATTATTCTTCAGCGCGCACTTATGCAAATAAAGCATTGGCATTGAAAAGTAATTTAGGTGATGCTTATATTATAATAGGCGATGCTTATTTATATAGTGCAAGCTCTTGTGATGACGGGGAGTTAGGTAAATGGGGCGCTTACTGGGCTGCAGTTGATAAATATCAAAAAGCAAGATCTGTTGATGAAGCAGCGGGAGAAGAGGCAAACAAAAAAATTGCGAGAGTTTCTTCAAGTTTTCCTACAACCAAAGATTTATTCTTTTATGGTAAACAAAAAGGAGACGCTTATACTGTAGCTTGTTGGATTAATGAAGGTACTTCCGTAAGAACAAGTGATTAATGATAAGTAAAATATTTATTCATATTAATAAAGTAATCCCGATTATATTAATCGGGATTCTTTGTTCATGCGAAAATAATATGGATGAAGTTAATGCTCTTACTAATAAAGTTAAAGAACCCATTCGAAGAGGAAAAAATGTGGAGCTAATTTATTCAGAGAATGCCAATGTAAAAGTAAAGGTAAATGCTCCCTTACTTGAAGAGTATGCTGGCGAAGACAATTATACTGAAATGACCAAAGGAATTAAAGTGAATTTTTACGATTCGTTAAAAAATGTAACCACTACCTTAACATCAAATTATGCTATCCATAGAGCTTCAAAAAACATTATGGAAGCTAAAAATGATGTGGTAGTAATCAATGAAAAAGGTGATAGACTCAATACCGAACATTTAACTTGGTTGCAAGATTCCGCTAAAATTTTTACTAATGAATTCGTGAAAATTACAACAAAAGACGAAATTATTATGGGAGAGGGGCTAGAGTCGAACGAGAAGTTTACCAAATATAAAATTTTAAAGATTAAAGGAACCATCAACCTAAAGGATGAAGAAATAAATCAATAATGGATTTAAAATAAAACTATGCAAAAAGTAATACGATTTTTAGAATTAATGTGGCTGCTAATAGCAGTATTTTGTATAATTACAGGCACTTATAAGTTATTTACTAATCCCGATATTACTGATGCCTTGTTTTTTTATATTTTTTGTGGTTTGGCAATAATACTTTATTTGTTGCGACGAAGACAACGAATAAATATGGAAAACTCCTCACAACAATAAAAAAATGAGTTATTTTGAGTTTGTAATTTGTCGATCCACCAATGACCATTAGTTTAATTTACGTTTTAATTGCCATTTTTTTTTCAGCTTTTTTTTCGGGAATGGAAATTGCATTTATTTCGGCCAATCGTTTAAAAATTGAGCTAGAGAAAAAACAAGGAGATTTTTCAGCTAAAATTCTTTCGGGGTTTATACAAAAACCAGCAAGTTTTATTGGTGCCATGTTAATTGGCAATAATATTGCTTTGGTCGTTTATAGTATTATGATGTCGCAGTTGCTTGAACCATATATTTTGGTTTATACAGGAAGTGAAACAGTAGTATTGTTAATGCAAACATTAATTTCTACCTTAATAGTATTATTTTTTGCTGAATTTCTACCCAAAGCATTACTACGTATCAATCCAAATTTTGCATTAAAATTTGCAGCAATTCCGCTTCAAATTATCTACTTGATTCTATTTCCATTTACATACATTACAAGTAAAATATCTAATGGTATTTTGTTTTTGTTTAAAGTAGACACCTCCAATAGTAATTTGGCTTTTACTAAGGTTGATTTAGAGCATTTTGTGATGGATATTCAAGAACGTCAGGAAAGTGGTGAAGACATTGAACACGAAATACAGATTTTTAAAAATGCGTTGGAATTTACTGATGTAAAAGCTCGTGAATGTATGATTCACCGTACAGAAATCATTGCTATGAGCATTGATGATAGTATTGAAGAGCTGAATCGGAAGTTCATAGAAACTGAATTGTCGAAAATATTAATTTACAGAGATTCTATTGATAATATAATTGGATATGTTCATTCCATTGAATTGTTTAAAAAACCAGAAAGCATAAAATCAATTTTATTACCTATTTCAATAGTACCAGAATCAATGTTGGCAAGCGAAATTTTAAAACAGTTTATTAACCAACGTAGAAGTATGGCTGTTGTTGTTGATGAATTTGGAGGTACATCAGGTGTTATTACTACAGAAGATATTATTGAAGAAATTTTTGGTGAAATTGATGATGAACATGATGTGGAGGAATTGGTTGAAAAACAGATTGATGAAAATACTTATCAATTTTCTGCCAAAACAGAAATAGACTATATCAATGATAAATATAAACTAGAGTTGCCTGAATCTGAAGAGTATGAAACTTTAGGGGGCTTAATTTTCTATTTTCATGAAAGTATACCTGAAAAGGATGATAAAATTTTCATTAAAAAGTTTGTTTTAACAATAAATGAAGTGAGCAATAATAAAATAGAATTAATTACTCTCCAAATTTCTGACGAATAGGAACAAAATAAGCGATTCAAGGTACTTTTGAAAATAAAAAAATAATCACAAATAATAAACAAAAAACTGCTTTTATATTTCGAGCAACAATCGTATATTCGCAGCCCAAATATTTTTTATAAAATGGCAGTAATAGGAAAAATTAGAGAAAAATCAGCATTATTGCTGATTATTATAGGTGTGGCTATGTTAGCTTTTATCTTAGGTGATTTGTTTAAATCAGGACAATCATTTTTTGGTGGCGATAATAATGTTGGTGTCATTGGTGACGATAAAATTTCAGCAATTGATTTCAATAACCAATATGAATTGGCTATTAGTAGATGGGAGTTGCAAAATAAATCCACTGCTAACGAACAAGTTAGAGAGTCATTACTTGAACAGGTTTGGAACGATATTATTCGTGAAAAAGTAGTAATAAGCCAAATTAATGAATTAGGTATTTCAGTTTCTCCTCAAGAATTGTTTGATATGATTCAGGGAAATGAGCCTCATCCGCAAGTTAAGCAGGCGTTTTCTAATCCTCAAACAGGTGAGTTTAATCCAACTCAAGTGTTACAATTCTTGAAAAGTTTAGAAACAATGCCAGTTGAAAATAAAAATCAATGGTTATTGTTTGAAGAAGGGATTCAAAAAGAAAGAGTATCAACAAAATATTTTAATTTGATTAAAAAAGGATTCTATGCTCCTCAGGCTTTTGCAAAAAGAGTTTACACTGAACAAACAGAGAAAAGAAATATCAAATTTGTTGCAAAAAGATTTTTTACAGTTCCAGATAGTACAATTACAGTTACCGAAGCTGAAAAATTAGCTTACTATAAAGAACATAAAAACGAATACAAACAAGATGCATCAAGAACAATAGAGTATGTAAAATTTGATGTGATGCCATCTACTATTGATATAGAAGAGGCCAGAAAATGGATGTTGGAGGCTGCTGTTGAATTTAAAGCGTCTACTAACGATTCTGCTTATGTAATGTTTAATTCCGATGTTCCATTTGATGCAAATTACTATACTCAAGATAATATTCCTTATGTTGAAGATTCGAATTTTTTTAATGTTGAGGTAGGAACTGTTTCTGAACTTTTTGAAGAGGACAATTCTTTTGTTTTAGCGAAATTGACCAATACTAAATTAGTACCTGATTCAGTTAAGGCTAGACACATTCTACTAAAAGTTGCTCAACCGGGAGATTCAACGGCTTATTTTAAATTAGATAGTGTTAAAACTGTTGTTCAAAGAGGTGGTAAATTTGATGAAATAGCAAAAGCAATGTCTGAAGATGTTGGTTCTGCTATTGAAGGTGGAGATTTAGGATGGTTTAGAGAAGGTCAAATGGTTCCTGAATTTAACGATGCTTGTTTTAATGGTAAAAAAGGTGATTTAACAATTGTACAAACTCAATTTGGATTTCACTTAATTGAAATTACAGGACAGGGTGATAAAGTTAAAAAGGTTCAAATTGCTAAAATTTATAGAACTATAGAGCCTAGTAATGCAACTTTTGATGAAGTTTTTGCTAAAGCAAGTGAATTTTATTCAACTAATAGCTCTTCTGATAATTTTACAAAAGCAACTGAAGAAGGTGATTTTATGAAAAGAGTTGCTGAAGTCAAAGCAAGTGATAAAACTATTGCTGGGTTAGATTCTCCTAGAGAATTAATTAGATGGGCATATAAAAATGAAAAAGGCGAGGTGTCTGCTCCATTTCAATTTGGACAAAGTTTTGTTGTTGCTCATTTAGCTGAGGTTAAAGAAGAGGGTATTGCTCCAATAGAACAAGTTGAGATTCAGGTGGAGTTGGGAGCTAAAAAAATGAAAAAAGTTGAAATGTTTACCAAAGAAATGTCTGGATTTAAATCCTTAGAGGAATTAGCTACAAAAATTGGTGGACAAGTAGAATCAACTGCAGATGTAACTTTTGCTAGTTTTTCAGTTCCGTTTTTAGGTAATGAGCCAAGAATTTTGGGTGTAATACCAACATTACAAAAAGGACAATTAAGTGTTCCTGTAGAGGGTAGAGCTGGTGTATTTGTAGTTTATGTTGATGATGTTGTAGTAGCTCCAGAAATTAAAGATTTCGGACCGTATAAACTTCAATTGGAACAAATGTACTCTAACAATGCAGGTAAGGCATATGATGCTCTTCAAGCCAAATTTGGGGTAAAAGACGAAAGATATAAATTCTATTAGTAAATAAAAAAAGCCTCATTTTTAATGAGGCTTTTTTTATTTGTATAATTATACACTACATTAATTTTTAACGAAAAATGTTAACTTTCAATTATCAGGATCCCTATCCATTAAGTAAAGATAAAACCGGCTACAAATTAATTTCTAAGGATTATGTTTCAGTTTTAGAGATAGATGGCAGAAAAATATTAAAAGTAGATCCACGAGCAATAGAACTTTTAGCAAAAGAAGCTATGGTTGATGTATCCTTTATGTTGCGTACAGCTCATTTGGAAAAAGTAGCCAAAATTTTAGAAGATCCAGAAGCAACCGATAACGATAGATTTGTAGCTTATACGCTATTAGTAAATGCACAAATTGCAGCGGAGGGACAATTGCCTTCTTGTCAGGATACTGGAACAGCTATTGTAATGGCAAAAAAAGGAGAGGATGTTTATACAGGTGTTGATGATGGGGAATATTTGTCAAAAGGTATTTATCAAACTTATCAAGATAGAAATCTACGCTATTCTCAAGTAGTTCCGATTACTATGTTTGAAGAAAAAAATTCAGGAAATAATTTGCCCGCACAAATTGATATTTATTCTACTCAAGGTAATGAATACAAGTTTTTGTTTTTAGCTAAGGGAGGAGGTTCTGCAAATAAAACATACTTGTACCAACAAACTAAGGCGGTATTAAATGAAAAAAGTATGACTGAATTTGTGATTAATAAAATAAAAGATTTAGGAACTGCAGCGTGCCCCCCATACCATTTGGCTTTCGTAGTAGGAGGTACATCTGCCGAAGCAAATTTAAAAGCGGTTAAATTGGCATCTACGGGTTATTACGATGATTTACCTACTGAAGGAAATATTGGTGGGCAAGCTTTTCGTGATTTAGAGTGGGAAGAAAAAATTCATAAAATCTGCCAAGAAAGTCAAATCGGGGCTCAGTTTGGAGGTAAGTATTTTACACATGATGTAAAAGTGATTCGTTTACCACGACATGCTGCCTCCTGTCCTGTTGGTATTGGAGTGAGTTGCTCTGCTGATAGAAATATTAAAGGAAAAATTACCGAAAAAGGTATTTTCTTGGAGCAGCTGGAAACTAATCCGGGACGCTTTGTACCTGCTCAAGCACCACACTTACAACCAGCAGTTGAAATAGATTTGAATATGCCAATGGCAGAACAATTGAAAATTTTATCACAATACCCAATAAAAACCCGTTTAAACTTAAGAGGGACTTTGATTGTTGCCAGAGATATAGCACATGCCAAAATCAAAGAATTGTTGGAAAGTGGAAAACCAATGCCAGAATATTTTAAAAACCATCCTATTTACTATGCGGGGCCAGCAAAAACACCAGAAGGAATGCCTTCAGGAAGTTTTGGACCGACGACTGCTGGTAGAATGGACTCTTATGTTGAAGAATTTCAAGCAAAGGGTGGCTCCATGATTATGTTAGCAAAAGGTAATCGTTCACCACAAGTTAGAGAAGCTTGTAAAAAATATGGTGGATTTTATTTGGGTTCAATTGGTGGTCCAGCAGCTATTTTAGCTAAGCAAAATATTAAATCGGTTGAAGTAGTTGATTTTCCTGAATTAGGTATGGAAGCTGTACGTAAAATTGAAGTAGAAAACTTCCCAGCTTTTATTATTTGTGATGACAAAGGGAACGATTTTTTTGAAAATATGTAAAAAAAGAATCCATCATTGATGGATTCTTTTTATGATAAAAAACATTGAAAGTTGACTTGTTTTTTTTACTTTTACAGTGAATAATTAAAACTCAAACAAATGGTTTCTCTAGGTTGGATATTTTTCTTCGTAATTTTCTTAATGGCTTTGTGGATGTTGCTTTTCCTTTTCACTATAGTTGTGCCAGGTTCAATTAAATTATTCATGCTAAACAAAATGGCTCCTAAGTTTATTAGAGAGTTAGCTGGTTTAGAGGACGAGAAATCAAAATAATTCCAAAACTTTTTCTGGCGGTCGTCCAATAATTGCTTTATTATTGGCTATTACTATTGGTCGTTCAATTAATTTTGGATTTTCAACCATTGCTTTTATCCATTCTGAATCTTTCAGCGTTTTCCCCTTAAATTTTTCTTTGTAAACATCTTCACCTTTTCTTACCAATTCTTCTGGTTTAATCTTTAATAGCGTTATTATTTCGGTAAGTTCTTTTACTGTCGGAACATTATTCAAATATTCAACAATTTCTATTTTATTGTTGGTGTTTTGCTGAAGCAACTCTAATGTTTGTCTGCTTTTGCTGCATCGTGGGTTGTGGTATATTTTCATTTTTTTTAGTCTATAAAATTATTGATTGATGTGTTTAGAAGTTTAAGGGCTATATTTATGTTTTTAACCTCATAAACGCTTAAACTGTTAAACTTCTTTTTTAAAATGTTCAAATACTAGTTTAGCTCTTGTTTTACTTATTACTTTTTCCAATTCTGTTAACGAAGCTTGTTTTATTCTGGCAACCGATTTAAATTTCCATAATAATTCTTGTGAAGTTTTATAACCTACTCCTTCAATTTCCGATAATTCTGATTTTATTAATTCTTTTGATCGTCTGTTTCTATGATGAGTTATTCCAAATCTATGAGCTTCATTTCTTAGGTATTGAATAAGTTTTAACGATTCTGATTTTTTATTTAAATACAATGGAATAGAATCATTTGGGAAATAGATTTCCTCCAATTTTTTGGCAATACCTATAATGGTAATTTTCCCTCTTAAATCCAACTCATTAATACTTTTTAAAGCTGAACTCAGTTGGCCCTTTCCTCCATCAATTATTATAAGCTGCGGTAATGGTTGTTTTTCTTCCATTAATCTTTTGTAACGTCTTAAAATAACTTCCTCCATGCTTGCAAAATCATCAGGACCAACAACTGTTTTAATGTTAAAATGACGGTAATCTTTTTTACTAGGTTTGCCATCTTTAAAAACAACACATGCTGCTACAGGATTTGTACCCTGAATGTTTGAGTTGTCGAAACACTCTATGTAAATGGGTTTTTCGGGCATCCGTAAATCTTTTTGCAACTGCTCTAAAATTCGGTCGCTATGTTTGGTAGGATTTACATTTTCTTTTTGTTTTTTTCGTTCTAACCGATAATATTTTGCATTTCGTTCTGATAACTCTAACAAGTGTTTTTTATCGCCAATTGCTGGTACAGTAAACTTGAAATTTTTATTACTTATGTCTGGTACAAATGGAACAATAATTTCTTTCGATTGACTATCAAAACGTAATCGTAGTTCAATAATTCCAATTTGTAAAAGTTCGTCATCTGTCTCGTCTAATTTCTTTTTTAACTCAATAGTATGCCCTTGAATAATTGCTCCGTTTACTACCTTTAAGTAGTTAATAAAGGCATGTGTTTCGTCTGATATAATAGAGAAAACATCTACATCATTAATTGTAGGGCTAACCACTACCGATTTGCTTTGGTAGTTTTCTAAGGTTTTAATTTTTTCTTTTAAAAGATGAGCTTTTTCAAAGTCTAATTTTTCTGCGCTTTCGGCCATCATTTTTTTTAAATGTTTGGTAACGCTATGAATATTTCCTTTTATAATATTTTTTATGTCAGTAATGTATTGCTGATACTCATCTTCCTGCTGATAACCAACACAAGGTGCTTTACAGTTTCCAATATGATACTCTAAACACACTTTGAATTTTTTCGACTGTATATTTTCTGAAGTAAGATTTAGCTGACAGTTACGTAAAGGAAAAAGTTCTCTTATCAAATCTAATATGGTTGTCATCATTTTACCTGAAGCATAAGGTCCAAAATATTCTGATCCATCCTTAATTAAATTTCGAGTAGAAAATATTCGTGGAAAAGACTCATTTTTTATACAAATCCAAGGATAAGTTTTATCATCCTTTAGTAGAATATTGTATTTGGGTTGGTATTTTTTTATAAGGTTATTTTCAAGTAATAATGCTTCAATTTCAGTTTCCACCACAATGGTTTTGATATCTGCAATTTGTTTAACCAAAATGGTAGTTTTATTATTATCGTGGTTTTTCGAAAAATAAGAGGTAACTCTTTTTTTTAAATTTTTAGCTTTACCAACATATAAAATTTCGCCATCAATATTATAATATTGATAGACTCCTGGTTTACTTGGAAGTGTTTTTATGTAAGTAGTCAGATTCATCAACTTTCAAATTTAACTAATATCTGTTATTATAACCGATTTTCAAATTTTGAAAAATTTAAGTAAGAATGCGTAACTAATAAAAGTAATCTCACGTATTCGGTATATGCGTTTTAAATTTTATTTGATGGGTTTACAAATAAATAATTTCGTTTTGAAGAGTTTGTTATCCTTAATAAGTTTGATTGATATGTATAGGTATCATTTAAACATATTAATTGTAGTGCTTCTTTTTAGCAATAATTTTTTGGTAGCTCAAATTGGTCCTGGAGGTATTGGTAATTCCCTGAGCAATAAACTTTGGTTAAAAGGAGATGGTGGAGCTTATATAAATGCAGGAGTTACTCAAGCTTCAAATGGTCAACAAGTTCAGCAATGGAAAGATTGTTCAGGAAATAACAATCATGCAGTTCAAAACTCCGCGGGGAATAAACCTTTATATCATACTAATTCTACAAATGGTCAGCCAGGATTACGTTTTACTGGTGATATGTTTATTGATGGCCCTAATTTGGCAATTCCAGCTTCTAACAGTTACACTTATATTCTCGTTTTCAGAGACACTATAAGTGTTGCGGGGGGTATAAATGATGGGGCTGGTCAATTTATTCTTGATAGAACAACAGCTACAAATAATTTGGTTTCATTAAAACCTGTGTCTGGAAATTCATATGGTTATCAAAAGAGAAATAACTCCGGAGGTGGGTTAGGCGGACCTTTAACGACAACTTCTATCAACACTAATACCAAAATAATTCAAATGCAAAGGAATTATAATTCAACTTACAAAATTTATTACAATGCTCTTTTAGAAGCTACTCTTGTTGATGCAGATGGACCTACATTTCCTCCAAACCCAAGAATTGGTAGACATGCCACTACAGCTAATGGTGGAATAAAAGGATACATTAATGAATTTATTATTTATGATTTTGCATTAAATAATGCTCAAACTGTTATTGTTAATAACTATCTGTCTGCTAAATATGATGTACCATTATCTGTTGATGATATTTATACTCAAGATGATGTTGGAAGAGGGAATTATGACTATGATGTTGCTGGTATTGGTAGAATAGATTCTTCTAATATTCATAGTGATGCTCAAGGAGGTATCATTAGAATATTAAATCCAAATAATTTGGGGGATAATGAGTTTTTGATATGGGGGCATGACAATGGAATTGAAGAAGCAATAGAAACATCAGATGTCCCATTTGGCGTTGTAGCAAGATTTGACAGAACATGGAGAGTGAATGAAGTTAATATTTCTGGTGGAGGAGTAAATGTTGGAGATTTGGATATGAGATGGGATTTAACAGCTCTTGGACCTGTGTCAGCATCAGATTTAAGGCTATTGATTGATACAGATAATGATGGTGTTTTCTCTGACGAAACTCCAATATCTGGAGCGACTAGTCTTGGTAGTAATATTTATGAATTTTCTTCGGTTTCAGGTGGTGCTACAGGAATCAGAAATAACACGAGATTTACTTTGGGTACAATTAATAAAGGCCAAACCCCTTTACCTGTTAAACTCTTAAGTTTTGAAGCTAATTTTAATGTGGATAGAGTTGATTTAAAATGGGTTACTTCAACAGAAATCAACAATGATTTTTTTACCATTGAGAAAAGCAAAGATTTAAAAAATTGGGAGATTGTATCTAATATCTCTGCCGCTGGTAATACTAATACTAATGTAGAATATTTTGAGGTAGATTATTTTCCTTATCAGGGAGTATCTTACTATCGTTTAAAGCAAACAGATTATGATGGAACTTTCAGCTATTCTAATATAGTTCCTGTTAAAGTTGACAAAAAAATAAATGGAGAATTTGGTTTATTTCCAAATCCAGTAAAACGAGGAGAACAATTAAAAATTCAATTTTCTGAAATTATTGATTCTGAAGTCTTAATTGTAATAAAGGATGCGAAAGGAGAAGAATTTTATTCTAAAGCAATATTACATTCTAAAGATGGATTGATCATTGCTATTCCTATTGATAAAGAAATTCCTTCAGGAATCTATATTGTCAATGCTTCACCAGAAGACCAAATTTATAGTCAAAAATTAATCATTAAATAGTTTTTTTTAAAAATAAGTATTTATACGTAACATTAAAAAGTATATTTACGTATCTTTATCAGTAATAATTATATAATGTTACTTAATGAGATACATATATACTATTCTATTTATTTGTCTTTTTAATTTCCAATCAAATGGTTCAAATTGTGCCTCCACCGGAGATGGTAATTGGTACTCTGTGGGCACATGGTCTTGTGGTTTTGTGCCTGGTTGTGTAGATACAATTATAATATCAACTGGTGATAGTGTCTATATTGATAATCATGTAGATTTGATTGCTTGTGGTCCAGTTGTCGTAATAATTTATGGTGTTATTGAGTTTAAAACAGGTCGAAAAATGAAGCTGGCAGAAGGGTCTCAGGTTATTTTGATGCCTGGTGCTAAAATGAGACCCGGAGGAGGAGGAGGGAGTTCTAATTATTTAGAAATTGGAGGTAATGAAGTTTGGCATGCTTCAGATGGAACAGCATCTGGTCCCCTCACTTACACTTCCGGAGGTGTATTGCCTATTAAATTGGTAAGTTTTGAAGCCAATTTTAATGTGGATAGAGTTAATTTAAAATGGGTTACTTCAACAGAAATTAATAATGATTTTTTTACCATTGAAAAAAGTAAAGATTTAAAAAATTGGGAGGTTGTTTCAATTGTTTCTGGTGCAGGAAATAGTAGTGTAATTATGGAATATTTTGAAGTGGATTATTCTCCCGAACAAGGAGTGTCTTACTATCGTTTAAAGCAAACAGATTATGATGGAGCTTTTAGTTATTCAAATATAGTGCCTGTTAAGGCTGAAATAAAATCAGATGGTGGTGAGTTTAATTTGTTCCCTAATCCGGTAAAAAGAGGGGAAGAATTAAAAATTCAATTTTCTGAATTTGTAGATACTGAAATCTTAGTAGTAATTAGAGATGTAAAAGGAGAAGAATTCTATTCGAAAGCGATTTTGCATTATGAGTCAGGGCTACTGATTGCCGTTCCTATGGATAAGGAGATTCCTACTGGTATTTATATTGTTACAGCTTCATCAGAAGATCAAATTTATAGCCAGAAATTAATCGTTAAATAAAATTTTGTTTTATTATAATCCATTTAAGTTATCCTCTTTTAAAAAGTATTAAATATCATGTTTTATTTAAGCATGATGATTTTTTGATTAGATTTGCTAATCCAAGGTTTTAATACTTATCTAATTAATAAATAATGAAAAAGATCTTCTTATTAGTGGTATTTACAGTTTTTCAACTGGTAATTTTTGCCCAATTAAAACACATTACCTATACTAATCCAATCACAGTTAATACAGTTAGCTATCTTGATTATTTTAAAGTTGCAGCTTCAACTAATAATGATGGTTATTTTTTAGCAACTAGATTTGATGATGGATCATATTTCATGAAACATTATATTGCAAAGGCAGATTTTACAGGAAATGTTGTTTGGGATACAGTATATTATTTTGATGAACCATACTCAACAAGCACAACAAGTATAAATTCAATTGCTTCAAAGGATAATGAATTAACTATAGTAGGTAATGCAGCGGGTGTCAATAGTAATGGTAGATATCAACCCTTTATCTATAATTTAGATAATAGTGGAAATATAAATTGGAATAAGTATTTTGATATTGATACATTGGAATTTAATAATCCACAAGTTTTATTTGCTAATGATGGTGGTTATGTTTTGTTTGGTGGTGTTTCTGATTATTCTTCATCACCACTTAGTGGTAGATATGGGTTTGTATACAAACTAGATCCTGCTGGAGTTTTGGAATGGTCAAAATTCTATACCGATAAAGATACCGCAGAATTTGGTTTCGAAGCAGGAGCAGCAACTTTAGATGATAAATTTATTTTTGCTGGAGATGCTGATAATGAGTTTTTTGGAGGAGGAAAAACGTTAACCCCTGAACCATGGGATAATTTTGTAAATGTTGTTTGTGTTGATGCTACAGGTAATATGCTTTGGAATTCTGCTTTACTTTTTGAAACACCTGTAAGTAACAATTATTTTACAGTTAAGTCGGTTACAGTTATTGATGCCTTAACTGCCATAGTTGGTTTTCAATATTATAATGATACTACGTCTTATAACGAAACAGGTCTTGCATCAATTAATATTTCTGATGGTGTAGTGAATTGGGTAAAAGGATTTGGTTTAGCATCGGATAACACAGATATGAATTTACGAAAAGTGATAAAAATGAATAATGGAAACATTGTTGTTTTTTATGATGAATACAGTAATGATTCAAAAAGTGATTTATTAGAATTAGATTACAACGGTAATATTATTCAAGCCAAAACTATACAAGAATATACCGGTAGTAATACTTTCTATCATGATATTATTCCCACAGAAGACGGAGGTTCGTTTATTGCAGCTGGTTTTAACATAGGGACAGGTCTTATTGCTTTTAAAACGGATAAAAATTTAAAAACACATTGCCCTGAAGAATATATGTCTACAATTCCATCGGATTTTTCATTGGTGTACGATGTTTATGAAATTGCAGATACAGTATTTGATGTTTCTCCAATTGAAGGGTCTTTAATAAACAATACAGGTCCGGAAATTAATACTAGTTTAGGTTTTCCGTGTAGTTGCGAATTGACACTTTCGGGTAACATTACATACTCTTCAACATTTGCCGACAGTGTTATGGTTTATTTGTATAAAGTTAATGCTAATGGAGCTTACACTAAAAGAGATTCTGTAGAAACTGATGTAGCAGGATATTTTCAGTTTTTATATTTGCCGGAGGGTAATTATATAGTGAAGGCAGTGCCTTCTCAAACAAAGTATCCTACTTATTTGCCAACGTTCTTTGATGTTTCAATGGGGTCAACTCAGTGGTCAAATGCTTTTGTATTATCAACAGCATGTGGTAATAACCCGATGCCGGTAAATATTGATTTACTACCAAAGTTACCTCAAACAGGAACTTGGAAGTGTAATGGTTATGTTTTAGAATATTATGGTTATAACTCTGGGTTAAAACTTGCCCCGGGTGATCCAATTCCAGATATTGATATCACAGTTGAACAATCTCCAGGTGGATCTATCAATTCTGCTACAACTGATCAAAATGGATTTTATCAATTCACGGGATTAAATAATAATGCTACTTTTATTGTACGAGCAAATATACCTGGGTTACCTAATGATTCAGTTTTTACCCTTGTTGTAAATCCCGGAGATGGTATGATGGATTCTTTGAATTTTTATGTTGATACTGTTGGTGTTTATATTTTACCCCAATATATTTTAACAGGAGTAAACCTTTTAGATAGAGAAGATTTAAAAATTAATATTTTACCAAACCCTACTAAATCAAATTTTGCTTTAGAGTTAAGTACCAAGTTGTCTGGTAAAACAGATGTAAGTTTAATAAATAATTTAGGGCAAGTTCTTTACAGTTCTTCAAATAATATGCCTGCCGGTATAAATAGAATTAACTTTGATATTTCAGAATATCCCGAAGGAATTTATTTTCTAAGGATAAGTAGTGGTAGTAATCATATTGTGAAGAAAATAATAAAACAATAAAAAAAGCCCCGAATTATTCGGGGCTTTTTTTTTACATTTACTTCCAATGAAAAAAATAATTTTTTACATACTTTATGTAGTTGTTTCTTGTAAAGTAGTAAACTCTCAAACTTACAATTTTACAAATTATAATGTGTCAGATGGAATTGAACAATCTGATATTTTGACTGTTTCCCAATCTTTTAATGGTTATTTGTTGTATGGCTCCAACGGTGGAGGGCTAGGTGTATATGATGGTTATGCATTTAAATCAATCAAAGAAAAACATGGTTTGTCTAATAATATTGTATTTTCAATTGATGTATCTAATAGTGGACAGATTTGGGTGGCGACTAAAGAGGGGATTAGCTTGATTACAAAAGATGTTACCAGCGTTGTGGGAATTTATGCAAAAGGAGTTTCATTTTATTCTGTTCATGTAAATAAGTCGACAAATGAAGTTTGGTTTGGCTCGGGACAAGGATTGTTTAAATACAATGTTGAATTGGATTCAGTTGAGTTGGTAAAAACCAAAAATGATGTTTTAAATACAAGTTTTATAAATACTATATATTCTGATTCTGATGGTAATTTATGGATAGGAACAAAAAATGCAGGAGTATTTTTTGTTCAGAAAAAAGGAGAAATAATTAATTTCTCTGAATCACAGGGATTAGCATCAAATTATGTTAAAACAATTATTGAGGGGAAGAAGGGAGATGTTTTAGTAGGAACTTTAGATGGATTGAATTTAATAAAGAATAACATTGTTACCCTTGTTGATTTACCCAAAGCAGATGGAACCCATTTAACATTTACTTCTGCAACCAATTACAAAAATCAAATAGTACTAGGTGCTTTAAATAGTCAATTGTATTTTATTGAAAAAGATGATTTATCGGTAAAATGGATTGCTCCAGAAAATGGATTTACTTATAAAAAAACATGGGCTCTTTATACCGACCATGAGTCTAATTTATGGATAGGTACCATTGGTTCAGGTATAGTTAAATTCAACCCTATTTTTACTTATTACAATAATCAAAATGGATTGTTAAATGATTATATAAATGCAGTTTTTGAAACAGAAAAGAAAAAATTATTTATTGGTTATAATGGTGGTATTGACATCATTGAAGATAATAAAATTTTAAAAACACTTAGAGTTGAGGATTTAGGATTTAGTAATATTTACCAAATTAAAGAAGTACAAAAAAAACTGTTTTTTGGAACCAATAAGGGTTTGTATAAATATGTAGATGAAAAAACAGTTCCAATCTATTTTTTAGATAAAGATAAAAAGGACGAAAACATTTATTTTATTCATCAACATAAAGAAAAGGTATTTGTTGGCGGAAAAACAGGTTTCTATGAGTTAGCAAATGATACCTTGTATTCTGTTAAGAATTCACCTCAGGAATCCATTTATAGCGTTGTAGATTATAAGGAGGCAGTATATTTAGCTTCTGATAAAGGAATATATAAATACTCAAATAATAAATTCGAATTCTTTTCTAAAAATGAAGGGATAGTTTGTGGAAGAGCCAGAAGTTTTAAGGTTGATTCAAAATATAACTTATGGATTGGTACGAGTGACGGTGTTTATTTATTTAACGGGAAAAGTTTTAAGAAAATAGATGAAACTTCAGGCTTAACTTCTGAAAATATTTATTTAATGGAAATAGACGACAGAGGCAATATCTGGCTTGGTTCTAATAAAGGTTTGGATAGAGTTAATATTGAAAGTGCATATCAATATTGGAATAATTCATCAAATAAAATTAGTTTAAGAAATTATAGTAAGAATGAAGGATTTAATGGTATAGAATGTAATCTAAATGCTGTTTATAGAAACAAAAAAAACCAATTGTATTTTGGAACAATTAATGGATTGTATAAATACCACTCTGAAAATGATATAGTTAATAATGTACCACCAATATTGTCGTTTAAAAACCTTAAGTTAAATTTTGAAGAAGTAGACTGGACCAATTTTTCGAAGAATATTGATCAAATAAGTGGTCTGCCACTTAATTTAGAATTAAAATATAATGATAATAACTTAATTTTTGAGTTTGTAGGTGTTTCGTTGACTAATCCAGATGAGGTATATTATCAGTATAAATTGGAAGGATTGGATGAAAACTGGTTGCCATTAACAAAAGATAGAAAAGCTGTTTATACTGCAATTCCTCATGGTAATTATACATTTAGGTTAAAAGCAAAAAACAGTGATGATGTATGGACAGAGGTAGACCAAACATTTAGTTTTACAATTTCCCCTCCATGGTACAAAACTACATGGTTTTATATATCGGCAGTTCTAACTATATTGTTACTAGGTTATACTATTTTGGTTGTAAGAACAAGAAACCTTAAAAAAACCCAAATTATACTAACAACTAAGGTTGAGGAGAGAACGAAGGAGCTCAGAGAAGAAAAAGAAAAAGTAGAAAGTGTTAACTCTGAGCTAGCAGAACAGAAAAAGGTAGTTGAGGTTGTAAATAAAAATATTACTGACAGTATCAATTATGCAAAAAAGATTCAAGAAGCAATATTGCCAAAACCAACTAAGTTAGAGGAATTAAAAGATAGTGTGGCAATATTGTATTTGCCTAAAGATGTGGTTAGTGGTGATTTTTACTGGTATGAAAAAGTAGATAATAAATTAATTTTTGCTACTGCAGATTGTACAGGGCATGGTGTTCCGGGAGCATTTATGAGTATGATAGGTGTAAATAATTTAAATCAAATTATAGTTGAGAACAAAATTACTAGTCCTGATAAAATTTTAAAAGAATTAAATATTGCGATTAAAAAAGTGTTAAAACAAGATGATGAGGATAGCGAAAGTAGAGATGGTATGGATATTTCTATTTCATGTTTTGATTTAGATAAGAAAGTAATTTCTTATGCAGGAGCGTTTCGACCTCTTTTGTATATCAGAAATAATGAGTTGCATGAGCTAAAAGGTAGTAGACAGCCGATTGGAGGTAGTGCGCCAATAGATTTTGAGTATGAATTGAGTGAATTTGAATATTTAAAAGATGATGTTTATTACATGTTTTCTGATGGTTTCCCCGATCAGTTTGGAGGACCAAAAGGAAAAAAATTCATGAACAAACAATTGAAAGATGTGTTTATGAAAATCTATAAAAAAGAACCTATTACTCAAAAAGAATTATTGAAACAAGAGTTAGTAAAATGGATGGGTGATAATGAACAGATTGATGATGTTTTAGTTATGTGTGTGAAAATCTAATTACAATACCTCACAATTACATCGTACGAAGTTAAAAAGCCCAATTCACCAGCTTTACTAAAGTCTTCACAGGCTTGCTCACGGTTATCTAAAACTAATAATATTAAACCACGGTTAAAATAAGCTTCTGCAAAATTAGGATTTACTTTTATCGAAGCAGTGTAGTCATCAATTGCTTCAAGATATTTACCATCTTCAAACTTTAGATTTCCTCTATTGAAATAAACAAAACTAAAATTGTTGTTCTCTTTTATACATTTCGCATAATCAGATAAAACCATTTTCATAGAATATTTAGTAGAAACCTCTTTGTTGTCATCACTTAGCAATTTGTAGAGGATATTTGCTCTACTAAAATAACTAATGTAATTGGTTGAATCTAATTGAATGGATTGGTCAAAATCATTCAATGCTTTTTCGGTTTCATTAATTGAAGCATACAAGATAGCACGTTTTAAATAAAGTTCTGCATCGGCATTGTTCTTTTCAATATCAGTATTTAAATTGGCTATTTCTGTAAGATTGAATTGTTCTAATGATATCTCTGATTCGTCGCTATGAATTAAGAAATAAGAAGTAAAACTCTTTTTTGTTTTGTTCCAGGAATCAATAATTCGTTTATCCTTTAAATTAGAAAACAATTGAATAGAATAACTGGAAAGCAATGAAATGCTGTTGGGTTTAAAGTTTTCAGCATTATTAGAATTGCTACCACTATTAAACGAGGTTATTTTAGCAATTAGCAATTCTTCGGCTTGTTTTAAACTGTCAGTTATGTTAAGTTTAGATTGGTTAATAATCTCCGCAGTCTGATTATCAGCATCGCCCCCCTTATAATCACCCATAGCATATCTAATGGTTGCTCTCAATTTGTAGGCATCGACAAAATCAGGGTACAATTCAATGGCTTTTTCAACATCAGCTTTAGCAGCTTTATTGTTTTTTAATTTCTGATGTAATATTGCCCTATTGTAATAGGCCAAAATATTGTTATTGTTAATTTCTAAAACCTTATCATAATCTTTTAACGCAGCCTTGGTGTTGCCCTTATCAGTATAAAGTAATGCCCGGTTATAATATGCGGACGATGAGTTTGGAGATAATTCGATGAGTTTGTTTAAATCGGTTAAAGCTTCTGTTTGTTTGTTTTGTTTGTTGTAAATCATCGAACGTTGAAAATAGGCATAGCTATTTTTTGAATCTAAATACAATGATTTTTGAATATCGTTTAAAGCCAATTCATAATCTTCTAAAAAATAATAGGCAGTAGCTCTCCTAACATAGTTAGTAGAGTTATATGGGCTATTTTCTATTACAACATTAAAATCGCTGATAGCTTTTTCATAGTTTTTCAAACCTATTTCAGCCATTCCTCTAACAATGTATATAATTTCTTTTTTAGAACGATACCTGAGTGCACTTTCACAATCTTTAATAGCATTAGCATAATCATCTAAATTGCTAAATGTTATAGCTCGGTTTATATAAACATCGGGATTACGAGCATCAATAGAAAGAGCCTTATTAAAATCTTCAAAAGCCTTTTGATAATTGGATTGTCTGTCATGGATAGAACCACGTAAAATGTATAAATCTACGTTTCGGGGCTCCAGTTCAATGGCTTTATTAATGTCATTGGCTGCACCAACTACATCTCCCAGTTCTATTTTAGCAATAGACCTGTAATAATAAGGTTCATAATTTAACGGGTCATTGTTGGAAGCAATGTTAAAACTCTCAATGGCTTGTTGGTAGTTTTTGTTCGACATTTCGATGCGTCCAATTAACAATTTGTTTTCTTTTTTT
Organism: Flavobacteriales bacterium; assembly: GCA_050248475.1. Lineage (GTDB taxonomy): Bacteria > Bacteroidota > Bacteroidia > Flavobacteriales_E > Vicingaceae > Vicingus. The sequence goes on from JBFWSH010000020.1 coordinate 61,846, forward strand.
ATTTGACCAAATCCTTTGAAAGAAATTAGGATGACAGAAAAGATTAAAATCAGTAATTTAAAAACTGATTTATTAGTTGATATGGATTTACAATATAAACTCACTTTTAGTAATAGTAGTAACAAAGGAATGAAATAAAACGGAAAGGTTATAACTATTAGTTAAAGGATATGTTAAAAATGTATAAACCTTATTCTAAATTATACATGTAAATCGAGTTCTTATCACCAACTACTAAGTTAAGGGTTTTATCATTCGATAAGTGTGTTATACTAAAAGGTGTCGAACCGTTAAGTGGAAATCCATGTTCAATTTCGCCTAAATGATTGATTAAATAAATATTGTTGGTTGCTACAATTCCGATTCGATTCGTTTTGTCAGGCATTTTAAAAAATAATGGTAATCCTGATATATCATTATTCAAATCAAGTTTAAACAATTCATTTTTTTCGGAATCAATAACTCTTAATGTTTTATTGGCAGCAAAAATATACTCATTAGTATTGTCATTATTTACATCAAAATAATCAAAGTATGACATAGATTCAACATCATTAAATGGAGTTGTTTCAACAATATCATTAAAATACAATTTAACTACGTTACCCAATGAATCAAGTGTAGAAACAAATACTTTTTTCAAGTCAGTATTTACTTTTAAATAAACTGGGTTGTTCGATATTGGTAGCTTGTTTTTAAGTATCAACCTATCTTTTCCACTTCGTTCAATAATTTTAAGCTTTCCATTTTTTAATGGAATAACAATGTAGTCTTTACCAGCAAGTTGAAAGTGAGATATACTATTATGTGCAGGAGCCTCTCCCGATTGATATTCCCATCCTTTTACCAAGTTGCCCTCAATATCATAATTGTAAATCATATTGTTTTGGCAACCAACTAATAAACGGTAGTTTCTGTTTTTCTCGTAATCCATTGGAATAACACCACTCGAAGCCGGAGCAGAAAGTTGTACTGGAAATTTTCCAACATCTTTACCATTTCTATCTAATAAATAAAGTTTTTCTGTAGTATTAAACAAAAGCTGTAGTTTGTTATTTTTTAGTGCATCAACTTGATAGGTTTTTCCAATAATTTTTGAACTTAATTGTTTCGACCAAAGTATTTTACCTGTATTACTTATCAGATAAATTTTATTGTTATTGTCTTGTACAAAAATCTCTTTAGTATTGTCAAGGTGATTCAATACAATTTCGGGTTTACTGTTAACTGGGGCTTCCAGTTCAGTTTCCCAAACGGTACGCGTATCTTGCTTATAAACAGGATTATATTTTAAATATATGTTATTGTAGTATAAATTATTTTTTTGACTATTTATTTGGATAGCAACAGCTTCAAATTTACGTAGTAACTCTGTTTTTTCTTCAATAATTTCATGGTGTTTCTCATCTAAAAAATTGGGGTATAGTTTAGCTGAACGGGCAATATTGTTGTAAATAAAGATTGTTGAATTCGATGATAAGTTTTCTTTAAATGCTTGATAGTTTACATCATGCTGTAATGTTTTTTGATTGGTATTATTAGAGATAAACTGTTGTAGAGCACTTTCTGAGTTTCCAAAAACTAAGTAGTCATCTATTATAGTATAATGTGGATTATTTAAGTTTAAAAATGGCTTACCAAAAAATACGGGGAAGAAATTAGTTAAATCTATTTTTGAGATACTGTAATCATTATAAACAGTAGTAGGATGATTTTCCTCATTAATTTTTGATGCAATATTATTCATTGCAAAAATGGTTTTCTCAGTGTTTAGTACTTTAAAAACGATGAACTGATTATCAGTGTAATCCAAATCAGCATAAGGTTCAGTAATAATGGCTGCCATTTCGTTACCCAAAAAGCTCAACCATTCTTCTTCAATGTCAAGTTGGTTATTTTTAGAAAAATCATTAACAAGATTCTCATAATTTGTAGCTTGATTTTGAATTGTTAACAATGTTTTTCTTTTTTTTCTGAAGTTTTTAACATCGCTAAAACTGTTGTAATAAATGTATGAGGTATTGCTTGGTAAAATGTTAACCAAATCCATTTCCTGTGGCTTTTGGTCGCTAAATAAACTCAAGTAATAATCACTCGAATCTTCAGCAATGGAGAATCCATTAAGCATTAAAGCATTACTTTTTATAGAAGCGTCTAAAGCCATCCATCCACTAAAAAGTTCAACATTTTTTAGCGCTTTTTTTGCTGGTTGATTAGTAAATGGATTTAAAATTTTATTAAAATTAGCTGGGTTGATGAAAACATTCCCGAAATCAGATTCTCCAGAAGTGTTAAGGATTTTTCCGAACGAAATGTCATTTAATAAAGATGTTTCTGCATTTAGTTGTCGTATCACATCTTCAATGAGAATGGTACTAAAACTAATGGCAAATATTCCTTTATGGTAGATTAACGCTAACTTGGTTTCTTCATTAATTTTAAAATTGTAAATAGAAACTTCGTCATAAACTCGAACTTCGGGGTTTAATTTTGTTATGGATTTTAAATGATTGATAAATTGTTCTTCGTCAATTGATGATGAAGCTGAAAAGTAATAAATAGCATCAAAACCTGTTGCTCCTAACTGATGAATAGAGGCTAGTACCGGTTGGTTTAGAATTAATTGATTAATTGTCTGGTCGTTTGTTAACGAATCTAAATAATTAATTTGTGTGTTATACTCTTTTACACTACTGGTGTTTAATACCAGCTCTTCCCAAATAATGTTTGATGAAGTTAGTTTTCGAACTAAATCTTTAAAATTTCTTCCTTGAATTATAAATGATGCATTTTGAGGTACAGCTACTAAAGCATTAGTGTTAATAGGTTGTTTAACATTTTTATAAAAATTGTATGAGAAAATAGATATTACAATAAGCAACAATATCAGGATGATGATAAGGATTTTTTTCGTCATTATACCATATATTTATATAGTATAAAAGTATGGTGTTAATAAACAATAAATCAGAGAAACATTAAGAAACAATTAACAAGTTAGTTTTAATAAAGTTTGTTCAAAACTCACGCTTAAGATTGTAAGAGTTGGATGTATTTTGTAGCTTGCAAAAAAAATTAAAACAACTAATTTCACAATAATTAAGGTTTTAGATAAAAATATAACTTTTTTTTAATAAATTTTAATCTTTAAAGCAACCTTGTTTAGTAAAACTTCGACTATCAAATTAAACAAATACAGTATTTTATGAGAAAATTAGTGATGCTACCTTTGTTAATCATGGTTATCAATGGTTTTGCACAATCAGATAATTGCGTGACAGCAACTATTTTAAACCTGGATGCAGCAGGTAGTGGTTGTGCAACTGGTACAACTGTGGGTGCCACTTCTGAAAATATTATGTTTGGTGCTTGTAATGCTGCACCTGCAATTGAAGTTTGGTATACCTATGTAGCTTCTGGTTCACAAAACGATTTTGTCATAACCCCTTCAGGTCTAACAAATTCTGAGATTGTAATTTATACAGGAGGTTGTCCGTCAACAACAGGTAATTTAATTACTTGTGGTGTTGTTACTGGCACTAATACATTAAATTTAAGTTGGGGATTTACAGTAGGAACTCAAGTTTGGGTTGGTGTAATGTCAAATGGTGGAAATAGTGGGGGGTTTGATTTGTGTGTAGATTCTTATAACCCTCCAGCGGGAGGAGGGAATGCTTGTGCTGGGGCAATACCACTTTGTGATAAAAATGCAACTACAAGTATTCCTGATATGTCAATATTTACTGCTTCAGGTGCTGCTCCATCATGTTTCCCTGGCGGTGGAAATCAAGATGTTTGGTTGCAATTTACTGTTACTCAGACAGGACTTTTAGAGTGGGAAGCGGCAGCTACTATTGGTGGCTCTGGAGTTGAATGGGATTGGACAGTCTATAACATTACAAATGGTTGTGTAGGTACAGGTAATGAAGTTGAGGTTGCGTGTAATTATAATTATGGAAATGAATCTAGCCTTGCTGGAATGATTGCCGGTGCAGCTGGAAATTGCCCTGAAAGTGGTGTTTCTAATGACCCTAGCTTGGAATATTGTGATCCAATTACTGTTACGGCTGGTCAAACATATGCTATTCAAATTGATAATTATACCAATACCGTTGCAACAGGAATGGATTTCACTTTTGGACCAGGTATGACAGCTGAGATTTCACCAGATGTTGATTTCACGATTACTCCAACTACCGTTACTTGTGGCGCATCTGTTATGGTTACAATAACGGATAATTCAACTGGTATTCCAGATTGGGATTTTGGTGATGGTTCAACTTTTACGGGGAATAATCCACCACCTCATAATTATACAACCCCGGGAACATATGCTATAACTGCAACTATTTCTGGAGCTTGTTCCGATTATCAAACAGAATTTGTACAATTATTTGGTCCTGTTGTTACGGTACCAGATACAATTACAGAAACCTGTGCTGGAGATTGTGATGGTTCAATATCCTTATCTACATCGGGAGGTAGCGGACAGTATACTTATTTATGGTCTCCTGGTGGAGAAACAACTCCTTCTATTTCTGGTCAATGTGCTGGAAATTATTCAGTTACAGTTACTGATGCGGTATGTGGAAATACTACTGAAAATATAACTTTATCTACTGGTCCGAGTTGTTCTGTACCTTGCAACATGGATTCAATAACGCTGTCCCAGGGTTTTTGTATCAACAATACATTTAGTGTGAGTACAGAAGTATATTTCAGTAATGCGCCAACCACAGGAACCATGACAATAACAATAGACGATGGC
>JBFWSH010000021.1:0-65263 GCA_050248475.1 Flavobacteriales bacterium
GGAATTTTTAATTTTTTCTTCTGCTTTTTGTCTTTCAAAAAATAAAGGAACCTCATATTTTGTTGAGGTATTATTAATATCATCGTGTTGTTTGAGGTATTCGTTAATTTTATGTGGTGGTGCCATAATAAAAGTACAATTATCATCTCCTTTTGCCTTACAGCTTATCTCAACTGCCGTTAAAGGAATTCCAAAGCTTTCTTCACACCAGCCGGATGAATATCCTGCATTCATTATACATACCGGAAATTCAGATTTTACACCAGCCTTCATCCATGAATCTGCTTCAAAAGAGTATGGATGATGATATTTTAAATAGAAATTTTCATCAGGAGAGGGGTTGCTTTCAGCTAAAATATCAACAAATGCCCATCCTGTGTAGGCAAAATGTATCGGACCAGCCGATAGTTTAGAAATAGGATCATTTAAATCCATTTTAAAATGAAAATTTTTGGCGTCCTCTAAACCAAGCACGTGGGCAATATCAAATAAAAAATTTTTCCCAATTCGATATGCCTCATGTTCTCCTTTATCAGCATATAAATCTTTTAACTTATTAAAAAAACCATTAGATAGTGAAGAGGCTCTTAATAAAACATATCGCTCGTCATTAATGGTAATGTTTCCTTCTGAAGGTGACGCTTTTAAGTTAGTAAAGTAAGATTTTACAACAGATTCAGCTTTATCAAAAATTGGTTTAAACTGAATGGGAACTTTAACGGTAGGTTCTTCACTAGAAAAGCTGCTTGTACTTTTTAAAGTGTTATTTTCTTCTTCAAGTATTTTAATACGAAGCTTAAGTTTGGCAATTTCAGATTTCATGATATAAAATAGTATTTCAAAACAGTTTCTATCAATGAAATTACAAATAATTGATGTTATTGAACAACAACTTTCTGATTCACAAAAAGTTTGTCGGTTTTAAAACTTAAAATATAAATACCTTTTGGCAAAATTATTTCCAGCTTATTGGCAGTAAAATCACTATTAAAATATTGATTAGTTAGTTTTCCTGTGACAGAATAAACGAGGAGTTGTTTGTCTGTTTGAAAAAATATTTCTTGACCAAAATTTACCATCACTTTTCCGGTTGTTGGGTTTGGATAAACTTCAAAATGGTTCAAAAAATCGTTTTTAGTTATACTAGTTGTCATTCCCCAATTGTCTTGAGCTGTTGGTCCACTCCAAATTACAGTTGCTAAATATGGATTATCAATAAATGGGTTTCTGTTTCCTTGAATACTTTCTAGTAAATTGTTTCTGTTTTTTTCATATTGCGAAACAGTATCTTCTGCATTCCATTGTAAAAGTAAACTAATCATATTTGCGTCTGTTGGAACTGTTGATCCTACACAAACACCAGTAGGTAAACATTGAGTATCATAACGCAAATACATGTACATCATCATTCGGGCTACATCTCCTTTCCATTCGTCTCCAGGGTACCAATTTGCACCAGCATTTCCGGCATTTCCTGATCCGGCAGCAAACAACCTATTTCCTCGATTTCCATTCATCTGAACATCTGATGAACGAATATGATGGGCATCGGTTCCTGCATTTGGTACAGAGGTACTCATGCTCGGATTAGCCAAGGATTGTGCATAGGTATGTTCCCTGTTCCACTCCCCATTATTTCCTCCATTCAAATTTTTATTTCTTGTTCTGTCAGTTATCGGATTACCATCACCATCATTATAACCATATAACAACAACACATTGCTCGAATTTGTTGGGTCCAAATCGGTTTGTTGGAGCGTAGTCCAAACATCTGAATAGGTAATTTGATTGGTATGTGTAACCGAAATTTTGTTGGCTAATTCATTTTTTAGAGCTTGTCCGGTTAATGTTAAATTTACATTGCTATAATAAGCAGGTATTTGTCCAAAAACAAGAACACTTATAAGTGTAAAGAGTATAAAAAAGGCCTTCTTCATGTTATATTTCTATGGAATACATTAACAAATCTACTTATTTTTAACTGGACTTTATGCTATGGCAGATTTTTAATAACTATGAATAAATATATGTAAATGGTACTTAGGATTTTACTATTTTCGTTGTTATGAAATTTATGAAATATATTTTAGTGGCAAGTGTGGGGTTTTTGGCAGCTTGTTCTAATAATAACAATACTGATATGGCTAAAAATAGTGAGCTTTTGGTTGAAGGGACTTGGCACTTAGATCTTATGTTGACAACAACTAATTTGCTACCAGTTGAATTTATTTTAAATAAAACAGATAGTTCTTATGAGATTGAATTTTCTAATGCCGAGGAAAAAATAAAAACGAGAAACATTACGATTTCAGGAAATAAAATTGTAATCAAAGATGACGTATTTAATTCCTGGTTTGAGGGAGAGATAATAAGCCCTGTAAAAATTAAAGGATTTTGGTTTAAAGAAAATGATACCTATAAAATTCCGTTTGAAGCATCACAGTCTATCCAAGAAAGATTTGCTACACCAAAAACTTTAAGTAAACACCAGCCAAATATATCGGGAAAGTATGAGGTTGATTTTAGTAAAGGAACTGATGAACATTACAAGGCAATTGGTTTATTCCAACAAGTAGATAATTATGTTACAGGCACTTTTATTACCGAAACTGGTGACTACCGTTTTTTAGAGGGAAATATGTATAACAATAATTTGTATTTATCTTGTTTTGATGGAGCCCATGCTTTTTTGTTTAAAGCATCATTGATCAATGGAGTTTTAGAAGGTAATTTTTGGTCGGGAACTCATTGGGAAGAACCATTTGTAGCCATTAAAAATGATAATTTTGAATTGAACAACCCTGATTCATTAACATTTTTAAAAGAAGGGTTTGAAACGATTGAGTTTAAATTACCAAATACCGAAGGAGAACTTGTTTCTCTTTCTGATGAAAAATATAAAAACAAAGTAGTTATTGTAAATATTATGGGCCCCTGGTGTCCAAATTGTAAAGATGAAACTTCTTTTCTAACAGAGTTGTATTCAAAATACAATTCGAAAGGATTAGAAATTATTGCTTTATCATTTGATAAGACTGATGATTTTGAATCATCAAAAAACAACATTACTAAACTAAAAAACCATTTTAAAATCGATTATGACTTTTTGATTGCCGGAAAAGCAAGTAAAATTGAAGCAGCAAAAGTGTTACCTATGTTAAACCAAATTATGTCTTATCCAACTTCTGTTTTTATTGACAGAAAAGGAAAGGTCCGAAAAATTAGAACAGGGTTTTATGGTCCTGGTACTGGAAATTATTACACCCGTTATGTTGATGAAACAACTATTTTTATTCAACAATTGCTAAACGAAAAGTAATCTTTTAGTAATAAAATCAGACAGCTATTTTCCTTTGTCTAATTTATTAACTTTGCCTACCAAAATAATTTACATTAATGAGTATTCAATTGTCAGAACAAGAAGTTGTTAGAAGAGAGTCGCTAACAAAATTGAGAGAATTAGGAATTAATCCTTATCCAGCAGACTTATTTCCAGTTAATGCACTTACCAAAGAGGTTAAAGAAAATTTTGTTGAAGGTAAGGAAGTAATTTTAGCTGGAAGAATGATGAGTCAGCGAATCATGGGAAAAGCATCTTTTGCTGAATTAAAAGACTCTGCAGGTCGTTTACAAGTTTACATCAACAGAGATGAACTTTGTCCGGGAGAAGATAAAACTCTTTACAACGAAGTATTTAAAAAACTACTTGATATTGGCGATTTTATAGGAGTAAAGGGCGTTTTGTTCACAACCCAAGTAGGTGAAAAATCTTTAAAAGTAAAAGAATTGACGGTTTTAAGTAAATCTTTGAGACCATTGCCTGTTGTTAAAACTGATGAAGATGGTAAAGTACACGATGCTTTTACCGACCCAGAATTAAGATACCGTCAGCGTTACGTTGATTTAGTGGTTAACGACCACGTAAAAGACGTGTTTGTTACTCGTTCGAAAGTAATGAGTACCATGCGTGATTTTTTTAACTCTAAAGGATATTTAGAGGTAGAAACTCCAATATTACAACCAATTCCTGGAGGAGCTTCTGCTCGTCCATTTATCACTCATCACAATGCCTTGGATATGCCTTTGTATTTGCGTATTGCCAACGAATTGTATTTAAAACGATTGATTGTTGGTGGTTTTGATGGGGTGTATGAGTTTGCTAAAGACTTTAGAAATGAAGGAATGGACAGAACGCACAATCCAGAATTTACGGTAATGGAAATTTATGTTTCATACAAAGATTACAACTGGATGATGGATTTTACCGAAGAAATGATTGAAAAAGTGGCGTTAGCAGTTCATGGAAAAGCAGAGTGTAAAGTAGGTGAAAATACCATCAGTTTTGCTCGTCCGTTTAAACGTATTTCAATGACCGATGCTATAAAAGAGCATACTGGATTTGATATTTCTGGAAAAACTGAAAAAGAGCTGTTTGATTGGTGTAGAGCAAATGGTATTGATGCTGACGAATCGATGGGAAAAGGAAAATTGATTGATGAAATTTTTGGCGAAAAATGTGAGAAGAAATACATTCAACCAACATTTATTACAGATTATCCAAAAGAAATGTCGCCGTTGTGTAAAGAACACAGAGCCAACCCAGAATTAACCGAACGATTTGAATTAATGGTAAATGGGAAAGAAATTGCCAATGCTTATTCGGAATTAAACGATCCAATTGACCAACGCGAACGATTTGAAGAGCAATTAAAATTATCAGAAAAAGGTGATGACGAGGCAATGTTTATTGACCAAGACTTTTTAAGAGCCTTGGAATATGGTATGCCGCCAACATCTGGTATGGGAATTGGAATTGACCGTTTGGTAATGTTAATGACTAACCAAAGTTCTATACAGGAAGTGTTGTTTTTTCCTCAAATGAAATTGGAGAAAAAAGCCGTAGAATTGACCGATTCAGAAAAAACCATTTTAGAAGTTTTAAAAACCACTAGTAGCATGGAGTTAAATGCTTTAAAAAACACTGTTGGTTTAAGCGGAAAACAATGGGATGCGGGCATGAAAGGCTTAAGTAAGCACGGATTAGTTAAAGTTGAAGTGAATGGCGATTCTAAAATGTGTGTGCTGAAATAAATCAAAAACATGAAAAAAGAAAGTTTATACCAGTATGTAATGCTTTCTTTATTTGTGTTGGTCATAATTGCCAATCATGTTTTTGGTTATTTAGGGCATTATGGCTGGGACGATATGCATTACGCCGAAATGGCTAATGATGTTTTGCAAGGAACGATACAATACAACGACCACTTTTTTTATCGTTGGCCAACTGTTTTTTTAACAGCATTTTCCTATAAAATTTTTGGAATAAATGATTTTGCTTCTGCACTACCAGCAATGGGTATTGGCGTAGGTATATTGTTTATCGTATTTTTAATTCTAAAACGCTATTCTAATTTTATTCTGTTTGTTGGGTTAAGTTTAATTACCTTAAGCAATTGGTTTTTATTTTATACCGATAAGTTAATGCCTGATATTTTTGTGGCATTTTTTGTTCTATGTGTAGTTGCAACACTTTATTATTTCAAGTTTATCGCAAAAGAAACTCAACCAAAAAAGTATGCTTTTTTATTGGCGTTAAGCTTATTAATAGGCTTTCTTTCTAAAGAAACCATTGTGTTGATTTTACCAGTTTTAGCCTACCTGTTTTTTATTGAGTTTTTTATTCATAAAAAAAGAACTTTTTGGTTATATGCAATTGGCTTTACCGTTGGGTTGTTTACTTTCTATTTTTTATTGCTTTTTGCCTTAACCGGAGACGCTTTTATTCGCTTCAAATCTATAATAGACAACCGTTATTTTAGTGAGTGTAGTTACCATGAGTTACCTACAATTTTTGTTGTTAAACGAATAGCTTATGAGTTTTACGAAATGTGCATCAATTCGGGGATGTTTATTTCTATTGTGTTGATTTTACCTGTTCTTTTTACTAAAAAACAGAAGGATGTTTGGTTATTAAATCATGAGGTTTATTTCTTTTCGGTTGTCGGTTTTTTATTGGTATTGTCGTCGAATTTTATGAGCATTTCGTACTCTGAATATATTCCGATGTGTATTGACCCCAGGCATTACTTGTTTATTTATCCGATAACAAGTATTGCAGCAGCTTTTGTAATTGACCATTACCTCAACAAAACTACAAACATTCGTTTAGTCATTATCTTGTTAGGATCAACAGGAATAATATCTCTAATCTTTTTTGAGCAGTTGTTTTGGTGGCATTACTTTCCGTTGTGTTTGTTGTTTATTGTCGTCGGGTTTATGTTTTTCCAAAGCAAAAAAATGAAAATAGTTTTTAGTATGCTTTTCTTTATCTCTTTAGGTATTTATCCTTTACAAAATGCTATAGCATATCAGCAAACAGGATACGAAGCTCAAAGAGATGCAATAATGAAACATATTCTTGAAAAAGAACACGATTGTATTGTAATTAGTAACGATGTACAAACTAGGGAAAATAAATATTACAGTGGTTTTAACAACACAAAAAACATTCAGTTTGTTTCGTTTAATCAAGTAACAGGAGAAATATTAAACTCATCACAAAAAAAACTATTGATATTAAATCCCTACACCCTTTATTTATCAAATCAAAATACTGCTGATTTACCATTTTATGCAACATTTTTAGATACAGAAAGCAATAAAACTTTATATAGAAACGAGGAATTAAATCTTTCCATTATTGAATTAAACAAAGTTGCGTTCAAACTTATTGAAAGTACCAACAATTTTGAGCAGGAATTTCAAAATTGGACTTATCCAAAGGAACAAATCTCAGATAAGTCGGCTAAAAGTGAAACAAATGCTAATAATGTAATTGAATATTCATCAACATTTCATATAGTTTTAGACACCGTTGTACAAGAATTGGCATCAAATCTAATAATAAAAACAGAGCTCTATCATTTGTTTAAAGATACCACTGAAGCTCAAGTGGTAGTTTCAATAGAATCGAATAACGAAGTATATTTTTGGAGAAGCGGAGGGTTATTGTATTTTAATGCTAGTGATGAGGAATGGAAAAAAATAGATATTCAATTCACAGTTGCTGAAGCTGAATTAAAACCAAATTCTGAACTAAAAATATTTGTTTGGAACCCAAAACATCAACCCTGTTTAATTGATGATTTTAAGATAACTTTAATAGGTTTTAAATAAATTTAATACAATACTTATATTTGCCCTATGGAAAACAAAAAAATAGCCGTTTTAGGTGGAGGAAGTTGGGCGACAGCTATTGTAAAAATACTTACCGAAACCGTTGATGTGGTTAATTGGTGGATGAGAGATGAGGATTGTATTGCTCACATCAAAAAATACCATCACAACCCCAATTATATACAATCGATAGAGTTTAACATTAACAAACTGAATTTAAGTTCGAACCTACAAAAAACCATTGATGATTCTGATATTATTATTGTGGCTGTACCTTCGGCATTTTTAGCAAAAGCTTTTGATGATGCTAATATTCAAGGTATTGAAAACAAAATAATTATTTCGGCAGTTAAAGGTGTGGTACCGGAGTACAACCAAATTCCAGCCGAATATTTTCATTTAAAATTTAATGTTCCTTACAAAAAAATAGGGATGATTGCTGGTCCTTGTCATGCCGAAGAGGTTGCTATGGAGCGGTTATCTTACTTAACCATTGCTTGTCAGGATCAAAATATTGCACAGTATGTGGCTGATGCCATGTCGTGCAGATACATCAACACTTCAACTTCTGACGATTTATTTGGAACAGAACTTTCAGCCATTTTAAAAAACATATACTCTGTAGCTAGTGGTATTTGTAATGGTTTAGGTTATGGCGATAATTTCCAGGCAGTTTTAATTGCTAGCTCTATTCGTGAAACAGAACGCTTTATTAGTGCCATACACGAAATACACCGCGACGTAAAAACCTCGGCTTATTTAGGCGATTTATTGGTAACGGCTTACTCGCAGTTTTCGAGAAACAGAAACTTTGGAAGCATGGTGGGTAGAGGTTACACGGTTAAATCTGCTCAAATAGAAATGAACATGGTTGCCGAAGGGTATTATGCAGCTAAAGGTATTTACGAAATAAACAAAAAATACAAAGTAAACATGCCTATAGTTGATGCGGTTTACCACATTTTGTACGAGAAAATTTCGCCCATGATGGAAATGAAAATTTTATCTGGGAAGCTTTCTTAAGTTTTCTGCTGTCGTCACTTCGAGTGTTTTGAGGTACGAAAAACGTATCGAGAAGCGAAAGCAACAACTGTTCTCGAGACGATAAAACTATGTTAGCATTTTATTTTACTTACTTGAACTGATGTTGGATTACTTTCTAATTTATCCCACCCCAAAAACTTTCTTCATCAACCAACACAAAATCGAGTTGTTTACGAGCTAAATCGGCACGTTTTACCATAATACGAACTTCATCGCCCATTCGATAGGTTTTGCCTTTTTTACGTCCAACTGCACAATAATTTTCTGGGTCGAAGCTGTAATAATCGTCATCCATGTCGCGAAGTTTTACCATACCCTCACACATACCACTCATAATTTCGACATAAATTCCCCACTCGCTAACACCAGAAATAAACCCATCGTATTCTTCTCCAATTTTATCTTGTAAATACTCCACTTGTTTGTATTTAATACTGGCTCGTTCAGCTTCTGCTGCCAACATCTCCATTTTAGAAGAGTGCTTGCATTGTTCTTCAATTTCTTCTTGGTTGGCAGAAGCTCCTCCATCTAAATAATGTTGCAACAAACGGTGTGCAATAACATCGGGGTAACGACGAATGGGTGAGGTAAAATGAGAGTAATATGGGAATGATAAGCCATAATGCCCAATGTTGTTGGTAGAATAAGTAGCCTTTGCCATGGTTCTGATAGCCAATTGTTCAATCAGGTTTTCTTCGGCTTTACCGTGTACATCCGCCAATAAACTGTTTAGCGATTTGGTAACATCGGCTTGGTTAATGTCTAACTTATAACCAAAGCTTTTTACAAAATTAGAAAGGGTTAGTAATTTCTCTTGGTTAGGTTCATCGTGAATTCGGTAAACAAACGTTTTAGGTTCTTTTTTACCTGTTGGTTTTCCAATAAATTCTGCCACTTTTTTGTTAGCCAGCAACATAAACTCTTCAATCAGTTTGTTGGAATCTTTACTCTCTTTGAAGAAGATGCCAACCGGATTTCCGTGCTCATCTAAATTGAATTTTACTTCAATTCTATCAAAAGCTATGGCTCCCTTTTTAAATCGCTCTTTTCGTAAAATCTTCGCTAACTTATCCATTTGCAAAATTTCTTCAGCAAAATCCCCTTCTTTGGTTTCTATACGTTCTTGAGCTTCTTCGTAACTGAATCTTCTATCGGAGAAAATTACAGTTCGTCCAAACCATTCGTTTTTTACATCAGCTTCTTCGGTGAGTTCAAATACTGCCGAAAAACACAGTTTGGTTTCTTGTGGACGAAGTGAACAAGCATTGTTTGATAATACTTCTGGTAACATCGGCACAACTCTATCCACCAAATAAACTGAAGTGGCTCTTTTCAACGCTTCATCGTCTAATAGGGTTCCGGGTTGAACATAATGCGAAACATCAGCAATGTGAACACCAATTTCCCAATTACCATTTTCTAATTTTTTGATCGACAATGCATCATCAAAATCTTTAGCGTCAACTGGGTCGATGGTAAATGTGGTTACGGCTCTAAAATCTCTACGTTTTTTTATTTCTTTAACATCTATTTCAATATTCAGCTTAGCGGCATCCTGTTCTACTTTTTCAGGAAATTCATAGGGTAAACCATATTCAGCTAAAATAGCGTGCATTTCAGTATCATGTTCACCGGGAATACCCAATACTTGGGTGATAATTCCAAACGGATTTTTCTTATCTACTGGCCATTCGGTAATTTTAGCCACCACTTTTTCGCCATTTTTTGCTCCTTTCAGTTTGTCGTTAGCAATAAAAATATCAACTGGCATACGTTGGTCACTGGTAACTACAAAGGCAAAATTTTTCGATTTTTCGACAATACCAACGAACTCTGTTTTGGCTCTTTCAACCACTTCGATTACTTCTCCTTCAGGTTTTTTGTTGGCTTTGTTATGAAAAACATTCACTTTTACTTTGTCGCCATGCAAGGCATTTCCGGTATTTTTTGGAGCAATGTAAACATCCACTTCCATATCAGGTACAATTAAATATGCAGCACCTCTGCTGGTCATATCAATTGTTCCTTCTAGTAATGATTTTGATGAATTTAATTTGTAAGAACCTCTTTTTAATTCGCGCAACTTACCTTGATTAGTAAGCTCCTCTAAAATAATGTTAACCAATTTTTTATTGGCAATATCTTTAAAGCCAAAAGCTTGACTTAATTGTTTGTAGTTAAAAGTTTGGGTAGGGTTTTTATCAAAAATGCTGATAATTTGTTGAATTAAATTGGCTTTGAAACCTCCAGAATTCGAGTTTTTTTTATGTTTTGACATCTAGTAAATAATAATTCTTTAAAAGTAAGAATAAAAAAGAAGTATATTTATTGGTATTAACCTAACTAAATTAAAACATTATGAAAATTGTAAAAAAGATTCTATTGGGTCTTGTTATTTTAATAGCAATTCCATTTATTGTCGCGTTATTTGTAGCAAAAGAATATGCTGTTGAACGTGAAATTAACATCAATAAACCTAAAACAGAAGTATTTGAATACATTAAATACTTAAAAAACCAGGATGATTATAGCAAGTGGAATAACATGGATCCAAACATGAAAAAAGAATACAGAGGAACTGATGGAGAGGTTGGTTTTGTTTCTGCTTGGGATAGTGATAATGAAGATGTAGGTAAAGGAGAACAAGAAATTGTAAAAATTACCGAAGGAGAACGAATTGATTTTGAGCTGCGGTTTTTAAAACCTTTTGAAGCAACTGAACCTGCTTATATGATTACCGAAATGGTATCAGAGCAAGAAACTAAAGTGAAGTGGGGATTTAGTGGTAAGATGCCTTATCCAATGAACATCATGTTATTGTTTATGAATATGGAAGAAATGATTGGTGCTGATTTGGAAGAAGGTTTGGCGAATTTAAAAGTGGTTTTAGAAAAATAAACTATTTTATTTTCTTTAAATCATCAGGCGTATCAATAGCAATGGCTTCAAGATCTGTTTCAGCAACTTTTATGTTGTAGCTATTTTCTAACCATCTTAACTGTTCTAAACCTTCAGCCAATTCAAGTGTTGATGGTTTTAGAGCAGTTATTGTTTTAAGTACTTCGGTTTTGTAGCCATAAATACCAATGTGTTTGAAATAGGAGTGTTTTTTTAACCAGTTTTCTTGAGTTTCACCGCTAAAAAATGGGATTGCGTTTCTGCTAAAATAAATGGCAAATTGATTGACATTGAAAATAACTTTTACCTTGTTTTCGTTAAATAAATCGTGTTGGTCGGTTATTCTTTTTATCAGTGTTGCAATCTGTGTTTTATCGTCTAAAAAGCAATTGCACAATTGGTTAATTTGTTTGGGGTCAATAAAAGGTTCGTCGCCTTGAATATTAATGACAACGTCGAAATGTTCGTTTAGTTTATTTAACACTTCAGCACATCTGTCTGTGCCACTTTGATGGTTTGGAGAAGTCATTACTACTTTACCCCCGAAACGAGCAACTTCATCAAAAATTCGGTCGTCGTCGGTTGCAACCATCACATCAGCTAAAGCAGTTGTTTGTTTGGCTTGTTCATATACACGCTGTATCATGGTTTTACCGTCAATATCTATCAAAGGTTTTCCGGGGAAACGAGTTGAACCAAAACGAGCGGGTATGATACCTAAAATTTTCAATTGAATTTTTTGTTTTTCAAAAGTAAAGGTAGCTAATTTATTATTCTAAACGAAAATCCCAAAAAATGAAAACTAAGCCAAGTAGTTTTTTAAACTACCCGACTTAGTATCATCATCTAACTACAAATTATTACAAAAAGTGATAAATAAACAAATAAGCTGCAAGCCCAGAAAAGTAACCCAACATAGCTAATAAACTAAACTTTTTTAAGTACCAGATAAAATCGATTTTTTCCATTCCCATAACTGCAACACCAGCAGCAGAACCAATAATTAAAACGGAGCCACCTGTTCCTGCGCAATAAGCCATCATTTCCCAAATTTTAGAGTCTGGTAAATAAGTAACTAAGTCGTACATTCCCATTGAAGCAGCAACTAACGGTACATTATCTATTACTGCAGAAATTAATCCTATAGCTGTTACAATAATGTCTTGGTTACCTATCCAAGTGTTCATGGATGTGGCAAAATTTGTTAAAATACCAGAGGTTTCCATTGCGGAAATGGCTACCAAAATTCCCATAAAAAACAAAATACTGGAAGTATCTATTTTTGATAAGGCGTGTATTGCTGTGTAGGGTTTTTTGGCTTCTTCCTCTTTATCTGCATGAATAAATTCTGATAAAATCCATAAAACGCCAAGCCCTAATAACATTCCCATATAAGGGGGCATATGGGTAATGGTTTTAAAGACAGGAACAAACAATAAAGCACCTACACCTACAAAAAATATGAGTTTACTCCCTTTAACATCTTCTTCTTCAAAGGCAGCATCGCGATTATATTCGTTTTGCTGTATAGTACCTTTTAATTTAAAAGATAGGTATATGAGAGGAACAACCAAACAAACTAAACTTGGTATAAAAAGCTCTTTTACAATATTAACGGCAGTAACCTGTCCGCCAATCCAAAGCATGGTGGTGGTAACATCTCCAATAGGTGACCAGGCACCACCGGCATTAGCTGCAATAATAACCATACCTGCAAAAAACTTACGCTGAGTGTTGTCATGTATTAATCGTCTTAATAACGAAATCATAACAATAGACGTAGTTAAATTATCTAGTGCAGCTGATAGGAAAAAGGTTACTAATGAAATAATCCAAAGCAATTTACGTGTGTCTTTAGTGGTAATTCTGTTGGTAATGACTTTAAACCCTTGGTGAGAATCCACTAACTCTACAATGGTCATTGCGCCAAGTAAAAAGAACAAAATTTCAGCAATTTTTGCAAAATGATGAGAAAGTTCTGTTGTTTCTTCTGCAGGTTGACCACCATATAAAAATAAAACAACCCAACACAAAATACCTGTAAGTAATGCCATTGGTGCCTTGTTTATTTTAAGAGGATGCTCAAAAGCTATACCTAGATAGCCTAGTGTAAAAATGATTACAATTATAGTTTCCATAAATTATGCAGCTTTTTTAGTGGTAGGTTTAAATGGTTGAGGAGTAATTTTTTCTTCAATTATTTTTAACCATGTTTCTATTAGTTTCAATTCTCCGTTCATTACTAATGTCTCATCAGAATTATAAAATTCAAATATTTTATCTCTAGTAATAGAACTGTGTGTAGTAAATACCAATTGAAGCTTGTCAATTACTTTTTGTTTATTGCCTTTTTCACCAACCATTCTGCTAATATTATTTAATTTAACGCTTTTCACTTCGTTTAAATTTATGTGTTGAATCCGCTCATAATTCTTTGTTCTTTTTAGGAAAAAAAAGAATTTTTTTTCATCGTCTAATCCAATAATAATATTGCCCGTTACTTCGTGGATAGTAATGTTGCAGTTAAGTTGTTTAGCCTTGTCTAAAAGCAATTGAAAAAATTGTTGGTCTCTTTTTTTTGCTTTTCTGGTCATATATACATAAGGGAAAAAGCACAGTGCAATCACAATTACACCTACAATAATTGATTGTAAATCCATTTTTTGAATTTTAATTAAGTAAATAAGCATGTCAAAGGATTTAAAAATCCTTAAGAATTAGATTGATGCAGGAATTTGCATCCAAGAAATTGCTTACCAGAAATAATTAAAAGGGAAAATCAAATCAGTTTTCTGAAAAAGGATTTGAAAGTTTGTCACAAAAAAAGTATATTGAAGAAACTCTTTTGCAAAAACTTGTTGCGTGGTTTTAATTTTTATGATATAGTTTCTGAAAGAACTTTTAATATCCGCTGAAAACGAATTGTTAAACGAAACAACTATATTTTCAGCATTTGATGGACTTCCTAATAAATTTACTGATGCTGAATAAATTATACTTTCAGTGTGCTGAGCATCGTTACTAAGTTGGGCTGAATGGTTGTAAATACTGCTTACTCCGAAGCAGTAAACCAGAGCTAAAACAATTGTTGTAACAACCCTTATGATACCTTTCATATATCAAAATTATATCAAATTAACATCGCTTTTTATTTTTTGTGAAAATAAATAGTTGACCCCTCAAAACTTTACATTTGTAAACACATTAAGCACGACGTATATTTGCATTATGGCAGAGGAATTATTGATAAGGTCTAATCTTTCGAAAGAAGAAAAATATAAGGCGTTGTTGCCACAATTAGAGGCTTTGGTTTTTGGTGAGACCGATGTCGTTGCCAATTTAGCCAACATCAGTGCAGCACTTAAAAGCACCTTTAATTTTTTATGGGTGGGGTTTTATATAGTGAAGCAAGATGAATTGGTTTTAGGACCATTTCAAGGTCCAATTGCGTGTACAAGAATTAGAAAAGGTAAGGGAGTTTGTGGTACTTCGTGGCAAAATGCAGACACGATCATTGTGCCCAATGTGGATGAGTTTCCAGGTCATATTGCCTGTAGTTCTGCATCAAAATCAGAAATAGTATTACCAATATTTAACAACAAAAATGAAGTAATTATGGTGTTGGATATTGATAGCGAAGAGCTAAACACTTTTGACTCCATCGATGAAAAATACCTTTTACAACTTACTAAACTCGTAACTTCGTTTTCTTGAATCGAATATTAAGACATAATTTTTTCACTAATCTATCGGTCTGGTTATTAATTGCTGGTTTGTGGTCGTGTGCCCAACGTGCGGTGTTAACAGGTGGTGAAAAAGATGTGTTGCCTCCCGAAATAGTTTCTGCTTTACCAGAAAACCAATCCTTAAATTTTTTATCAAAAGAAATTGTAGTTGAATTCAACGAATTTGTTCGGTTGAGCAATTTGCAAAATCAACTCATTGTTTCACCATTAATGAAAGAAACTCCTGAAGTTTTAATTAGGGGAAAAAAAATGGTGGTAAAACTACCTGATGAACTTGAACCTAACACCACTTATAGTTTAAATTTTGGTGATGCCATTATTGATATTACCGAAAACAACCCTTATCCCAATTACAAGTACGTTTTTTCAACAGGTAATTATATTGATTCGTTGAGTTATTCGGGAAAAGTATTAAATGCTGAAGATTTGACCCCAAAAATGGGAGTTTTTGTAATGCTTTATAATCAGCTGGACGATTCTATTCCATTAAAGCAAAAACCAAATTATTTGGCAAAAACCAATGCTGAAGGAATTTTTAACATTACCAACATTGCCAATGGTACATACAAAGTTTTTGCGTTAGATGATATTAACGGAAATTATCTGTACGATTTACCCAATGAGCAAATTGCTTTTTTAAACAAGACCATAACACTTGATTCAACTTTAAACAATGCTACATTATTCCTGTTTAACAAAGAAAGTACCCTGCAATTTGTAAAAAAGGTAGAGAACAAACAATATGGAAAGTTGTTGGTTGAATTGAATATTCCTTCTACGCAACTTGAGGTGTTTGATTTGGAGGAAAAATCTCTCGTTTTTTCAGCGAAAGAAATCAGTACAAATAAACTCCAACATACTTTTTGGTTAACTGAAGAAGTTGTAGAATCGCAGCAATCGTTTATTCTAAAAGACCACGGAAAAACTATTGACACAACCAGTGTAGAGATGATTACTAAAAAAGAATTTACCGATACGCTTTTATCCATTTCCACTAATATTTCGGCATCTTTTGATTTAAACAAGCTATTAGAAATAGGGTTTAATCAGCCTTTAGCCCAATTTGATAAAGAAAAAGTGCAATTATTTGAAGATAGCGTTTTAGTAGGTTTTCAATTGAAAAAAGACAGTTTATCGGCTTTAAAACTAAATGTAATTTATCAGTTAAAAGAAAATAAAGACTACAAATTGTTGGTTGAACCCGCTGCTTTATCCTCTGTATATGGGTTAAAAAACGATACTTTAATAAGCCATTTTAAGACAAAAAAAGAAGAAAACTACGGGAACTTAAAATTTACGATAATACCTGATTTTAAAGAACAATACATTTTACAGCTCCTACAAAACAATGAAGTAATTCAGGAGTTTTTTGACGCCGATAAAAAAACGGTTAATATTTCTTACTTGAATCCTGGAGAATATCAAATCAAATTAATTATTGACAATAATTCCAACAAAAAATGGGATACGGGTAATTATGAACTGAACTTTCAGCCTGAAAGAGTGGTCCTTTACCAGGACAAAATTACCATTAGAGAAAACTGGGATAACGAAATTAAATGGAACATTAAGCTTTAGGCTTCTTGGACACTCTTTTTAATTTTTCGATACAAGTAAGTGTTAAAAATATTTCGTTTTGCAAAACGATATTGTTTATCGGAATTAATCATTTTTACAAAAACTGTTCTTGGTACACCAAAGTATTCATAAGTGTTTCCGTCTAAAAACGAAATTTCTAATAAAAGACCCTTATGATTAAAGTCTTCAATACCAGAAACAGATGTAGTAATATTATATTCTTTTAGGTTAGCAACTTTAGTTTCTGGAGCAATACTTACCAAAAAATGGTAGGCATCGATAATTTTTTGACTTTTCATTTCTGCCTCCGCTGCTAAAGGATTTCCATCTTGAAATTTATCAGGATGCCACTCTTTAATAAGGGTTCTATAGGTCGATTTAAGTGTTTTCAGGTCTAGCTCACCTTCTACTTCAAATAATTTCTTGTATTCTGTAATACGTTTCATAGGTTTTTTCTAAAGCGCAATATTAGGTTTTAACTTAATAGCATTTTTTGTTAATGTTAGTTTTTGTTGTGGGTTATAAATGCTTGTTCATCAATAGAATAACAACATATGTCGTATTGTTTCCTAAATAATTGTAAAAGCCACTTAAAATAATTTTCTTTGTGCCTCTAAATTTTAAACACAAAAACTGATTATGAAACACATCAAATATTTTATGTTACTAATGCTTGCAACCATTATTATGGTTTCTTGTGGCGATAAAGAAGTGAAAACGGAAACAGCTGTAGCTGTTGAAGAAAGTGATTCGAACTTTGTATGGAAAGCTGATCAATTTGCCGATATCAATGTATTACGTTACAGAATAAACGGCTGGAGCAAGTTAAGCTTACAACAAAAAAAATTGGTTTATTATTTAACTCAAGCTGGCTATGCTGGTAGAGATATTATTTGGGACCAAAACTACCGTCACAACTTAAAAATTAGACGTGCTTTAGAAAATATTGTACAAAACTATGCTGGTGATAAAGAAGCTGCCGATTGGAAAAATTTTATGATTTACACCAAAAGAGTGTGGTTTGCAAACGGTATTCATCATCACTACTCTAACGATAAATTCAAACCTGAATTTTCGAAAGATTATTTTACAACCTTAATGAACGAAACCAAAACCGAATTGGCTCCTGAAGTTGTTGATGTGATTTTTAACCCCGAAATTGATGCTAAAAAAGTAAGCTTAGATGCAAGTAAAGATTTATTATTGGCTTCAGCCACTAATTTTTATGATGCTGATATTACTGAAAAGGAAGCTCAGGAATTCTACGCAGCTAAAGTTGACAAAAATGATTTAAAACCAGTTTCTTACGGGTTGAACTCGAAATTAGTAAGAGGTGCAAATGGTATTGAAGAAAAAGTGTGGAAATCAGGCGGAATGTATGGCGCAGCTATTGATGAAGTAATTAAATGGCTGGATTTAGCAGTTGGAGTTGCTGAAAACGAAAAACAAGGTAATGCGTTAAAATTATTGATCGACTATTATAAAACAGGTGATTTAAAAATTTGGGATGCATATAACATTGCATGGACCGAAGCAACTGATGGTGATGTTGATTACATCAATTCGTTTATTGAAGTGTATAACGACCCATTGGGTTACAGAGGTTCTTTCGAAACAATTGTACAAGTAAAAGATTTTGATGCGTCGAAAAGAATGGCGGTGGTCGCAGAAAATGCACAATGGTTTGAAGACAATTCTACCATTTTACCAGAGCACAAAAAGAAAAAAGTGGTTGGTGTAACGTATAAAGTGGTTGAAGTTGCTGGTGAGTCGGGTGATGCTTCTCCATCAACACCTATTGGGGTTAATTTGCCAAATGCTAATTGGATTAGAGCTGAGCATGGTTCAAAATCAGTAAGTCTTGGTAGCATTATTCATGCTTACGGAAAAGCCGGTGGAAGTGATATGCTAAAAGAATTTTGTTATACCGAAAAAGAAATGGAAATGGAAATGGAACATGGCGATATAGGTGACAAAATGCACACCGCTTTGCACGAGGTTATTGGACATGCTTCTGGTAAATTGAATAAAGGCGTAGGTACACCAAACGAAACATTAAAAAGTTATGCATCTACGTTAGAAGAGGCCAGAGCCGACTTGGTTGGTTTGTATTACTTAATGGACAACAAATTGGTGGAGATGGGATTGATTTCATCATTAGAAGTTGGTAAAACAGCTTACGACGGATATATCAGAAATGGTATGATGACTCAATTGATGAGATTGGAACCAGGAGCAGTAATTGAAGAAGCTCACATGAGAAACAGACAATTGGTAGCTTCTTGGGCAATGGAAAAAGGTGCAAAAGATAAAGTAATTGAAAAAGTAATGAAAGATGGTAAAACGTATTTTGTGGTAAATGATTACGATAAATTGAGAAGCCTTTTTGGAGAGTTGTTAATGCTTATTCAAAAAATTAAATCGGAAGGCGATTACAAAGCTGGTGCTGAATTGGTAGAAAACTATGGGGTACAAGTTGACCAGGCTTTACACAAAGAAGTGTTGGCTAGAGTAGAGAAGTTAAAAATTGCACCTTACAACGGGTTTATTAACCCAAAATTGGTTCCAGTAATGGATGCTAAAGGAGAAATCACCGACATTAAAGTAGAATACCCAGAAGATTTTACTGAGCAAATGTTAGAGTATGCTAAAATCTACTCGTTTTTACCAAGCGATAATTAAGAAGTAAAAACACTTATATAAAAAAGAGCCAATTCATTTGAATTGGCTCTTTTTATTTAACGTGTTGCGGTTTGGCGAAGGTGGCATTTTAACCACAAAACTCCATACGAAGAACCGCACTTCAATTATACTAAAAATTGTCATACGAAGCACTGAACCGCCACTTTTGCCAAACCGCTGTTACCTGCTGGCCTTCTCTCGATTGTCTGCGTATTGTTGAAAAGATCTTTGATTAGCAGTCTATTTTCAGCATTTGTTTTCGTATGTTCGCATTACAGAACCTGTAAAAGTGAATTTAAATTTCAGAATATGAGTAAAAATATAGCATTTCAAACCAGTTTTTTTGTTGAACAAACTCAAAAAGATGTTTTCAAACAAATTAAAAATTTTTTAGCTGGTCGCTTTGTCGGTGCAACCAGAGATAGAGCATTACTAGAAGAAGTCGTTAAATGTTTTTTCTGCAAGCATTATATAGAAACTCATTTTGATGCTAAAGTAGAAGGCGGAGATGCATTGAATTTGTCAAAAAAGTATAGAGAGGTGTTTTCTGAATTAAAGAAGAAACTGCCCTATGTCTTTGAAAAAACAGAAGAAATTCAATTAGACCCACTTAGTATTCAATTTGTCGATACTGAACTTAATAAAATTGATTTCAAAAATGTTAATAGAGACCCATTTGGTGACTTATACGAGGTGTTTGTAAGCACTGGGGTAAGGGAAGAAGAAGGTCAGTTTTTCACACCACAAAATGGTGTTGAACTATTAATATCCTTGGTTAAACCTGAGGCAGGAGAAAAGATAATTGACCCAGCATCAGGTGCAGGTGGTTTTTTAAGTTCGGCATTTCAATTTTTAACTAAGAACAAAGTTTCAAATAAAGACATAGTTTCAAGTCTATACGGTATAGAAAAGGATTCATATTTAGCAAAATTAGCTGCAACACGTATTGCTATGATGAGCCTTGCTGAATGTAATATCCAGTGTGGAGATTCCCTTGCTTGGATTAATGAAAAAAATGAGCCTTTGAAAATTAAAGACAAAGGTTTTTTCGATATTGTTTTAACAAATCCACCTTTCGGAAAAAATATAGTTTCAACTACAAAAGAAATTCAAAAATCATTTGAATTGGGTTTTGACTGGAAGTTTGATGCAGAAAGCAATTCTTTTCAACGAAACGGTAAGCTTCAACTTAATGTCCCACCACAAGTTTTGTTTGTTGAAAAATGTATAAATCTGTTGAAAGAAGGAGGACGTTTAGGGATGGTAGTTCCTGAAAGTTTGATAACAAGTAAGTCCTATAGTTATGTTGTTGATTATATGCGAAACAAAGGCGATTTTAAAGCAATTTTGGGTATGCCAGAAGACTTCTTTAAAACTTCTGGAAAAGGTGGTACACATACTAAAGCTTGTTTAATACTATTTATCAAAAACACTAAAAAGAAAATTGAAATTGATAATATTTTTATGGCAGAAGCAAAGTGGTGTGGACACGATAGCAGAGGAAGAAACATTGAGCAAGATGATTTACCGACCATATTAAAGAATTATCAAAAATTTGAAAGCGGAAAGAAATTTGACCAAGGTAAATTGGGCTATGTTGTAGCTACAAAAGATATTGAAAACAATATTTTATCCCCAAGATACTACAACCCTGCAATAAAAAATTCTCTTGAATCAGTAAAAGATACTCACGACATTGTCCGCTTCGGTGACTTAGTTAATCAAGGTGTAATTGAACTAAAGACTGGTAATGAAGCTGGCAAATTAGCATATGGTACTGGTGAGATTCCATTTGTTCGTACTTCTGATATTTCAAATTGGGAAATTAAACTTGACCCAAAACACGGGCTAAGTGAAGATATTTATCGTATGTATTCATCCAAGCAAGACGTTAAAGAAGGAGATATTTTAATGGTTAAAGATGGGACATATCTAATTGGTACTTGTGCAATGGTTTCAAAGTATGATACCAAGATTGTTTATCAAAGTCATTTATATAAAATTAGAGTAATTGATAAAAAGGTCATTTCTCCTTTTATATTGCTTGCTGTACTCTCGTCTGCACCTGTCCAAGAACAAATTAAATCGAAGCGATTCACGCAAGATATTATTGATAGTTTGGGAAATAGAATTCACGATTTAATATTACCAATACCAAAAGATAATAGTTTAAGAAAGAGAATAGAGAATAATGTCAAGAAAGCATTAGAAGACAGAATGGAGGCACGAGAACTAGCAAGACAAGCCTGTCTGGATGTTGCTTCAATTGAGCTGGAATATTAATCTATTATTCCAGCGTTTCTATAGTTTTCAATGATTCTCAAAATAAGTTCCCTTGTTTCCTCAACGGATAACTCTCCTTGTATTCTATTTCCAACTAAAGAAATCCAGCTTATGTTGTCGGCAGTATGCCCGCTAAATTCATTCTCTCCAAGTGACTTTAAAGGATGTAAATGTCCTACTTGAAAAGATGATTTACCTAATACAGGATTCAGAACTTCATTCTGAAAATTTTCAAAAGATAACGGGTCAAGTGTTATTGGGCATTTTGTTATTTCATTTGAAAAAATGATAACATTATTTTCGCCAAGTAGTGTTCTTAATTCTTCAGGAAAACCATCGAAATGACATATCTGTTTTATTAATTTGGCTTCGATTGCTAAACATTCATTGCGTAGTGCAAAGTGAACAGAGTTAGGGTGGCATTCCCATCTTTTTTCTCGATTTGTTTTGTGTAAGCCAGTTAACACTCTGTCTGTGAGAAATGATTTAACAGCTATTTTACTATATGTTTCTCTGAAAAAATCAATGAAATTGTGATTGTTCGGATTTAGTAAATATTGTCTTAATTGATAGACCTGTTTAATTTCATTTCCCCAAAAGAATGAAACATTATCAACTGTATGAATACTAGCGTCCTGAACTCTGTTTATATAGCCAATATTTAGTTCATAGGCAGTAAGACTATGGTTTATAATTATTTCGAGTAAAGATTTGTTTTCTTCGTGTCCAAGTTGTGCTACTAGGTCAGCAAGCAGTTTTCTGAAAATTAATAAACAATTATCGTAGGAACAAAATCTTGGGTCTGCCGCCAAACTGTCTGCCCAGCGAACTTCAAATTTAGTAGTTTCAATTTTTGGCTGTTTTACAGGTTCAATATAGAATGAGAACCTAAGAATTGCTTGAAGCAGTTTTTTTGCCTGTTGTGGAGTGAAATGTTCTTCTAATTGTGTTTTGTATGTTGTAAATTCTGTATCGTGAAATACTCCTGTAGTAACTGGTGCTATGCTAAATCTTTCTGTAGCTACGGATTCATTGAAAATGTCTATCATTTATTTTTCGTCTTATGTTGGCGAAGGTACCAATTTTTGTTTTTAAACTCAATTTACTGTCTATGTGTCGTCTTTTAGGCTTGCAGGTAACATCCGAATAAAGTGCATATGCACTTTATTCGCAATATATCTTTATCCTAACTTTTCAATTTCATCAACTAAAGTATTGATGTGATTAAATTTTTTAAGTTTGATTTCCTTTTTTTGAGCTTTGAGTTCTTTGCTTAAAGCAATAATTAAGTCCAATGCATCAACTTCGCTTCCAATCATGTTTTGGTCAAAGTTTGAGCCCACCATATAACCATCATTAGAAATTCCTAAGCACCAATCTTCAATAAACTCACTCAAGGGTATTTGGTTTGGGGTATAATCGTCCCAGTTATCTAAAACACAATCTTGTGCTAATTTTTTGTCCGACCAAAAACAAAACAACCCAATTGGCTCACCTTTTCTACCTTCATAAATAGTAGAATTAGACGTGGCTAATCCCTCGCGGTTTTTAAGGCACCAAACAACACCAGTTTCACATACTTTTTTTATAAATTCTTGGTGGTTTCCTTTTGTTTTAATGGAATGTTGAGACATGATTGTTCTATTAATCTAACTTCATTTCAGGAATATCTCCTTCAATAACTAATTTACCTGCTGTAGCGGTTTTTATTTGTTCTACAGTAACACCCGGAGCACGTTCAAGTAAATAAAATGCACCGTTTTTAATTTCCATTACCGCTAATTCGGTAACCACTTTGGTAACACAACCTACACCAGTCAACGGCAAAGAACATTCGGGTAATAATTTACTTTCTCCAGCTTTGTTGGTGTGCATCATGGCAACAATAATATTTTTTGCAGAAGCAACTAAATCCATTGCCCCTCCCATACCTTTTACCATTTTACCGGGTATTTTCCAGTTGGCAATATCACCATTCTGAGAAACTTCCATAGCACCCAAAACTGTTAGTTGAACATGTTGTCCTCTAATCATGGCAAAGCTTGTGGCGGAGTCAAAAATAGAAGCCCCCGGTTGTAGAGTTACCGTTTGTTTACCTGCATTAATCAAATCGGCATCTTCCTCACCATCAAAAGGGAAAGGTCCCATACCTAAAATACCGTTTTCCGATTGAAACTCAACAGTAATGTCCTTGTTTACAAAGTTAGCAACCAAAGTAGGAATACCTATTCCTAAGTTTACATACCAACCATCTTTTAATTCTTGTGCAATTCTTTTTGCAATTCCTGTTTTATCTAACATGACAATGTAGTAATTTATTAATGTAGCAATGTAACAATTTATTTAAACTCTAATTTAACATTAAACTAATTTAGTGTTTTAATATTACTGAATCATTGTTTTTTACTTGTACTTAATATTTTATAAATAATCAATCCTATTTCTTTGATTTGGGTTTCTAACTCATCATTAAACGGATAATTTTTGGCTTTTTTACATAAAATCAGCCAGTATTTTGTTTCTTCTAATTCTTTTGCTGCAATTTTAACTTTATGAATAAAGTCTGCTTTGCTTTCGGCATTTTGTGCTTCGTGTATGTTTGCTCCGATTGATGTTCCAGAACGAAGTAATTGATTAGCAACTACAAACTTTCTGTTTGATTCTAACTCTTCACAAAACTCAATAATTAACAATGAGAAATTGATTGTTTTTGTTACAATTACATTATTTGTTAATTCCATTAATTGCTACATTAATAAATTGTTACATTGTAAAATTGAATCTACGAGCGTGAGCGAGTAGTTCTCTGTTCGATTCTCTTCTCATAATTTGCTCCTTGGAAAATGCGTTGTACAAAAATGCCAGGAGTATGAATAAAATTTGGGTCTAATTCGCCTTCAGGAACTAAATGTTCTACTTCGGCAATAGTAATTTTACCTGCCATGGCCATCATAGGATTAAAGTTGCGAGCAGTGGCTTTATAAATTAAATTGCCAGCAGTATCACCTTTCCAAGCTTTTACTATTGCAAAATCGGCAGTTAAAGCTGCTTCTAAAATGTGAGGTTTGCCATCAAACACTCGAACTTCTTTGCCTTCTGCAACTTCGGTTCCGTATCCTGCAGGAGTAAAAAAGGCAGGTATGCCAGCCCCACCAGCTCTACAACGTTCAGCTAATGAGCCTTGAGGGATTAAATCTACTTCTAATTCACCACTTAACATTTGACGCTCAAACTCATCATTTTCGCCAAC
Source organism: Flavobacteriales bacterium (assembly GCA_050248475.1). Classification (GTDB taxonomy): domain Bacteria; phylum Bacteroidota; class Bacteroidia; order Flavobacteriales_E; family Vicingaceae; genus Vicingus. The sequence goes on from JBFWSH010000021.1 coordinate 24,658, forward strand.
GTACGAGGAAATCATTTTTTTAATTTGTTTATTTTGTAACAGTAAACCCAAACCAAAATCGTCAACCCCAGCATTGTTAGAGATACAGGTTAAACCTTTTACATTCATTTTTACCAACTGCGCAATACAGTTTTCAGGGATTCCACACAAGCCGAAACCTCCTAGCATTAAGGTCATTCCGTCTTTAATTCCTTTTGTTGCTTCTTCAACGTTGGCAACAACTTTATTAATAGCCATAGTTACTTTGTTTTAATATTGAGGACCATCGTTGTAATCCGTATTTAAATTTTTACCTAAATTATATTTTACACAATCTAACTCAATGGTTAAAGGTTTTTCTGGTTTTTCAAAATCGCCTGAAGAGATTTTGATAGTTGGGTCGGCATGAACTTTCTGCATAAAATAACCCCAAATTGGTAACGCAGTATTAGCTCCTTGACCCATGGCTGTTGTAGCAAAACGAATACTACGTTCTTCTGCACCTACCCAAACACCTGCAACTAAATCGGGTGTTAAACCCATAAACCAACCATCGGAGTTGTTTTGTGTAGTACCGGTTTTAGCTGCAATTGGATATCGGTGACCAGTGTAAGGTCTAGACTCTGTAATTGAGCCTCGTAAACGCACACCTGTACCGATTACATTTACTGGATTTTTCATTAAGCTACCAATACAGTTATTACGCTCACCATCAACAACACCTTTCATCAAATCCAACATAACATAAGCCGTTTCTTCGCTCATGGCTTCATTGGTTTTTGGCTTAAAGTCGATAATTACATTTCCGTGTTTATCTTCAATTCGAGTGTACATGGTAGGTTCTATCCAAACACCTTTGTTGGCCATAGTAGAGTTAGCTCCAACCATTTCATAAACACTTAAATCGGCAACCCCTAAACAAAGAGATGGAACGGCCTCTAAGGGACTGGTTATACCCATAGCTTTAGCTTGTTTAACCACAGCTTGAGGGCCAAATTGTTTCATAATCCACGCTGTAATGGTGTTCATAGAGTTTGCCAAGGCATATTTTAAAGATACGCTACAACCATAAATTCCGTCAGAATTTTTAGGGGTCCAATCTTGCAAAATTCCAAATTCCCCCTTTCTAAAAGTATAACGAGTATTGGTTACCTCATAACAAGGAGAATAGCCATTTTGAATAGCTGTAGCATAAACAAATGGTTTAAATGTTGAACCAACCTGACGACGCGAGGATTTAACGTGGTCGAAAGAAAAATGGGTAAAATTTGTACCACCCACCCAGGCTTTAATGTATCCAGTATGAGGATCCATTGCCATTAATCCAGCTTGTAAAAAGCTTTTGTAGTAACGAATTGAATCGTTTGGCGAAAGAATAGTGTCTTTATCTCCTTGATAAGTAAAAACCGTCATAGGAGTGGGTTGGTTGAAAATAATTTTAATAGAATCTTTTGCAGGAGCCCAACGTTTAAAGTTGCAATCTTCTGCAGTACATTGAAAATAATGACCACTTTTTTCTACAAACTTTCCTCTTCTTCCACAGTTTTCACATTCTTGACCAGTTAAAATTTGATAACGTGCTGTTCGTAAACGTGCTGTTTGCATAATTTGTTCATATTGGGCATCCGAAATTCTATTGTCAAAAGGGTATTTGTTTTTACGGTATTTTACCAAGTGGGTAAAAAACTGACGTTGTAAAGTTTTGCCAATGTATTCTTGAACAGCCCACTCTGCATAGGTTTGCATCCTGGAATCTATGGTGGTATAAATTTTTAACCCGTCCATGTAAATGTTATAAGGAGAGCCGTCTTTTTTAGCATAAACATAGGTTCCATCTTCATTTTTTTGCTCAAACATTTTCTGTAGTTCGCCTCTCAAAATTTCGCGATAATAAGGGGCTAAACCTTCTTTGTGGTCAACTATTTTATAATCGAGCCCAAGCGGTAAAACTCTTAATGAATCGTACTGAAAATCGGTGATAAAATCGTTTTTAAGCATTTGTTTTAATACTACTTCTCTTCTGGTTTGAGTCATTTCGGCTCTTCGAAGAGGGTTGTAAAGTGCTGGATTTTTAGCCATCCCAACTAACATGGCAGCTTCTTGCAACTCTAATTCTATAGGTTCTTTATTGAAATAGACATTACTTGCCGATTTTATACCAACGGCATTATTGATAAAATCAAACTTGTTGAGATACATGGTAATAATCTCTTGTTTGGTATACCGTTTTTCTAACTCAACAGCTATAATTTGCTCCTGTAATTTTTGTTTTATTTTATTGATGATTCCACCTTTTCTATCATGAAACATCATTTTTGCTAACTGTTGAGTAATAGTACTTGCCCCTCCGGCTTTTCCCAGATTAATAACTGCTCTCATTAAACCTCTGAAGTCAATTCCCGAATGACTTAAAAAACGCTCATCTTCTGTAGCTATTAAGGCTGAAACCAAATGAGGGGATAAATCCTCAAACTTTACATTGGTTCGATTTTCTTTAAAGTATTTACCTAATAATTTGCCATCGGTGGTAATAATTTCTGAAGCTAAATTGCTTTTAGGGTTTTCCAGTTCCTGTAAAGAAGGCAGTGGGTCAAAACCTAATGAACCTGTTTTTGCACACCACATGGTAATAAAAAACAACAACATAGGTAGCACAACAAACAAACTCCAAAAATACAAGATGATTTTTTTAGGAGTAAGATTGGTATTTGATTTTTTAGCCATTTTTTAATGTAGTGTATTAATCTTCTTTACGTTCAATTCTTAAACCGATATCCGAAATTCCCTCTAAGCCATTTTCAACCCGCATGGCTTGCTCAAACGAAAATTGATATTCTCCAACATGAGCAAACTTAAATCCCCCAATGTAAGGAACTTTAACATTCCACAAATCGCCAATACCTTTACCCAACCATTTCCCACTTTTATCTGCTAAGATGCAGTTGACGGTATCAATAGAAAAATTACCATCAGGACCTTCTATTTTCACAAACATGTATAAATTACTAAATGGGTAATCTCCTTTGTTTCTTACATTTATGTATAGGTTATGTGCACTAATAGTGTCAGAAATAGTTATAGTAAATTTTGCTATATTTTCTCGTTTCCAATTTCCATTTTCTACTTCAATGTATTGGTCAAAAACTTTGTTGGAGTCGCAAGAGAAGAAAAAAAAGGAAACAGCAATTATTGAAAATCGCGTTAAAAACAATTGGCTCATATTAAGTTTATTGTTTTTTATTGTCATTTTTTTTGAAGAATTTTTTCTTATTTCTATTTCTATTATTGTTGTTCTTCTTTTTGTTTGCTCCATCGAATCGGGTTAAACTATCCTGTCCAACAACATTAGCATAGTCGGGCTCCACAAACTCTTTTTTAATTGGTTCCACAAACGCCACTAAATCCTGAGGTTTCTGGCCCTTTTTGTTCATTGCAATGATTTCGTTAACACGCTCCACTTGTATTTCAACAAACTGAATAGCTTCATGTTTGTATGAATACCACATCATATTTTTGAAAATATCCATTTTACGGTAAAAAGCAACACCCTTTTCCGTTTCTAAGTTAATGTTGGTATCAGGGAAAATTTTGAGTGCGTCGGTATAAGCATCTAGCTCATAATTTAAGCAACACTTTAATTTACCGCATTGCCCAGCAAGTTTTTGCGGGTTTAATGATAGTTGTTGGTAACGAGCTGCTGATGTAGAAACAGAACGGAAATCAGTTAACCATGTAGAACAACATAACTCTCTTCCGCATGAACCAATACCACCTAATCTACTAGCTTCTTGACGAACACCAATTTGCTTCATTTCAATTCTTACCTTAAACTCATCTGCCAATCGTTTAATCAACTCTCGAAAATCAACTCGTGCTTCAGCTGTATAATAAAAAATGGCTTTTGATTTATCACCTTGATATTCTACATCACTAATTTTCATATCTAAACCTTGTTCAATGGCAATAGTACGTGCCTTATACATGGTTCCAACTTCCATTTTTTGAGCTTCGATCCATTTATCGATGTCGGTTTTTTTAGCCAAACGGTAAATCTTTTTTACATCAGGAGAATCGAAAGCAACTTTATGTTTTCTCATTTGTTTTTTAACCAGCTCACCAGTCAACGAAATGGTTCCGATATCATGCCCTGAAGTTGCTTCAACAGCAACTACATCTCCGGCATTTAGCGATAACTTATCTACATTTCTAAAAAATTCTTTTCGGCTATTTTTAAAACGGACTTCTACACAATCAAAAATTTCTTGTCCGTGAGGCAATTCTATATCCAGTAACCAATCAAAAACATTTAATTTATAGCTACTGCACGAGCCACTTTTACTACAACCACCTCCGCTTGAAGAGCCACATCCACCTGAACCACAACCTCCTTCTGAGCCACAACTACTACATCCCATAATTATTTTATATCTTAAATCGGCACAAAACCGAACTTGTTAAACGTAATTTTCCTAATCAACAAATATACTATTCTTAATCAGATTTATTTGCGGGAAAGTAAGATTGAAAAAAATTTTTGTTACTCAAAAACAGGGGCTTTTACCCGAAGTAGCTTGGTGAGTTTAAAGGAAACGTCTAAAAACAATATTTTAGGATTAGCATTTCTGTCGATATGATAATAGGCATCATCAAACAATTCAATAATTTCGATACAGTTTGCACCATGAATAAACGGAGCAAATTTTAATAGAAATTGCGATTCGGTTGGAGTTCTTTTATTTAGTGAAGGAGATCCAAAATTATTGATTAAACTCTCTCTAAAAATATGTAAACAATATTTAGTAAATTGTTTTTGTTTTTCACGACCAATTTTTTGAATGATGTCGGAAAATGAAATTAAAGACAGTACATCAGCCTTAAATGCAGCTCTCATCCAATCAGTAAAAAGGGAGTAAAACAGCTCTTCGGCATCTGATGATTCAATTAATTTTTTCGCTTCTAAATAATTGCCATCAGCAAGCAAACTAACATTTAATGCTTGTTCTGAAGTAATTTGAAATTCCGATTCTATGGTTTTGGCTAAATCGTTAGATTTAATTTTGGTTACTTTAAATGTTTGAGTTCGGGATAAAATGGTTGGAATTAATTGTTCAGATTCGTGTGCAACTAAAATAAATAGTGTTTTTGGTTCAGGCTCTTCTAATATTTTTAACAGCTTGTTTGCTGATGAATTGTTGAATTTCTCGGGATACCAAACAATCATTATTTTATATTCCGATTCATAAGTTTTAAGGCTTAATTTTTTTAGAATCTCGTTGCTTTCTTCAGCAGGGATAAGCAGGGTTTTGTTTTCGGTTTCTATTTTCTCTTGCCATTGATTTATTGAAAAATAAGCATTGTTGCCAATTACCATTTCTCGCCATTCATCAATAAAAACATCACTTACGGGTTTACCTTTTACTTTTTCGGTGTTAGCTGTCGGAAAAACAAAATGCAAATCGGGGTGAACCAACTTCTTATTTTTAATACAAGCACTGCAAACACCACATGAATCATACTCTTGTTTGTCTTCGCACATGATGTAATGAGCATAAGCCAATGCTAAAGATAAATTTCCTGTGCCTTCTTCGCCTAAAAACAGTTGAGCATGACTAATTCTGCCCTCTTTTACTGAAGAGATTAACCTTTCTTTTAAGTCTGTTTGTCCTATAACATCTCTAAACTGCATACTTTTCAAAAGTAATTATTATAGGTATTGTTTCATATTAAATTGGAAATTTTACTTTTGTATAATATCACAAAAGAATTAACCACATAGGAACATAGGTGTTGAATTTGACTCAAAAATATTTAGATGATTTAACTTATGAAGTGATTGGTTCGATTATAGAAGTTCATAAACTGATGGGTAGAGGTTTGCTTGAAAGCGTTTATCAAGAATGCTTAAAGCAAGAACTGTTACATAGAAAAATAAATTTTTTAACAGAGTTTCAAATTCCCGTAATTTATAAAGGAACAACTTTATCGATTGGATTTAGATGCGATATGTTTATTGAGAATTGTTTGGTGTTAGAATTAAAGTCGGTTAACGATATAAGCAGTAATTTTGAAGCGCAGCTTCTAAACTATATGAAACTTTTAAAAGCCCCAAAAGGTATCTTGGTTAATTTTAATTGTAACAACATATTCAAAGAGGGGCAAAAAACCTATGTCAATGAATATTTTAGCCAGTTACCAAAAATTTAAATCTATGTTCCTATGTGGTTAAAATGAAATGAATAAAAATTTATAAATACCATGCAAAATATTGATAATTACAACTTTTCAGGAAAAAAAGTATTGATTCGTGTTGATTTTAATGTGCCACTTAACGAGCGTTTTGAGGTAACTGATAACACTCGAATTTTAGCATCTGTTCCAACGATAAAAAAAGTATTGAAAGGTGGAGGAGCTGTAATCTTAATGTCACATTTGGGTAGACCAAAAAGTGGTTACGAAGAAAAATTTTCGTTGAAACACATTTTAACAGAGGTTGAAAAGTTAGCAGGTTCTCCAGTAAAATTTGCAACCGATTGTATAGGGAAAGATGCAGAAGAATTAGCTATGGAGCTAAGACCAGGTGAAATTTTACTGTTAGAAAATTTACGGTTTTATGTTTCAGAAACCAAAGGAGATTTAGAATTCACCGAAAAGCTATCGAAATTAGGTGATGCATATGTTAATGATGCCTTTGGTACGGCTCATCGGGCTCATGCCTCTACAACCATTATTGCTCAGTTTTTCCCGAACGATAAAATGTTTGGCTATTTAATTTTAAAAGAAATTGAAAGTGTGTCGAAAGTAATGAAAGATGGTGTTTCTCCAATTACTGCTGTTGTTGGTGGAGCTAAAGTTTCGAGCAAAATTATTATCATGGAAAAATTGTTGGACAGTGTGGATAATATCATCATTGGGGGGGGGATGGCATATACATTTGCTAAAGCCTTGGGAGGGAATGTGGGTAGTTCGCTTATTGAAGATGATTTCTTGGAAACAGCAAAAGATATTTTAGCAAAGGCAAAACAAAAAAACGTGACGATATACTTACCTGAAGATACCTTGGTTGCTGATAAATTTGATAATGATGCTAATATTCAAGTTTGTGATACCAATAATATTCCTGATGGATGGATGGGATTAGATATAAGTGATAAAGCGATAGCTTCATATAAAAAATGTTTATTGGAATCTAAAACCATATTATGGAATGGACCTATGGGTGTTTTTGAAATGGAAAAGTTTGAGAAAGGGACAAAAGAAATTGCCTTAGCAATTGCTGATGCAACCAAAAAAGGGGCTTTCACTTTAGTTGGTGGTGGCGATTCGGTTGCAGCAGTTAACAAGTTTAATTTAGCTAATCAAGTAAGCCATGTAAGTACTGGTGGTGGAGCAATGTTGGAATATTTAGAAGGAAAAGAATTGCCTGGAATTGCAGCTATTTTGAATTGATAATTATCAAGATTTATTGAGTATATTTGGTTGAAAAAATCAATCAAAATGAAATACATTCTTCCAATTTTCTTGTTTTTTGCTTTTGCCACAACAAGTGTTTCAGCGCAAAAAATTTATAAAGTTAAATACGAGAGTCAAGCCGACTTAAAAGTATATATCGTAAAATATGAGTCGCAGTGCGATTTAAAGGTTTTTATGGTAAAATACGAAAGCCAGGCTAACAAAGATGGTTTGTGGTATTCGGTAGATTACGAAAGTCAAGCCAATAAAAAAGTATATTTTGTCGACTATGAGAGTCAAGCAGACCTCAAAATTTTCTTTGTAGATTATGAAAGTCAGGCAGGTTGGAAAAATCAATCAAAGGCCCATTTGTTAAAATTTTAAAATGACCATAGAGCAAGCTCAACAATTTGTTGATAATTGGATAAAACAACATGGTGTTCGTTATTTTAATGAGCTCACCAATATGGCTATGCTTACCGAAGAGGTTGGCGAAGTTGCTCGTATAATTGCCCGTAGATATGGCGAGCAATCGGAAAAAGAAAGTGATAAAACCAAAGATTTGGGAGAAGAAATGGCAGATGTACTTTTTGTACTTATTTGTTTAGCCAACCAAACAGGCGTAGACTTAACCAAAGCGTTGCAACAAAATCTCGAAAAAAAGACCAAAAGGGATAGTGAAAGGCATCACAATAACGAAAAGTTAAAGTAGTAAGGTTTATCGTAAATCCTTATTTTTGCCAATCAAAATAAACGAGAATCAGCATGAATTTTATTGAAGAACTGAAATGGAGGGGCATGATACAAGATATGATGCCAGGAACAGAAGAACAATTTGCAAAAGGAATTACCTCGGCATATATAGGGTTTGACCCAACTGCTGATTCGTTGCACATTGGTAGTTTGGTTCAAATTATGATTTTGGTTCATTTACAGCGTGCAGGACACAAACCTTACGCTTTGGTTGGAGGAGCAACCGGTATGGTTGGCGACCCTTCGGGAAAATCAGCAGAACGTAATTTATTAGACGATGAAACGCTTCAGCTTAATATAAAAGGCGTACAAAAACAATTGGAGCAGTTTTTGGATTTTAATTGTGGAGCCAATTCGGCTGAGGTGGTTAACAATTACGATTGGTTCAAAAACATGAGTTTTTTAGAGTTTATTCGTGATGTTGGTAAACACATTACAGTAAATTACATGATGGCAAAAGATTCGGTAAAAAGCAGAATGGAAACAGGCATGTCGTTTACCGAGTTTAGTTACCAGTTGGTTCAGGGATATGATTTTTATTGGTTGTGGAAAAACAAAAACTGCACTGTTCAGCTAGGTGGTTCTGATCAATGGGGAAACATTGTAACGGGAACCGAATTAATTAGAAGAAAAGACGGTGGAGAAGCTTTTGCAGTAACCACACCATTGATAAAAAAAGCAGATGGTACTAAGTTTGGTAAAACTGAAGGAGGAAATGTATGGTTGGATAAAACCAAAACTTCTCCATACAAATTTTACCAATATTGGATCAATGCTTCTGATGAAGATGCTTCCAATTATGTTCGAATTTTCACGCTCAAATCGAAACAAGAAATTGAACAACTGGAAAAAGAACATGCTGAAGCTCCGCATTTACGTTTGTTACAAAAAGAATTGGCAAAAGACATAACAATAAGAGTTCATTCGGAAGAAGATTATTTAGCAGCAGTAAATGCGTCTGAAATTTTATTTAAGAAAGATGAAGAAGCATTGGTTGCTTTAAAAGCACTTTCAGAAGAGGTTTTTAACGACATTTTTGATGGTGTACCTCAAGCAGAAGTTGCTGTTAATGAAGTAAAAGAAGGATTAAGCATTATTGATGCATTGGCAGGTAAAACCAACTTTTTAGCTTCTAACGGAGAAGCCAGAAGGGCTTTAAAAGAAAATGCTATCAGCGTAAACAAAATGAAAGTAGGTGAGGATAAAATGCTTACTTCCGACGATTTGATACAAGGCAAATACATTTTGATACAAAAAGGGAAGAAGAACTACTATTTAATTAAAACCAATTGATGTTGTTTTTAAAATCAGTACGTGTTATACTATTGTTGTTGAGCATAAGTTCTTCGTTGGTTACTGTTGCTCAAAAACAAAAAATTTTGGTGGTGCCTTATACCCGTTTTCAGTTTGTTTCGGAGTACCAGCTTACCGAATTAGCTTCGGTAAACAATGTTAGTTCTCAAGAGGTTTACACCGAATACACCAATGGCTTAAAAGCGGCGTTAACCAACTATAAAAACGAGCACTACGAGTTTGAGATGATTAGCGAATTGGATTATTTGACCATAAAAAAACAGGTGAAATACGACATTGAAAAGTTTAATGGACGTAAATACAATTCCTCCAATTTATCGATACTTGAAACCGAGAAATTAACAGGTATTTTAACTCAAAACAATGCTCAGTTTATTATGTTTGTAAATTGGTATGCCATTCAAAAAAATGTTCATACTACGTATACAGGCGATAACAATAAACGACATCCTTTTTCTTTGCATAAACTCGATTTTGATGTGTATAACTCCAAAAAAGAAAAGATAATAGGTAAGGGAAATGTTAAACTAAATTGTGGCGATTTTCCTTCTGCAGAAATGGTGGAAGAAAAGTGTTTAAAAGCAAGTTCGCTGACCCCCTGTTATAATCAGCTGATTAGCGACTTGGTTTCTGAATTCCTTTCTTTAAAATAAGTCTTTTTTTCTCGTAATAAGTACCATTAAAAACTGTTAATTTTTGTGTTAATAAATACCTTCATCTAATTGGTATTTATTCTCAATAAACGCCTTGTAATGGTTATATTTGTTACTCTTCAAAAAAAGTGAAAATTTATATAAATTATGAGCGAACAAAATAAAGGTTATTCGGCCGATAGTATTCAGGCGTTAGAAGGAATGGAGCATGTTAGAATGCGTCCTTCCATGTATATTGGTGATGTTGGATTAAGAGGATTACACCACTTGGTTTATGAGGTAGTTGATAACTCCATTGATGAGGCTTTAGCCGGACATTGTGATACCATTTATGTTTCTATCAATGAGGATGAATCTATTACGGTTAGAGATAACGGTAGAGGTATTCCGGTTGACATGCACAAAAAAGAAGGCGTTTCTGCTCTTGAAGTAGTAATGACCAAAATTGGTGCAGGTGGTAAGTTTGATAAAGACTCGTACAAAGTTTCCGGTGGTTTGCACGGTGTTGGGGTTAGTTGTGTTAATGCATTATCAGAACATTTAAGAGCAACCGTTTATTTAAACGGGACCATTTACGAACAAGAATATTCGAAAGGTAAAGCACTTTACCCTGTTAAAGAAATTGGTACAACAACAGAACGAGGAACACAAGTTACCTTTACTCCTGATAAAACTATTTTTGATTCTACCATTTACATGTACGAAACACTTGCGACCAGGTTGCGGGAGTTATCGTTTTTGAATAAAGGTATTACCATTACTTTTCAAGATAAAAGAGAAACCAAAGAAGATGGTTCGTTTAAAGGACAAGTTTTTCATTCGGAAGAAGGTTTGATAGAATTTGTTCGATACATCGAAGAAACAAGAGAACCATTAATTGCTGAGGTAATTAGTATGGAAGGTGAAAAACAAGGTATACCAGTTGAGGTTGCCATGATTTACAACAGTTCTTATTCAGAAAACATTCACTCGTATGTAAATAACATCAATACTCACGAGGGCGGTACTCACCTTTCAGGTTTTAGAAGAGGTTTAACCAATACGCTTAAAAAATATGCCGATGCATCAGGGATGTTGGATAAACTGAAATTCGAAATTTCAGGTGATGACTTTAGAGAAGGTTTAACTGCAATTGTTTCGGTAAAAGTACAAGAACCACAATTCGAAGGACAAACCAAAACAAAATTAGGAAACAGAGAGGTTACTGCTGCGGTTAGCCAAGCCGTAAGTGAAATGTTGGAAAATTATTTGGAAGAACATCCGAACGATGCCCGACTAATTGTACAGAAAGTTATTTTAGCGGCTACCGCTCGTCATGCAGCCCGTAAAGCTCGTGAAATGGTACAACGTAAAAATGTACTTACAGGTAGTGGTTTACCGGGTAAATTAGCCGATTGTGCTTCTAAAGACCCTTCAGAATGTGAGATTTACTTGGTAGAGGGAGATTCGGCCGGTGGAACTGCAAAACAGGGTAGAGACAGACATTTTCAGGCCATTATGCCATTGCGTGGTAAAATATTGAATGTAGAGAAAGCCATGCAGCACAAAATTTTTGAAAATGAAGAGATTAAAAACATTTATACAGCACTTGGAGTAAGAGTAGGTACCGAAGATGATGCAAGAGCATTAAACACCGAAAAATTGCGTTACCACAAGGTAATCATCATGTGTGATGCCGACGTGGATGGTTCTCACATTGAAACCTTGATTTTAACTTTCTTTTTCCGTTACATGAAAGAATTGATTGAAGACGGACGTATTTACATTGCCACACCGCCACTTTATTTGGTTAAAAAAGGTAAGGAGCAACGTTATTGCTGGAACGAAAAAGATAGAGACATTGCTATACAAGACATGAAAGGTGCTGGTAAAGAAGGTAGTGTTGGTGTACAACGATACAAAGGTTTGGGAGAGATGAACGCAGAACAATTGTGGTCTACCACTATGAACCCTGAATTTAGAACCTTACGACAAATTACCATCGAAAATGCTGCTGCAGCCGACCATACGTTTTCTATGTTAATGGGTGACGAAGTACCACCACGTAGAGAGTTTATTGAAGCAAATGCGAAATATGCAAAAATTGATTCGTGACACTGAAATGCATGAAATAGAAAAAGCCGCAAATGAAAATTTGCGGCTTTTTTTGTTAATTATTTTAACGGTTTACCCATTTTCCATGAGACGACTTTTCAGCACAAGTGTTTATGCATAAAGATATTATTTTTCAAAGTCAAGATTTGTAGGCTCATCTTGTGTAGCAGATTTTTTCCCTTTTACAGAGCCTGTTGTTGGAATATCATCGCCTACTACTTCAAATGATATATTGTCAAACCAAATTTGACCTGTTCCACCTAGTAATGCTCCATATGCGATAAGTGATGCATTACTTGGAACATCAAGAACAATTTCATATTTTGCCCAGTCGGTAGTACCTTTAATGGGTCTGTCACTCATATTGTCAAATGAAAGCGGTTGTTTTGAGCCCGTGTCGTCAACACGCAACCAAATTCCAGCCCAATTTAAAACGTTTTCAGATTTTACAAAACCAGTCATTCTAACTCGTTTACCAAGAAATTTGTCAGGTTTACTTTGTTGCATTAGTGTCCCGAAACCGTCAATTTTTTTGTCAATTGATTTAATAGTTGCTGCATTTTTACCATCTTGTCCAGAACCTTTGTCAATTCCCATTTCATAGCTTTTCGGCTTACTTCCAGCATTAAACCAACCAGTGGGTGTGACAAATGATAGAAGCACTACTGTTGTCCCTAACAGTAAAGCAATTTTTAGAATTAATCTTGTCATTGTTGTTAGTTTTGAAGATAATTATTCTGTTAAAATATTGTATCTGTCTTTTTCAAAGGTAATTAAAATATAAAACAAAAAAAGTCCGGCAGAATTCTACCGGACTTTTTTATCAAATTAAAATTAAAAAACTAAAGACTTATTTAACCACTAATTTTTCTACGGTTACTTTATTATCGGCATTAAATTCGATAAAATAAAGGCCTGATTGTAATTTCTTTTGTTGGTCAATACTTAAGGTGTATTTACCAGCCACAAAAGCTTGTCCGTTTATTATTTTAGTTACTTCTTTACCCAATACATCTCTTAATGTAATGGTTAAGTTTTTAACATTGCTGATTAAGTTAAAACTTACAAAAGCACTTTCAGTTGCTGGATTAGGGTAAACGCTTAAGTTGTTAACCAGTTTAGTTTCTTCTATACCAACAGTACCATTAATGTTAATATCATCTAAATAGATGTTGTTACCACCATTACTTTTAAAGTAAAACTTAAATCGAACATTAGTTTTTGTGGCTAACGTTGCTCCTATAGTAGCTGTATGTGTTTTCCATTGTGTTGGTCCCGAAGGTGTAAACGCAGTGTTTGTTGCGGGAGCACTCGATAAGGTAGATGCTGTTTTAATGGTTAAAATTTGCCAGGAGGCACCACAATCAATAGAAGAATAAATAATCAATTGGTCGTTACTGCTACCAGTAGCTTTTTTCGCAAAAGCAGCTTTAAAATCAAGTGTTGGATTTTGTACAGACGCCAAGTTAAAAGAAGGTGAAATGGCTTCGGTAACATCGTTAGCAACATTGCTCAAATTGTTAACTCTTAACGATCTGCTTCCGGTATAAGCAGCTATGGTAGAATTTTGCCAAGCATTACCACTTTGAGTGTTTATGGTCCAGTCGTTATTAAACGACGTGGTGTTTTCCATACCCTCAACAAAAGGCAATGTAAACTGAGCAGCAATAGTACTCACCGTAATAATGTTGCTTTTAGATACAGCAGGAGTATAATATCCGGCAGATGTACCGGGCGAATATGTTGCGCCATACGTTCCGGCAGTATTGTAAGTAATTACCGGAGAAGCTACATTTGATGTATTTGGTGTTCCACCTGTAAAAGTCCAATCCCATAAAGTAGGGGTAGCATTGTAGGTATTGTAATCTGAGTAAGTAACGGCATCACCTTCACACAAGTATTGTTTGTTATACGTGAAATCTGCTCCCCACGGAATACAAATTGGTGATGAATTGTAAGGATCGGCAGTACCTGTAAATGCTAAGTTAGAAGGTGTCCATAATTGAGCTAAACCAGTTGAAGTACTGGTTGAGTTTAATGTTGCCATCATTCTTGTTTTTTGATCCAGGCTAAACATGTTCTGGCAAGCATTGTAGCTCATGTAGTTTTCAATTTGATCTAATACATTAGTTCCGTAAGGGTCGTTACCATTGGCATCATTGCTACAAGTGTTTTCATTAAAATCACAAGTACCACTTGATGTAGAAACAGGAGGGGTGTCGCAACACAAATCACCTGATGAACCACAATTTGCTCCACAGCCTGATTGAAAAGTGTGGTACAAATTAAAACAGTGTCCGATTTCATGAGTAAGCGTTCTGCCAACCAGAAAAGAGTTATCTATAACTACGCCATAAGTGCTGTTAATTCCACTTGTTGGAAATTGAGCATAACCAGCTACATAGCTTGGAGGAGCAGATCCATTGATTAAATCAACCACCCAAACATTAAAATATTTTTTACTGTCCCAGTAGCTAACAGATTTAATGGCATCAGAAGCATTCATGGTTTGAGCATTTTCAACTCTAACAATACCTTCTGTACAATTTCCATTGGGGTCTTTTGTAGCCAATCTAAACTCAATATCTAACGCTGCTGCGTAAGGCTGGAAAATAGCACGAGTACTCCCGGCATCTGGGTTTAAACGTTTAAAATCCTGATTTAAAATATTCACCACTTGCTGAATATCAGCTTTAGTAGCATTACCGTTACCATTGTAAGTAATAACGTGAAATACTATAGGAATAATAATCGTAGCTTTTTTCGCAGTTGGGTCATAGGTACTTTTAAAATTGGCAATGAAATCTTCTGCTTCCTGACGTTGCTGAATGATTGAAGGGTTCATTTGTTCAAGCAATTGAGTTTGCTCATCAGTTCTACACCAATTTCCTGAATTGCTCTGAGATTTTAAAGAGCTTGTTGAGGCAATTAATGATAAAACAAATAAAGAAAGTAATGTTTTTTTCATAGTGTTTAGTTTAGTTAGTTTAAGCTATTGATATTTAGACAAAAATCAACAAGTTCAAATATAATAAAAAAATGGGGTAAAATGTCTTCCATTTGATTAACGGTACATTTTTTATGTTGAATGGTTCGAAACGGAGCTAATTTGTTAAATCTCTAACAGAACAAACCACATTTTGTGATAAAGAAGGGCTGTTTATAAATTGGAGCACTTTAGTAGCAGCTTCCTCTGCAGAGGATAAATCACCATTTTTTTTGTAATCAACAAAACGGTTGATGTTAGAGAAATTTTCTTCAGCTGATTTGCGTATTTCTTTTTGCATGTCGGTATCAATAATACCGGGTGCAATACTCAACACTTTGATGTTTGATTTGTGAATGTTGGCTTCTTCTTGGACTACTCGACTAAACATATCAATCCCGGCTTTAGTTGCACAATAAACACTCCAGCCATCTATTGCAGATTGCCCCGCACCAGAACTGATGTTAACGATAAGAGTTTGAATATTTGAGTTTTGATAGGCATTTAAAAACTCGTTGGTAATGATGGTAGGAACAACTAAGTTAATGTTGTAACATTCAATTATTTTTTGAGCGGATAGTTTACCAACATGCTTAATTTCACCAACACTTCCGGCATTGTTAATCAAAACCAGTTTTTTTGCATCTTTTAATTCAGGAAAACGTAGTTTTTGAACAGCTTCCAAGTTCGAGAAATCGATAAGTTTATGGTAGTATTGTTTATGATTAATGGTATTGCTTCTGGAATATCCAAAAACAAAATTATCGACTTTTTGTAAAAGTTGTTCAGTAATGGCTTTACCCAATCCTTTACTAGAACCTGTTACAAAATAATAGTTCATAAGATAATAATACTTATTTCAATGCTTGTTCTAAATCTGCTAACAAATCTTCGATATCTTCGATACCAACACTTAAACGAAGTAATGACTCTACTACACCAGCTTTATCACGCTCTTCTTTTGGAATGGAAGCGTGAGTCATGGTTGCAGGGTGGTTTACCAGCGATTCTACTCCACCAAGCGATTCTGCCAAGGAAAACACTTTCATGGCTGAAGCAATTTTAAAGGCATCTTCTTGTTTATTTCCTTTAATTGAAAAAGAAATCATTCCGCCAAAATCTTTCATTTGCTTTTTAGCAATATCATGGTTGGGGTGGTCGGTAAAACCAGGCCAGTACAGTTTATCAATTTTTGGGTGACCTTTTAAAAACTCCGCTACTTTTCTTCCGTTGTAGCAATGTCTTTCCATTCTAATGTGAAGCGTCTTAATACCTCTCATTACCAAGAAGCTGTCCATTGGACCTGGTGTTGCACCACAACTGTTGTGTATAAATGCCAATTGAGCATATAAATCGTCGTTGCTCACACATAAAGCACCCATAATTACATCACTGTGTCCGCCTAAGTATTTAGTAGCTGAATGCATTACAATATCAGCACCTAAAGCTAATGGGTTTTGTAAGTAAGGCGAAGCAAAAGTATTATCAACAGCACAAATTAATTGGTGGTCTTTTGCAATTTTTGCACAAGCAGCAATGTCAATAATTTGCATGGTTGGGTTAGTTGGTGTTTCTAACCAAATCATTTTAGTGTTAGCATTAATGCATTTTTTAATCGCATTTTCATCTTTCATGTCAATAAAATGGAATTTGATGCCAAACGGAGCAAATACCTTGGTAAACATACGGTAGCTTCCGCCATACAAATCGTCGCCAGTAATTACTTCGTCGCCAGGACGTAACAATTTCATTACGGCATCAATTGCACCCATTCCACTGGAAAAACACAAGGCGTATTTTGCACCTTCTAATTCAGCTAAACATTTTTCAAGAGCGGTTCTTGTTGGGTTTTTACCTCTTGCGTACGCATAACCTTTGTGGTTTCCCGGGCTTTCTTGCCAAAAAGTAGAGGTTTGATAAATGGGAGTCATGATGGCTCCTGTTGTTGGGTCTGGCTCTTGTCCGGCATGTATTGCTTTGGTGCCGAATTTCATGTTTTTAGCGTCTTTCATGTTTCTTATAAATTCAATAATACTTCTTCCGGGTTTTTACCTCCAAAAATTATTTTTGTTGGATTTTCCAGCATTTCTTTAACGGTTTTTAAAAATCCTACTGACTCCTTTCCGTCAATTATACGGTGGTCGTAGCTTAACGCTACATACATAACCGGACGGATTTCTACCTTTCCATCAACAGCTACCGGGCGGTCAACAATGTTGTGCATACCCAAAATTGCACTTTGTGGTGGGTTAATAATTGGTGTACTCAACATCGAACCAAAAACACCACCATTGGTAATGGTAAATGTTCCGCCTTCCATATCGGTAATGTCAATTTTACCATCACGAGCTTTAACTGCCAAGCGCTTAATTTCTGCTTCAATTTCTGCCAAACTCATTTGTTCTGCATTTCGTACCACAGGCACCATTAACCCTTTTGGTGAACTAACGGCAATACCTATGTCGGCATAGTTAAAACTTACCATCTGGTCGCCATCAATCATTGAGTTTACCGCTGGGTATTGACGTAAAGCTTCGGTAACTGCTTTGGTAAAAAACGACATGAAACCTAAGTTTACACCGTGTTTTTCTTTAAAAATATCTTTGTATTTGGCACGTAAATCCATCAACGGTTTCATGTCCACCTCGTTAAACGTGGTTAACATAGCTGTTTCGTTTTTAACCGAAACTAAACGTGATGCAATTTTACGACGCAACATGCTCATTTTTTCGCTACTTTGGTCTCTAGTTCCACCCCAACCTGTAATAGCATTTGGAGTTAATCCAGTAGTTAAATAAGCTTCAATATCGGCTTTGGTAATTTTCCCGTTCGAACCAGAACCGTGAACTTTAACTGCATTTACATTGTTTTTTGCAATCATTTCTTTTGCAACAGGAGTAGCTTTTACATCTGTTTTTACTGCTGGCATTGGGTTAGGAACTACTTCAGTCTTTTTTTCAACCACTGCTTCTTTAACAGGAACAGCTTCCATTTTTGGAGCAGCACCAGCCGGTTTTTTAGCTTTGGTATCGATTAAACAAACCACAGCACCAACTTTAACCACATCGCCTTCTTTTGCTTTCAGGGTAATAACACCCGATTCTTCGGCAGGTAATTCTAATGTTGCTTTATCAGAGTCTACTTCTGCAACAGCTTGGTCTTTTTCAACATAGTCGCCATCTTCTACCAACCATCTTGCTATTTCTACTTCTGTTATTGATTCTCCCGGGGAGGGAACTTTCATTTCTAAAGCCATATCTCGAAATTTTGAGTATTAATTTTTTACTAGTGAGTTTTCAAATACTTGATTGATGATTGCATTGTGTCGTTTTGCGTGCATTTTTGATGAACCTGTTGCAGGAGCACCGCTTTCTGCCAACGAAATTACATTTAATTTAACTGTTGTAAAATGACGCAATAGGTGAGTCCAAGCACCCATATTTTCTGGCTCTTCCTGAGCCCAAATGTATTTTTTTGCGTTGCTGTATTTTGCAATTATTTTATCCAATTGTTTTTGTGGTAACGGATACAATTGTTCAATTCGAACCAGGGCAATGTTGTCTGCGCCACCAATTTCTTCTTTCTTAGCCAATAAATCGTAGTAGAATTTACCCGTACAGAATACAACAGTATCTACATTTTTAGCAGTTGCTTTTTGGTCATCAATTACTTCTTGGAATGCCCCTTTAGCCAATTCGTCCATGCTTGAAACACATTTTGGGTGACGCAACAAACTTTTTGGAGTAAACACCACCAAAGGTTTTCTAAAGTTACGTTTTAACTGACGACGCATTAAATGGTAAAAGTTTGCCGGGGTTGAACAATCGGCAATTTGCATGTTGTCTTCAGCACACAGTTGTAAAAAGCGTTCCATTCTACCACTCGAGTGCTCTGCTCCTTGACCCTCGTAACCGTGAGGCAATAACATCACTAACCCATTTTGAGTTTTCCACTTTTCTTCAGCAGCACTTAAAAATTGGTCAATTATAATCTGAGCACCGTTATTAAAATCACCAAACTGAGCCTCCCAAATGGTTAATCCGTTTGGAGTAGCCATTCCGTAGCCATATTCAAAACCTAAAACACCATATTCAGAAAGTAATGAGTTGTAGATATAAAATGGAGCTTGTTTAGCTGAGATGTTTTGTAATGGCACATATTCTTCTTCCGAATCTTCTACTTTAACTACTGCATGTCGGTGCGAGAATGTTCCTCTTTCTACATCCTGACCAGAAACACGAACAATGTGACCTTCTTCTAATAAAGTAGAATAAGCTAATAATTCTCCCATTGCCCAATCCAATTGATCAGTTTCGTTAACCATTTTTAAACGATCGTCAAACAGCTTAACTATTTTATTGATAAACTTTTTATCTTTTGGAAGTGTGCTAATTTTCTTAGCAATTTCGGTTAACTTTTTCTTATCAAAAGTAGTGTTGGTAGCTTTGTCAAAGTCACCAATTTGACTGTATTCAAATCCTTTCCAGGTTCTATTCAGGAATTTAGTAACAGTAGCTTTTTCAATTTGTTTGGCTTCGCTTAAACGTTCTTGCAACAAATCGTCGAAGTTTTTCTCCAAATCTTTTGCTTCTTTTTCGGTAACAATACCTTCTGCCAACAATTGTTTCAAGTAAATATCTCTTGGGTTGGCATGTGTGCTAATGGCTTTGTAAAGAACGGGTTGAGTAAAACGAGGTTCATCACCTTCGTTGTGTCCGTATTTTCTATAGCCTAAAATGTCAATAAAAACATCTTTGTGGAATGTTTGACGATATTCTACAGCGAACTGAACAGCTTGAACAACTGCTTCGACATCATCGCCATTGATATGAAGAACTGGTGACAATGTTACTTTTGCCACATCAGTACAATAAGTACTCGAACGGGCATCTAAATAGTTGGTGGTAAACCCGATTTGGTTATTTACCACAATGTGAACAGAACCTCCAGTACGGTAACCATCTAACTGAGCCATTTGAACCACTTCGTAAACAATTCCTTGACCGGCTATTGCAGCATCACCATGAATGATGATAGGAACAATTTTTTTCTCGTCTTTTAAATACAAATCAAGTTTTGAACGGGTAATGCCTTCTACTACAGGAGCAACAGTTTCTAAGTGAGAAGGGTTTGGAGCTAATGTCATGTGAATATCGTGTCCGTTGTCAGTTTTCACATCGCAGGAGTAGCCCAAGTGGTATTTTACATCGCCATCAAAAACATTGTCTTCGTATTCTTTACCTTCAAACTCGCTAAAAATATTTTCGTAGGTTTTATTAAAAATGTTAGCAAGTACATTTAATCGTCCTCGGTGTGCCATACCTACAATAAATTCTTTAATTCCGAAATCGGCACCACGTTCTACTAATGCATCAAGAGCAGGAATTAAAGCCTCATTTCCTTCTAAAGAAAATCGTTTTTGACCAACAAACTTTTTATGTAAAAATTGCTCAAAAACTACGGCTTGATTTAATTTGTGTAAGATGTGTTTTTTTGCTTTAGTATCAAATTGAGCTCTGTTTTTCAACTCAATTTTATTTTTTATCCACGCTATTTCTTCTGGTTTACGAATGTACATAAACTCAATACCAATAGATTGGCAGTAAGTTTGTTCCAAATGAGCAACAATATCTTTTAATTTTGCAGGACCAATACCAACCTCGTTGCCGGCTTGGAAAACGGTTTCTAAATCCGATTGCATTAAGCCAAAATTTTCGATAGCTAAATCTGGAGAATATTGTCTTCTTGCACGAACAGGATTGGTTTTGGTAAACAAATGACCTCTTGAACGGTAGTTATTAATTAACTCAATAACTTTAAATTCTTTGTCGAATCCTTCGGGAAGTTCAGTGTCGTAGTTTTTACGGGCAAATTCAAATCCTTCAAAAAATTTCTTCCATCCTTCACCAACATTATCAGGATTGCTTAAGAACTGTTGGTAGTACTCTTCAATAGCAGAAACATCTGCGTTGCTTAAATAGGAATGTTTGTCCATGCCTTTTGTTTGAAAAAATTAATTGGCAAAGGTATAAAAATATTAAAGGTAAAGCACAGATTTTGGGCTTATTTGTGTAAAATTTTACTACTCACGGAAAGTAGATTAATTTACATTATAATATTGATTTTCATTTTAGCATGCTTTATTTTTTATTTGATGTTTTAGTATTGTAGTTTTGTGTCTTTAAACATCATTTTTTAATTTACTGGAATTTTAAACACTGATATTGATAACTAGCTCTTTTTTACTTTACATCTAATGAAATATAAAGGTTTAAAAACAACAGTTAAAGTATTACTTTCCTTATTCTTTCTATCAACTTTGCCTTATTATAATTCGGTGTTTTATTCTTTTGTTCCAAATACACCTTTTACAGGGAATGTTTTTTATAATCCATATCAGGATGTTAATGGAGAATGGATAAAAGCCAATTTTCACGCTCACTCAAAATTGGCTTTAGGTTTAACCAATGGAGATAATACCATGAAACAAATGTTTGAGAAGTACGACTCGCTTAATTACGATTTGCCTTGTTTGTCTAATTACAATAGTATTACATTAAAACATGATAGGAGCTTTTATACTAATGTTTATGAGCATGGCTTAAATATAGGTTTTACCCATCAGTTAGTGCTTAATGCAACAGATGCCTCTGTATTCGATTATCCTTTTTTTCAATTTACTAGTGGCAAACAGTACATTATAAATAAGCTAAAAACAGAAGATAATTTAATTGCATTGGCTCATCCTAGCTTTAAAACTGGATATGGATTGGAGGAGTTAGAAGTGTTAAAAAATTATGATTTAATGGAGGTAGTTAGCCCAAGAGCTACCTCTATAGAGCATTGGGATAAAGCATTGACATCTGGAAAAATTGTTTGGGCAATTGGTAACGACGATTCTCATAGTAATGCGGATGAAGACTGTGGTGTTGTTTGGACGATGATTAATGTAAGTAAAAGAGATAATAATACAGTGATAGAAAGTTTGAAAGATGGTAAATGCTATGCTACAAAAGGGTGGTTTGGTCAAGAAATGAATGAGTTAAAATCATTGACTATTCATGATAACAACTATCAACTTGAACTTATGCAAAATGCAGATTCCATTACATTAATTAGCGATAAGGGAAAAGTAGTGGCAACAGCTGTAAATGCTAAAACAATAAGCTATAATATTTTACCCGAAAATAGCTATGTTAGAGCTGAGATTTTTGAAACTGAAGAGTGGAATACCTATACCAGAATGTATATTAATCCTGTAATAAGAACTTTAAATGGATCAATAGATACTTCTATTGTTAACCAGCAGATTAGTTGGATAAAAACAATTTTCTTTTTTACGATTCTTGTGCTTCTCCATTTATTCGTCGTCCGAACAATTATTAAATGGTAATTCAAAACAGATACAATTTCTACTACTGGCTAATTTTTGCATTAGTTATCGTTTCCATTTTTGTTAACAACTGGTCTATAGGTTTTTGGGATCAGGATGAATCTGCTTATGCTGGTTTTGCCTACACTTTTTTAGAAACAGGAAATTGGATGATTCCCGATTTCATTTGGTCTGATGTTCACCGTAAACCACCTTTACACTTCTGGTCGATAGCCTTATCCTTTAAATTATTTGGTGTTAACGAATTTGCTACAAGAATCCCGAGTGCTATAGCGATTATAGGAACATGTTTACTTATTTTATTTATGGGGGGAACTTTGTTTGGAAAAGAGGTTGCTAAAAAAGCTATGCTTATTGCTAGTTCTGGAATATTATTAATTGCTTTAGCAAAAATATCAGTTACAGATAGTATGTTGCTTTTTTTTGAAACGCTAACAGTGTTTAGTTTATTCAATTTTTTAAAGTCAAAAAACTACAACTATCTAATAGGGTTGGTTCTTGGAATTGCAGGGGGAACGCTGACTAAAGGTCCGCCTGTGCTTATTGTCACCTATGGAATACTAGGTATTTTATTTCTCTTTAAAAATTACCGAATACAGACCGTATTGATCTTTTTAATAAGTTTATTAGGATTAATACCCATTTACCTTTGGGGTAGGGCAGTGTGGAATATCGACAATGGTAAGTTTATTATGTGGATGGTTGACTGGTATATACTAAAAAGAGGCGAAGGAGTTTTTGGGCAAACAGGTCCGCCTGGTTATTTTTTGATTATTTTTTTGGTCGGGATGTTTGCCTTTTCATCGTTTTTTATTCTTGGGTTAAAAGAGCAATTCGCTAAATTTTTTAAAAGAAACCAACAATCAGAAACAACTATATTTATAGTTGCATGGCTAGTATCGGGTTGGTTTGTTTATGAATTGATTAGTAGTAAATTACCCGCTTATGCTATCGGGGCTCTTCCTGCAATTAGCGTATTAATTGCTTTGCAAGTAACAAAGATGAATACGGAGAGTTACACTAATAAGTGGAAGAAATTTGCACTGGGTAGTCAATTATTTTTTACGATTGTATTAGGGGTTGCATTTATTATTTCCGCTTTTGTATTTTTAGAAAATTTGGCTCGAATTATGGCGTTGGTAGTAGGTTTTGTTACAATCATATTAGGGGTTTATAGTTTTAAACAGGATAATAAAAACTTTTTACTGTTATGTTTTATTGCTCTGTTGCCTTCATTGGTTGCATGGAGTTTTGTAGTTCCTTCTCTGGAAAGTAAAAGAAGTACAACAAAAATTGTTGCAAACTATATTATTAAGTCTTATACTAAATCAACACCAATAATTTTCACTAAAGATTTTGCTCTTCCTAGTCTACCTTTTTACTTAGCTACTGCCAATTATAAATATGCTGAGAATCAAGATTGGAGAGTTTGGAAGAAAAGCTTTAATGAGGGAGCGTTATTAATTTTTAACGAGGAAGGGTATGCTATTTTTAGGGAACAGAATAAAGAACTGAAGGATACAGATTTGAGGCTACATCAAATAGATGGGTGGATTCCTGATAGGGGTAAAGAGATTAGTTATATTATCCTATCGTCAACAAAATAAAACATCTAATTTAATCGATCTTTTGTTACATAACTTTGTATTTCAAACATCATTTTTACTTTACATTGTTTAGTTAATAAACTTAAAACATAAAGTTTTTTTAATTATCTAAAGTCTAATAAATATGGTTACTTCAAATTAAATAGATTCTTATAATGACAACTTTTCAGAATCAACATTAATGAAATTATTATAAAGGCCTACAAAAGCGTTATTTATGGTTTTTCTTATTTTTATAATTAAAAAGATGAATTTTTTTAAAATAGTTTCTTTAATAGTAGCTTTTCTAGTCATTCCAACCTTAAATTATGGTCAAAAGCCCATTATTGATAGTTTGTCGAATGAACTAATTCAAACAGATGAACTATATAGTTCAAAAGCAGATTTATACAATCAATTAGCGGATGAAAGTTTTTCAAAAGGAGATTATATCAATGCAATGGAATACGATAAAAAGATTTTGTCAATTTATAGAGTATTAAAAAATGAAATTGGTATTGGATTAGTCTATATACATATAGGTGATATTTACTTGGAAATAAACGATTATAAAAATTCACTGAAGTATTATTTAGGAGCTTTACAACTTTTTGAATTAAAAAAAGAAAGGGAATTACTGGCCGATACTAAAAAACAAATTGGCGATTTATACTTGAGATTGGAACAATGTGAGAATGGATTCAAGTATTTGTTTGATGCAAAAGAATTATACTATAATAACCAAGAAGAATATAAAAATAAACTTTCAGGAATTAATCAGTCCATAGGGATTGCTTTTGGCAGGTGTGGTTCTTTAGATAGTGCATTGAACTATTTTCAGGAAGCACTTCGGCTATCATCTTACTCAAATAATGGTGTTTTTGCAGGCGGATTATTGAATAATATTGGAGCCATCTATTCAAAAAAAAATGAGGATAGTTTGGCATTAGATTATTATCACCAATCTATAAAATTTTTCGAAAATGTCGGTTCAGTTGAGGGCGTGGCAGTATCTAAAAGTAACATTGCTTATGTTTTTAGTAAGAATAATAAGTACAAAGAAGCCATATTGTTATATTTAGAAGCTTTAGAATTATTTAAATCGACCAATTCTTTACTGTATCTGAGAGATAATTATTTAAATTTAAGTGAGGTCTATGAAAAAACGAAGGATTATGAAAAAGCACTTGTATATAATAATTTATATATTGATTTAAATGATAGTATCTCTAATTCAGAAGTTCTTGGAAAGATTAATGAGTTAAACACTCAATTTGAATTGAGGAAAAAAGACCAAAAATTATTGTTACTTGAACAGCAAAATAAAATAGTTGAGCGAGATAATAAATTAAAACAAATCTATCAATACTTATTAGTTGGTGGACTTATTCTACTTTTAATAATTGCTGTATTAGTATATAGAAATTTGAAAATTTCACTTAAAAATACAAAACTGAAACAACAAATTTTAAAGCAAGAAAAAGAGGAGCTTACTCAAGATTTAAAATTTAAAAACCATGAGTTGGAAGGGCTTGCACTAAACATCATTGAAAAAAATACGGTTTTAGAGCAACTTAAGCAAGAAATCAAATCCCTCGATCCAGAGCTGCCAGAAAACGCACAAAAGTTAAAGGAAATATCTTCGATTATTAATAGTAGTTTATATCTTGAAAAAGATCGTCAAGAATTTGAATTACAATTAAATAAAATTCATCAGTCATTCTTTTTACGGTTAACTAAACGTTTTCCATTTTTAACAAAAAACGAACAACGTTTATGCTCATTATTAGTCCTTGATTTATCATCAAAGGACATTTCTACTATATTAAATATTTCACCCGATGGAGTAAAAAAAAGCAGGTATCGACTTAGAAAAAAGTTAAACCTTTTAACTGACGTTGATATTGCCACATTTCTAAAAACTCTCTAGTTTAGTACTGCATCATTTTCTATCTCTCACAGCTGATTTGAATTTTGCCCATTTTCTAATGGGTACGTCCCCCTTTTGTCCACCAACAACATACCCCCTTATCCCTGCTTAATAAGTTATTTTGCAACCATTAATTAATAATAAATAATGTTAGAAAAAGTTAAGCACACAAATATGAAAAAACTTCAAAAACCAATGTTAAATTATTTTTTGCTAACACTGATGTTTTTTACAACATCATTTGTATCATTTTCGCAAGGACTTTTTTCCAATGGTGAATTTGAAAACTTCACATCTTGTCCTACGGCATTGAGTCAGGGATCTAACGTGGTTGGGGTGACAAATTGCACCGTAACAACAGATTATTTCAATACTTGTGGTTTAAATGCGAACTCTTGTGGTAAAGTTGTGCCTCTTTTACCCGCAAACGGAAATGGATGTTTGGGGATGTTTTGTCAACCTTGGAGTTCGACCTCAACAAATTATGAAACAGCAGTGTTGTCATTAGATAATCCAACCGTAAATGGGACTCAGTACAATATTTCCTTTTCTTTATATAATTTCGACCAGAATTTTAATTCATGTACTGCATCTGGATTACCAAACGATTGTTTCAGTTTTGGACTTTATTTCTTTAAATCGAGCAATCCTCCGGCTTGCCCTCCAGGTCCATTCTTTCCAATGGGGTCACAACCTGCTCCCGATGTATTTATTAATGCCTCTCAAACTGCACCATTAAATACCTGGCAAACATTCAATTTGGTGTATAACGCAGATGACAACTATGATAAAGTATTGTTTGGTTGGTTCCCAAATCCTTTAGCTTATAACACAGCTGCCTGCCCAAACAACAAAGTTGAATATGTATATATTGATAATCTTTGTATAGATGTGCCTGGAGGAAATTGCGCAATTAACCCTTGTGACTACTCGGTGAATGCAGGATTAAATGCTATTATTTGTGCTAATGATTCAATCACTCTGTCAGCTACTGCTGGTGGAGGTGTAATCAGCACCACATGGACTAGCTCTGGAGATGGAACTTTTGACAACCCTTCTCTTCTTAATGCAACCTATTTACCAGGCATATCCGACATTTCTGCAGGAACTGTTACTCTTACTATAACAACGGATGATCCAGCTGGGTCATGTAACGCTGAAACTTCTGACATAATTTTAACTATTACAAATAACGCCAATTCAACAATAACTGCTGTTGGACCATTTTGTGAAAATGATGTTACCATTAATTTTTCTGCTGTGGATGCCGGTGGAGTTTGGTCAGGAAACGGTATTACCAATTCATCGTTGGGTACATTTAGCCCCTCAGTTGCCGGAGTTGGAACATGGCCAATTACATACACAATTAGTGGACAATGTGGTGATTTCGATACTATTTCGATAACGGTTAATTCTGCTGATACTGCTTTATTTAACTATCCTCAATCAACTTATTGTATTGTTGACCAAAATCCGTCTCCTAATGTTTTAGCAACTACAGGCGGTTCTTTCTCTATCAATAACGGTGGAGCTATTGATGTCAACACTGGTGTTATTGATCTATCAACTTCCGGTATTGGAAATTTTATTGTTACCTATTTTACTTCAGGCTTATGTCCAGACACATCAACTTTTAACATTTCCATAAGTTCTACTTTAAATGCATCAATAAATACTGTCTCTACTTTTTGTGAAAATGATGCTACTATTAATTTATCTGCAACTGATGCAGGGGGTGTTTGGTCCGGTAGTGGAATAACCGATACTTCATTGGGTACATTTAACCCATCCGTTGCAGGTGTTGGAACGTGGCCAATAATCTATACAATTAGTGGACAATGTGGTGATGCCGATACTATATTTATAACAGTTAATTCCGTTGATACCGCATTATTTAACTATCCTCAATCAACTTATTGTATTGTTGACCAAAATCCATCCCCAAATGTTTTAGCAACAGTCGGTGGCTCATTCTCAATCAATAACAGTGGTGTTATTGACGTCAACACTGGCATTGTTGACTTAGCTTCTTCAGGTATTGGAAATTTTATTATTATGTATTTGACTTCAGGTTTATGTCCTGACTCGTCAACTTTTAACATAACTATAAGTGCTGCTTCTGATGCATCAATAAATCCCGTCTTTCCTTTTTGTGAAAATGATGCTGTTATTAATTTATCTACAACTGATGCAGGGGGTGTTTGGTCAGGAAATGGAATAACCAATTCTTCATTGGGTACATTTAGCCCATCTGTTGCTGGTGTTGGAACATGGCCAATTATCTACACTATTAGTGGACAATGTGGTGATGCTGATACAACCAGTATAGTGGTAGAATCAACTGTGGACGCCACAATTATTCCTGCTGGACCATTCTGTAGTAATGACTCTCCAGTAAATTTGGTAGCTCAAAATAGTGGAGGTATATGGAGCGGAATTGGAATTACTGATACAGCATTAGGGATATTTAACCCTTCAGAAGCCGATTCTGGAATTTGGAATATTATCTATACAATTTCAGGGGTATGTAACGACATTGGAAATACAGCCATTACAGTAATAAAAACGGATGATGTACAAATTAATTTTAGTGAATCATCCTATTGCATTCCTAACTCATTGAATCCTACTCCAGAAATTACTGGAACTACAGGAGGATTCTTTTCAATTGACAATGGGGGAATTATTGACGAAAATACTGGAACCATAGATTTACATTCCTCAGGCATTGGAAATTATGTTGTTACCTATTCTACTTCAAATATCTCATCATGTCCAGATTTATCAAGTGTTACAGTTGAAATATGCGGAGAAACTACGATAATTATACCAAATGTGTTTACTCCTAACTCAGACAACTCTAATGATGTGTTTAAAATTATGGGTGAAAATCTATTAAGTGTTAATACTCAAATTTATAACAGATGGGGACAACTAATTTTTTCATGGAATACACTGGATGGTTTTTGGGACGGAAAAACAACTTCTGGAACAAATGCGTCTGAAGGAACCTATTATTACATTATTAAAATAAATGACCTTAATAATATTGAAATAGAAAAAACAGGCACCGTCACCTTATTAAGATAATGTATTTAATTGTATAAATTATCCAATCAGGTTTTTCCTAATTCATGATAGAAGGTGCTGATAAAGTTTAATATTAATATTAAACATGTTTTTAAAACGTGTCCACCACTTGTCCACCCAAGAAATTAGACTGTTTGGTCACTTTTTTTGAAATTTGTCTAAATCTAAAAACGATTTATTATGGCAAATTTTCTTTCTTTTTTTAAAGTATTTTTTTATACCTTCTTTCTAGGTTTAAACCTTTTTAGTCTTAAAGTATTTACTCAAGGCACCAACTGTACTAATGCCATTGATTTGTGTTCAATAACTTCGCCCTATAGCTCAACAACTGTTGGAAAAGTGAATGACTTCACTTTTTGTAGCATGAATTCTTCGGAAGACATGATTTTTTATGTAGATCTTCCAAATGGTACGACAATAACAATAGGTCAAACAGTTAATGGATATGATTCACGGCATAGTTTGAGACGCGGTGGTGCTTGCCCTGGCACAACTCAAGTTAACTGTACAGATGATCCTGACATTGGGAATGTAGTTTATACCAATACAACAGGAAGTACAGAACGTATTTTTTGGATACAGGCTGGTTTTAGCACAGGAGCAGGAACATTTACTTTGGCATGGAGTTTTTCTTCTCCTCCATGTGCTCCATCTACTTGCAATGATCCATCTGCACTTAACGCCACAGGAATAACACCAACAACAGCAAATTTAAGTTGGACAGAAAATGGAACTGCGACTACATGGGATGTTGAATATGAAATCAGCCCGTTTACATTTTCTGGAACTCCAGACTTTAACACAACAACAAATCCACACACTTTAACAGGGTTAACCCCCTCAACTACATATCGGTATAAGGTGAGAGCAAATTGTGGCGCACTACAATCAAATTGGATTGGTTTCTTTCAGTTTACTACTGCAGCATGTAATATACAAGCTCCTAGTGGATTGACAGCAACTAATATAACTAATGCTAGTGCAAATTTAGGTTGGACAGAAAATGGAAATTCATCTACATGGGATATTGAATTAGGTCCTGCTGGATTTAGTCCAACAGGCATACCTACTGCAAATAATGTTACATCAAACCCATATACTTATTCAGGGTTGTCGGCTACAACCTCATATGATTTTTATGTAAGAGCTGAATGTGGTTCTAATTCAGCGTGGGTTGGACCTTTTAATTTTACAACTGTTTCAACACCTAGTAATTATACATCACAAATGACGGCAGGATGGGCCAAGGGAGTTACTCAAGGTGCTGATGGAAACTATTTATAT
This sequence comes from Flavobacteriales bacterium, assembly GCA_050248475.1. Taxonomy (GTDB): domain Bacteria; phylum Bacteroidota; class Bacteroidia; order Flavobacteriales_E; family Vicingaceae; genus Vicingus. The sequence continues at coordinate 55,169 of JBFWSH010000021.1, forward strand.
GTAGGAAATGTAAATAACGATATGTATGTGGTAAAAACTACACAGGGAGGTGATACTATTTGGAAAAAAACCATTGGGTCAACGGGTGATGAAAGAGCCTATGATGTTGTAAATTCTGGAGATGGTGGTTATGTTATTGTTGGGGCAACCAATTCTGCTACTTTGATTTCCAATACAGGGTATGATGTTATGGTTACAAAAATAGCTTCAGATGGTGCTCATGTATGGACTAGAGTTGTTGGTTCAGCCGGTAATGATTGCGGATTTGATGGGGCAGCAATCATGAGAAACCCTGATGGTACTTTCGCTATTGCCACTTCTACAGGATCATCTGATATGGCCATTATTAAATTGGCTGCAGATGGAACTTTTATTGCGATGAAAGATTTAAATAGTCAATCTGGACGAGCTTATGCAATAACAAAAGCCACGGGAACAAATAGTGGATGGGTTGTCGCTGGGTATCTTTCTGTAGGAGGTGCTAGTGAATTTATGGTTACTAAGGTAAAAGAGGACTTAACGTACGATTGGAGTATGCGTTGGGGAGATAATACTTCTTCTTTAGAAGAAATTAGAGCAATAATTGAAAACGGACCTAATGATTATACAGTACTCGGAAATACTGCCGCAGAAGGAGCTACTCCAGCAAATATGTATGCGATGAGATTTACAAATTCTGGGGCAGGACCAACTGTTACTTGGGAAAAAGCTTATGGAACTACAGTGGGATCGAAAATTTATGATGCTGCTTTAGCTGCTGATGGAAATTATATAGCAACGGGACTTAATAGCGCGGCAGGTGCAGGAACGTGGTCGGACACCTATTTGTTGAAAATAAATGCAAGTAATGGAAATATAATATGGCAAACAGAAAAAACTGATGATGGAGCTTCAAATCGTCAGGGTGATGGGGTGTATATAGAATCTGCAGGGAGCTACCTCGTTGCAGGATTAAGAGGATTTGACATGTTAAAATTTGCCCCCGATGGATCTATTTGTGGCTCTGTTCCTGGTACCCTGACTACTGACGATTTAGGAACTACATTGGCTAATGTTGATTTAACAGAAGGGTTGAGTAATAATACTTTTGGAGCCAGCAATGCAGCTAAAATGCCAACAATTACTGAATTTGGAGTTTTTAATCCTGGATGTAACATAGTGTTACCTATAGTTTTAGGCTCAATTAATGTAAACTGTGAAAACGGAAAAATAGTGGTTGAATGGTCAACTTTTACAGAAATAAACAATGATTATTTTACTTTAGAAAAAAGTGAAGACGGAATAAAATTTGAAGAAGTAGTAAGAATAAAAGGAGCCGGTAATAGCAATAATATTGAAACATACAAACTTGTTGATGAATCTAATAATGATACTAGGTGGTACTATAGACTAAAGCAAACAGATTATAATGGACAGTACAGTTATTCAGAAATTAAAACCACTTCATGTGATTTAGAAAATCTTTTTACTATATACCCGAACCCTTTTGAAAACGAAATTCAAATATTATATAACAAACTAGATATTGAAAAGGTAGAGGTTAATATCATTGATTATTTAGGTAGGAAAGTAGATTTTGTTTATAGTATGGAATCAAATAAAATTTCTATTGTGTTTGATAATAAATTGAACTCAGGGCTATATTTTCTAACAATAAGCAATGAAAACACAAAAATATTTTCTCAAAAAATAATAAAACACTAAACAGGAGGTAGATTATGATTAAAACAGAAAAAATCTTACCTAAACAAAAATCACAAACAATGTTGTGCCCGAAATGTAAAAATAAAGTGAATAACTGGAAGGAAATCTATTATGTGGATAGTGCTAAACTAGTTAAATCAGAAAAGTTATTTCTGGGGATGTGTTTGACTTGTAACGATTATATTTTATTAAATTTTTAAATAGAAATGGTAAGAATATTAAATGATATTAATTCAATAAAAATAAAAGTTACAGCAAACCAGGTAATAGGGTTAGAAGAGTGGAAATTTTTGGTTAAGACGTGTGAGAAATTTTTCAATCATGAGAAAAATTTACCTATTATAGTAGAAATGGATAACAGAGTAATAGTTAAACCAATTGTTCAAAGAGCATTTAAGTTACTTTATTATAAATACAAAAATACTCTAGTATTAATATCTTCAAAAGGGTAGCAATTGGCAAAATACGAGAAAATAATCAATGTTATATTTTACTCATTTTATCAATCAGGAAAAGAGTTGAAAATTAGAAGTAAAATTATAGGAATTAGTTTATTGTTATTGATTCTGTTAGTTGTTTTATATTTCGTTTTAGTTAAGTAGGTTTAGTTTTAGATAGGTGAAAAGGCGGTGTATTTCTTAGGAAAGTCACTGCCTTTTTAAGTTTTAAGAAAACTAAAGAGTTTGCAACATGCGATTCCATCAAATACGATTAAACATTGGTATGAATGGGTTAAATAAATTGGGTTAAGAATAAGAATTTCATTTTAACGATGTGCATTTTTAAATAGTGTTGGTGTATATCGTAACTTTGCACGTTTATTAAAACAACAATTATGTCGAAAACTATTGAAGAAATAGACAATGTAGTTATCAAGTTTGCAGGAGATTCGGGTGATGGAATGCAGCTAACGGGCGATCAGTTTAGTAATACTACGGCGTTTATTGGAAACGATTTATCAACTTTTCCAGACTTCCCTGCCGAAATACGGGCTCCACAAGGAACTGTTGCAGGAGTGAGTGGATTTAAAATACAATTTGGAAATACTAACATCTATTCGCCTGGCGACAAAGCAGATGTGCTAATTGCAATGAATCCTGCTGCATTAAAAGCAAATGTGGATTGGATTAAAGACCGGGGCACCATTATTATTGATAGCGACAGTTTTAAAGCTAAAGATTTCGAAAAAGCAGGGTACACTTCAAATCCTTTAGAGGATGGAACAATGGACGGCTACAACTTGATACAAGCCCCCATAACCAAACTTACTAAAGATAGTGTTGAAGGATTTACTATTGAAAACAAGTTTAGAACTCGAAGCAAAAACATGTTTGCTTTGGGTATTGTGTATTGGTTGTTTAACCGACCATTAAACATTACCGAAGATTTTTTAAAAGCAAAATTTAAAAAAGACCCTGAGTTAGCAAATGCTAACGTAGCATCGTTAAAAGCAGGATACAATTATGCTATTACGGTAGAATTGTTGCCTTCATCATACACTATAAAACCAGCAACATTACCCAAAGGTAAATACCGAAGTATTACAGGAAATACTGCAACAGCTTGGGGATTTTTGGCTGCCGCTGAAAAATCAGGATTACAAATATTTTTGGGGTCTTATCCCATTACACCAGCTTCAGACATTTTGCATGAATTGTCGAAACACAAGGGGTTTGATGTAATTTCAATTCAAGCTGAAGACGAAATTGCAGGAATTTGTTCTGCCATTGGAGCCAGTTTTGCAGGTGGTTTAGCTTTAACTACAACCTCTGGACCTGGTTTGGCTTTAAAAGGAGAGGCTATTGGCTTAGCGATGATGACCGAATTGCCATTGGTAATTGTTGATGTTCAGCGAGGTGGACCAAGTACAGGATTACCAACCAAAACTGAACAATCGGATTTATTGCAGGCAGTTTATGGAAGAAATGGCGAAAGCCCCGTAATTGTCATTGCAGCAAGTACTCCTTCCAACTGTTTCGATTATGCTTTTATGGCTGCTAAGTTGGCTGTAGAACACATGACTCCTGTAATTTTACTTACCGATGGCTTTATTGCAAACGGTGCCGAGCCTTGGAGAATAAAAAACACAGAGGAATTACCAAACATAAAACCTGTAAAAGTAGATGTTAATGCTAGAGAAGCATGGAAACCGTATTTGAGAGATTTAGATAAATTGTCTCGCCAATGGGCTGTACCAGGCACAAAAGGTTTTGAGCATCGCATAGGTGGATTAGAGAAACAAGATATTTCAGGAAATATTTCTTACGAACCATTAAACCATGAAACCATGGTAAAAGTAAGAGCAAAAAAAGTAAATCGTGTAGCTAATTTCATTCCTGAATTAAAGGTTGAAGGTGCTGAACAAGGTGATTTGCTAATAGTTGGTTGGGGAGGAACGTTTGGTAATTTACTCACATCATTTAATGAATTGAAGAAAACCAACTCTAATGTTGCTTTTGCACATTTTAATTACATTAATCCACTACCAAAAAATACTGCTAAGGTTTTTGCTCGCTACAAAAAAATAGTAGTTTGCGAACTAAACTTAGGACAATTTGTAAAAATATTAAGAAGTGAACTGCCTCAGTTTAATTATATTCAATACAACAAAGTGCAAGGATTACCATTCTTAAAATCAGAATTGGTAGACGAATTTGAACGAATACTTGCTTTATAATAGAATTTAACTTTCTGTAAAATGGAAACAACACATTTAACCAATACTAACAAAACAACTCTTACCGCAAAAGATTTTGTAACCAATCAAGATGTACGTTGGTGTCCGGGTTGTGGCGATTATGCTATACTTAGTGCCATACAAAAAACCTTGCCTGAAATAGGTAAAAAGAAGGAAGACATTGTTTTTGTTTCAGGAATTGGCTGTTCTTCCCGATTTCCTTATTATGTTGAATCGTATGGATTTCATACTATTCACGGTAGAGCCCCAGCCATTGCAACAGGTGTAAAATTAGCTAATCCAAACCTTAGTGTATGGCAAGTTACAGGTGATGGCGATGCGTTAGCTATTGGTGGAAATCATTTTATTCATGCGTTGAGAAGAAACATTGACATGAATATTTTGTTGTTTAACAACGAAATTTATGGGTTAACTAAAGGGCAATTTTCGCCAACTTCTAAAACAGGTATTGTAACCAAATCATCACCACAAGGGACGGTAGATAGAGCATTTAATCCAGGTAATTTAGCGATGGGCGCAGGAAGCACTTTTTTTGCCAGAGTAGTAGATATTGAACCCAAAAAAATGGTTGAAGTATTTATTGAAGCTGAAAAACACCGCGGAACATCTTTGGTAGAGATTTTACAAAATTGTGTGATTTTTAACGATAAAGTTTTTGCAGGAGTAACCGATAAAGAAGTGAAGTTGGATAACCAATTGTGGGTAAAACATGGGGAGCGAATGATTTTCGGAAAAGAAGGCAATAAAGGATTACGCTTAAACGGCTTAAAACTGGAAGTCGTAACCATTGGAGAAAATGGAATTACGGAAAACGATATTTTAGTTCACGATGCTTATTGTGAAGATAGTAGTACCTTACATAACTTATTGATTAACCTTTCAGCCCCAGCTTTTCCTGTAGTGTTTGGAGTAATAAGAAGTGTGGAAGCACCAACATTTAATGATGGCATTTGGAACCAATTAAAAGAAGAGAAACCAAAAGCTAAATTTAAATCGGTAAATGAATTAATGAATAGCGGAGTAACATGGGAAATCTAATCCTGGTCACTAGGATTTAAATCCTATGTGAAAAATAGCATCTCCTTGGTAAACAATAGGTGAATGGTTTGAACATATTACATAACCATCGTGTTTGGCTATAACTCGTTTTTCAAAATCACCAAAAGGGTCAGAAATAGTACCTAAAATCATTCCTTTCTTAATTTTAGTGCCTATGGTTACAGTTGTTCTAAACATGCCTGAATAACGTGCCCTCATCCATGTTGAATCTGTAATAGTAACAGGTTCTTCTGAGTTTTGTTGGTTGGCTAACTCTTTGGTAAAGTCTCTCATCCCTAAATATTGCATTACTCGCAATGCACCTTTTACACCTATTTTTGTTACAACCCTGTCTAAATCTAATGCTTTACCACCTTCAAAAAGGATAATGTTTACTCCAATTTTGGCAGCTTCACTTCTGAATGATTTAGGTAGTTCTTTCGAAAGTAATATCAATGGAGTACCAAATACATTAGCAATCTTAATACTTTCAGGATTTTTACCTTCAATACGTAAATGAGTATAATTGAATCGACTACTTGCTCCAGTATGATAATCAATACAGTATTCTACAAAAGGAACAATTTCTTTCATTAAAACATATGCAAATCGACTTGCTAGTGAACCTTCTTTTGATCCTGGAAATACTCTGTTTAAATCTCTTCCATCGGGAAATTCACGGGTTTTATGTAAAAATCCAAAGACATTTAAAACAGGTATACAAACTACTGTTCCACAATCTGGTTTGTGATATCCTTTAGAGATAATTTGTCTGACAATTTCAACACCATTTACTTCATCACCATGAATACCAGCATTTAGCAATATAATTGGACCAGGATTTTTTCCTCTTGATACAATTACAGGCACTTCAATCATTGTTCTGGTATGAAGTCTTGCAATATCAAGATTTAGGGTAATGGTTTGACCTCGTTTTATCTTTTTTCCAAGAAGTGTAAATATGTCGCTATCCATACTTTTAGTATTCAGTCGTCAGTTTTCAGTTCACAAAGTCCCCCTTAGGGAGATTAGGGGACTAGACGTGTCGTTCTATATATCTAATAATGGTGTTCGCAATATCTTTTCCAGTCGCTCCTTCAATTCCTTCTAAACCAGGAGAAGAGTTTACTTCCATAATAAGCGGTCCTTTTTTAGATTGAAGCATATCAACACCAGCTATTCCTAAACCTAAAGATTTTGCTGCTTTTAATGCTGCATTTTCTTCCTCATCAGTTAATTCAATAATTTGAGCGGAACCTCCACGGTGTAAATTCGATCTAAATTCACCTTCTTTGGCTTGTCTTTTCATTGCTCCAACCACAACTCCATCAACAACAAACGCTCTAATATCAGCTCCACCAGCTTCTTTTATAAATTCTTGGATAATTACTCGAGCTTTTAAGCCATTAAAAGCTTCAATTACCGATTCAGCAGCATTTTGGTTTTCTGCTAAAACAACACCTACACCTTGAGTTCCTTCTAACAATTTGATTACACAAGGTGCACCACCAGCATTTTTAATAACCGTTTTAACATCTTTAGAGTAGTTGGTAAATGCAGTTTTTGGAAGTCCTAATCCAGCTCTAGCCAATATCTGTAAACTTCTTAATTTATCTCTAGAACGAACTAAAGCTTGAGATTCGGTTGCGGTAAAAACTTTCATCATTTCAAACTGACGAACAACTGCAGCTCCATAAAAAGTTACTGAAGCTCCAATTCTTGGAATAATTGCATCAACCCCTTCAACTGGTTTTCCTTTATAAAATACTTGCGGTTTTTTTTTCTCAATTAATAAGTCGCATTTGGTATGGTCAAGCACTAACATTTCATGACCTCTTTTTTGACCTGCTTCTACAAGTCGACTTGTGGAGTATAAATGGGCGTTTCGGGATAATACTACTATTTTCATGTTAAGGGTATAATTTTATGATATTTTTAAGGGATAAATTTTTAATTGCTGTATTGATGATAAATTTTTTGGAAAGAAATTTTCGTCCTAATAAAACGCTAAATCTCATGCTTCCTCGTTCGGTTAATGTTAATTCTATAGGGTAATTGGTTTTAAATAAAGTTATTTCTGTTGTTATTGAGTACCTGATTTCTACAATTCCGTTCGAGCTTTTTACTTTTCGTTTTTTAAAGTTGTCAAATATAAATTCTTTTTCGTGGTATTTTTCGTGTTCGGGGTCTAAAAAGTTGCATTTTATTTTTTTTACACCGTTTTCAATAAATTCTTCTATGTTATGACAATGCAAACTAGAGGTGTATGCACCAGAGTCAATCTTAACAGGTAGTTCTAAAAGATTTAATTTCGGAAAATCAGCAACATCTTGTCTGCCAATAATTATTCTTGTTTTCATTCGGTTGTTTCAATTGAAAAGTACAGATTTTTTTTTTGAATTATACCATTCAATAGGCACGTTCGTTCTTCCCTTCGTAATAATTGATAAAAGATTTGTTTACTACTTTGTTGCCTCCAGGAGTAGGGTAGTTACCCGTAAAATACCAATCTCCTTGATGGTTTGGACATGCGGAATGAAGTCCTTCTATGGTTTGAAAAACAATTTCTACTTCAGCATTAATTCCTTTAGGGGTTAGCATTTCAGATATTTTTTTCGATACTTCCTCGGCTGTAAATGGTCGGTAAATGTCTTTTACATGATTTACAATTTCTTCTTTAGGTAAGAATTCTTGAGCTTTACATTTATCGTAAACTTCTTTAATAATATGTGCTTGATTGGTATCTTTTAGTAATTGTATAGTTGCTGAAAAAGCAATAAAATCGCCCAATTTAGCCATGTCAATACCATAACAATCAGGGTATCTAATTTGTGGTGCTGACGACACAACTACAATTTTCTTCGGGTTTAATCGGTCTAGTATTTTTAAGATACTTTGTTTAAGGGTTGTTCCTCGCACTATAGAATCATCAATTACAACCAAATTATCGGTGGGGTAAACTGTGCCGTAGGCAATATCATAAACGTGAGCAACCAAATCATCACGGTTATTATCTTGAGTAATAAAAGTTCTTAGTTTAGCATCTTTAATGGCAATTTTTTCAATACGATTACGTAATGCCAAAATTTCCATCAAGTCTTTTTCTGATGGATGCTCTCCTAAAGCTATTATCTTTTGAAGTTTAATCTGGTTCAACTTGTCTTGTAAGCCTTTCATTAAACCATAAAACGAAACTTCGGCAGTATTGGGGATAAATGAAAAAACAGAATTTTTCAGGTCATTATCAATTGATTTTAAAACCAAGTCGCATACATTTCTACCCAGTTGTTTTCGCTCTTTATAAATATCTTGGTCAGAACCTCTTGAAAAATATATTCTTTCGAATGAACATGGAGTTTTAACCAATGGTTCTTTTATTAGTTCTTCGGTTACAGTTCCATTCTTTTTTATAATTAAAGCATGCCCAGGTTTTATCTCATGAATGCTTTCAATAGCTACATTGAAAGCTGTTTGAATAACAGGTCTTTCAGATGTAACAACAACCACTTCATCATCTTTGTAATAAAATGCAGGTCTAATACCTGATGGGTCTCTCAAAACAAAGGCATCACCATGACCAATCAACCCCGACATTACATAGCCCCCATCCCAATCTTCGGCTGCGTTTACTAAAATGTTTTTTACATCTAAATTTTCGGCAATCAATTTAGAAATTTCTTGATGATTATATCCTTGCTCTTTGTATTTGTCGAAAAGCATTTGATTTTCAACATCCAAAAAATGACCGATTTTTTCCATTACCGTAACGGTGTCTGACTTTTCTTTTGGGTGCTGCCCAATAGAAACCAGTAGGTTAAACAACTCATCAACATTGGTAAGGTTAAAGTTACCAGCAACAACTAAATTTCTTGTCATCCAATTGTTTTGACGTAAAAACGGATGGCATTGCTCTATACTGTTTCCTCCATAAGTTCCGTAACGTAAATGACCAAGAAAAACCTCACCAGTAAATGCTACATTCTCCTTTAACCAATTTACATTCTTTAACTTTTCTGGGCTATTTTTATAAACTACTTCGAATTTAGCATGGATTTTCTCAAAAATTTCTTTTATAGCTTGATTAGTGTTTGAACGATACCTGCTAATGTAACGCTGACCAGGTTTTACATCAAACTTAATGTTTGCAATTCCTGCTCCATCTTGTCCACGGTTGTGTTGTTTTTCCATTAAAAGATACATTTTGTTAATTCCGTAGGTAACAGAACCGTATTTTTCAATGTAATAATCTAAAGGTTTTAATAACCTAACTAGTGCAATTCCACATTCGTGTTTAATAGCATCGCTCATCTTAAAATTTTAGCTTTGAAGTGTTCGGCAAAGTTAACTTTTTAAGATGAGGTTTACTACTATAAAATTTAGGTTTGTTGTAAATTATTTATCGTGCACAAAACTGAAGTTTTTCACCAATGTAACTTGTAAAATAGGCGTTGAAATAAAAGAGTTAATGCCTACTTTATCGTATTGGTGCATATACCCTGCTTGTAGGTTGGTTGATTTGTTGAATTTATAACCTAGACCCAAATAGAGCCAGTTTCTTGCAAAGTCGGTGGGTAACAAATGGTCGTTTTGTGCAAACCATAATTCGTCAAATGCTGCAAAAAATATAGATTGTTCCGAATCTTTAATTTTTAATA
>JBFWSH010000022.1:0-58672 GCA_050248475.1 Flavobacteriales bacterium
ATACATAATTTGATCTTGACTGATGTTATTTTTATCCAAATCAACTTTATACTTTTTCAAATAATCATAATCTTCTTTTATTCTATTATCTAAATATTGAACAGCAGCCAATGCCATACTCCACGTTTTGTTGTCGGTTTTAATATCAGATACACCCATGTGTTTTAATCTACCCAAACCAGTTACAATGTATTGAGTAATGTACCTGCTTTCTGGCATACCTTTAAACCAAGTCCAGCCACCATTACCCACTTGTAATTCTTGTAATTTTTTAAGTGCACGCTGTTGTTCGTTTGCCATTTTGTTTAAATCGAACAATAGGCCCACTCGTTTTTTACGTTCACTTTCGTTTTGAGCATTTAATACCCATGGAGTTTCTTCTAAGATAGCTGATTTTAATTCCTGATTTTTTTCCAAATTAGACAAAAACGATTCTGCTGAATTGTTTTTCCAACTGTCAAAAACATTTTTGATTTTAGGGTTCGAATTGGCGATGTGTGATGCTATTGAGTTGGCATAAAAACGACTAAAGGTTTGTTCTGCACATTCGTAAGGGTACTCAATTAAGTATGGTAATGCTTGAACAGCATACCAAGCAGGGTTTGATGTAAATTCGAGCGTAAGTTTTTCATGTTTTAATGTGGTTGATTTGTTGTTTACCAACTTCTCGAACGTGAATATTTTTGATTGGTTTCCTCGAATGGATAGTGGCAGACTTTCTGTAACCAACATACGATTGGTTAATACTGGCAACACTTTTTCTTCACCATCAGAAAAATTACCTGATTTTGCCAACACTTTATAAGTTATTGCAGAATAGCCTTCTGGTATAGCAATTTGCCATTCCACCATAGTACTCTTTTCCTTTTCAGCTTTAAACATACTTTCAGTATTACCTTTTAAAATAGTTGAAGTAACATCTTTCATAGTTAATGCATCGTAGAAAAATACTTTTGCCACTCCATCTTCGATATTCTTATCGGAAAGATTTACAATTTTAGTGGAAAAGATCATTTTATCTCCTTCCCTAAAAAAACGTGGCGCATTAGGATAAACCATCAACTCTTTTTGAGTAATAATTTCTTCGGTAAGCATCCCTGATTTTAAATCTTTGGTATGAGCCAAGCCCATAAATTTCCATTTGGTTAACGATTCTGGAATAGTGAAACTGATAATAATTTCACCTGCTTCGTTAGTGGTTAAATGAGGGTAGAAAAAAGCCGTTTCGTTAAAATTACTTCGCACTTTTACGTCTTGTATATTATTATCTCTAGAATCTTTCTGATCTTCATCTTTTAAATTTGATTGCTCTCTATTAGCCGCTAATTTACCCGTAGATTTTGTTGTCGACTGCTGTGATATAGCTGCTCCAGTAGCTATAGTCGTAGCATCCATAGCTACTTCTGCTTCAGCAAATTCATCAAATTTATCTCCCGAAGATTCTTCTATAGCCGCTTCAAAAACCTCAGTTCCTTCCGACCTCGATCCTCGTATATTATAATAACGATAATTCCGATTGTAATAATATCCAAACCAATTCAGCTGATCGTATTCTTGATTTGGAAAATTGATGTACTTGTTCCAATTTTCACTAATCATGCTCGACGACATTGGTGCAAACGAATTGTTTCCTTGCCAATAGTAAGTAGAATAGTAATAGTTTAAAATGTCTAACGAAAAGTAGTTGGAGCGAAAAGCATCTAACGACGCGTCGTACATCGTTGCCAGCATTTCGGCAGCTACTTTATCTCCTTTTTTATCGCTTATTTTTATTTTCCACTCTTCGTTTTGTCCTGGTAATAATTTGTTTCGAAATGTTTCAAATTTTACATCTAACATTTTGTTGGTGTAGGGTACATAAACTACATCCGAAAAATTATAGTTTCGACCATGTTTTACAAAAGAAAAATGTACCACAAAGTTTCCTCTATGTTCTTCGGTAATTGGTATTTCTATTTTTTGCTGACTTCCGCTTAACTTTATCCAGTTTCTTGAAACAATATTACCCTTATGCTCAATTTCATACAAAACAGTTGCATTTTTTGCTGCAGAGCCTACTAAATAAGAAGCTTTTTCGCCCGGTTCAACCACATTTTTTAGTTTGGTAAAAAAGCTAATATCGTTTAACGGAAATGATTTTTCTAAATCGCTAAACAACGTAAAATATTTAATTTCTTTTACTTCGTTACCAAACACATCAATACTTGTTGCTTCCAGCACATAATAACCAGAACTGCATTCAGGTAATTTAGCAAATCGAACTATTTTCTGATTTTCAGTATTAAAATTCACATCAAACACTTTGGTAGATTTTTCCCAATTGAATTTATTATTTTCGTCTTTATATTCATCAAAGGGAAAATCTTTTTGGTATTCTTCTTTAGTCATTAAATATTTATCAGCCTTAGCCCAAAGTTTTGATCTGAAGACCTGATTGGTTTTTTTTAACTGCCAAACTTTAATGTTTCCTTTTGCAAATTCAACTTCGCCATTCAAATTGGTAGTACTCAAATAAAAACTATCGGCTGCATTTTTGTTTACCAATTCCGGAATTGAAATATTGATTAACAAAGCCTTATTACTCACATACACATAAGTAGTGGTACTTTGAGTTTCGCCATTAATATCAACCACATCAGCATAAACAGTATATGAATAGGTTGGCTCAAAATTTAGGTTTACCGTTTCATCGGGAATGGCTTTAAAATCAATATCAAAGGTCCCATCGTTTTTAGTCGTGGTTGTTCCATTTGTAATTTCCATTTGTGGCGATTGAGGATGATACCCCCATCGGTAATAACACCAATACGGAAAACTTGCATTTCGAACCACGCGATAATTTACTTCTGCGCCATCTAAAGCTGCACCCGAATAGGTTGTAGCTTTACCAACCGCTTTAATGTTCTGGTTAAGTTTATAACTTCCTTTTATAGGTTTAAATTCTGCTTCAAAAGTAGGTCGTTTGTATTCCTCAACTGAAAAATATTTGTTACCGCTTGTTGTAGCAATGTGCATCTGCCCGTTCAACCCTCCTTGTGGTGCAACAAAAGAGCCACTAAACGTACCATATTCGTTGGTAGTCAATTTTACATCACTCACTTTTTGATAGTTGGCATCGTTAAAAGTGACCGTTGTGGTGTAATTGGTTTTAATGTTGTTTTTGTCTCCATCTGTATCAATCACTAAACCTTTAAAGTAAATGGTTTGTCCTGGTCGATAAATTGCTCTATCGGTAAAAAAGATTGTTCGAACCTGTATTTCTTTCGGCTCTCTGTAATTTCTATATTGATAATAAGAGTCGTCAGTATTTAATCGGTCTTTTTGATAGCTGAAATCAACATAATAGTTTCTATAATCTTTGCTTGGTTCAATATTAAAATAACCATCTTCATTCGTAGTTTTTGTAGCCATTCTCTTTTGTTCGTACTTTCTAGTAATGTAGTTGTATTTATCATAAAACACATTAGCAACAACATCTTTAAGTGGATTACCATTTTCTCTATCCACCACAAAAAATTCTGTACTTTGATTTCCTGTCATTCGTGTAGTATATCCCAAATTAGAAAACCAAAATGGCGTATACGTTACTGCTTCATTAATACTCTCAAAATTTTTGTTTGATGCTACCAACAACACATAATAACCCAAAGCTTGGGCAGGAATTTTAAATTCTACCGAATGATTCTGATAATCCTCATCTTTTTCTAAATTAATTTCCCAAGCTGTAATTACTTTTTGGGCTTTTAGCTTCTTTAAAAAGTCTTCATTACTTTGACCTTTATAATATGCCTTATACTCATCATAATCAACCTTTAGCAACCTTACATAAACCGTTGAAACATTTTTATAAGATAACAACGCCAAGACCGGTTTATTTGGCGTATTCACTTTTTCGGTTTGAACTTGAATAGATTTAGCTTGAATTTGGTTAATTAAATAAGCACATTTTTTTGCTCCTAAACTATTTGGAAATGCACCTATTGCCTTAACACATATTTCATACGCTTTTTTTATTTTTAACTTATTTTCAATATTTTGAGTTGAAGAATATGTCATTCCTCTTTGATAATGAAGTTGAGCAAGTTCGTAAGCCACTTCAGTACTAGAGGAATGATTGCTATATTTTACAAGTAATTGTTCTAAACTATATTGATAAAGCGAATCGGTGTTTGCTAATACAGAGTTGTTTTTCACGAAATTTAATCGTGTTAATTCCACATCAACCAAGGCATCAATATTTCCATCAACTAAATGAACTTTTGTTAAGTTTTGCAAGGTTTTTAGAGCATAGTACTTTAATGATAGCGAATCTTTATTTTCTATATTAAATTCGGCGAAATCTTCTGCTTCAGAAAAATAATTCACCTTATTCAGCACAAAAGCATAAACTGGTTTAATTACACTTGGCTCTTCGTTCATAAAAAAATTCAACGCTCTATACGATAGAAAATCATATAAAAAAGGGCGGTATTTTTCTGAACTATCTTTTTTAATGATAACATCTTCAAAAGTGTTTACTGGAGTTCTTTTTAGTTCATCTATATCTTTTAAAGACAATAAATAATGATATATCGTAACCTCAACAATTTTTGAAATATCCCAAGTTTCAATATCATCTTGAGCAAAACCAACGGTAGTAGTTCTATTGTAAAATTTCCATCGATTGTTTTGGTAATATTGCCAGTATAATTCTGCAATAACCGAATGCAACATTGGTTTCAATGGATAAGTGGCTCCTTCCGCTTCTTTCTCAATTTCTGACAATGTTAATTTAAAAGCATTTTCTTCAAGATAAGATTGAAACTTGGCTTTTATAATCAATGCCTTTACAATTTGCTGATGATTGTTTTGAGCTCTTGATTTTGCTAAAATCTTCTCCACTTCATCCAAAGCAGACTTAGACAATCCATGCTGTTCCAACGAATCCACTTTTTTCCAATCTTCTACAAAAGCACTACCTTTTGCATAAACCAACAGCACTTGTTGTTTTGGCTTAAAAAAATTAACACTAGCATACGAAAATATACCTACAGAACTTGTTATTAATAAAATACCTATTGTAATAAGAAATACTCTTTTTTTAGATTTCATAACGAACCAACGATTTAATTAAAGTTACTATTTTAAATGTAGATGACAAAACATTGTTTATTCCACAAAAAAATCAAAAAAAAAGCATCGGTTAATGCCGATGCTTTTTCTGTTGGTTTAAAAACCTATTATCTTAATGTAAATTTAATTGGTAGGTTATAAGAAACTGATACCGATTTACCTCTTTGTTTACCTGGAGTCCATGCCGGCATAGCTTTTACAACACGAATTGCTTCGTCATCCAACATTTTGTTTACACCACGTAAAATTTTCACATCTCTAATTTTTCCATCTTTACCTACAACAAAGTTCACGAAAACAGTTCCTTGTATACCATTTTCTTTTGCTACTTGAGGGTATTTCATTTCTTTTTGAAGATACTTGAACAAAGCTTCTTGACCTCCTCCTGGAAATTCAGGCATACTTTCAACAATAGTAAAAATTTCTTCTTCTACAACCTCTTCTTTGATAGCAAATTCTTCTACAACCATTTTAGCATCAGCCTCTGTATCAATCATTTCTACCTCAGCAACTTCTACCTCATTTTCTACCACTTGAATAATTTCTGGAGCAGCTGGTGGTGGAGGTGGTGGAGGTGGTGGTGTATTTTGTTGAGTAATTGGAATAATTTCTTCTTCCACTTGTTCAACAACCAATTGGCCTAATTCGCTTGCAGAAAGATCATAAAACTTCATGTTTACAATGCTATAAACAATAATCATTGAAACTAGAAGACCAGCAGCCATAAAGGTACCTCTAAGTTTATCTAAATCTGCTTTTGGATTTTTCTTTAATTCCATAAATATTACTTTTTCAGTTCTTAAAATTAGTATTTTTTTTATTCAGTCGGTTATTTTTTCAATATCATCTTTTTAACGGTAACAATTTAATAACAAACGGATAAATAATTACTCCTATTGTTGCACCTATTGCATTAGCAAAAAAATCGTACCAGTTGCCACTTCTATTAATAAAGATGTAATGTTGAAGAAGTTCCATAAAACCTCCATAAAAAACTCCAAAAAAAACTATTAACAGGTTGATTTTTAACGAATTATTTTTTTGTCCTTTGGCAAAGAGTGCAAAACAAAGTGTAACTGAAATCATCAAATAAATTCCAACATGCACCACTTTATCAAAATTTAAAAAAGGTTGCTCCGGAATTTTATTACCTGGAAAACCACTTAATATGGTTACAATTATTAACCATAAAACAAACGGTATTCGATGTAGTTGTTGCTTTTTTATCCTATTGTAGCTTTATACTGTTCAGCAGATAATAAATTATCTACCTCTGAAGAATCAGACATTTTAACTTTTATCATCCAGCCTGCACCATAAGGATCAGTATTCACATTTTCAGGATTTTTTTCTAACCCTTTATTAAATTCAATTACCTCGCCCGAAACTGGCATAAATAAATCAGACACAGTTTTAACTGCTTCGACAGTACCAAAAGTAGCTTCTTGATCAAGTGATTCACCTTCTGTTTCTACTTCTACATAAACAATATCACCTAACTCGCCCTGAGCAAAATCAGTAATTCCTATAATGGCAACATTGCCCTCTATTTTAACCCATTCGTGGTCTTTAGTGTACTTTAATTCTGATGGAATATTCATTTTAAAAGATAATTGATATTATAAATAATTGATAATTGAGCATAAAAGTATTTATTATTTGGAATTTATCAAGTACAATGACTGACAAATTATTAACCATTATTGTGACAAAATGAATCTTAAACTAAAACCAGCATTGGTATTAGTTGTGGGGAATGTAGTTGATATTAATGGATTAGTTGCTATATAATCATAGAACAATCTAAAATTAAGTTTCTGGCTGATTTTATAATCGGCTGTAAACTTAACCGAGAATATACTTTGACCACTGGTAAGTTGATTAACACCTTCTACAATTTTTCGAATAATGGTATTGTTGTTTCTTAAAGAAAAATCGACTCTCGTATCAATATCGCTTTGAATTCTACGCTTAATAAATGGCACACGAATTTGCCTAAAAGTATAACCTGACCCAATACTCCATTCATTTCCTTTTACTTCAGTAATTTGATTATTTGCCATACTTAACGATGCATTCCTATCTTTTTTGTATTCTACTTTTACTAAAATATTGTTTTCTAATGTTACATCAACTCCCAAAAGAGGACCAAATTGTTCTGAAATAGATACAGACGAAATTTGCATGGCTGGAATAAAATTGTTCTCTACATTTCGAGCACCGCCATCGGGAATATAGAACAAATTAGTTGTAAACGAGCTCACATTAAATGTAGAACGATAAGAATGGTTTAAACTAATTTTTTTGAATGCTCTATTTAAAACAGGTATTTTTTCCAATCCATCATAAGTAATTCTCCAGTTAGGAATAGGTATATATTTGTCAAAATTCTTCAACGAAACATTATCAGCACTAGATCCCGAATAAGAAGCTAAAAATGTAGGTATTAACACGTCTTGAGAAGTTCCACTATAACCATCACTATAATCCCCAATAAAGCCATTTGAGTTAGGATTATTTGCTCCTCTTCGTTTTGAAACAATAGCTCTATTTTTTAAGAAATTATCAAATACATCAGAATTCCAACTTCCTTCTTCATCAGCACTAAAAGCTGTAAAAATAGACACGTATGACATACTAAAATTTCCTGTTTCAATAGGTCTTGCAAAATCATAATCTCCATTTCCACTATTAAGCGAATCGTTCCAGAAAAACTGCTGAGCCATATTAGTAGCATAATTTCTATTCATAGTTAACTGAATACGTAAATTTTTAACTGGATTCACTGTAGCTCTTAAATTATACTCTTCTTTGTATGTAGTATTATAGGTATAAAGCAAAGAGGCATTTGGTACTAGCCAATCGTTTTCGTAAGCTCTTATAGCAAAGTCAGCTTCTTGAATACCTGAAACAAAATTAAATCCTGGCGCAGAAAAATTTGGATTAAACCCTAAAATACTTGTTTCTTGGTAATAACCAGGAAGCAACGTACCTCTATTACGAGTGTAAGTTCCTGAAATATTTTTCGGGCTCATCATAAACAAAACAATATGGTCAATTGGTGAAAATGGTAACAGTTTTCTCCACATTTCTACTTTAGAAGTATCAGAATCTTTAAACTTTTTTGTTTCAAACTGAATTGTTGCCGGAGGAACACCAATAGCCCAGCCTTTTGTTTTGGCATTATCTGCCTGTGTTTTAGTTTTATCAGGCTTTCTTCTATCTAAAGCTCTTCTTTGTTGACGTTCTGTAGAACGTTTTTCAATATCTTTTAAATATTTAAATTGGTTATAAAATTTACCCATATTTAAAGTAGCATTATAGGATATGGTATTTGAGTTCTGAATAGTGTGGCCCAACGTATCCGCACCTATTGGAGCCCTTTGCCAATCATAATCACCTGTATAGGTTGCCGAAAATGTAATAAAATCTAAAAATGGTATTTTACCAATAGGCACATCATAATTAAAGCTAAATGAATGATGATAGTTTGTATTTATCCCCCCCTCTCTAAAACTCTGATAAACAGTATCTTTCCATTGTTGATATTCATCTTTATAATCTTTATTTACACGCCCCTTTGCCGTTAATGGCTCATTAATAGATGCTTTGTTGGTCGCATTAAAATTAAAAGTAAGTGCTTTTGTTAAATCAAATTTTAGAGCATAAACCCTATTCCAATAAAAATATTTTTGATAGTAAGTTGGCATCTCAAAAGCAAAACCAGTATTATTTCTAGCTCTTCTTTCGGAATACATTCTATCAACATCAGTTTGAAAGGTTAATTGTTTTGGTGCTAAATAAAAATTAAAATCTTTGATGAGCAAAAAAGCCTTCTTCTTACCAATTTTTGAATCACTAAATGGTGTATAATTTTTTGGATTATTGCTAAATGAGTAAGCTATTCCTCCTTTATAATTTTTCTTGGTATCAAACTGTGTATCAGCATTTCTCATATACGATTTTGAGTAGCCAAAATTAAACGATAAATTAGAAACATCGTAAAAATGTGCCTTTGATTGTCCCTTTGGACGAAGTTTTCGAACATTGGTAAAGTTGATACTTTTACGCTTCATATATTCTTCTGTTCTAAATCCAACAGAATCCCTGTATTCTTGAGAAAAGTCATCATTATTTAGTAGCTCATCCAAAAGAATATCTGGATCTAAGGGATTATATTTTGGAGTAACCTTACCTTCTGTTTGGCTAAAATACATGGGTAAACTAATTCCTACTTTCTCAGGTATGAATTTACCTAACTCAACTCCCGTAGATAAATCATAACTTTTTTTGGTTACAATTTGACGTTCGTTTAATTTTTGCTGTACACTACCAAAGCCAGGTGTAGAGTAACTTCCTGCTAAAGTTATGTTCCCTAAATCTGCAATTTGTGCCGTCATACGAGCTTGAGCAGCCCAACCTCCCTCATTATCAAAATCTGACATTCTTAACTCGTTCACCCAAATTTCTGCACATTTTTCTAAACCATCATCCCCGGGTCGGAGTGATGATTGTTTATTATTTCTAATACCAATCATAAACACCCTCACCTCTGCTAAGTTTGGATTCCCTTTTACCTTAATCTTGTTCTTACCATCTTCCTCCTCGTATGCTTTTATAATATTGATTCCCGACTGAGGATCTGACATCAACTGATTACGTTTCAATTTTAAATCAGTCAATTTAGTAAACACTAATTCTATGTTATTCGATTCAGGCCAAACGGAATACTGATCGCTTTCAATATCTTTATTGTAATATCCTGCTGGTGTAACTTTTAATGGCACCTCATATTCATAATAGTTGTTATTGAAATCTGTTCCCATTCTTATAAAAACAGTCAAGTCATTATCATTTAATGGCTTCGAGGGATTACTTTGCTCTGCATGAATAAACATTTTAAGTTTTTTGTAGCGACGAATGTCTACATCCATAATTTTAAATCCTGCACGTGCGTCTCCATCTTTTAAATTACATACATTTAATGACAATGCCTGCTCATTTAATTGATTTAGTCCTGTGTTATTACTTGTAGGGTTTGGATTTATCTCTCTTAAAATACCTGGAGGTATTACATAGTTAACAGGAGTTTTACTACTATTTTCTTCAATGTTAACTGCAGAAATAATAAAAGAGGTAGTATTGTCATCAGTACCTATATAATCTCCTAAACTTAACAAACTACCATCATATTTTCTCCATTCTCCTCTAACCAATTCCAATTGAGCAAAACGCAGAACAATTTTCTCATTAAATCCTTTCATGAACATTCTCATAAATCGAATAGATTTAAAATCTTGAATATTCCCTACAATCTTTTCTGGTTCACGAATGGGAATTTTAAATTGGTACCATCTAATATTCCTAGTTTGTCCATTTGGTGTTCGAACAGATGTTTCTAAAACATTGGTAATATAATTGTTTCCAACGTTACCCGGATTAACTTGAGCTGGGCTCATGTTTACTACATATTGATAATAGCTTTCCTTGAAATCTAAGTTATTGTTTAAATTAATATCCTCAACATTAGGTCTGGTTGTAGCAGAAGTAGAGTATGATTCAGTATATTGAGCCGATGTTGGTGAATTTCCTTCTGGTCCGTTAAATTTTTTATATCGTTGTAAAACGTCTAATTGTGCAGCATCAAAATCAGATCCTCTATAGTGGTGATAATTATCCGCAGCAGGGTCAGAGCCAAAAGATGATCCAAAAAACGTTGCTTCGTCTACGTCATTCAAACCATCATATCCAATATCTTGAAATGGTCTAGTTGAAGGTGTATTATCAAAAGCATTTACCAACGCTTGCACTTTTGGAACCCTTCCCCAAATTGTAGTATCTACTAAATTAGCATTAGCACCTGTATTGTAATCAATAGCAGTAATGGGTAACCCATTTTCGAAGCTTTTTCGAGAATCTTTTAAAATGTCTTCTGAAATATTTCCTAAATTGAAATATAGCTGGCCTCCTCCATGAGCTGGGTTTCCATCTTCATCGTTGAAGGGATCCATTACCCAAAACTGAATAAATTCTACATTGGAAGATTCGAAATCGGTAGTTTCAATTCGACGCATTACTCCCCCCCAACGAGTTGTAGGATTATTCAATGTCCCATCCGGAGCTAATCCAGCAGCACCTGAGAAACTTCCATCATCAAAATTGTAAGGACCTCTTTCGGTTGGATAATAAGCCAGATCCAAAATAGGCATATTAGTTACAATACCGTTTGTTAAGCTTTTATTTGGAAACACCTCTGTTTGTAAAACCTCTCTCATGTAATGATTCGACTGCATATTTGGATTACTCTGAATATGCGAAGGAGTTCTCGAATCGTTTCTCCAAAATAATGGATCAATTACATACCATGCTAACTTCGCTCTATTAAATCCATAAGCCAATGTGTTTGAAACTAAACCATCTCCTTCTGGAAATAAATCCGGTTGCCCTTGAGGTGTACTTGCTAAATTCCACATAGTAAACGTTGACAGGTCAATAGTAGATTGACTACCTTCAAAATCATCTAAATAGGCAGTCCCTGCTTTACTAATTGCAGATGGATTACCAGGTAATAAATGAGCAAACTCTCCCTCAACTGTAAGTGTAGATTTTTCTTTTGTGCTATATATGGGTAATTTATCAGCCCATCTGGTTAAAAAAGGTGCATCTGTGGAATAAGTTAAATCAAATCCATATATTGTATTATTAATCGGCTCATCTCCAATATTAATTTTTGGAGTTAATGGTCTTTCTGATAAATTAATTATTGTTCCTCCGATATTAAATTTTTCACTTATTCTATAATCCAGCCTTGTTCCCATCATGGTTTTAGTCTGAATATTGAATAACGACTGGCTTTCTAAAGATATTTTTATTGGTGTTCCTGATTGTAAAATACCATCGTTAATAATCTTAACTCTACCTAAATTATAATCAACAGTATAATCTACATTTTCAGTCAGGGTTGCACCCCCGGCAGTAACCACAACAGACCCTTGAGGAACATTTAATGCATTTAATGATATGTCTGCACTAGATGATGATGAATATTTTCCTTTAATAGTAAATCTATTCTTATTTACATCTTGTTTTGCCAAAATTTGTGTTGTAGTATATAACGAATCAAAAGCATACTTATCAGCTGTTACAGGATTTGTAAACTTTGATCTTAAATGATTTCCAAAAGGCTCTAAAACCGGAAAATACACCCTACCTGTGTTTGTATTGATAGTAACTCCATTAATAAAATCAAAAACTCCATCAGGACTTGCTTGATTATTATTGTTCAATCGATCCAAATTCATCAATCCAATAATTGGCAGATCACTTAAATTATCCTCTGGAATAAACGGAATTTGCACTCCTGTTGCAGGGTTCAAATAATCAATATTTAAGAAGAAATCAGTTGGTGAAATGTTGTAGGCACCTAAAGCATACACATTTTTCATCATTAAATCCCATGTAGGCAAATTAGTATTTAGGATTGACGCTTTTAACATCTTGACATATAGTGCATTTTGACCTGCTATCCCATCAGTTGAAAACTCACCTACCTGATAAACTTGACCATCTAACGTATATTGAAATGCAACACATAAAATTTGATCAGGCTGAAGTGTGGAATTTAAGGAAATGTAACCTAACTGTGGATTTAATGTATATTCTGAAGGGTTTAATAGTCGAGCATTTTCGTATTTCTCAAAATCAGTACCATTTTCATAGCCTAATGCTTCTAACTCCTGACTTGCTGTAACAAACCCTCTAATTGCAGGAGCTGCCAAATAAAAACTATCTATATTATCGTATAAATTGTTTGCAGCATTGAGGGGAAAATTAGTATTTGGACTAATATTAGCATCTGTAACAAGTGCATCATTATAGATATTGGTTTGAGTGGCTTCTCCCAAATCCATAAATCCAATAATATTTTTTGTATTTTCTACTGCATTATTAATATTAGAAGTCCACACCTCAACTTTAATAATATTCGCTCTTGAACTAATAACTGGAGGTGATGATAAAAAATTCTCGTAATTATCCCTAAAATAATGCGATAAAAAGTAATGTTTATTATCTTCATAATCAGATGCAGGTTTTTCGTAAACCTGAATTTGAGCTCCACCCTGTACATTTATCTCCTTTTTCTCTCCACGTTCTTGCGACAACACACTTGTTACGTAAAGTCGTCCAAATTTTAATTCTGTTTTAACGCCAAAAAGTGTCTGACTTCCCGTAATTAAAGAACCTTTTAATGGCAACGAAACGTTTCCTGCTTCAATTTTTTGAATAATCTCATCCTCATATCCAGTATATTCTATTTTCATTTGATTCTCAAAATCAAATGTTGCTTCGGTATTATAGCTTGTGGATAACTTTAGTTTTTCTCCAATATTACCTACTACATTCAGTTGAATCTTTTGATCAAAATTGAATGTAGTGGTGCTTCGTTGATTAGCAGGCAAAGCAGGATTATCTCTGGTAGAGCGGTTTATTCCAAAAGTTAATTCTGCAGAACCTTGAGGCCTAATGTCAATAGTATTTCCTCCAAAAATTCTATCGAAAGCTTTACCTTTTACGGTTAATGAAGGTCTAAATCCTTTGGTCTGATTAATATCATCTGCAGCAGCTTTTTCTCTCCAATAATTTTGTAATGATTTTTTGGAATCATAATTGATATACTCCTCAAAATCCATATAAGTTGGATATTTAACATACTTACCTCCAACCTTTTCGTAATAATTATAGTTTTCGGTTTCTGAGTCATATTCAAAACCTTTTTCAACATTTGAAGGATCATTCAAATACAGTCCTCCACTATTATTTTCATCAGGATTACCAACTCCGTCTTTAAATGGAAAAGGCAATTCTATTTCTGGGCTATCCAATGGATTTTCCATAGTATATGCCAGCATATTATTATGTGGTACCGCATTGGATAAACTGGGGTTTGCTATGTAGTTAACAAGGGTTATCAAAACTGACAACCCCACAATTAATAATATATTATTATATGTTTTTCTACTATTTATCAAAACAAACTTAGCTAGTTAAAGACTTTTTAAGGTTCGTTTAATTAGCTCTTCTACTGTTAAAACAGATGTTTCTGCCATAATTTTAGTCAATACTTTCTCCGCTGGAATTTTAGAAAATCCCAGCATAACAAGTGCACTTAACGCTTCTTCTTTGATTGTATTGTTTGATGTTGTAGAAAAAATTTCAGTCCCGTCAGACTTACCAATCTTATCTCTTAAATCAATAATAATTCGTTCGGCAGATTTTAGGCCAATTCCTTTTACACTTTTCAATACATTCACATTTCCAGAAATGATAGCAACTTTGGTTTCATCCGGAGAAAGCGATGAAAGAATCATCATTGCAGTACTCGAACCTACACCTGATACTGAAATTAACTGACGAAACAATTCACGTTCACTTTTCTCTTTAAACCCGTACAATAAATGAGCATCTTCACGAACCACATAATGTGTAAACAGTAAACAATTTTCATCATTGTCAATTTTTGAAAATGTATTTAAAGAAATATGTAAGTGATACCCTACACCACCACAATCGATCACAACATAGGTTGGTGTTTTCTCTATTAATCTACCTTTTATTTGAGCTATCATAATTTATTTTCGTGTTTGAACATCAGCAACAGCAATAGTTACCATGTTTACAATTTCCCTAACTGAACTACCTAACTGGAGAATGTGAACTGGTTTTTTCATCCCCAACAATATAGGCCCTATTGTTTCAAAGTTTGCCATTTCTTGCATTAGTTTATATGCAATGTTTCCTGATGAAAGATTTGGAAATATCAATGTATTTGTATTTTTCTTAGATAATTCTGAAAATGGAAAAATCTCGTCTCTTAGTTCAGTATTCAGTGCAAAATTTGCTTGAATTTCACCATCCACAATTAATTCTGGATGTTGTTCGTGCAATATTTTTGCAGCCTCACGCATTTTAATAGCGTCTGATTCTTCTGACGAACCGAAATTTGAATATGACAGTAATGCAATTCGAGGAACAATATTTAATCGTTTAACCATTTTTGCAGTTAATAGTGTAATATCAACAATATCCTGAACACTTGGATTAACATTTACTGTAGTATCAGCAAAGAAAAATGGGCCTTGTTTGGTAAACATAATATACATTCCAGCAATTTTACTGGTTTTGTCATCTTTTCCAATAACCTGCAGAGCAGGACGGATAGTGTTTCTGTAATTTCTAGTTAAACCAGAGATTAAAGCATCGGCATCGCCAAATTCAACCATACAAGATCCAAAATAGTTTCTGCTACGAACCATATCTCTAGCTTCCATTAAAGTAACTCCTCTACGTTTTCTTTTTTCAAACAACAGTTGAGCATACTTGGTTTTTCGAACTTGTTCCTTCGAACTTCTAGGGTCTATAATTGTTAACCCTTCAATATCCAAGTTAAATTCTTTTGCAATTTCTTCTATACGTTTAAGTTTACCCAATAAAATTGGTTTAGCAATACCTTCATCATGAACTATTGTAGCTGCTTTTAATGTTTTATAATTATCTGCTTCAGCAAAAACGACACGTTTAGGGCTTCTTTTCGCTTTTTGAGTAATATTTTTAAGCAACTTGTTATCTAATCCAAGTCGTTTAGCTAACTGCTCTCTATATTCTTCCCAATCTTTAATTACAAATTGTGCTACACCTGAATCAATTGCCGCCTTAGCTACAGCAGGCGCAATAGAGGTTAACAATCTTGGATCCAAAGGTTTTGGAATAATAAAGTCCTTGCCAAACACTATATTTTTTTCAGAATATGCTTCATTAACTTCTTCAGGAACAGTTTCTCTAGCTAAAGCGGCAATGGCTTTTACGGCAGCCAATTTCATTTCCTCATTAATACAGGTTGCTCTTACATCAAGAGCTCCTCTAAAAATAAAAGGAAACCCTAAAACATTGTTAACCTGATTGGGATAGTCAGATCTACCAGTTGCAATAATAATATCTTTGCGCGCAGAAACTGCATCTTTATATGGTATTTCTGGGTCAGGGTTTGCTAAAGCAAAAACTATCGGATTTTCTGCCATTGACTGAACCATTTTTTTAGTTAGGATACCACCTTTTGATAAACCTAAAAACATATCAGCATCTTTAATCGCTTCTGTCAAAGTATTCAAATCACGTTTGGTTGCAAACTGTTTTTTTGATTCTGCCAAATTCTCTCTATCTGCCCGAATTACTCCATCACTATCTAACATTACAATATTTTTAGGATCAATCCCTAAAGTGATGTATAGTTTAGTACAGGAAACTGCAGATGCTCCTGCACCACTCACTACCAATTTGATATCTCCAATTTTTTTTCCTGCTAATTCTACTGCGTTTAATAAGGCTGCTGAAGAAATAATTGCTGTACCATGCTGATCATCGTGCATTAAAGGGATTTTTAATTCCTCTTTTAATCTACGTTCTATCTCAAAACATTCTGGTGCTTTAATATCTTCTAAATTAATTCCTCCAAATGTAGGTGCTATTGCCTTTACAGTATTCACAAATAAATCAACATCTGAGGCATCCACTTCTATATCAAATACATCAATATCAGCAAATATTTTAAACAACAACCCTTTGCCTTCCATAACCGGCTTTGAAGCTAAAGCTCCTATATCACCCAAACCAAGTACAGCTGTACCGTTTGAAATAACAGCTACTAAATTTCCTTTTGCTGTATACTTATATACATCTTCTGGTTTTGCAGCAATCTCTAAACATGGTACCGCTACACCTGGCGAATAAGCCAACGACAAATCTCTTTGCGAACTATAAGGTTTGGTTGGTATTACTTCAATTTTACCTGGTTTTCCTTGTGCGTGGTACTCCAACGCATCTATTTCTTTTCTACTTTTCCCCATTATTTTATAAAATTCTCGAACCCGTAAAAGTAATAATATTCTAACGAATGGAAAACTTGAATTTTCAATTAATATTTAGCTATATTTATGTCCTAATTTAAATTTTAGAATGCAAAAAATTGTGATTTTTTCGGGTGCAGGGATAAGTGCTGAAAGTGGATTAAAAACTTTTAGAGATTCTGATGGACTCTGGGAAAACTATAAGATTGAAGAAGTGGCAACCCCAGAGGCGTGGAATTCTAATCCAGAACTTGTTCTCAACTTTTACAACATGAGAAGAAAACAAGTTCTAGAAGCTCAACCAAATGATGCTCATTTTTCAATACCCTTACTCGAAGAAAAATTTGATGTAAGTTTAATTACTCAAAACATCGATGACTTACATGAACGAGCTGGTTCTAAAAATGTTTTACATCTTCATGGTGAACTTCTAAAATCAAGAAGTACTGAAACACAAAAAACCTATCCAATTAAAGGAAATAAATTAAACCTGGGAGATTTATGTGAAAATGGCTATCAACTGCGACCTGATGTAGTTTGGTTTGGGGAATTTGTGCCGAATATGGATAAAGCGGCAGAACTTTGCGAGAATGCTGACATTATGGTCGTTATCGGAACATCACTAAATGTATATCCCGCAGCAAATTTAATTGATTGTACTCCAGGCAATTGTAAAATTTATTTAATAGACCCAAAAGAAGTTTCTATTTGGAAACGAAAAAATTTAATTCACATTAAGAAAAAAGCCACTGAGGGACTTCCTCAATTAATTAAAGAACTTTTAGAGAAATAACAGTTTAATTTTTGGTTAATTTTACTACATGAAAAAGCTACTGTTTTCAGTTTTATTTTTTTGTGTTTTCTCAACCCTTTATGCTCAAGTTTTCAGAGTAGGGGCAGTGGCTGGATTAAGTGGTTCTCAAGTGGAAGGAGATGGTTATGGCGGATATAATAAACTTGGTTTTATTTTAGGGGGATTTACAAACGTATCCATTTCTGAAAAATTCTCCACGCAATTGGAAATGTACTATATTAACAAAGGCAGTCAGAAAAATCCAAACACTAGCCAAGGTGACTATGACGAATTTCATCTTAACATCAACTACATTGAAATACCTATAGCCATTCGTTACCATCATAAATCCTTCTTGTTTGAAACTGGGGTTTATTACAGTGTTTTTCTAAACTATACCATGAGCGATGAATTTGGTAAAAGAGATGACAGGCCATTCCCTTTTAAATCTTACGATTTTGGTGGTTTTTTGGGGATTAATTACAAATTAAATGATCATTTTATTTTTAATTTAAGGTCTAAAAACTCACTTGTTCCAATTCGTGATTTTCAAAATCTTGACCAACAAATTGGGATCTTAAATCAACTTTTTAATAGAGGCTGGTATAATTTAGATTTGAATTTCACTCTTCGTTATCAATTCAACAAATAAAATGAAAAGAAAAATTGTAATTGCCATTACTGGTGCATCGGGCAGTATTTATGCTAAACTTTTATTGGATTTTTTAGGTTCTCAACAAGGTATTGAAGTTGGTATAGTTATGAGCGATAATGCAAAATTTGTTTGGAAACATGAATTAGGAAATGAAACCTTTAGCAACTACAATTTTCAGTTTTATGACAAAATGGACTTTAACGCACCTTTTGCCTCTGGTTCAGCAAAATTCGATACCATGATAGTTATACCCTGCTCTATGGGAACTATTGGAAGAATTGCATGTGGAATCTCTAACGATTTAACGACCCGTGCTGCCGATGTGATATTAAAAGAACGACGAAAATTGATTTTGGTAGCAAGAGAAACTCCTTACAATTTGATTCATCTCAACAACATGAAAACAATAACCGAAGCAGGTGGAATTATTTGTCCGGCAACACCAAGTTTTTATAGTAAACCCAAAACCATTGAAGAAGTTGCTAAAACTGTTGTTGACCGTGTAGTTGATTTAATGGGTCTAGAAAACGAAAGTTATCGTTGGGGAAACTAATCGTTGGAAATAAAATTCAAATTCCTTTTCAACCCCTCAAACTTAGTTCTCTTAACTGCCGAATTTTTAAAAATTTCATTGAAAATTTCTTCTGTTAATTCTGTCCACTCTTGTTTGGAATAATTTAACAGTTTTTGATTGGGATTAAATAAGTATTCATGTGTTGGTTCTGAAAATCTATTCCAAGGGCAAACATCCTGACAAAGATCACAACCAAAGATCCAATCATCAAATTTTCCCTTTACTTCATGGGGTATAATTTCGTTTTTAAGTTCAATGGTAAAATAAGAAATACATTTACTTCCATCAATCACCTTGTTGGGCAAAATTGCTTCAGTTGGGCAAGCATCAATACATGCATTACAAGTTCCACAATAATCTTTTATTGGGCCATCAATATCCAATTCAACATCTAAAATAATTTCTGCTAAAAAGAAAAACGAACCTTTTTTTGGATTGATTAGCATGGAATTTTTACCTATCCAACCCAAGCCACTTTTTTTTGCCCAAGCCCTATCTAAAACGGGTGCAGAATCGGTAAATATTCGGGCATTTATTTCTCCAATCTCATCAGTTAAAAATTGAGTCAATTCTTTTAATTTATTTTTGATAACATGATGGTAATCTTCACCGTAAGCATATTTCGAAATTTTAAACGAATCTTCTCGCTGTAGTTCTTTGGGATAATAGTTGTACATTAAAGAAATTACTGATTTTGAACCTTCAACCAATAAGGTTGGATCAAGTCTTTTATCAAAATAATTTTCCATGTACTGCATTTTTCCATGCAGTTTATTTTTTAGCCAATTTTCTAATCTAGGTGCTTCTTCTTCTAAAAATTCAGCTTTTGAAATTCCACAAAACGAAAACCCCAACCGACTTGCTTCAGCCTTAATTTGTTGAGTTAAAATCGTTTCGTTTACACTCATCAATTTTTAGAAAAAAATGTTTTTAAAGCTTTTAACGTTTTATCTCTCGCTTCCACAAAACCAACATGGCCAACATCTTCAAGCAATAAATAAGAACCTTCTTTTGGTAATTCTGCCTGTTCAACTAGAGCTTGGTATGGCAAAATATTATCTTCCTTACCAATTATATACAACACCGGATAAGGCGCAAAGTTTAAAATAATTTCTCTATCCATCCTATTTTTCATTCCCTCCAAAGCTGCTACTATGCCTTGTAAAGAAGTGTTTAATGCAATGGTTTTAATCTGATTGATTTCTTTTTTGTACGATTTATTTTTGGTGTAAAACAGATTAGGAATGGCCTCATTGATGAACAAACTTTTGTTTTGTTTTACCACTTTTATAGCTCTATCTCGGTCTTTTTGTTTTTCTTCACTATCACCACGAGCGGTAGAATGAAACATACACAACCCTTTAATATTATCTGGAAATTCTTCTGCCATAGCTAAACTCACATAACCACCTAATGAATGACCTACTAAAAAGAATTTTCTGATTTTTAACTTTCTTAAAACAAAATAAACAGCTTTTGCCATTTCTTCCATGGTATGAACATAACTCAAACATTCTGTTTGGCCATGACCCAACAGATCAATAGTAATAACACGATATTTTTCAGAAAGTTGAATTGAAAAATCTTTCCAAATAGTTTTGTCTTCTAAAAAACCATGCAAAAATACCACCGCTTTACCTTTTCCTCCATCAGTATAACTAACCTGAATATTTTTAAAAATCAGTTTCTGTTCTGCAAAAGAATTCAATGTTATATATGATTTAAGAGTTCATCAAGGTTTCAATTTCGTCAGCTTCAAGAGGAATGTTTGCCATTAGGTCAACCGGACCATTATTGGTAATTAAAACATCATTTTCCAATCTGATTCCTAAATTTTCTTCACGAATATAAATGCCTGGTTCAACGGTTAAAACCATTCCAGCTTCAAAAGGTCTGTTTCGTTCTTCTACATCATGCACATCTAAACCTAAATGATGCGATGTTCCATGCATAAAATATTTTTTATACAACGGATTTTTAGGATCTTGTTTTGCCACATCCTTTTTATCTAACAAACCCAAACCTATCAATTCTGCTTCCATTATTTCTCCTACTTTAGCATGGTACTCATCATGTAAAGTTCCTGGAACTAGCATACTTGTAGCGGATCTCATCACTCTTAATACGGCATTGTATACTTCTTTTTGTCGGGAAGTAAATTTCCCACTAACAGGAATACAACGAGTTAAATCTGAAGCATAATTTCCGTATTCAGCACCTACATCCAACAAAATAACATCTCCAGCCTTACATTCTTTATTGTTTTCTACATAATGCAACACACAAGCGTTAAATCCTGATGCAATAATTGGTTCATAGGCAAAACCACGGGATCGATTCATTAAAAATTCGTGAGCCAATTCTGCCTCTATTTCGTACTCCATTACTCCTGGCTTAATAAATTTTAACAGTCTTCTAATTCCTTTTTCGGTAATGTTACATGCATGTTGTATAGCATCAACTTCTAATTGAGATTTTATTGGGCGAAGTTTTCTCATTATTGGAGCCAACCTTTCGTATTCATGCAAAGGGTATTTTTCTTTACAGGTTTTTCTAAATCTGTCATCACGAGTTTCTACCGTAGTTACAGCTCTTAAATGTTCGTTTTGGTTCAAATAAACATGTTCTGATTCAGTCATTAATGAATGGAAAATTTGATCGAACTGCGAAGTCCAATATACCGTTTCAATACCTGATTGTTCAGTAGCTTGTTCTTTAGTTAATTTAGCACCCTCCCATATCGCTATCAACTCGCTGGTTTCTTTCACAAACAAAATTTCACGATGTTTAGGATTAATTGCATTTGGAGCAATTAACAAAATTGATTCTTCTTGGTCTATTCCCGATAAATATAGTAAATCGTTGTTTTGACGAAAAGGCATCAACCCATCTGCATTAGTTGGCATAATATCGTTAGAGTTAAAAATTGCAACCGATTTTGGTTTCAAGTGCTTTACAAAATTTGCTCTGTTGTTAATGTATAACGATTTATGTATTGGAGTGTATTTCATGTTTTGTTGTTTTGTTAATCAAAGGTAGTTATTTGATACGATTTTTTATTTATTTGAAATCATTTGTTCAATTGCTTCAATCCAAATTGGGCTTTCATTTAAACTTTCAACCAATTGCCAGTTTTCGCCACCATTCTCATGGAAGATTTCTTTAAACTCCCCACCTACCTCAATAGTAGTTTCCAAACAATCGGCGATAAAAGATGGTGAAAATGCTAATACATTTCTAATTCCATTTTTAGGATAATCAGCAGTCACTATATCTGAATAGGGTTTCAGCCATGGGTCACGAGCACGAGTCTCCAATCTCGATTGAAAAGCCACATCGTATTCGTTTTCTTTTAAATTCATGGCTTTAGCAATTAAACGTGATGTTTCATAACATTGAGCTCGATAGCAAAGTATATTTTTTTCGCTATAAACAGCACAACATTTTTCATTTAACTCACAATATCCATTTTCACAATCTTTTAAAATATGTCGTTCTGGTATTCCATGATAACTGAATAAAACTTTTTCGTATCTACCTGTTAACCAGTGTTTATTACCATTAGCTGCAAATGCCTCAATAAATTTTGGATTGCTCACAAAATTCTCCACCATTCGTACTTTTGGATTATAGCTCATTTCTTTTAAAACCGACTCCACTTTTTTAATGCTCGACAAGGTAGATGAAGAAGCATGTTGAGGATACATTGGAATGACAACCAAATCAGTAATGTTATTTTTTTTAAATTGCGCCAAAACACTTTTTATTGATGGGTGTTGGTAGCGCATTGCCAATTTCACATAATATCCATCACCCATTTTTTGTTGTACCAGTTGCTCTACTTTTTTACCATAGTACAACAAAGGAGATCCATTTTCTGTCCAAAGTTCTTGATATATTTTTGCTGATTTTGGACCTCTAAAAGGCGCTATAATTAAATTGACGAGTATCCACCTGATGACAACAGGCAAATCAATTACATATTTATCCATTAAAAATTCGCGAAGATATTTTCTTACATCTTTAACAGAAGGACTATCAGGCGTACCTAAATTTACCAACAAAACTCCCTTTTTTTCCATGCCCCAAAATTACTGATTATGCAAAACCAATTAAAAGATTATTGTAATTTAGTTTTTTTAAGAAAAGAACCATGGATTATTTTTATTTAAAGGCCCTACATATCATTTTTGTGGTTACTTGGTTTGCAGGCCTGTTTTATATTGTTCGCTTATTCATTTATCATGTTGAGGCCGAAGATGAAGATGAGAACGCTAAAGCGATTTTACAGCGACAGTATAAAATAATGAGCAAACGCCTGTGGTATGGTATTACCTGGCCATCTGCAATTCTGACACTGATTTTTGCAAGCTGGCTACTATTTGGTACTCCTCAAGGACAGGGATTTCTACTTTCTCCATGGATGCACATTAAATTAACTTTTGTAGTGGCTCTGTACCTGTATCATTTTGCTTGTCAACGTATATACAGTCAACTTCAAAAAAATGAAATCAAGTACTCTTCTTTTAAGTTAAGGATATGGAATGAAGTAGCTACTGTATTACTTTTCGCAATTGTATTTTTAGTGGTTCTTAAAAATGAAATTGGTTGGTTTTGGGGAATTTTAGGGTTAGTTGTTTTCTCTATCTTGTTAATGATAGGAATTAGAATATACAAAAAAAACAGAGAAAAAAAAGCATCAGATTAATACTCTAACACCAATATTCCTAAATACATAATTATCATCGTTCCATCAACAAAACCAGAGAAGAACAACTCAGATCTTCGGAGTGATGTGAATGCAATAATAAACCCTGACAGAAATATAGTTATCCCAGTAGCAATCAGTTGAGGTAAGCTCAACTGCTCTAAATATGCATATTGAATCCATTTTAGAACAAATACTAGTACCAACAAACCATGCGACAAGGTAATGGTATTTTTAATACCTATATATAATGGAATAGTTTGAATATTGGACTCCATGTCATATCTTAAATCGCGAACATCAAAAGGTAGAGTTATTGCCAATATAAATATAAACTGTTCAAACAATAAGATTAAAGAGGAACTTTGGGTCAAGCCCTCAAATCCACTATAATTTACAACAGGAATGGCAACCATAACTACCGACCATACAATTGAAATCACAAATATTTTGGCAAAAGGCAAATCTCTAATGGCTTTCTTTTTAGATAATACGGGTATCACATATAATATCGAAAATAAAGCTAATGGTATCATCATCAAAAAAACAGACAGACTAAGTTGAAACATGAAATACACACTAAATACTAATGATAATAATGAAGCAAAAAACAAACGTTTTCTATTTCGGATAATCCACCCCAGACGTATCCCAATAAGTTTGCCTAACAACTCAACACTTCGAAGCCTATAAATACGCTGAAAGTTATAAGTAAAAAACGTTGAACAAAAAACAAGTGCTAAAACATTAAAGGAATGTTCTTGTGGAATGTGTAACAAAATATAGGTCTGATGAGTTAAAAGGGTAATACAAAGCGAAACAAATAAGTTGCTATAAACTATACTTCTTATGAAAAAAATTAGCGACCTCAATGGAATGAAATTAATTAGAATTTCCGTTCACTAAAAAACTAATTAAAAACCCTGCACCCATACCTATAAAACTACTTTTAAGTGCATTTTGAGTACGCTTACTTCTGGCAACACGTTCATGTCCACGTAAATATTCTTCTTCTTTTAAATATTGCAAATCATTAAGTCGTTTTTGTTTTACAGATGTGGGAAAAATTAACGTAACGGACGTATATACTAGCGGTGCAACCGAATAAATAAAAGCCTGTTCTTTATGCATAAAATAGCCTGCAATTCCACCTGCAGCAAATCCCATCGTATTTGAAAATCGAGAATGATATGATTTGTAAGCGTCTTTTTCGCCATAAACAAACATTCTCATATCTTGTTCTTTTAAAAAATTACCTTCTAAGGTATCGTACTTATAGGTAAGAGTTTCCTTATTATCTCTATGATAGGAAAACACTCTATAGTTATCAATAACCATTTCTTTACCTTTAAGGTCTTTAAAAGTAATTTCATAGTTAGTAACATTTAATATTTCTCCTTTTAATTCCTTACCATTCAGAAATAACAATTCATCCTGAGCAAACGAATTTTCCACACAAAGCAATATTATTAATACAAAAATTATATTATACCTCAATTTCATTACCTATACTTAAACGACTACTCCTTTATAAAGGTTGTGAGCAAATGTAAATAATATAGTTAGAAACCACAATTGCACGATTTAGAAAAATGGATTTTGGTGGTTGGAAGTAATTCTTTTATTTTTTTATGTTCAGCATCACTCATCATTATCACTCGCATATCTATCTCTTTAAGTGTTTCTTGTAGTTGACTAATTTCTTCGGGAAACGATGCTAAATTTGAACCCCAAACATCTAAATATTTTAATTGTTTTAATTTTCCTATTTCTGAGGGCAAAGTAGAAATTTCTGTTTGATTGGCACTAAATTCTTTAAGGTAAATTAAGTTGCCAATTTCTTTTGGTATAGTTTCAATTTTATTATCGGATATATTTAAACTTTGTAGAAACTCAAATTTAACTATTACCGAAGGAAAATGATTCAGTTTATTTTTACTAATATCTAAAGTTTGTAGGTTTTTAAATTGAGTTATGCTCTCAGGTAAATCAACTAATTTTTGTTTTTTTAAATTTAGTCTATAAACAGTTAACGGATCTTTTTTTAAAGCTTGTTCAAGAGTAAGTTCAGGAATAGTATCAAGTAATTTATAATCAAATACTTGAGAACACAAAGTGGTAGAGCAAAACAATAAAATTGTTATACTAAGAAAATAATTGAAGTACTTTTTGTTTATCATTATTTAATTGTTGTTGTAATTCGGATAACTCGTTAAATTTAATTTCGTTCCTAATCTTCTCAAGAAACTCTACACGAATAGGTTTATTGTAAATCTGTTCATTAAAATTAAAAATATTTACCTCAATAGTTTCCTGCTCTCTATTTAATGTTGGTCGGGTACCAACATTTAACATACCTATGTAACTGGCTTTATCGATATTAATTTTAACCGCATACACCCCATTTCCTGGAATCAGTTTATAATCCTCATCAACTTTAATGTTAGCTGTTGGAAAACCTAGCTCTCTACCTATTTTATCCCCATCAACAACTGTTCCATTGATAAAATAAGGATAACCCAAAAATTGATTGGCAGCTTGAATTTCCCCTATTAATAGTGAATTACGAACTTTTGTAGAGCTTATGTTTATTTGTTGTATTTCTTGAGCAGGAATTTCTTCTACTTCAAAACCATA
Organism: Flavobacteriales bacterium; assembly: GCA_050248475.1. GTDB lineage: Bacteria > Bacteroidota > Bacteroidia > Flavobacteriales_E > Vicingaceae > Vicingus. The sequence continues at coordinate 26,380 of JBFWSH010000022.1, forward strand.
AAGCGGTCCATACTCTTTTAAGTGATGAAAAGAACCTTCTCTATTTTTACCAAAATGATGATCATAACCAATGACCAAAATTTTGGTATTCAATTTATTCACCAAAATATCACGAACAAAATCTAACGATGTAATTCGTGAAAATTCCATCGAAAATGGATGAATAATCAAATGGTCGATTCCTGAGTTTTTTAATAATTCTATTCTTTCGTCAATAGTGTTTAGTAACTTTAAATCGTTACTTTCTGGATATAACACCATTCGGGGATGAGGAAAAAAGGTTAAAATAACCGATTCACCAGCTATTTTCTTGGCAGCAGAAACTACTTGCTCAATTATTTTTTTATGACCTAAATGAACCCCATCAAAAGTGCCTGTAGTAATCACCACATTTTTTTTTGACAAAAACTCATCTATATGTCGATAAATATTCATTAAATCAGGTTGTAAATTTTTGTTTTTACCCTAGTAAGTTCAAGTGCAAATATCACTATTAAAATGATTTTTATTTTATAAAAATAATATTATTCATAATGCTTTAGTAATTAAATAAAATATTTTACTTTTGCAGCCAATTTAAAACAGACATTAACACAATTAAAACATATATCAAATGTCAACAATTCACGGTAAAATAACTCAAATCATTGGACCAGTTATCGACGTAAGTTTTGAGAACGGACAAACTCTTCCAAACATCTTAGATTCATTAGTAATTACTAAAGAGAATGGCCAAAAAATCATTCTTGAATGTCAGAAACACGTAGGAGAAAATACTATTAGAACTATTGCAATGGATGCAAGTGATGGTTTAAGAAGAGGGATGGAAGTAGTTGCTACTGGAGCTCCTATCATTATGCCTATCGGCGAAAAAATTAGAGGAAGGTTATTTAATGTAGTTGGTGAAGCAATTGATGGTATTGGAGTAGTTGACAAAACAGGTGGACTACCTATTCACAGAGAACCACCAAAATTTGAAGATTTATCTACTTCTACTGAAGTATTGTTTACAGGTATTAAAGTTATCGACTTAATTGAACCGTACTCAAAAGGTGGTAAAATTGGTTTGTTTGGTGGTGCTGGTGTTGGTAAAACTGTATTAATCATGGAATTAATCAACAACATTGCAAAAGGACACTCAGGTTTATCAGTATTTGCTGGTGTTGGTGAAAGAACAAGAGAAGGAAATGATTTATTAAGAGAGATGATTGAATCTGGCGTAATTAAATACGGAGAAGAATTCAAACACTCTATGGAAAAAGGCGGATGGGATTTATCGAAAGTTGATAAAGCTGGTTTAGAAGAATCCATGGCAACATTGGTTTTCGGACAAATGAATGAGCCTCCAGGTGCTAGAGCAAGAGTTGCTTTATCTGGTTTAACTTTAGCTGAATACTTTAGAGATGGCGATGGTGAAGGAAAAGGAAAAGATATTTTATTCTTTATCGACAACATTTTTAGATTTACACAAGCAGGTTCTGAAGTATCTGCTTTATTAGGTCGTATGCCTTCTGCGGTAGGTTACCAACCAACATTAGCCTCAGAAATGGGTGCAATGCAAGAACGTATTACTTCAACAAAATCAGGTTCTATTACATCTGTACAAGCGGTTTACGTACCTGCAGATGATTTAACTGACCCTGCTCCTGCAACAACTTTTGCTCACTTAGATGCTACTACAGTACTTTCTCGTAAAATTGCTGAGTTAGGTATTTATCCTGCGGTTGATCCGTTAGATTCTACTTCTAGAATTTTAACTGCTGACATTGTTGGTAAAGAGCATTATGAAACAGCACAAAGAGTTAAAGAAACTTTACAACGATACAAACAGTTACAAGATATTATTGCTATTTTGGGTATGGACGAGTTATCTGAAGAAGATAAATTGGTTGTTCATAGAGCAAGACGTGTACAACGTTTCTTATCTCAACCATTCCACGTAGCAGAACAATTTACAGGTTTAAAAGGAGTGTTAGTTTCTATTGAAGACACCATCAAAGGATTTAACATGATTTTAGATGGTAAAGTTGATGAATATCCTGAAGCAGCATTTAACCTTGTAGGTTCTATCGAAGAAGCTATTGAGAAAGGTAGAAAAATGTTAGCTGAAGTATAACAAATTAATTAGTTTGAAGATGAGTTAATTTGAAAATTCAGCTATCTTCAAATTGATCAATTTTCAAATTTTCAAATTGAATACAATGCATTTAGAAATAATAACACCCGAAAAAAACATTTACTCAGGAGAAGTTAGCTTAGTTAACCTACCTGGTTCTGATGGTTCGTTTGGTATTTTAGAAAACCATGCTCCAATTATCTCTACCTTAAAAGCAGGAACCATTAAAGTGGTTGAAAACGACAAAGAATTGTTCTTTGAAGTAAAGGGTGGCGTTATTGAAATGAGCAATAACAGCATTATTGTTTTAGCTGAGTAATTTTCTAATAAAAAATAATTCTTCAAAAGGCTATCGAAATTCGGTAGCCTTTTGTTTTTAACCTAATTTGTTGCTTAATTTTACATAAAAAATCAATACATGGAAACAACAAAATTGCCATATACTTTTTACGCTGAAATGACACCAAACCCAAGTACCATGAAATTTGTTTCAAACAGATGGATTGTTACCAATGGTAAATCGTACGAATTTTTAGCTACTCAACGTATTGGAAGTCCTTCGCCTTTAGCTGAAAAATTATTTAACTTTCCATTTGTAAATGGTGTTTTTATCTCGGGCAACTACATTACCATTACCAAAAGTGAAGCTATAGAATGGCAAGATGTGATTATGGAGCTACGCGATTTTATTAGCAACTTTATGAATACTGAAGGTGCCATTGCCATTACCCAAGAACATTTGGATGCAGAAACCAATACTGACGTGAAAAATACTGATGGAAGTTCTGTAAAGACATCCAAACCTGGAACTGAGTTAACCGATTTTGAACACAAAATAATTGAAATTTTAGAAGAATACATTAAACCGGCCGTTGAAAATGATGGCGGTGCAATAGAGTTTGATTCGTATGTTGATGGTGTGGTAAAAGTAATTTTAAAAGGTTCTTGTAGCGGTTGTCCTTCATCTACAGTAACATTAAAACACGGTATTGAATCTTTATTAAAGAGCATGTTGCCCGAAGTAAAAGAAGTTGTTGCATTAAACGGTTAATTGGAAATTGGAAATATTTTTAACACTCGACACCTGGATAGCCTTATTGACCTTAACATTTTTAGAAATTGTTTTAGGTATTGATAACATTATTTTTATATCTATTGTAGCAGGGAAGCTGCCCAAAGAAGAACAAAAGAAAGCTCGTTTTGTAGGTTTATCGTTAGCACTTATTGTACGTATTTTGCTCTTGATGGGTATTTCCTGGTTAATTGGTTTAACTGACCCTGTTTTATCTGTTTACGATTTTTCGTTGAGCTGGAGAGATATTATTTTAGCTGTAGGTGGTTTATTTTTAATCGCAAAATCAACATCAGAGATTCATCACAAAGTAGAAGGCGATGAGCACGAAATGGAAGTTAAGAAACCAAAAGCTTTTAGCAATGCCATTTTACAAATTGTATTGCTCGATATTATTTTCTCGTTCGACTCGATATTAACCGCAGTAGGCCTAACCAATCAACTTATTTTAATGGTTATCGCCGTTATACTGTCTATACTGGTAATGATGATGTTTGCTGGTGCTATAAGTGACTTTGTAAACAAACATGAAACCCTACAGGTATTAGCTCTCTCGTTTTTAATACTAATTGGTTTTATGTTAATTGTAGAAGCCATTCACATACATGTACCAAAAGGCTACATTTATTTTGCGGTATTCTTCTCGCTAGTGGTAGAGGTGATTAATATTAGGGCAAGGAAAAAATCGAAGTAGATTTTCAGCATTTTTGGTTAGATTTGGATAAACATATAGTGAGAATAAACAACATGTGTTGTTTATTTGCATGTTATGCGTAATTAAAGACAACACAACGTGCAAATAGACCCAAACGAAAAGGACATCTATATTGAGAAGAATTTCTTTTCTCAGGATCTTCCCTTTGAAGAAAGAACCGCTGTATTTAATAAACTTTTTTTTCATTACAAGAAAGACTGGCAAAGCTCATTTGCGCTAATGCTTATTTTAAGTGTAGGCATTGCCTCTTTAGGACTTTCTGAAAACTCATCAGCAACTATAATTGGTGCGATGATTGTAGCACCATTGGGGCAGCCCATTGTAGCACTTGGCGGTGCTATTGCATTAGGTTGGAGAATTCAATCTTTTAGAATGTTAGGAATAGTTATTCTTGGAATGATTAGTTCTATTCTTATTGCTTATGGTATAAGTCTGACATTACCCGATATTACTCCCAATAAAGAAATGTTAATTAGGACTTCACCCGATTTGCGTGATCTTGGAATTGCGATATTGGCAGGCACTGCAGGTGCTTGGGGATACTATCGTAGTGAATTTTCCACTATATTATCTGGTGTTGCAATTGCCGTAGCTCTGGTTCCCCCACTTTGCACATGTGGTATAATGCTAGAACAGGGGCATTTTATTTTAGCATATGGAAGTGCTTTATTGTTCATTACAAATCTCATAGGAATAACATTTGCATCAATTTTAGTCTTCTTCATATTGGGATTAAAAAACAGCAAAAGTCGAAAATGGTTTTTTAACGGCACAATTGCGACAATCATTATTGGCACAATCATTATTTTGCCACTATCGTTAAATTACCAAAAGTTCAATTCAGGAATTTTATTCTATAATTCTATCTATGAAAAGGCGGGAAATGTTTGTGAGTTATCAGTAAATTCTCCCGTAATAAAAGAGTTAACAATACACGGGACTGGAGTTATTATGACAATTGAACCGTTTCCGAGTGACAAAGACGAAGAACATCGATTAAAAATTGAATTAGAACGGGCGACAGGTTTACAGATTTTTCTTCAAAGCTCTTCTTTCGGACAATGATCAATAAAAAAAATAAATACGCATAACAGCGTGTATGTGGCAATAGCGGGGGAAGTGGTAAATCAAAGGGCTGTGCTTCTAAGAAACTTAGTGCTAAACGGACTGGAAAGTACTTCTAATCCGCTACTGCACATACACGCCACCCGTTAATAACATCACTTACCAAAAAGCTCATCCATTTTTTTCAAAATATTCTCAGAGTAATATATTGGCCCACAAATATGGCATTTATCTACCTGGTAAAATTGTTTGGGTTGACTAGCTAATTCAAACAGTTTTTCACCCATAGCGTATGGTATAATTTCATCGTGCGTACTGTGTATAATCAATACGGGTTTTTTAAACTGTTGTATGGCTTTTTTTGCACTGTATTTTTCTGCAATAAGCAAGCGGGCAATAAAACCTGCTGAGTTGGCACCAATATCTTGGTGCGAAGTAAAAGCACCTTCTACTAATATTCCATCAATCAACTGTTCGTTAGCTAAAGCAACAACTGGTGTTAAATGTCCACCTAACGATTGTCCATAAATAATCCATTGATGGTTTTTATCGGTATCTAAACTGGTAAAATAAGCTATTGCCGAATTACCATCTAACAACACATTGTTACGTGTGGCTTTACCTGTAGAAAATCCAAAACCACTGTAATCGGCCATAAAAACTTTGTAGCCGGCTTTTACAAAAGGAATCATCATTTTATGTTGCGAAACCAAATTACCAGCATTACCATGAAAAAATATAATGTTGCGCCCATTATAAACAGAATCGTTGGTAATAATCCAAGCATTCAATTTGTTCCCACTTTTACTATCAAAAACTTTACTTTCTATGGTATATGGATAATCTAAGATTTCATTTTCAGTATTTATAAAATAAGGCTGGTACTTTTCTCTGTCTTCAATTACAAGTGTATCTGCCTTTTTATTGTAAACCGTTTTAAACGGAATTTGCGATGTACTAATTTTTGTTGGTACAAGAAAAACCTTGTTAAACCCACACGAACTTGTAAAAACAAGCAACAAAATATATAAAACAGTCTTCATTGTATCTCCAAAATTATTTTTACCACATAGAAACATAGTTAAAGGTAGTAAAGTTTATGATAGTATCTCATTAGTTTTATCCCGATAAATCGGGATATCTATGTAGCACTCTATACCAGTTAGTATTGTTGAAAAACTATGTCCTTATGTGGTTAATTTGTTTTAATTAAAAACTTGAAGAGTAGCACCATCAAACGAAGTACGATATTCCTTTAGTGGACGAGACGCCGGGCCTTGAGTAACTTGCCCTGAACTTAGTAAAAACCTTGACCCACAACAATCATCAATACCAACCAAGTTGGTAACATCTACTGAAACTATTCCACAACTACTTGCAGCATTATAAGGACAATGCCTATCAAAAGCTTTGAAATCGCTAGCGGAATTTCGGTAAATAACTATTCCTCGAGAACCTCCAGAAACATAGGTCCAACCATTATCCACTTGCAAATGGACAAACTCTGGATTATTTAAATTAAACGACAAGTTTACTGAAACTAATGGCACGGTAGAATTATCATCTTTCTTACAAGACAATACCAACGATAGAATAAAAGTAAATACGGCAAATAATTTTCTCATCATCGTAAAATTAGTAAATTCGGCTCAACAAAACTTGTTTAAAATGAATCCTATCAAATATATCCTTTTTTGTTTAATATCCTTTAGCGTCTGTTTTACTTCGTGTAAATCGAGTTCAAACAAAATGGTAGATAAACAAAAAAAGGTACTGCAAAAACAAGAAGTTGAAAAAGCTAAAGCTGAAAAAAAAGCCATGGAACGTGGTAAAAAACGACACGAAAACATTCAAACAAAAGAGGTTAGAAAAAGAATGAAACAGTCGGCCAAGAAGTCGAAAAATTTAGGAAAACCAAAAAAGAAATTTTTTATTGTAAGATGGTTTAGCTAGTGAAAAAAATTACCGCAATAATAGTTGACGATGAAATGATGGCACGTGAAAATTTACACATGCTACTCACCGAATTTTGCCCTGAAATTGAAGTAATTGGTATGGCTGAAAATGTTGCTCAAGCCAGATCTCTAATTAAAACCAAACAACCTGAGGCTGTTTTTCTTGATATTAGAATGCCCAGTAATGAAGAAGGATTAGAATTGTTAGAGGATGTTAGTACCAATAATTTTCAGATTGTTTTTGTAACTGCATTTAAGGAATTTGCTGTAAAAGCATTTAATGCCAATGCCATACATTATATTCTCAAACCTATAGATATTGAAGATTTAAGGCTTGCCATTGATAAATTGATACAGTATCAAAAACTTTTTCTTGAAGATAAAAACAACATCAAAACCTATCACGATTCTATCGATAATTTTTCGAAAAGCATTAACCAACAACCCCATTCCAACAAAATAACCATTTCGCATATAAAGGGCATTAAAATAATTGAAGACAACTCAATTGTTTATGTTGAAGGAGAAGGAAATTGTACCAACATTTATTTTAAGGACGGTACACATTTTTTTGACACCAGAACCTTAAAGGTGTACGAAGACATGCTAAACCCCAACCTATTTTTTAGGATACATAAGAAATACATTATCAACCTTAATTACTTAACCGACTACCTCCATACCGACGGATATTTGGCTAAACTAAAAAACAACAAAACACTTCCTGTAGCTCGTGCTCGAGTAACTGATTTTTTAAAGCGACTAAAGAGTTTGTAAGTCATACTTTACCATTTAATCAGCCATTACTACGGTTTAATAAACAAAACTTACCATTCAATTGATTCATGGTCTGTTGACAAAACTTTTTATCTAAATTTAGGTAAGATTAAGCACTAACTTAAAACTAACTACTTATGAGTATTTCAGCAATAATCATTGATGATGAGCAACATGCTCGAAGCAATTTAAAAATTCTTTTAGAGGATTACTGTCCAAATGTAACTGTAGTTGCCGAAGCTCAATCTGCTGATGAAGCTCGCGAACAAATATCCTTACACAATCCAAATTTATTATTCTTAGACATTAATATGCCGGGAGAAGATGGCTTTGATTTGTTAAATTCGTTAGAAGACAAAAATTTCTCTGTAATTTTTATCACAGCACACAATCAGTTTGCGTTAAAAGCGCTTAAAGCTGGCGCTATTGATTACTTGGAAAAACCTATCGATATTGAACAACTTATTGAAGCCGTTGGAAAAATAAAAGTGAGTGACAATGAGATTTCTGATTTCAATACTATCAAAAAATTGATTCAATATTACCAACATGAAACCACTACTGGAACAATAGCTATACCTACTTTGACTGGTTACGAAATTATAAAAACATCAGATATTGTAAGGCTTGAAGCAGACGAAAGCTACACCAAAATATTTTTATCCGATGGTAAAAAATGTGTAAGTAGTATGACTATTGCTCGTTATGAAAAAGTATTAAACGAAAACGTATTTTTCCGAGTACACAAATCTCACATCATAAATACCAAATACCATTTAAAAGAATTCAACCGTCAAGATGGAAATATTGCAATAATGGATAACGGGTCGACAATACCTGTATCGAGAAGAAAAGTTACTGAGTTTATTAATGCCATCAAGACGTTTTAATGTAAATGAGATTATTTTACGCTTTAATAGCATTACTTTTTTTATCATTTAGTGCTTTTTCGCAACAATACAATTTTATTAATTACTCCGTAGAGCAAGGGCTAATTCAGTCTCAAATTAATGCACTTTGTCAGGACGAAAAAGGATACATTTGGATTGGAACGTTAGGTGGTGTTTCGAAATTTGACGGTGTAAATTTTAAAAATTATTCTACCAAAGACGGACTAATTAACAATCAAGTAAATGCCATTTTTAAAGATAATTCGAACAAAATTTGGCTAGGCTCGCTAGGTGGTGTTTCTATTTTCAACGGAAGTAAATTTGATAATATCAACTTTAAAAGTGAACTGAGCAGCTATTTTGTAACCTCAATTACACAAGATAAAAACGGTACAATCTGGCTAGCTACTGATGGAGGTGGTATTGTAAGCTACTCTAACAATAAAATGGAATACTTTACTATTCCTTCAAAAAACAATAACGAATCGAATTACGTTCGTCACATTTTTTGCGACACAAAAAACAACAAATGGATTTCATCAAAAAATGGAGTTTATAAATTAGATGCAAAAAACCAGTTTGAAAACACCATTCCAAATATCAATGCTTCACAATTGTTTGTGGATTCGCTTGGTACTATTTGGTGTTCAACTTTTGGCGATGGTGTTTTAAAAATATCGAAAAATAGCCAAAAAAAATTTACTGCAGAAACAGATGGATTGATCAGTAATCATATCCGTTCGTTTAAAGCCAAAAGTGATGGTTCCATTTGGTTTACTTCCAAATCTGGCATTTCTAAGCTAGATGGATATACCATTGTCAATTTTTCGGAAAAAGACGGTTTAACTGCACCCAACATTAAATGTATTATTGAAGATAGTGAAGGCAACATTTTTTTAGGTTCCGATGGAGGTGGATTAATAAAATTTACCAACGACAAATTTGTTAGTTACACTCAGGCTGATGGATTAAACAGTAACATTATCATGTCAATAGTTGAAGATAAAGATGGTGCAATCTGGTTTTCGACTTATGGAAATGGAATTTGTAAAATGCTGAACAACAATTTCATTTTTTACACTGAAAAAGATGGGTTAGGTAACAATACTGTTTGGTGTAGTATAGTCGGAAAACAAAATAAAATCTGGTTTGGTACATCAACAGGCTTTTCGGTTTTTGATGGAAAAAAGATAAAATCATACAATTCAAAACACGGATTAAATGCCAATAAGGTTTATGCTTTAGCTCAGGATGATAATGAAAACATTTGGATTGGCTCAAAAGAAGGTTTATCCGTTTTGTACTTAAGAAAAGATAGTTTGTATAATTTTTCTACCGATTTTAATTTCCCAACCAATATTAGAAGCATCATTATTGAAAACCATTCAACTATTTGGCTTTGCTCATCAGAAGGTCTTGTAAAATTCAATCCTGAAACCAATCAACACATAAAATATACTACCGAAAATGGGTTACCTGACAACAGTGTAATGACTTTAGTTAAAGATGTCAAAAACAAAAAGTGGGTGGCCACTAAAAATGGATTGGCTTATTTTGATGATGATAAATTTATAACTATTCCAGTCGCCGAAGATTACCCCTCAAACAACATCAATTTTTTAAAGATCGATAAGTATAATTCCTTATGGATAGGTACAAACAATGGCTTGTTTCATCTTAAAAATACCAATGTTAAAAACATCACTACTGCATCGTTTACTCGATACTCAAATTTAGATGGGTTAAAAAGTTTGGAATGTAACCAAAATGCTGTTTTTATTGACAGTAAAAACAACCTTTGGTTTGGTACCAATTCGGGTTTGACCAAACACAACATTAAACCGGAAAGCAAAACGGTTCAAGTTCCCAAAGTAAACTTAAAAGAAGTGAGATTGTTTTTTGAGCATCAAGATTGGAAAAAATACACCAAAGAATTTGACCAAAACCAATTGCCTAAAAACTTAGTTTTACCTTACAACAAAAATCACCTTACCTTCGATTTTGATGGAATTTATCACAAAAGCCCTGATAAAGTACGGTTCAGGTTTAGATTAAATGGTTTCGACGAAAATTGGCAACCTGTAACAAAAGCTACGTTCGTTACATACTCTAATATCCCTTTTGGTGATTACACCTTCGAACTATCTGGATCGGTAGATATGATTCACTGGTCGAATGATATAAAATTTAGTGTTACTGTTAAACCACCATTTTGGTTTACCTGGTGGTTTTATATTATTGTTATTCTATTCTTAGCAGGCTTTACATGGTTAATTATTGAATTACGAATAAGAGCAATTAAACGCCAACAAGCTACACAATTAATTGTTGACCAAGCCAAGATGCTTTCATTAGAGCAACAAGCTTTAAATGCGAGCCTTAACCGCCATTTTATTTTTAATGCGTTAAATTCCATTCAATATTACATTAACCGACAAGATAAACTTTCGGCAAATAAATACCTCACCAGCTTTGCAAAGCTGGTACGTAAAAACTTGGATAGTACCCTCGAAAACGAAATTGAGTTGGATGATGAAATAGAACGAATTGAACTTTATTTAAAACTGGAGCAAATGCGATTTCAGGATAAGTTCGATTTTAAAATAGATATTGACGAAACCTTACGATTTAGTTCAGTTAAAATACCATCGATGTTACTTCAACCGTATATCGAAAATTCAATTTGGCATGGAATTCTTCCCGCAAACAAACATGGTGAGATTTTAGTTAAAGTCTTTAAGGAAAACGACCAATTAATTATTACCATAAGAGACAATGGAATTGGCATTGAAACAAGTTTACAAGAGAAAAAAGACAAAAAACAACTACATGTTTCGAAAGGTATGGAATTAACCAGAGGTCGTATAAACCTTATCAATAGGATTACCGATAAATCGTGTTTTGTAAAAGGTCCATATCAAATTTACGATGCTAACAAAAATGTTGCTGGGACTGAAGTTTCAATAACAATTAAGCTTAGCAATTAAGCTACTTTTAAACTAGAAAGTTTAGTGTTTTTGAATTTTTCTTCCGCAAATGCCAAAGTAATTTTAAATTCTTTGTTTGTTTTATCTGAAGGCATATCAAACATTGCATCTAACATAATTGCTTCACAAATAGAACGTAAGCCTCTTGCTCCGAGTTTGTATTCCATTGCTTTATCAACTATAAAATCCAACACTTCTTTATCAAACGACAATTTAATATCGTCCATTTCAAACAACTGAACATATTGTTTGATGATAGAGTTTTTAGGCTCGGTTAAAATTCTTCTCAACGCACTTTTATCTAGTGGTTTTAAATGCGACAGAACAGGCAAACGACCAATAAGTTCAGGTATTAACCCAAACGATTTTACATCTTGAGGTGAAATATATTGCAACAAGTTTTCCTCATCGTAATCTTCTTTTCCCTGAGATTTATATCCAACTACTTGAGTTTGCAATCTATTCGCTATTTTGCGTTGAATACCATCAAATGCACCACCACAAATAAAAAGTACATTTTTGGTTTCTATGGCTATTAATTTTTGCTCTGGGTGTTTTCTACCTCCTTGTGGCGGAACATTTACCACCGAACCTTCTAATAATTTCAACAAAGCTTGCTGAACACCTTCACCAGAAACATCACGGGTAATTGAAGCATTATCACTTTTACGTGCTATTTTATCAATCTCATCAATAAAAACAATACCTCGTTGTGCTGCCTCCACATCATAATCGGCAGCTTGAAGTAATCGAGTTAAAATACTTTCAACATCTTCTCCAACATATCCTGCCTCTGTCAAAATAGTAGCATCAGCAATACAAAACGGAACGTGCAATAATTTAGCTATGGTTTTAGCCAATAACGTTTTTCCTGTACCTGTTTCACCAACCAACAAAATGTTTGACTTATCTATTTCGACATCATCTTTCTTCCTGTTTGCGTCAAACTTCAAACGTTTGTAATGATTATATACAGCAACCGAAAGCACTTTTTTGGCTTCGTCCTGGCCAATTACATATTCATCTAAATGATTTTTAATTTCAATAGGTTTAAGCAACTGTAATTGATTGGAAATCTCTTTATTCGATTTTCCAGACACTTCTTCTTTAACAATGGTTTGTGCTTGAGTTACACAAAAATTGCAAATGTGTCCGGTTACTCCAGCAATCATTACATCTACCTCACCTTTTGGGCGACCACAAAACGAACATTTTACTTGTTGCTTTTCCATGCTACAAAGTTAGTTAAAAGTACTTTACAAAAATGATTAAAATTGGAGTAGCTATGTTATACCGTAACTTGTTTTTTTGATTTCACTATATTTTGCACAAAATTGTCGAACAAATATCTTGAATCATGTGGCCCTGGAGAGGATTCTGGGTGATATTGCACAGAGAATACATTTTTATCTTTAATTCTAAAGCCTGCCAACGTATCGTCATTTAAATGCTTGTGAGTAACAACAATATTGTCATCATTCTTCGCCGAATCCATATCAACCACAAAGCCATGATTTTGAGATGTTACTTCTCCTTTTCCTGTTTCTAGATTTAATACCGGATGATTACATCCTCTATGTCCGTTGTGCATTTTACTTGTCGTCAACCCACAAGAAATGGCTAAAATTTGATGTCCTAAACATATTCCAAAAACCGGCAAACCAGAATTTTTAATTTTAGCTACATTATCAATTTGAAATTTCATGACCGAAGGATCTCCCGGTCCGTTTGACAACATGAAACCATCAGGATTCCATTCCATGATTTCTTCGAAAGAAGATCCCATTGGGAACACCTTTAGGTAACAACCCCTATCTGCTAAACATCTTAAAATATTCTTCTTTACTCCAAAATCGTAAACCGCAACTCTTATTTCTGCATTTTCATCTCCAAAATAATATGCCTCTTTGGTACAGACCTTTGAAGATAATTCTAACCCTTCCATAGATGGTACCTGACTTAATCTATTTTTTAGTTCGTTGATATCAAATATTTCGGAGGAAATTATCGCGTTCATAGCCCCTTTATCTCTGATATGACGAACAATAGCTCGTGTATCTACATCAGATATGCCAACAATTTTATCTTTTTCGAAATATTCTTGTAACGAAGAATCGGCAACTGGTCTTGAATATACTTCAGAGAATTTTTTACAAACCAATCCTGCAATGTTTACATGGTCGGATTCTATTTCTAAATTAGAAACCCCATAATTACCAATATGAGTGGTTGTAGCAACTAAAATTTGACCGAAATACGATGGATCTGTGAAAATTTCCTGATAACCAGTCATTCCTGTATTAAAACAAATTTCGCCAGTTGTAGTACCAATATGTCCAGCAGCTTTGCCTTCGAATATTGTTCCATCTTGTAATAATAGGATTGCTTTGTTGGTTAAATTTTCCATATAAATCGATTTTTTTGGTCAAAAAAAAAGGATAGAGCAAAAATACTTTATCCTTTTCTTATTATCTAAAAATTAAACTTCAATTATTGATCTTTTTTATCTTCTTCAGTTGAGTTTGATTCTTCACTAGCTTCATTAGTTGGTTCTTCAACTATTGGCTCTTCCACTTTCACTTCTTCAACTGCTTTTACCTCAGTTGGAGCGTCAGCTTTTTTAGAGCTTGGTTTTCTTCTTCTTGTTGATGAAGATTTTTTCTTAACATCTTTCAACATGTTTTCGTTGTAATCAACCAACTCAATTAAACACATTTCAGCGTTATCACCAATTCTGTTGCCAGTTTTTAAAATTCTTGTGTAACCACCTGGTCTATCAGCAATTTTAACCGCTACATCTCTAAATAGTTCTGTAACTGCTTCTTTGCTTTTTAGGTAACTAAACACAACTCTTCTAGAGTGAGTTGAATCAGTTTTTGCTTTTGTAAGCAATGGTTCAACATACAATTTAAGAGCTTTTGCTTTTGCAACTGTTGTATTAATTTTTTTATGCTCGATAAGAGAGCATGCCATATTAGAAAGCATTGCTTTTCTGTGACCAGATTTTCTTCCTAAATGATTAAATTTCTTTCCGTGTCTCATGTCTTTTTACTCCTTATCTAATTTATAAGCCGCAACGTTCATTCCAAAGTTTAAGCCTTTATTTTCAACTAACTCATCTAATTCAGTCAATGATTTTTTACCAAAGTTTCTGAATTTCAACAAGTCATTTTTATTAAATTGTACTAAATCACCCAACGTATCTACATCAGCAGCTTTTAAGCAGTTTAATGCTCTTACTGATAAATCCATATCAATCAACTTAGTTTTTAACAACTGTCTCATGTGTAATGAATCTTCATCAAATTCTTCAACAGATGATTTTTCTTCTGTGTCTAATGTAATTCTCTCATCAGAGAACAACATAAAGTGGTGAATTAAAATTTTAGCAGCTTCTTTTAAAGCATCTTTTGGATGAATTGAACCATCAGTAGTTATTTCAAAAACCAATTTCTCGAAATCCGTTTTTTGACCAACTCTAAAGTTTTCAATATTGTATTTCACATTCTTAATTGGAGTGTGAATAGAATCGATAGCGATAACACCAATACTTGAATCGGAAACAGTGTTATCTTCAGATGGAACATAACCACGACCTTTGTTAATCGTTAATTCCATTTGAATTTTAACATTCTTCTCAAGGTGGCAGATAACGTGATCTGTATTCAACACTTGGAAAGCCGATGTAAATTTACCTATATCCCCTGCAGTTACAGTTTCTTGTCCGCTTATTGAAACAATAAGTTTTTCGTTTTCTGTATCTTCAATTTGTTGTTTAAAACGAATTTGTTTTAAGTTTAGGATAATTTGAGTAACATCCTCAACAACACCTTTTATTGTAGAAAATTCATGATCTACTCCTTCAATTTTTACTGATGTTACAGCAAATCCTTCAAGTGAGTTTAATAAAACTCTTCTTAAAGCATTTCCTATTGTAATACCATAACCTGGTTCTAACGGACGAAATTCGAATGTTCCGAAATGATCGTCAGAATTAATCATGATTACTTTATCTGGTTTTTGGAAATCTAAAATTGCCATAGTATATATTTAGTTAAAATAAATTATTTAGAGTAAAGCTCTACTATTAATTGTTCTTTAATGTTTTCAGGTATTTGTTCTCTTTCTGGAGTTTTAATAAATCTACCTGTCATTAATTGTTTATCCCAATCTAACCATTCTGATTTAACTGGATGTGCAGCTAGTGAAGAAGTAATCGCCTCTAATGATTTTGATTTTTCTCTAACACCAATTACATCACCTTCGTTAACAATGTATGAAGGGATATTTACTAAATTACCGTTAACGGTTATATGTCTATGTGCAACTAACTGTCTAGCACCACTTCTTGATGGTGATATACCCAATCTGTAAACAACATTATCAAGTCTAGACTCACATAATTTTAATAAGTTTTCACCAGTAATACCTTTAGTTCTAGAAGCTTTGTTAAATAAATTCTCAAACTGTCTTTCTAAAATACCATAAGTATATTTAGCTTTTTGCTTTTCAGCTAACTGAATAGCGTATTCTGATTGCTTACCTCTTCTTTTGTTAGGACCATGTTGTCCTGGAGGGTAATTTTTTTTCTCCAATACTTTATCAGGGCCAAATATTGGCTCTCTGAATTTTCTTGCGATTTTTGACTTTGGACCTGTATACCTTGCCATTTTACTTAATTTGTTTTATAAAGGAACATTATGAATTAAGGTCAATATCCTTCGATAACTTAAATTCCTTTCGGTTTATATTAATTTACTATACTCTTCTTCTTTTTGGAGGACGACATCCATTGTGAGGTAGTGGAGTAATATCTACTATCTCAGTTACAAGGATACCTGCATTATGGATTGTTCTGATTGCAGACTCTCTTCCTGCTCCCGGCCCTTTTACAAAAACTTTAACTTTTCTAAGTCCATTTTCATAAGCTTCTTTTGAACAATCGGCAGCAGCTAATTGAGCAGCATAAGGAGTGTTCTTTTTTGAACCTCTAAAGCCCATTTTACCAGCCGAAGACCATGATATAACTTGTCCACTATTGTTAGTTAAACTAACAATAATATTATTAAAAGAGGCATGAATATGAGCTTGTCCGTAAGCCTCAACAATTACCTTCTTTTTCTTCTTTACGTTTGTTTTTGCCATTTTATAAAGACTCTTTATTTATTATTTAGTTACTTTTTTCTTGTTAGCAACTGTTTTCTTTTTACCTTTTCTCGTTCTAGAATTGTTTTTTGTGCGTTGACCTCTTAATGGTAAACCAGATCTATGTCTAACACCTCTATAACAACCAATATCCATTAAACGTTTAATGTTTAATTGAACTTCAGATCTTAAAGCACCTTCTACTTTAAACTCGTCATTAAGAATCTGTCTGATTTTTGACAAATCATCATCATCCCAATCCTGAACTTTTTTATTTTCATCAATACCAGCATTACCTAAAATCTTACTAGCTGAAGATTTTCCTATACCATAGATGTATGTTAGGCCTATAACGCCTCGTTTGTGTTTTGGTAAATCTATACCTGCAATTCTTGCCATAATTACTAATTATATTTTATCCTTGTCTTTGTTTAAACTTCGGGTTCTTTTTGTTAATTACGTACAAACGTCCTTTTCTGCGAACAATTTTACAGTCTGCACTTCTTTTTTTAACTGATGCTCTTACTTTCATCTTTTCTAATATTTATCCGTTAACCAACGGAGTAATTAATTTATTTGTATCTAAATGAAATTCTTCCTTTTGATAAGTCGTAAGGAGACATTTCCACTTTTACTTTATCACCTGGTAAAATTCTAATATAATGCATTCTCATTTTACCAGAAATATGTGCCGTTAATATATGGCCATTTTCTAACTCTACCCTAAACATCGCGTTTGACAATGCTTCGATTATCGTTCCATCTTGTTCTATAGATGCCTGTTTTGCCATTAATTTTTATTATTTAATACTTCTTCTATAAATTTATGTGATGATAATACTTCCGCTTTACCTTTTCTAACCGCAACATCATGCTCAAAATGAGCTGATGGCCTTCCATCTTTAGTTATTATCGTCCATCCGTCTTTATCTTGAATTACATTTCGAACTCCCATGTTTATCATAGGTTCTATTGCAATTACCATCCCTTCTTTTAACATTAACCCTGTACCTCTTTTTCCATAATTTGGAACTTCTGGTGCTTCGTGTAAATCTTTTCCTAAACCATGCCCTACCAACTCTCTAACAACACCAAAACCGTTCTCTTCGGCATGACTTTGAACTGCGTAACCAATATCTCCAATTCTATTTCCAGCAACTGCAGCATCGATAGCTTTATTCAAACATTCTTTTGTTACTTGTAAGAGTTTTTTAATTTCTTCGCTAACATTACCTACTTCAAAAGTATAAGCAACATCGCCATAGAAACCGTTTTTCAAAACTCCACAATCAACTGAAATAATATCGCCATCTTTTAATGGTTTATTATTCGGAATACCATGAACAACAGCAGCATTTAAAGAAGTACATAAGGTATTAGGGAAATCATACATTCCTAAAAAACCAGGAACTGCATGATTATCTCTGATAAACTCTTCTGCTATTTTATCCAACTCTAATGTCGTTACACCAGGTTTAATAATTTTAGCAACTTCCGCTAATGTTTTACCAACAAGTAAAGAACTTTCTCTTATTAACTCAATCTCTTCTTCTGTTTTATAAAAAATCTTTCCCATAAAACATTATCCAGCCATACCCATTCCTGTGCTAGATCTTCCTTTTATTTTTCCTGTTTTCATTAATCCATCATAATGACGCATTAATAAATGACTTTCAATTTGTTGCAATGTATCTAAAATAACACCCACCATAATTAATAGTGAAGTACCACCATAGAAATAAGCAAATGAATTGTTTACTCCAGCAACCATAGCAAAAGCTGGTAATATTGCAACCAATGCTAAAAATATAGAGCCTGGTAACGTAATTCTCGACATCACATTATCAATAAACTCTGAAGTTTTTTTACCTGGTTTAATTCCTGGAATAAAACCACCATTACGTTTCATATCATCAGCCATTTGATTAGGATTTACTGTTACTGCTGTATAGAAGTAAGTAAATGCAATAATCATTAATGCAAATGTTAAGTTATATGCAAAACCCGCTGGATTACTGAATGTAGTTACAAACCATGATGTAACGGAACCTTCGCCAAAACCAGCTAATGTTAATGGAATAAACATAATTGCTTGAGCAAAGATGATTGGCATAACTCCAGCAGCATTAACCTTTAAAGGAATATACTGACGCACACCTCCATATTGTTTATTACCTACAATTCTTTTAGCATATTGAACTGGAATTCTTCTGGTACCTTGTACCAACAAGATAGATAGTACAATAACCAATAGAAGTAAAGCAACTTCAATTAACAAGATAATTGGGCCACCAACACCACCAATACCAAATCGCGAAGCAATTTCAAAGATAAATGCAGATGGTAAATTAGCTACGATACCAATCATAATCAATAACGATATACCGTTTCCAATCCCTTTTTCAGTAATTCTTTCACCAATCCACATTACAAACATAGTACCTGTTACAAGTAACAACACGGTAGAAAACCACCACATTGGACCTGAGTCTGGAACAACTCCTTGATGAGTTGTAATTTGTGATGCAATGTAACCTGGCGCTTGGAATCCAGTGATAACAATGGTTAAAAATCGAGTAATTTGATTAACTTTTCTTCTGCCACTCTCTCCTTCTTTTTGTAAACGTTGAAAATATGGTATAGCCATACCTAACAACTGAATAACAATAGAAGCCGAAATGTAAGGCATAATCCCTAAAGCAAAAATTGATGCTCTAGAGAAAGCTCCACCGGCAAATATATTAATCAAATCCAATAACCCTCCACTTGCGTTATTTGCATTTGCTGCTTCTAACGCTGTAGAATCTACACCTGGAAGAACAACATAAGAACCCAGTCTATACACTAATAATAATCCTAGTGTAGTAATGATTCGAGCTCTTAGGTCTTCAATACTCCAAATGTTTTTTATTGTATTTATAAATTTTTTCATTCTTTAATTAAAGAGTATTTGCTGTACCTCCTGCTGCTTCGATAGCTGCTTTAGCAGTTGCTGAAAAAGCGTGAACAGTTACATCTAATTTTGCTTTTAATTCACCTCTTCCTAAAATTTTAATTTTATCATTTTTAGAAGCTAATCCGTTTTCTAAAATTACATCTATTGTAATTTCTTTAACTTTTTTAGTATCAACTAAAAATTGAAGTGAATCTAAATTGATTCCTTTAAATTCTTTACGATTAACGTTAGTAAATCCAAATTTAGGAACACGTCTCTGAAGCGGCATTTGACCACCTTCAAAACCAATTTTTCTTGAATAACCTGATCTAGATTTCGCTCCCTTGTGTCCTCTTGTTGAAGTACCACCTCTTCCTGATCCTTGACCACGTCCTACTCGCTTACGCTGTTTTGTTGAACCTTCCGCAGGTTTTAAATTTGATAAGTTCATGTTAATTTTATTATATTATTATTTTTCTACTTGAACTAAATGCTGTACAGTTCTAACCATTCCTAATATTTGAGGAGTAGCTTCATGCTCTACAGTTTGGTTCATTTTTCTTAAGCCAAGAGCAACCAACGTCTTTTTTTGGTTAGCTGGTCTTTTAATTTGACTTTTTACTTGTTTGATTTTAATTTTTGCCATTTTCTTAACCGTTAAATACTTTATCTAAATCAATACCTCTTTGATCAGCAACAGTATAAGCATCTCTTAATTGTTCTAAAGCATTTAATGTAGCTTTTACAACATTGTGAGGATTTGAAGATCCCTTTGATTTTGCTAATACGTCGGTAATACCAACACTTTCAAATACAGCACGCATTGCACCACCAGCAATAACACCAGTACCATGTGCAGCAGGTCTGATAAATACTCTAGCACCACCAAACTTGCCATTTTGTTCGTGAGGTATAGTTCCGTTTAATACTGGAACTTTGATTAAGTTTTTCTTAGCTGCCTCAATACCTTTAGTAATTGCTTCGGTTACTTCATTAGCTTTACCTAATCCGTGACCTACCACATTTTTTTCATCACCAACAACTACTATTGCTGAAAAACTGAAATTTCTACCACCTTTAGTTACTTTAGTTACTCTATTAATAGCAACTAATTTATCTTTAAGTTCAGTTTCTATTGATCTAACTCTTTTTGTGTTTGAATTTGTCATAACAATTTTCTCTAATACTTTTATTTAGAATTTTAACCCACCTTCACGAGCACCTTCGGCAAGAGCCTGAACTCTTCCATGGTATAAATAACCATTTCTATCGAAAGCGATATTTTCTATTCCTGCTTTTACAGCTTTTTCAGCAATTGCTTTACCAACTAAGGCAGCAATTTCTTTCTTAGTTCCTTTTGCAGATTTAATGTCTTTTTGAACAGAAGATGCAGCAACTAGAGTTGTAGCTGTTTCATCGTTAATAATTTGAGCATAAATCTCATTATTACTTCTAAAAACAGATAGCCTTGGATGCGAAGTAGTTCCTTTCACAACCTTTCTAATTCTTCTTTTAATTCTTAATCTTCTATCTTTTTTACTTAGTGCCATAATACTTTTTTATTATGAATTATTTTTTACCTGCAGATTTTCCTGCTTTTCTTCTTAATTGTTCACCAACAAACTTAATACCTTTCCCTTTATATGGTTCTGGTTTTCTTAGTGATCTGATTTTTGCAGCTACATGACCAATTAATTGTTTGTCATGAGACTCAAGAATAATTGTTGGGTTTTTACCTCTTTCAGTAGCAGTAGTAACTTTAATTTCTGCTGGTATTTGAAAAACAATATTGTGAGAAAATCCTAAAGATAATTCAAGATTTTGACCTGTATTGCTTGCTCTATATCCAACACCTACTAATTCCTGTTCAGTTTTAAACCCTTTAGAAACACCTTCAACCATATTGTTGATTAAAGATCTGTAAAGACCATGTTTTGCTTTGTGAGGAATTTCCTCAGTTTTTCTCTTTACATTAATAACTTTATCTGCCACTTCAACAGTAACACAGTCATCAACTTCTTGAGTCAAAACACCTTTTGGACCTTTAACTGTAACAAGACCATTTTCAACTTTTATTTCAACACCACTAGGTATATCAATTGGTGCATTTCCTATTCTTGACATAATTTTAAATCTTACTAATTAATAAACGTAACATAAAACTTCACCACCAACATTCTCTCTTCTTGCTTCTTTATCTGTCATTACTCCTTTTGAAGTAGAAACGATTGCAACACCTAAACCGTTAATTACTCTTGGTAATTCAGCTGATCCAGAATATTTTCTTAACCCCGGTTTACTTGCTCTTTCGATATTCGTAATTGCAGAAACCTTAGTTTTAGGATGATATTTTAAAGCTATTTTAATATTTCCTTGAGTATTAGTATCCTCAAACTTATAGTTTAAGATGTATCCTTTATCAAAAAGAATTTTAGTCATTTCTTTTTTAATATTAGACGCAGGAATATCAACTATTCTATGTTTTGCGCTTGCAGCGTTTCTGATTCTTGTTAAAAAATCTGCTATTGGATCTGTCATTGTTGTTATAATTTAAGAACTTGTTTTATTTCAAATTCTTCATTCTATATTTATTGTTAATTACCAGCTTGCTTTTCTAACTCCAGGTATTAATCCTGAAGAAGCCATTTCTCTAAAAGTAACACGAGAAATACCAAATTGTCTCATATAACCTCTTGGTCTTCCAGTTAATTGACATCTATTGTGTAATCTAACTTTCGAAGAGTTTTTTGGTAATTTTTGCAACGCTTCCCAGTCTCCAGCTTCTTTCAATGCAGCTCTTTTTTCTGCATATTTAGCAACCATAGCTTCTCTTTTGCGTTCTCTCGCTTTCATTGATTCTTTAGCCATATCTCTTATTTTTTCTTAAACGGTAAACCGAATTCAGTTAATAATGCCATTCCTTCCTCGTTGGTTTTAGCAGACGTTACAAAAGTAATATCCATACCAGTTACATTTTTGATTTTATCAATATCAATCTCTGGAAAGATAATTTGTTCTTTAACGCCAAGTGTATAATTTCCTTGACCATCAAAACCTCTTGCTTCAACTCCTCTAAAATCTCTAGTTCTTGGTAAAGCAACAGCAATTAATCTGTCTAAGAATTCATACATTTTGTCTCCTCTAAGAGTAACTCTTGCTCCAATCGGAATACCTTTTCTTAACTTAAAGTTAGAGATATCTTTTTTAGAGTAAGTAGCGTTAGCTTTTTGACCAGAAATAATAGTCATTTCTTCTAATGCAGATTCAATTAATCTTTTATCAGAAACAGCTTCACCAACTCCTTGGTTTAAACAAATTTTTTGTAGTCTAGGTACTTGCATTATTGAGCTGTAACCAAACTTATCTTTTAAAGAAGAAACTATTTCTTCTTTATACTTAACTTTTAATCTAGGCGCGTAATTCATTATGCTATAACCTCCCCTGATTTTTTAGAATATCTTACTTTTTTACCTTTTTCATCTACTTTTCTACCTATTCTTGATGGTTTTCCCGATTTAGGATCAATCACCATTACGTTAGAAATGTGAATTGTTGCTTCTTGATGTACAATTCCACCTTGAGGATTTGCAGCATTTGGTTTTGTGTGTTTTGATACTTTTTTAATATCATTACCTTCAACAATAACTCTGCTTTTCTCTAAGTATACTTTTTTAACTGTACCTTCAGCTCCTTTAGATTCGCCTGCAATAACTTTTACAGTGTCTCCTTTTTTTATATTAAATTTAGTCATAACTAAAAAATTTCTTATTTATAGTACTTCTGGAGCCAATGATACAATTTTCATAAACTCTTTTTCACGCAGTTCTCTTGCAACAGGTCCAAAAATCCTTGTCCCTCTCATTTCACCAGCAGCATTTAACAGAACAGCAGCATTATCGTCGAATCTAATGTATGAACCATCAGGTCTTCTAATTTCTTTTCTTGTTCTTACTACCACTGCCTTAGCAACAGCTCCTTTTTTTACGTTACCTGAAGGCATAGCATGTTTAACACTAACAACGATGGTATCTCCAACAGAAGCATATCTTCTTCTTGTACCACCTAATACTTTTATACAAAGTACTTCTTTAGCTCCGCTATTGTCTGCAACAGATAATCTTGATTCTACTTGTATCATATTATTTAGCTCTTTCTATAATTTCAACTAATCTCCAACATTTGTTTTTGCTCAATGGTTTTGTTTCCATTATTTTAACTGTATCACCTATGTTACAGTCATTTTTTTCATCATGAGCCATGAACTTTGTTGTAGTTTTAACAAACTTACCGTAGATAGGATGTTTCACCTTTCTTTCTACTGTAACGGTAATTGATTTGTCCATTTTGTTACTAACAACCAAACCAACTCTCTCTTTTCTTAAGTTTCTATCTTCCATCTTAAGTTATTTTATGCTTGAAGCACTCTTTTTCTAAGTTCTGTATTAATTCTAGCAATTGTTCTTCTAACAACTTTAATTTGCGATGGGTTTTCCAATGGAGAAACTGCATGGCTCAATTTAAATTTATTTAGAACACTTTTTTGCTCTTGTAGTTTTTCAGTTAAATCATCAACTGAAAGATCTTTTATATCTACTTGCTTCATCTATCTTTGATCTTAATATTATTCAGTATAATCTCTTCGTGTAATAAACTTGGTCTTAATCGGTAATTTTTGAGCTGCTAATCTTAATGCTTCTTTAGCAATTTCTAATGGAACGCCATCAGCTTCAAAAATAATTCTTCCTGGTTTAACAGTAGCTACCCAAAGTTCTGGAGAACCTTTACCTTTACCCATCCTTACTTCTGCAGGTTTTTTAGTTACAGGTTTATCAGGAAATACTCTAATCCAAATTTGACCTTCTCTTTTCATGTATCTTGTTACGGCAATCCTTGCAGCTTCAATTTGACGAGCTGTCATCCAGCACTCTTCCATTGATTTGATTGCAAACGAGCCAAATGCAATTTGAGATCCTCTTAAAGCGTTTCCTTTCATACGCCCTTTTTGCATTTTTCTATATTTCGTTCTTTTAGGTTGTAACATCTTACTATATCTTAAATTATACTACTAATCTTTTTATTTATTTCCTCTTCTTTTCGCTCCGCCTCTAAACTTTTTATCATTAGCCGGTGCTTGTGCGTTAGATTTTGTTTTTGATTGTCCAACGTTTGGAGATAAATCTCTTTTTCCGTAAACCTCACCTTTACAAATCCATACTTTAACACCTAATCTACCGTAGGTTGTGTGTGCTTCACTTAAAGCATAGTCAATATCAGCTCTAAATGTATGTAATGGAGTTCTTCCTTCTTTATATCCTTCTGAACGAGCCATCTCAGCACCACCTAATCTACCAGAAACTAAAACTTTAATTCCTTCTGCACCCATTCTCATTGTAGAGGCGATAGACATTTTTGCAGCACGTCTGAAAGAAATTCTTCCTTCGATTTGTTTTGCAATACCATCAGCTACTAATTGAGCATCTAATTCTGGTCTTTTTATTTCAAAAATATTTATCTGAACGTCTTTTTTAGTGATTTTCTTCAATTCCTCTCTCAACATATCTACCTCTTTACCACCTTTACCGATGATAATACCAGGTCTTGAAGTATTAACTGTAACAGTAATTAACTTTAGGGTTCTTTCGATAATAATTTTAGAGATACTGGCTTTTTGTAAACGAGCCATTAAATACTCTCTAATTTTATAGTCTTCAACAATCTTGTCGGCATATTTATTACCACCGTACCAATTTGAATCCCATCCTCTAATGATTCCTAATCTGTTTGATATTGGATTTACTTTTTGTCCCATTTTATTAATTTAAACTGTCAACAACTAATGTAACGTGATTTGATCTTTTTCTAACTCTATGAGCTCTACCTTGTGGAGCTGGTTGAATTCTTTTTAACATTCTAGCACTATCAACCATAACCGATTTAACAACTAAATTGTTTTCTTCAGGTCTTAGTCCTTCATTTTTTGCTTCCCAATTTGCAATAGCCGACTTTAATAATTTTTCAAGTCTTCTTGATGCATCTTGCGAGCTAAATTTTAACATTGATAAAGCTTTAAATACCTCTTGACCTCTTACCATATCAGCAACTAATCTCATTTTTCGAGGAGAAGTAGGGCAATTATTAAGCTTAGCAAAACTTACCGTTTTCTTAGCTTCTTTTGATTGCTCAGCTTTTATTCTTTTTCTAGCACCCATAATAATCTATTTTATTTTCTTCCTTTATCTTTTTTATTTCCACCATGACCTCTAAAAGTTCTTGTTGGAGCAAATTCACCTAATTTATGTCCTACCATATTTTCAGTAACATAAACTGGAATAAATTTATTTCCATTATGAACTGCTATAGTTAAGCCAACAAAATCCGGAGAAATCATTGAAGCTCTTGACCAAGTTTTAAGGACAGTCTTTTTTTGAGTTTGTTGAGATTCTTCAACTCTCTGCTGTAACTTATAATGTATAAACGGCGGTTTTTTTAATGAACGACTCATATCTTACTTATTATTTCTTTCTTCTTTCAATTATGTATTTACTTGAGCTTTTTTTCTTAGATCTTGTTTTGTAACCTTTAGCTGGCAAACCTTTTCTAGATCTTGGATGCTGTCCAGAATTTCTTCCTTCACCACCACCCATTGGGTGATCAACTGGGTTCATAACAACACCTCTTACTCTTGGTCTTCTTCCTAACCATCTGCTTCTACCAGCTTTACCTGATCTTTCCAACATATGTTCAGAATTAGATACAGAACCGATAGTTGCTCTACAAGTAGCTAAAACCAATCTTGTTTCACCTGATGGTAATTTAACAACAACGTAGTTACCATCTTTAGCAGTTAACTGTGCATAAGAACCAGCACTTCTTGCCATTTTAGCACCTTGATTTGGTCTTAATTCAATGTTATGGATAACTGTACCTAAGGGAATTTCTGATAAAAATAATGAGTTTCCAACTTCAGGCTCAACACCTTTTCCAGAAACTACTTCTTGTCCAACTTGTAATCCATTTGGAGCAAGAATGTATCTTTTTTCACCATCTTTATAAAACAAAAGAGCAATTCTAGCAGTTCTGTTTGGATCGTATTCAATTGAATTAACAACACCAGGAACACCGTCTTTGTCTCTTTTAAAATCTATTTCACGATATTTTTGCTTGTGACCACCACCGATGTAGCGCATAGTCATCTTTCCAGTGTTATTTCTACCACCAGATTTAGAACCACCAGATACTAAACTCTTTTCAGGTTTAGATGCAGATACTTCTTCAAAAGAATTTGCAATTTTATGTCTTTGCCCAGGAGTTATGGGTCTTAATTTTCTTACAGCCATTTTTGTTTATATCTTAAGAGGGTTGGAGCCCCCATATAGGTTAATAAAATTTTTAAATATTACTATAGAAGTCAATCGTGTCTCCTTCAGCAACAGTAATGATAGCTTTTTTGTACTTATTTGTTCTACCACTAACTAAACCTGCTTTAGTAAATCTTGATTTTGCTTTTCCATAATAATTCATAGTGTTTACTGATTCAACAGTAACACCATACATTTTCTCAACAGCATTCTTTACCTGTATTTTGTTTGCTTTACAATCAACTAAAAAGCCATATCTATTAAGCTTTTCAGTTAGATTAGTCATCTTTTCAGTAACAACAGGTTTAACAATTACACTCATCTTATTTACTTAAAATAGTTTCTAAAGTTTTAACTGAACTTTCAGCTATAATAACACTGTTCGCATTCATTAAATCGTAAGTATTTATTTGCGAAGCGGTTACCACTTTAGCTCCCTTCAAATTTCGGGACGACAAATATACGTTTTTATTTAATTCAGAAAGCACTAATATAGATTTTTTATTCAAAAGTTCTAAATTATTTAAAATATCAATGTATTGCTTAGTTTGAGGACTATCAAAACTAAAATCTTCTAACACCAATATTGAACCTTCTTTAGCTTTGTATGATAAAGCAGATTTACGAGCTAATCTTTTTTGCTTAATATTTAATTTAAACTCGTAGTCTCTTGGTCTTGGTCCGAACATTCTTCCACCACCAACTCTAGTACCAGATTTCAAACTACCAGCTCTTGCTCCACCAGTTCCCTTTTGTTTTTTTATTTTTTTAGTACTCGCGGTAATTTCACCTTTTTCTTTTGCTTTATGAGTTCCTTGTCTTTGATTAGCTAAGTATTGTTTTACATCTAAATAAATAGCATGATCGTTAGGCTCAATAGCAAAGATAGCGTCAGATAAAGAAACTTTCTTTGAAGTGTCTTTTCCTTTTATATTTTTTACAACTAATTCCATTTTTAACTTCTCCTTGTTATTTCTCTAATAAAACAAATGAACCTTTAGCACCAGGAACAGATCCTTTAACTACTATTAAGTTCTTTTCAGCATATACTTTAACTACCTCAAGGTTTTCAATCTTAACTCTATCACCACCCATTCTTCCTGCCATTTTCATTCCTTTGAAAACTCTCGCTGGAGTAGAACAAGCACCAATAGAACCTGGAGCTCTTAACCTGTTGTGCTGACCATGCGTTGCATCACCGACACCACCAAAGTTGTGTCTTTTAACAACACCTTGGAAACCTTTTCCTTTTGAAGTTCCAACTACATCAATCCATTCTCCTTCTTCAAATAAGTCAACACCTACAATGTCTCCTAAATTTTTTTCATCGAATCCTGCGAATTCAACTAATTTTCTTTTTGGTTCTACACCTGCTTTTTTAAAGTGTCCTTGCATAGCTTTTGGAGTTCTCTTTTCAGATTTATCTCCATACGCCAACTGAACTGCTTCATAGCCGTCGGTATCTACCTTTTTGACTTGTGTTACTACACAAGGACCAGCTTCTATAATCGTGCATGGTATATTTTTACCCTCAACACTGTAAACGCTAGTCATACCTAATTTTTTCCCTATCAATCCTGGCATTTTATAAATTTTTAATTGTTATACTTTTATTTCAACATCAACTCCACTTGGCAATTCAAGTTTCATTAAAGCATCAACAGTTTTAGATGTTGAACTATAAATATCAATTAGTCTTTTATAAGAAGATAATTGAAATTGCTCTCTTGCTTTCTTGTTAACGTGTGGAGATCTTAATACTGTAAAAATTCTTTTATGAGTAGGTAATGGTATTGGACCACTAACTACAGCTCCTGTACTTTTAACAGTTTTAACGATTTTTTCAGCTGATCTATCAACTAAATTGAAATCGTAAGATTTTAGTTTTATTCTAATTTTTTGGCTCATTCTTTATATATATTAAGCTACTACTTTACCTTTTGCTTTTGCTATTACTGCATCTGCAATATTTTTTGGACACTCCGCATATTGAGAGAATTCCATTGATGATGTTGCTCTACCAGAAGACATTGTTCTTAAAGCTGTAACATATCCAAACATTTCAGACAATGGAACTTTCGCTTTAATCACTTTTGCACCATGTCTATCATCCATACCATCAATTTGACCTCTTCTTCTGTTTAAGTCACCTACGATATCACCCATGTTTTCTTCAGGAGTTACCACCTCAATCTTCATTAATGGTTCCAATATTACAGGGTTTGCCTTTGGAATAGCTTCTCTAAAGGCCATTTTAGCAGCTAACTCAAATGATAATTGATCAGAATCTACCGCATGGAACGAACCATCAAATAATGTTACTTTTAAGCTATCAATAGGATATCCAGCTAAAGGACCATTTTTCATAGCTTCTTTAAAGCCTTTTTCTACTGAAGGAACAAATTCACGTGGGATATTACCACCTTTAATGTCATTTACAAATTCTAAACCTTCTTTTGAAGTATCGGCAACTGGTTCAATTCTTACTTGAATATCAGCAAATTTACCTCTACCACCAGATTGTTTTTTATAAACTTCTCTATGATCAACAGAACCAATAATAGCTTCTTTGTAAGCAACTTGTGGTTCTCCTTGGTTAACCTCTACTTTAAATTCTCTTTTTAACCTATCAAGAATAATATCTAGGTGCAGCTCACCCATTCCACTTAATACTGTTTGACCTGAAGCCTCATCAGTATGAATAGTTAGTGTTGGATCTTCTTCTGTTAATTTAGACAACGCCATACCCATTTTATCAACATCAGCTTGAGTTTTAGGTTCAATTGCAATACCAATAACTGGATCTGGGAAGTTCATAGATTCTAATACTATAGGTGCTTTTTCGTCACATAAAGTATCTCCTGTTTTAATATCTTTAAATCCAACTAATGCTCCAATATCTCCACAAGCTAATTCTTCAATTTGATTTTGTTTGTTAGCGTGCATTTGGAAAATTCTAGAAATACGTTCTTTATTACCAGAACGAGTATTTAACACATAAGAACCTGCTTTTAAAACACCAGAATAGGCTCTTGTAAAACACAATCTACCCACAAATGGATCTGTAGCAATTTTAAATGCTAAAGCTGAAAAAGGCTCATCAAATGATGGTTTTCTTGCAATAGGCTCATCAGTTTTTGGATTGATTCCTTCAATAGCCTCAACGTCCAATGGGGAAGGTAATATTTCCATTACCATATCCAACATTGCTTGAACACCTTTGTTTTTAAAAGCTGATCCACACATCATTGGCACAACTTTACCACTAATTGTTGCAGCTCTTAAAGCATCTAATATTTCTCTTTCTGTTAAAGAATTTTCATCCTCAAAATACTTCTCCATTAAGGTCTCATCAAACTCAGCAACAGCTTCCAATAATTGACCTCTTAATTCTCTAGCTTCATCAACAATATCCGCAGGAATTTCAATTTCTTGAAAAGTCATACCTTGATCTTCTTCATTCCAAGTAATACCTCTAAAATTGATTAAATCAACAACACCTTTGAACGTATCTTCAGCACCTATATTCAACTGTAATGGTAATGCATGGCTACCTAACATTTCTTTAACTTGTTTACACACGTTTAAGAAATCAGCACCTGATCTGTCCATTTTGTTTACAAATCCAATTCTTGGAACGTTGTAATTGTTAGCTAGTCTCCAGTTAGTTTCCGACTGAGGCTCAACACCATCAACAGCACTAAATAAGAAAACTAAACCATCTAATACTCTTAACGATCTGTTTACTTCAACCGTAAAATCAACGTGACCAGGAGTGTCAATAATATTAACATGATACTTCTGACCTCTGTAATTCCAGTTTAATGTAGTTGCAGCAGAAGTAATTGTTATACCTCTTTCTTGCTCTTGCGCCATCCAATCCATTGTTGCAGCACCATCATGCACCTCTCCAATTTTATGACTAACACCACCGTAATACAATATACGTTCAGTTGTGGTTGTTTTACCTGCATCAATATGTGCAGCAATACCAATATTTCTAGTGTATTTTAAATCTCTTGCCATTTCTTTATTCTCTTATAAAATAATTAAAATCTAAAATGAGAGAAAGCTTTGTTAGCTTCTGCCATTCTATGGGTATCCTCTTTCTTTTTGAAAGCTGCACCTTCTTCTTTATAAGCAGCTAAGATTTCTCCAGCTAATCGTTGAGCCATAGTTTTTTCATTTCTCTTTCTTGAAAAGGATATCATCCATTTCATTCCCATTGAAACTTTTCTATCTTCTCTAATAGGTTGAGGAATTTGGAAAGTTGCACCTCCAATCCTTCTACTTCTCACTTCTACTCCTGGTGTAATATTTTCTAAAGCTTTTTGAAACACATCAACACAGTTGGCATCTTCTACTTTTTTTGAAACTAAATCCATTGCATCGTAAAAAACTGTAAAAGCTACACTTTTCTTACCATCAAGCATTAAATTGTTTACAAACTGAGTAACTTTAGTATTATTAAACTTCGGATCTGGAAGTAATACTCTTTTTTTCGCTCTTGCTTTTCTCATAATGTTTAATCCCTTTTAAGAATTATTTTTGTTTAGGACGTTTTGTTCCGTATTTTGATCTTCTTTGAGTTCTACCATCAACACCAGCTGTATCCAAAGCACCTCTTACTACGTGATATTTAACCCCTGGTAAATCTTTAACTCTACCACCTCGAACCAATACTATTGAGTGTTCTTGTAAGTTATGACCCTCACCTGGTATATAAGCATTCACCTCATTACCGTTAGTTAATCTAACCCTTGCAACTTTTCTCATAGCCGAGTTAGGTTTTTTAGGCGTAGTTGTATAAACTCTTATACAAACACCTCTTCTTTGTGGACAAGAATTTAATGCTGCTGACTTACTAGTCTTAACCAATTTTTCTCTTCCTTTTCTTACTAATTGCTGTATTGTTGGCATAGTTTACTATAATTTTATATAATTATCCCTCTAAAAAAGGGAGTGCAAATTTACAATAATATTTTATAAATGCAACACCTATTGATTTTTTTTATCAAATGATTTTTTAAATCATAGAAAATAGATATCAACATTTTTATTAACTAAAAAAGGGTAGTGAAATCACTACCCTTTTAATAGTTATTATCTTTAGTTTATCTGATTAAGCTAAAGCCTCCTTTTTTGAAGTACTCTTCACCATCTAATCCTTTTGCTTTGATGATGTAGAAGTATGTTCCGTCTGGGGCTTCTGATCCACTCTGTGTTCTTCCATCCCAGTATCCTTTAACATGTTTCCACTCAAACATCTTCTGTCCCC
>JBFWSH010000023.1:0-58464 GCA_050248475.1 Flavobacteriales bacterium
TTAAACCATGGGATGGATTTTATAAAGGTAACAGAGTACAAGAAGGAGTATATGTTTGGAAACTATTCTTTAAAGACTACAACAACAAAAAACATGAACAAATTGGGCATGTTACTATTATTCAGTAGAAATAATAATAATTCTAAGTCTAAAAAAGGTTCTCAACTTGAGAGCCTTTTTTATTTCAGGTATCTTCAAAATTTTACACATTTTTATCCAAATATTATAAATTAACCTCAAAAGCCATCCATTACTTTTACATTGAATTAATATTATATTAATAATTAATTAAAGTAGCCGAAGGATTGATTCAATTAAATCGTCTAAATGAAAGTGAATAAATTAATAAATTTTAAATTATGAAAAGAAATACTACAATAGCTTTAATATTAATATGCTTACTTGTTGGAGGTATTATCCCGATTAAAACTAATGCTCAACAATATCCAGGATATACTTTAGTGAGTATTAAGAGTGGAACATCAGCACAATTAGTAGATACAAATAATACAGTTTATCATACTTGGACTGATGCTAGTGCAAAAAGAACAGGGTATTCAAGTTATGTAACTCCTGGAGGTTATTTATGGAGAACAATTTCAAAATCAGGAAACTCGTTTACTGGTGGTCCAATTTGTGGAGAAGTTCAAAAGTTAGATTACAATGGTAATGTTGTTTGGGATTTTGTTTATTCTACGACAACCTATGTAACTCATCATGATATTTGTCCTATGCCAAATGGGAATGTGCTTTTGATAGCATACGAAACAAAGTCGTCTACAGAAGTATCTGATGCAGGATGTTCTACATTTAGTGGAACAATGTGGCCAGAAAAAATTGTAGAGGTTCAGCCTACAGGTCCAACAACAGGGAACATAGTTTGGGAATGGCATGCTTGGGATCATTTAGTTCAAAATACTAATCCTGCAAAAGCGAATTACCAAACATCAATAGTAAATAACCCTCAATTGTTAAACATTAATTATTTAGCACAGAAAGACTGGTTACATGCAAATGGAATAGACTATAATCCAATTTTAGATCAAATTGCTTTGAGTTCACATAACATGGATGAAATTTATATTATTGATCACAGTACAACGACAGCAGAGGCAGCATCGCATTCTGGTGGGAATTCAGGTAAAGGAGGAGATATTTTATATCGTTGGGGAAATCCAGCAGCTTATGGCGCTTCTGGAACCCAAATATTTGATGTAGTACACGATGCTCATTGGATAACAGAGGGTAGCCCAAATGCAGGAGACTTATCTGGGTATAATAATAAAGGGATATCTAGCCCTACTAGTGCTTCTACCACTGATTTATATACTCCACCAGTTGTTGGATATAATTATTCCATTAATTTAGGTTCAGCGTATTTGCCAACAACTTATACAAAACGAGTTCTTTCAGGGGGTTATAATAGTAACGAAGGAGGTTCGCAACAATTACCAAATGGAAATATGTTAGTTTGTATGGGAATTTCTGGTTATATCAAAGAATTTAGCCCAACTGGAACTTTACTTTGGTCAAAAACACTTACAGGTCCTCAGGCAAAATCATCAAAATATAACGAATGTTACTTTGTAAATGCTCCTCCTCCAATACCAACGGTTATGGAATCAGCTGGGGATTTGAATTCAAGTTCAGCAACTACCTATCAGTGGTACTTGAACGGACAACAAATACCTGGAGCAATAAATCAAACCTACACCCCAACGCAAAGTGGAATTTATTTAGTTCGAACTACAGATGTAAATGGATGTGTTTATCAGTACTCTACGGGCTATAATTTTTCTTTAAGCACTGGGATTGAAAATGTATTAGAGGATGTGAGTTTTAATATATATCCAAACCCAACTAATGGTATTATTAATATCCAGGATACTTATTTAACAGGAAAAAGATTTGATATAGTGGTAACAGATGCTTTAGGTAGAGTTATTATTCAAAATAAAAATATTTATCAATTAGATTTATCAGAGTTTGGAAAAGGAATTTATTATATAACCATTAATCCAGAAAACGCAAAAAGTATTAACAATAAAATTATTTTATCAAAATGAAAAAACTTATAATAATTAGTCTCTCAATTTTATTATTTTCAAGTAATTCTTTTGGGAAAAAGGTCAAATTTTCTGTTGACATGACAGGTATAGCAATTAGCCCATTTGGAATGCATATTACAGGTGATTTCCAAACTTTAGCTGGATTTTCTGGTGGAGATTGGATGCCAAATAATACACCACTTACTCAAGAAATAAGTGATACTAATATTTACAGTATAATAGTAGATATACCTGCATTTGCTAAGTATGAATACAAATTTGTAAACGGAGATCAGTTTTATGAAGCCGAGTTTGTTCCAGCCGAATCGAGAGTTGGATATAATTTTAATGACAACAGATGGTTGTATATCGATTCTTTGGCGGATGACACCACTTTTATAGGTGTTATAGTGTTTGGAGGAAATGCTCCTGTAAACATGAATTTAATACGTTTTGTTGTTAACATGCAAAACGAAACAGTTTCACCAAATGGTGTTCATGTTGCGGGTGATTTTCAATCGTGGAGTACTACAAATACAATAATGTATCATTTTGATGATGCTCCAACAGGAGTTTATGAGGTGATTAGCTATGTATCACCAAACAATACATATGAGTATAAATTTTATAACGGAAACAATTCTGGAGATGCTGAAATCGTAGCTGGTTCTTGTACGATTGGTGGAAATAGAAGTGAAAATATTACTACAGATGTAGTTCTGAATACTGTTTGCTTTTCATATTGTTTTGATTGTACAACAGGTACAGATGAAATGAGTAATGGTATCTCGGTTAAAATGTATCCAAATCCATCTACAAATAGCACTAAAATTGAGTTTAAAAATAACAATAATAAGAGCATTATTATTACTGATTTGAGTGGTAAAATTGTTAGGGAATATTACTCAGTTTTTGATACTTCGTTACAAATTCAGAAGGATAATCTCTTATCAGGAATTTATTTTGTAAATGTTCGTTACGAAGATAATTCAACGGTTAAAGAAAAATTAATTTTCCAATAGTATTTTATGAGCTATAAATCAAAAATTTATTTAGCATTTATATTAATAGTTTCGATGGCTCAAAAGGTGGTTTCTCAAACCGTTTTTTATGATGTTAACACCATCCAAAAAATTGAAATCACTTTTTTACAACCCGATTGGGACTATCAGTTAGATACCTCAAAATATGGTAGTGAAGGATATATAATGGCTAGTTCTGTTTCTATAAATGGAGTTTTGTTTGATAGTGTTGGTGTAAAATACAAGGGTAATAGTTCTTATGACTCAACTAAAATAAAAAATCCTCTCCATATAGAATTAGACACATACAAGAATCAATCATATAGTGGATATAAAGATATAAAACTGAGTAATTGTTATTCAGATCCATCCATGATTAGAGAAGTGTTGGCGTATCAGATTTTAGCAAATTATATGGATTGCCCTAAGGCAAACTTTGCACAAGTTTATATAAATGGAAATTATATTGGGTTATATTCAAATGATGAAAGCATAAATAAGCAATTTCTTTCAACATATTTTTCATCGTCTTCCAACACATTTATAAAATGTAATCCGGTTGTAAATCCTGGTCCAACTACTAAAAGTAATTTGAAATATATCTCTACCGATAGTTCACAGTATTTCAATTATTACGAAATAAAATCAAACAATGGTTGGAATGACTTGGTAAAATTGTGTGATACGGTAACCAACTATCCATTGTCTATAGGTTCTGTTATTGACGTAGATAGAGTTTTGTGGATGTTGGCTTTTAATAATGTATTAATAAATTTAGATAGTTATTCTGGAGCATTTTGTCAAAATTACTATTTGTACAAGGATGCGACACAAAGATATAACCCCGTAGTGTGGGATTTAAATATGGCTTTTGGAGGACTTCCATTTGTTGGTAGCGGTTTTAGTAGTTTGGGGTCACTGTCAGTTACAAATATGCAGCAATTACCAACTACTATTCATAGTACAGATAATTATTGGCCACTTATAAAAAACATAATGAGTGATGCAACTTATCAGCGAATGTATGTTGCTCATGTTAAAACCATTACTAATGAATTCTTTGCAAATAATTCCTATCAAACTTTGGCAGCTCAACTTCAGTCTGTTATCGATACGGCTGTTCAAAGCGATATGAATAAATTTTATTCCTATTCAGATTTTCAAAATGGTTTAACTACTGATGTTACTGGAAGTTATACCATACCTGGTATTTCAAATTTAATGGGACCTAGAGTGACTTATTTACAATCAACAGCAAATTTCACGAATATAGCACCCATTATTTCTGATATTCAATTAAACGATACAACCCCTTCAATTGGATCAAACTTAGTAGTTACTACCAATGTTATAAACACGAATACAAATAGTGTTTATCTTGGATATCGTTTTAATGATTCTGAGAAATTTACCAGAATTTTAATGTATGATGATGGATTACATGATGATGGGGGTGCTGGCGATAATATTTATGGCATATCATTTTCTATGAGCGGTTTGCAATGTCAATATTATATTTATG
This sequence comes from Flavobacteriales bacterium, assembly GCA_050248475.1. Classification (GTDB taxonomy): domain Bacteria; phylum Bacteroidota; class Bacteroidia; order Flavobacteriales_E; family Vicingaceae; genus Vicingus. The sequence goes on from JBFWSH010000023.1 coordinate 4,593, forward strand.
CCGAAAATAATAATGTTGGAACCTTTGCTCCCGAAAGAGCAGAATATGAATTTTACAACGTTAATGCAAGTATTTCGGTTTCAAGTCCCGGTCAAATTGTAATTAACGAATTTTTAGCAGTTAACAATTCTGGTGTCCAAGATGAAGCAGGGCAGAGAGAAGATTGGATTGAACTGTATAACAATACCTCAATACCTTTAGACTTGTATGGATTATATTTATCTGATAGCTATTCTAACCTGACAAAATATGCGTTTCCACAAAACACTATTATTCAGGCAAATAGTTACCTTTTAATTTGGGCAGATGAAGACTCTGGTACTACAAGTTACTTGCATGCAAATTTTAAATTGTCGTCGGCTGGAGAACAAATTATTATATCGAATATTGCTGGAGAAATATTGGATAGCGTTTCGTTTGGTTCGCAAATAGCTGATCAATCAATGGGAAGATGTTCAAATGGAACGGGACCATTCACTTATTATTCGACTCCCACCCCTGATGCTATAAACTGTGTGATATCTGTAGAGGAGTATGCAAACATAAGTGATTTTAAAATTTATCCTAATCCAACCAATAATTATGTTATTGTTGATTTTAAAGAAAATAATACTCAAAATAGCATTGTCCTTTTTGATGTTACAGGTAACATTATTAAAGAGTTCGTAACTCGAAAAAAATGCGAATTGATAGATATTTCTGATCTTAATAGTGGCATGTATTTTTTAAGAGTCAATAATGATGAAATACAAAAATTACAAGTTGTAAAATAATAATTAATATTGTGTTAAAATAGAGTTAACAAGACTCAAACGCGATACTTAATAATAAGTCATGAGAAAAAAAACGATTCTGAATTTTTTGTTGCTTTCAATAGCTTTTATGCTAACTAGCTCTTGTAAAAAAGAAGCGGGAGAAGGAGGTGATTCATCAATAAGGGGTAAAATATGGGTTGTTAATTATAACTCAACATTCACTTCAATAAATAATGAATATGTTGGTGCAGATGAATATGTGTATATCATCTATGGAGACGATATAAGTTATGGAGATAGAACAAAAACAAACCCGGCAGGAGAATTTGAATTTAAATATTTACGTGAAGGTAATTATACTATTTACATCTACTCTAAAGATAAAACACGAACAGAACCTTCTGGTATTACTTCTATGAAGGTAACTACTAATATTTCAGGCAAAAAACAGATTGTTGATGTTGGAACCATAACTATTTACAACTAAAAAGATGAATTTCAGAATAATTATAATAGTTTTTTTATTAGCTACAATTTCGTCGTTTGCACAAAGTAAAAAAGATATTAAGAAATTAGGAATAAAAAGTATAGCAGTTAATGTTATTGAAGCTAAAGAAGACGGTAAATCAAAAGCTAGAAAAGATTCTTTTCAAAAATTTGATGTTAACGGAAACGTTATAGAAGAAGAAGATTATAATAAGGATGGCTCTTTAAAGAAGAAAGAGTCTCATAAATACAATAAAAATAATGACATGGTGGAGGAAATTATTTATGATTCAAAAGGAATTGTTAAAACTAAAACTGTTATTGAATATTCAGGAGGGAATCCAAAATTAGAAACGGTTTATGGTGGTTCAGGTGAGTTGATAGAAAAAACTTCTTTCACATATAACGCTATGGGCGAGAAAACACAGGAATTAACAAAAGATTCAAAAGGAAAAACAGTTAAAAAATCAGTATATACTTACGATAAAAATGGATTGAAGGTCGAGAAAAAAACATTTGATGCTGGAGGATCTCTTATCTCAACCAAAAAATACACTTATGAGTTTTAATATTGAGTGAGATAAGTAACATATTAAATGAATTTGAAGCTATAACGCTTGGCGAGATGGATAGCGTTAAGTTAATGGATAGAACCGACACTAAATTTGTTTTTAGTTCAGCAGAATTGCCTTCAATTTTGAGTCAGTTACCAGCTGATTATAAGGTGCTTGAAATTAATAACGCCAGAATAAGTAAGTATGAATCGCTTTATTTTGATACCCCAAGTTTTGATTTATACCATAAACATCAATCTGGGAAATTAAATAGATACAAAATAAGATTTAGAAGATATGTTGAATCGAACCTGAATTTTTTTGAAGTAAAGTTTAAGAACAACAAAGGGCGAACTATAAAAAATAGAATAAAACAAGAAGAAATTTTTCGAACAATTCAAAATCAGGCACAAGAATTATTAAATGATAAAACTGACCTTTTATCAGAAAATTTGGAACCAAAAATTTGGGTAAATTATTCGAGAATTACGTTAGTGAATAAAATGACTCCTGAACGAGTAACCATTGATTTAAATTTACATTATAAAAAAAATGAAGTTGTTAAATATATCGAAAATTTGATAATTGCGGAAGTTAAACAAGATGGTATAAGTGCTTCTCCATTTATGAAATTAATGAAAAAGCATCATATCAGACAGGGCTCAATAAGCAAATATTGTTTTGGAATTATTACTTTTTTTGAGAAAATAAAACAGAATAACTTTAAACCAAAATTATTAACAATAAAAAAAATAACACATGTGGCTATTACAAATCGCTAATGAGGAAACTATAAGTACGGGTTTTGAATTATTTGAAAAACTAAATGCAAAATTCTGGACCAGAATCTCAATAGATCTACTGTCTGTATTTATTCTAATACGTTTTATCTATTATCCTGTATATAAGAATCGAGAATTCTTTTTTACATTTTTTATTTTCAACCTCATCATTTTTTTAATAACCTTTTTATTAAATAAAGTAGAAATGAGTATGGGGGCAGCTTTCGGATTGTTTGCAGTTTTCTCTATGTTAAGATATAGAACAGAAGGCATTTCAATGAAAGACATGACTTATTTGTTTTTAGTTATTGCGATTGGGTTGATTTCAGCAGTAAGTAAAGGTAATTGGGATGAGTTATCATTACTTAATCTAATAATAATTCTGTTTACATATCTGTTAGAAAGTAATGTGTTTTTAAAAAAGGAAGCTTCAAAAGTTATACAGTACGAAAATATTGAAATGATAAAACCAGAATTTCATCCTCAATTAATCGCAGATTTAGAAAGTAGAACAGGTATAAAAATTAATCGAATATCAATTAATAAAGTAGATTTTTTAAGAGATACTGCCAGTATACGTATATATTATTATGAGTAAATTTTTCTACAGAATATTATCTGTTGTTAGTGGTTTATTGATTTGTTTGCAAGTGTCTGCTCAAGTTAATGATGCTGGTTTGTGGTTAAATGTGGGTTTAGAAAAAAAAATTACTCAGAAGTTTTCCGCACAATTTTCTCATGCATTAAGATATAACGAAAACATCTCTGAATTAGGAACAAGTTTCTCTGAAATAGGGTTGAGTTATAAAATAATAAAACCGCTTACTTTTAATGTAGTGTATCGTTTTGCTCAAAAAAAAAGAGTAGACGATTTTTATAGTAATCGTCATCGATATGCATTTAATGTAGTTTATCGGTTAAAAATTCATCAGTTTAAATTAAACTTCCGAGAACAATACCAATCTAGCTATAAGGATATAGGAACGAGTGAAACAGGTTCTATTCCTACCAATCATTTTCGTAGCAAGATTACTATAGCATATGATTTGGAAAAGAAATATACTCCCTTTATTTCGTATGAATTGTTTTATGAAATAGTTGAGTATATTGATAATATGAGATATAAAGTAGGGGTTGAGTACGAACTTGATAAGTTCAATACATTTAACCTATATTATATGATTGATAAAGAAATGAATGTGAAAAAACCATGGACTAGTTATGTAATTGGATTAGGGTATAATTTTACGTTTTAAGCCATTTTTTTAATAAAATAGGAAGCAGCTAGTTCATACGAGGATAGACCAAATCCAGCAATAACTCCCAAACAATTTTTTGCCATTAACGATTGATGTCGGTATTCTTCACGAGCATAAACATTAGAGATATGAACTTCAACAACAGATGATGAGATTCCGGCAATGGCATCAGCAATACCTATTGAGGTGTGAGTATATGCACCTGCATTCATAATAATGCCATCAACACTAAAACCTACTTCATGAAGTTTATTAATCAGTTCGCCTTCAACGTTACTTTGGTAATATGAAAAATTAACAGAAGGAAACTTAGTTTTCAACTTCTCTAAATAGTCTTCAAACGAGGAATTGCCATAAACCAAAGGTTCACGTTTTCCTAATAGATTTAAGTTTGGTCCGTTAATAATTAATATATTCATAAAAAAATACTAAGTAGCAAAGATATATATTTGTATGGAATGAATTGGAATTCTATCATAAAAGGCTTTAAAGCATATTTGCAGTTAGAACGTTCTTTATCAGAAAATTCTGTTGATGCTTATATTCGGGATATTAGAAAATTAGAGGAGTATTGTGTGCTGAAGGGGATTTCTGTACAGCCAGAAAATTTGAATCAGAAAGAGTTGGAGGAATTTTTGGTTTTTATTAGCGAGTTAGGTTTAAGTGCCAGAACTCAAGCTAGAATTTTATCGGGGTTAAAGGCTTTTTATAAATATTTAATTATTGACGACATTATTGATGATGACCCAACAGAATTGTTGGAAGCACCTAAAATTGGAAGAAAACTTCCAGATGTATTAAGCGTAGAAGAAATTAATTCATTGATAGAGTCAATTGATTTAAGTAAACCAGGAGGTGAACGAAATAAAGCTATGCTCGAAACCATGTATAGTTGTGGATTAAGAGTTTCTGAGTTGACTAATTTAAAACTATCTAACTTAATGTTAAATGAGGGTTTTATTCATGTAATTGGTAAAGGAAGTAAAGAACGGATAGTTCCGATTGGTAGTGTCGCAATAAAACACGTCAATATTTATATTCAGTCTGTGAGAAATCGTATGTCGGTAATCAAAAAAGGTAGTGAGGATATATTGTTTTTGAATAGAAGAGGAGCGGGGTTAACAAGAGTAATGGTATTTACAATAATTAAAAATTTGTGTGAAAAATCAGGAATAAAAAAAAGAATAAGCCCACATACTTTGCGACATTCATTTGCGACACATTTGGTTGAAGGAGGGGCAGATTTGCGAGCTGTTCAAGAAATGTTGGGGCATGAATCAATAACAACCACTGAGATTTATACACATTTAGATAGAGATTATTTACGTCAAGCTATTTTAGATTTTCATCCACGTTCAAAATAATTTCATTAATTTGGGTCATATTTTAATAAATATAACGAGTGAATATTAAACTACCAATAATTGATTGGAAACAAGAGTTAGAAAAATCTACCCAAAAATATCACCTGATAACTTGTTGGGTAGGTGTAATTTTTAATTTATTGTTTTTTGCAGCAGACTATCTTACCTTGCCTGAATATTGGATGCCTTTTCTGGTGTTTAGATCTACTGTTTCTATTTTAATTTTTCTAGCAATAGTAGGGTATAAAAAAGGCAAAATTCCAGTTGAACTTTTAGGAGTTATACCGGTTGTGCTAATATCTATTGAAAATGCCTACATGTGGAGTTTTATGGATGTAGCACAATTTCAAAAACATACATTTGCTTATATGGCACTATTTATTGGTTCGGGTATGTTTGTTCTTTACAGAAATTTATATTCAATAATAATTGTGGGAATCTCGCTTGTAGCAAATATTGTGTTATTAAATGTCAATAGTTCATTGTCGTTTGACGAGATAATGGTTAATGGAGGACTGTTAACATTTGCGGTAGCTATGTTCTCCATGTTTTTAATCCGAACTCGATTTAATTTAACCAAAAAAGAAGTTGTTTCGAGGCTTGCATTAAAAGCTTCTCACGAAGAACTATCAATTAAAAAAGAAATTATTGAAGAAAAAAATAAAGAGATAACTGATAGTATCCAATATGCAAAGAGAATTCAACAGGCCTTAATTACTCCTGAAGATATTTTGAAAAAAATTGTTCCAGACTCCTTTGTTTTTTTTCAACCTAAAGATATTGTTAGTGGAGATTTTTATTGGGTGGCAGAACTTTCTACCACAAAAGAAAATGAAGACAATGAAAAACTATGTGTATTTTCTGTTGCTGATTGTACTGGGCATGGTGTGCCTGGTGCTTTTATGAGTCTGATAGGAATTAAAATTTTAAATCAATCCATAAAAGAGAAAAACATCAATTCTCCAGCCGAAGCGCTTGACTTTGTTAATACTCAAGTTTTTGATACGGTAAATAAACATTCTGATGAAAAAAATATTGTAAGAGATGGGATGGATGCTGTGCTTTTCGCAATTAATTTCAATACTTTTTCTCTTTCATTTGCTGGAGCAAACAACTCTTTATATATTGTTAGAGATAAAGAAATAATTGAATTAAAAGGAGATAAACAACCTATAGGAACGTATTCAAACCAAAATAAATTTACAAATATTCGATTTCAGCTTCAAAAAAATGATGTGGTTTATGCTTCAACTGATGGATTTCCTGACCAATTTGGTGGACAAGATGGAAAGAAATTGAAAACAAAAAGGTTTAAAGAAAAATTAATAGAGTGTTCTGCTTTATCAGTTGATGAACAAAAAAACGAGCTGCAAAAATATTTTAATTCTTGGAAAGGTAATCTGGAACAGCTAGATGACATCTGTGTATTAGGTATAAAGATATAAAGATTGTTTATATTTACACCATATAGGTAGCAAATGAAATTCCTTATAATATTAATCTGTTTTCTTACAATTAGTTTTTCTTGCCGAAAAGCTTTAGAAAAGCCAACTTGGGATGTAAATCTTTTATCTCCTCTGCTAAATACCAAATTAACCTTAAATGATTTACTCCCAGATTCAGTTTTGCAAGTTAATCCAGATACAACCCTAAAACTTGTTTATACTACTGATATATTTTCGATTGATGTAGATTCTTTGTTTAAAATTCCAGACACGACCATTACTGAAATTTACTCAGTTCCATTATTTTTAATAGCAGCACCAGGTGATTCATTTTATAGTAACGATGAAGATAAAGAGTTAAATGTAACCAATGGAGTAGAACTCAATTACGCTTCAATAGAATCTGGTTTTATCGATTTAGAAATTTACAGTGATATTAAAGAAAAAGTATGGGTAACCTATCAAATTTCTAGTGCTACAAAAAATGGCGATACTCTTGTTTTTACAGAATTGGTAGATGCAGCAACAACACAACCAGCCTATTTTAAAAAGAGAGTAAATATTAGTGGATATAATTTAAATTTAACTGGTACCACTGGGAATAAAACTAATCGACTTGTAACAAAATCTATTGCTCGAGTCGATACAAATGGGGCTACAGTAAATATTACCCCGGGAGAGGAAATAACATTTATAAATACGTTGGTGGATGTTGTTCCTTTTTATGTTAAAGGGTATTTTGGGAGTCAAAGTTATCAATTTGGGCCAGAGACTACAGATTTTACAGTTTTTGATAGAATTGTAGATGGAACAATTGATATTGAAGATGTTGATGTGAATATTAGTTTTGAAAATGGTATTGGGGTGGATGCTCAGCTAATTATTAATCAGTTTAAAACTATTAATACCAAAAATGGCATGAATCATTCATTAACCCATTCCATTATAGGCTCACCAATTAATATTAATCGTTCTACTCCAACCAATTCAGTTCCAGAAGTTAACTATACCAGTTATTCTAATTTACTCACAACTTCAAATTCTAACATTGATAATCTTATCGAGATATTCCCAAATCAACTTCAATACGATATTAGTCTGTTAATTAATCCATTTGGAAATATTTCGGGTAGTAATGATTTTGTTTATAAAAAACATCCACTAAAAACAAAATTAAATGTTGAGTTTCCATTGTCAATTGTAGCAAATAACCTTACATTGGTTGATACTAGTGATTTTAATTTGGAACTTAATTCTTCAGGACAAATATTGGATGGAAAATTGTTTATTTATGCCGATAATGGATATCCGTTTAGTGCTGATTTAAGTATACAATTATTGGACGAACATGCCTATGTACTAAAAACACTACCAGTAATAAATAACATTGCATCAGCTTCCGTTGGACCAGATTTAAGAGTAATCTCGAATAATCAATCTGTTTTAACAGTTCCGTTAACAAAAACTGATGTGGATGCCTTATATTCATCCAAGAAAATGGTGTTTAAAGTTACTTTTAATACCACTGCTCAACCACAGTTTATTAAAATTTACGATGGATATACAATGGGCTTAAAAGTCATCGCTGATTTCGCTTATCAAATGAATTAATGAAAGGTTTGATGAGAAAAATAGTGCTTTTTCTGATATTTTTAGTAAGTTCTTCGATATGTTTTTCTCAGCAAAATACTAGTTTTTTTAATGATACATTGCCTCGATTAAATTTTTCTCTTCAGGGTGGATTTGATTATGGATCAAACTTCGCTAACAATAGTTTTCTTAATCATTTTATTTATGGTGGAGAAATAGATAAAGATGATAAGTCCTCGGTTTATAAAAATTTAAATGAAAATAATACAGTTGGTGGTGATGTGAATTTGGCAATTCAGGCTGAAATTCCTTTTGACACCCTTTTTAAAAGAACCAACTTATCATTAGTTTTTGGATTGGAACATACCGAACACTTTGACGCAAAATTATCGAACGATTTGGTAAAACTTATTTTTGATGGGAATAAACAATTTGCTGGTAGCTATGCAAATATTGGAAACACTAATTTTAATTATTTTAACTATCAACAAATTAATTTCGGACTAATTAATTACAAAAGGAATAATGATAAACCCATAAAAGAAGGAGTTATTTTTTCTATAATCAAAGCACAAGAACATCAAGCTATTACCATTCCGAGTGGTAGTTTTTTTACAGAGAAATATGGCAATGAACTGATTTTTGATTTAAATTATATTTATAATGGAAGTGATACTACTAAAACAGGAATTTTAGCATTTAACGGTATAGGTATTTCAACCGATTTTTTTACTGAATTTAACATAAAAAATGGAGGAAAAATAAAATTAAATATCGACGATCTGGGATTTATTCAGTGGAGTAAAAAATCAATACAAATAGAAGCTGATAGTGTAATAAGTTTTGATGGAGTTGAAATAGATAATATTTTTGATATCAATGATAGCCTGATTTCATCATTTTCTCGAGATTCATTGCTAGAGTATATTTCTTCAAAAAAAGGAACAGGAGGTTATGCTATTGCGCTGCCAACAACATTTAACATTAGTTATTTACACACATTTAGTCAAAAACTATCCATGAATGTTGGTATTCGATATAAAATACTATCTAACTATTTCCCCCTAATTTATAGTAATATTCAATATGGTTTCTCAAAGAGTTTTGTTGCGCAGGGAAATTTGCTGTATGGTGGGTATGGTAAGTTTAATATAGGAATTACTTTGGCAAAACAGTTTAAAGAAAAATACCAGATAATAATAGGAACCAATCATCTTGGAGCATATGTTGTACCTGCGTTAACATACAGCAATAATGGATTTTTAGGATTAAAGATGTACTTTTGATAAAAACACTATTTATGAAAAGCTTAAAACAATTAAAACACACGGAATCAGGTAATTTTTTCCTCATTGCAGGGCCTTGCGTAGTGGAGAGTGAAGAAAATGTTTTTGAAATAGCATGTACAATAAAAACGATTACTGACCGGTTGCAAATACCATATATCTTTAAAGCGTCATATCGAAAAGCGAACCGTTCCAGATTAGATTCCTTTACAGGTATTGGTGATGAAAAAGCCTTAGAAATAATTAAGAGTGTTAAGGATAAATTAAATATACCAGTACTTACAGATGTGCATACAGCTGAAGAATGTGCTTTAGCGGCAAAATATGTTGATGTTTTACAAATTCCGGCATTTTTATGTCGTCAAACAGATTTGTTGATTGCCGCGGCAAATACTGGTAAAGTAGTTAATATCAAAAAAGGTCAATTTCTTTCAGCCGAATCAATGCAATTTGCGGTTAATAAAGTAAAAGAATCAGGCAACGAGAATGTTTGGTTAACCGAACGTGGAACTACATTTGGATATCAGGATTTAGTTATTGATTATAGAGGAATACCGGTTATGAGACAATATGCTCCAACAGTATTAGATGTTACACATTCGTTACAACAACCAAATCAGACATCAGGTGTTACTGGAGGCAAACCAGAGTTAATTGAAACTGTGGCTAAAGCTGGTATTGCTGTTGGGGTTGATGGTATTTTTATTGAAACACATCCTAATCCAGCCGTTGCCAAAAGCGATGGTGCGAATATGTTAAGATTAGATTTGCTGGAAGGACTTTTAACTAAATTAATAAAGATTAGAAAAGCAATAAATGAATAAATTAATTCAAATAATGTTTTTTTTGATACCTTTTTTGAGTTACTCTCAAAAAGATACCATTGCTCACATGTACACTTTTGGTAGTTTGGCAAACGACTTGGGTGAAGATATTTCTGCAACTATAGATGGAGGGTTAATTGTTGTTGGTTCTACCGCTAGTAGTGGAGATGGTAATACAGATGTTTATTTATTAAAAATAGATTCATCATGTAATAAAGAATGGAGTTGGGCTCTTGGTGGGTTGAATAACGATTGGGGTTATGCTGTTAAACAAACTTTTGATAAAGGGTTTATTATAGCTGCTTCTACAAATAGTTATGGAAATGGAGGTTATGATGCCATGTTGATCAAAAGAGATAGCTCAGGGAATTATGAGTGGGAAAGAACTTATGGAGATAATGATTGGGATTTTGCTTATGATGTAATCCAAACGTTTGATAGTGGTTTTGTTTTTTGTGGAGAAACTTATAATAATACGAATGGGTTTTCAGATGTTTATGTAGTAAAAACGAATGCTGTTGGCGATACTCTCTGGACAAGAACAGTTGGTGGAGCTTTAAAGGATAAAGGTAATGCTGTTATTGAAACATCTGACTCTAATATTGTTGTAGTAGGAGTAAAAAATACTTTATCGGACTCTTTACAAGCCTATGCCCTGAAATTTAGTAAGGAAGGAACATTGTTGTGGGATAGTGCTTATGGAGGAGTCAGTAATGAAGAAGTAAAAGATGTTATTCAAACCCAAGATGGTTTGTATGTACTTTCAGGATACTCAACAGCTGTTGTTAGTGGGGATAAAGATTATTATGTAATAAAAATTGATACAAATGGATTTTTGGTTTGGGAACAATTTTTCTCTGGAATTAAAGACGAAGAAGCAAATGCGTTAGCAGAGATTGATAATGGTGATTTATGGATAGTTGGTTATACTGAAGCACATGGAGGAGGAAAAAAAGACCCGAAAATATTTCGAATTACCTCTGGTGGATGGTGGGCAAATCAAAATTCTACTTTTGGAGTATTAGAAGATGAGGTGGCGACAGGCATTGCTATTGGTTTAAATGGTTCGATATATCTTTCAGGTTATACCAACTCATATGGAGAAGGGTTAAACGATTTAATGATTATTAGAGTCGATACTGTTGTTAAACAACAGCAATATACTATTAGTTCAACAATTGATATTGCTGCAATTGGTTTATCTGAAATAAGTTCTCATGTATCAATCGGTAGGGTTTTTCCTAATCCTGCAAATAATGAAATAAATGTTGAAGTGTCTTCTAGTCCATCTCAAATTCAAATTATTGACTTACTAGGGACAGTATTAATTAAGAAGCAATTAGACAATAGGTTTAGTAAAATAGATTTGGGAACTATCTCTTCGGGAGTTTATATACTCAGTATTGAAAATGATAGGGGTGAAGTCAGTATCGGAAAACTTATTATTCTTGATTAAACAGGTAATGGGAAAAGGTCTACTTAAATACAGTTATTTTTTTTTGATTCTTCCGGTTTTTATTTTTCTATTAATTATAAAATCTACAATTGAATCAAATTTCACTCCTGAACGAGTTCTTTATACTTATTTGGTTTTCTATCTTTTTTCTATTCTGATTACTAATAAACAAGTTAAATTTTATTACATAAGCTTTATATATCTGTTATCTATAATATTAACCTATTTCGAGTTATGTTATAGTTTGCTTTATCATGAACGTTTAACTACCTCAACCATGTTTATTTTAATGGAAACAAATGGTGTTGAAATGGCTGAATATATAAGAGAGTACTTTAATTATAAAATAATTTTGGGATTTGTTTTAACTTTAATTATTGCTTTTTTTACTTTAAAAGGAGTAAAAAAGCTTGTGTTTCAATATAATAGAGGAGAAGTCTTGCTCTTGATAAAAAATGATATTCTTTTATTATTTAATAAAGTTGCAAATAAAATAGAAAGAACATATTCTTATCTAATTGGTAGTAATACTAGGAAGTTAATTACATCATTAGTTGTAATTATAGTTGTGGTTTTTATTTATATCAATAAAAATCATTTTAAGAAACATCTTTTGTATCAGGCATATGATGGTTATAAAAAGTATAAGGAAGAGCAGCTTAAGTATAATGATTTTTTATATGGAAAAGCAAAAGAGGGAAGAAAATTTGATGCCAAAAGCAATAATTTGGTTCACGAAAAAGAAACATATGTTTTAGTTATTGGCGAGTCTACAACAAGGTCTCACCTCCAACTATATAATTATGCCAGAGCTACTAACCCTAATTTAACTAAAATCAAACACGAGTTAGTCGTTTTCGAAGATGTAATTAGCCCTCATACTCATACTATTCCGTGTTTAGAGAAAATGTTGACACTCAGTAATTATGAGCATTATGACAGAAAATATGAGGGAACATTAATAGATATTATGAAAGAAGCTGGTTTTGAAACATATTGGATTTCAAATCAGATTCCAGTTGGTATTTATGAAACATTAATTACCTCTATTGCTAAATCATCCGACAATGTTTTTTTTACCAATTTAGGAGAGGAAAGAGAACAAAAATCTTTGGACGAAAAGATTTTACCACATTTTGCGAAGGTATTGTCTAATACCTCAGTAAACAAAAAATTTATTATTCTTCATTTATTGGGCACACATGTTCAATACGAAAATAGATATCCAAAAAAATTTAATGTTTTTAATGATGCTCCTCAAGCTATTTATGCTTCTGAAGAGATATTCAAGACCATTAATCATTATGACAATGCTGTTTTGTATAACGATTTTATAATGGCCGAAATAATTAATACATTAAAAGAACAAACTAAGGGAGAAAAAACCTCCTTAATTTATTTGTCAGATCATGGTGAAGATGTTTTTGAAACAGTAGACATGCCTGGTCATAGTGAATCCATCTCAAGTAGACCGATGTATCAAATTCCATTCATTTTTTGGTCAAACAATGCTAATCAACTTAGTTCATTAAAAGACTATAAATCAAGAAAATATATGTCAGATGATTTGTTGTTTACTATTACTGATATGGCTAATGTTTCCTTTAATGGAAATGAGTTAGAAAGAAGTATTATTAACGTTAATTACCAAGAAAGAGTAAGAAAAATAAAGGATGGAAAGGATTATGATGAACTTTATCCTTAATACATAATGAAAAAAAAAGTAATTTTTATTTTATCGGTTATTGTAGTTATTTCTTGTTTTATATATACAAGCCTTTATACAAATGTTTTCATAGATCTGTTATACAAAGAAAAAATATGGATACATAGAACAAATAGTATTGAAAAGTTAAATGAGGTAAAAGATAAATTTTATGGAATAGAATTGGATGTAGTATATATAGACTCTCTTAATATATTTGACGTTAATCATCCTCCTACTGAATCTATAGGACTTTCGCTTGACAGATACCTTTCCGAAGCTAAATCAAATACTCAATTGAATTATTGGTTGGATTTTAAAAATCTTAACAGGAAAAATGCCCAAGCATCCCTTATTAGCTTAGAAAATACTTGTAATAAAAATAACCTCAAACCTTCTAATTTTATAGTTGAATCTAATGATGTTCAGTTGTTAGGAATTTTCAAAGATAAAGGGTTTCAGACAAGTTATTATCTACATTGGCCAGGACTTTATACTTTAGATAGTACCGGATTAAATATGGAATTAGAAAAAATTAATTCTAATATAAATGCTATTGATTTTAATTGTTATTTATCATCTGACTATCACGATTATAATATTCTAAAAAAATATTTTCCAAATGCAGATATTTTATTATGGTTAGATGATAACTTTAATGAAAAAATTAAAAATAGACTTGAATTGTATAAAATGCTTAATAACAATAATGTTAAGGTTATTTTATTTAAATTTAAATCACACGAAAGGTAATTACTAATTATTAAAAAAATTATAAGCTATGTTATTTGTAACCACAGAAACTATTTACGGAAAAGATATTAAAGAATCATTAGGAACTGTGCGAGGTAGTACCGTTAGAGCACGAAATATTGGTCGTGATTTTTTTGCTGGACTAAAAAATATTGTTGGAGGTGAAATTTCTGAGTATACTCAACTATTAGCTGATTCAAGAGAGCAGGCTATTAAACGAATGCTGGATGATGCTAACAGATTAGGTGCTGATGCAGTAGTTAATGTTAGATTTACAACATCAAATGTTATGCAAGGTGCCGCAGAAATATTAGCCTATGGTACTGCAGTAAAGTTCTAAAAGACAACGGATATGAGATAAAAAAAGTTCCAATTATTAATTGGAACTTTTTTTATTTTACCTAGTTAAGTTGATAAAACCAGTATGTTCTGTATTTACATTTCTATACAGCTCCTTAGCTTTAATTTTCCAAATGTAAGTATCTGTTTGGACGGGATTACCATTATATGTTCCATCCCAACCTTCGTTTAAATTATCTGTTTCGAACATTTTTTCTCCCCAACGGTTAAACACCATAAAAAGGTAATTTTTACTGTCAATACCTTCTCCAAGAGGTTTGAATGTGTCATTTAGATTGTCACCGTTTGGAGTAAAACCGCTAGGCATATAAAACAAATACAAACCATCAATCTTTACTACTCTGTATGTACTGTCCAAACAACCATAGCTATTCTGAACCGTCAACCAAACTGTATATTCACCAGCTGAATCACCAGGGAATTCTACGTATGGGTTAATTTCGTTTGACATAGAAGGACTACCCCCATTAATTGTCCAGTAATTATTTAAATTACCATAGCTCTCATTCGTAAACTGAATGAAAGGATTGGTAAGATCTGTTGGTTGAGGATTCATGTCAAAATCCGCAATAGGGTAATCATAGGCACAAGCAGCATCAACTATTGTAGTATCTCTTATACACCCCTTTGTTGAAGTTACACTTAGTTTTACATCATAACAACCAGCTAAATTGTATTGATGGTCAACAGTTAATATATTACTAGATGTAGCACCATCTCCAAAATCCCATTGTACAGTATTTATGTTTGATGAATTTGGTGTAGTATTAGTAAATGATACATTTATTGGATAACAACCTGTATTATTTATAGCTGCAAAACTAGGTTTTGGTAAGGGTGACCAATAAACTGTTACAGTTCTAATTGATGCCGGGGTTGTACAGTTATCACCAACAACTACTGTATAGATTTCTGGACTTATCAAAGGTCTTACAGAAATAGAAGTGCCATTACCTACAGGATTATTACTGCTATCAAACCAACTGTAGGTATAACCAGTACCAGATCCACCTGTGGCATTTGGTATGGTTAATCCTGTAGTATCTTCAGGGCAAATAGTATCTCTGCCTAGAACAATTGAACTTAATTGAATAGTATCTCTTAAAGTAATAACAACACTATCTGTTGAAGAAGTGCAACCCATTGCGTCTTGTGCATAAACATGGTAAGTTGTATTGCTTACAGGGTTTACTGTATGCGGACCATTACCTACCAAACCATTGTCCCAAAGTATACTTAATACTCCAGTACCACCATTTGCTGTCGCAGATAATATGGCTGATCCATTAATACAAATTAATGAATCGCTGGAAACATTACTTATAAATACTTGAGTAGTTGGAGATAAAGAAATAATAGAATCAAAACTACAACCTAAGGCATCAGTAATTATAACTAGATAAGCCCCAGAAGAAATGTTAAACAATGTATCTGATGCTGGTCTAATATTACTTTGTAAAAGTGTTGTTCCTGTGCTGTCGTAGAATTCAAACGTAAAAGGGGAATTTAACCCTATTCCGTTCGCAATGATTTGTCCATCATTAGAATTATTACAAATAGCAGGAATAGTTTGAATTGTTGCAGTAAGTTGTGATGTAACAACTACATTAATGGAGTCAGTATCAAAACAACCTCCAATAGGGTCTGTAACAGTTACAAAATATGTAGTGGTAACTCCAGGAGTTAATACAGGATTTTGAATATTTGGATCTGATACACCAACAGTAGGTGTCCAACTATAGTTAAAGTTAGAAAGAGCAGGACCGCAATTTGCAGTGCCAGTAAAGTAGGTATTTCCGTCAATCCATCCTGACATTCCACCAACACCAACAGAGTATTGAATTGCTCCTGTTCCGTCTATAAGGTTGAATGAGGATTCACTTTGCCACGAACCTGTCCCATATACTATGGTTATAGTTCCTCCATTCGTGATTGGAAATGTAACAGTATTCCATTCGCCGTTATTATCTGTACTCAATACTGTATAAGTTCCTACCAATACTCCATTATCATAAATAGATATTTCTTGATTGTTCCACCCATCCCCAAAATCATCAAACATTTCTAAGGTATAATCACAAGTAGGAATAGCACCCAAGTCCAAATTAACAATAACACTATCACTACAACCAATTATAGTATCATTATTCACAATATTAATATTTGGAGCATAGGTTGGAGCAACATTCACTAACATGGTATCAGATTTCAAACAACCTCCACCATTATCAACATTTACAATTATAGTATTTATACCAGGTGTTATAAAAGTAGCTATAGGAGTAGCACTTGTAGGATTGTCCATTATATTAGCGGGTGTCCAAGAATAATTAAATGCCCCTGAGGGGTTTGTAGTTGCTGTAAAATTCACAGTTTCTCCTAAGCAAACAGCTGTGTCAGATTGGGTAGTGGAAAGAGTATAATTAGGAACCACAGTAATGGTTTGACTTCTATTTACAGTACATCCTCCTGCATCTGTTAAGGTAACAGTGTAGCTCGTAGTAGTAAGTGGAGTAGCGACTGGATTTTGGATAGTTGTTGAAGATAAACCTGTTGCAGGCGACCAGTTAAAGGTATAATTAGATAGTGTTGGTCCACAGTTTCCAACTCCGGTATAATAAGTATTACCATTTACCCATCCAGACATCCCTCCTGTAGCAACAGAAAATTGTGTTCCACCCTGCCCATTGATTAAGTTAAACGATGACTCACTTTGGAAAGATCCTGTTCCGTATACCAGTGTGATAGTATTTCCATTAGTAATGGGAAATGTTGCAGTATTAGAAGAACCACTAGCTACCGTATAAGTGCCAACTAAATTACCGTTGTCATAAACAGAAATGGTCTGACCATTCCAGCCATCTCCAAAACTATCAAACATATCTAATGTATAATTACAGGTGGACTGCAAATCAAAGTTCAAAGAACTTCCTAAACAAATACTTGTATCACCGGGAGTAATTGTTAAAGCTGGAGGAGGATTAACGTTTACTGTTACAGAATCTTTTTTTATACAACCAAATGGTGACGTTACAGTGGCAACATAAGTTGTTGAATTATTTGGAAAGGCATTTGGATTGGCAATGTTTGGATTGCTCAATGTCGAAATATTATCCCAACTTACATTATATGTTCCAGCAGCAGGTACAAAGTTAACTCCAATAGGTGTTGCCAGGTAATCACATAATGTAGTGTCACCGAAAGGAATAACAAAATAATCAGGGACAACAGTAACAGTAATAGTATCGGTATTAATACAAGCCGCAGAAAGTGTGCTTGTCAATAAATATGTGGTGGTAATAGCTGGTTTTACTTGTGGATTAGCACAAGGATTACAGGTAATATTCACACCTGGGTTTAGAGGGTCTCCAGATAAAACAGACCATGAGTATCCGGCACCACCCAGAGCATTCAGTTGTGCCCATTGTGGCCCACAAATTATCTGGTCAGGACCTGCATATGGTTGATCAAAAACTGTAATGTCGTAGGTATAATATTGGCTTGCGGATATTGGGCAAGCATCATCTCTTAAATTTATTGTCAATACATTGATTCCAGAATCTAACGATGTCGGTGTCCAGCAAAATTGCAAAACTGGATTTTGAGTTCCGTTACCATTTATTGTTAAAGTTGCACCTGGAATTGCTGTAGCTGCATTTGATGAGATTGTAATGTTATCTCCATCTGGATCAGAAACGTTAATAGTGAAACAGATATTATCGTTAGGACACATCGAGAAAGAATTACTATCATTTTGAATCACAGTAGGTCCAGCAGTAACACTTGATATTCCACCAACATTACCACAATTTGGAGAACTACCTGCAAAAGGGGCAGTGTTGCTACACGTGTTAGAAATTACAACTTGCATTTCTCTAATATAAGTCCCAATTAAAACATTATTTCGATATTCACTCACCACAACTGAAACAACACAAATTTGAGCTACTGTAGGTGTTAAACACATTTCTCCTGTTGTTGGGTTTAAATTCATTCCAGAAGCAGTAATAATAGGGTTGTTTGTAGAATATCCAGCAGTATATGCTATTGGTGCTGCAGGTCCATCTAGTGGCGTGGTAAATTGATAATAAAGAGAGTCACCATCTATATCAGCAGCTCCATGATTGTAAATAGTTAATTGGTTAGTACATAAGTACGGTGTGGGCAAAGCTAAAAACTGAGGTGAGTTATTTCCTGGGGCTAAAACATTATTTAAAGTAGTTTGAATATATAAATCTTGAGATCCAGGTGATGCTAAATTTGTAATACCATCATTTCTACAACACAAACTCCATGACATCACCCAGTCGTTACATGAGGGTAGTGTTACTATGCCTGTAAATATATATTGTTCAGTACCTGGTAGTGTTCCTCCATTACAAGTGGTTGTGGCCGTTGCACATACCTGAGATACATTTGAAGTGCTTACCCAATCAAGAGTAGCACTAAAATTACCACATGAAGAAGATAAATCAATATCTTGAGAGGTTTCTGAAATTGTTGACCCTGAGCAGTCTCTATACAATGTTAAAGTAACTTGATAGTCGTTACCACTAACCCAAGTATAGGTGATGTCTGCTCCCATAACATGGGTAGCAAATGAGTTAGAGGCAAAAGCAACTAATAAAACAACAATTAAAAGAAATCTTTTCATCAAAATTCAAATAGTTAATAAATACAAATCTAATAATAATACACACAACTGTTAAAGACGAACATGAATAAAATAAGGTTGCTTTTGTAAGACTTTAGGTGGACTCTAAAATTAAATACTTCTTTCGGTTAAATTTTAAAATAATATTCTGTCGCAAAAAGATGGATGTTATTTATTGATTATTAATATCTTAATGGTAAAATTTAATTTATTTTAATAAAAAACAACAGACTATTGAATTTCTATATTAAATACATTTAAAGTAATCAAATGGTTCCATACAGTCATTACAACTATATAGAGCTTTGCATGCAGTTGAGCCAAATTGACTTTTAAGTGTAGTATTGGTTGATTTGCATTGTGGACACTTAACCATTTTTGGTCCAGAATCAAAAAGAACACCTTTATCTTGTGTTCCATTAATAGGAGGAGCTATTCCATATTTTTCGAGCTTTATTTTTGCATTTTCCGACATCCAATCGGTAGTCCAGGCAGGAGAATAAACCATCTTAATTTCAACATTATCTAATCCTTTTGTTTTTAGCGTTGAAATAATCTCATCTTCAAACAATTTCATAGCTGGGCAACCTGTATAAGTAGGTGTTATTGTGATAACAATTTTGTTAGATAGGATTTCTACTTCTCTTAAAACCCCCAGTTCTTCAATGGTTATTACAGGTATTTCAGGGTCAGGAATTTCTGAAAGAAATTCCCAGACCTGATCTTTTGTGTATGTTTCTTGATAATTCATGGTAAATTATTACCATTTGGCATCCGGATATGCTCTAGGCAAAAACTGCATTTCGGCTATCATATGCCCTAGATACTCTGAGTGCAGACCATTTAAACTACCTGTTTGCATATAACCATCTTGGGGACGAATTAACTTTGCTCTTTCTAAAACTTCAGTAATTGTTGTATTCCATTTCACTTTTATTTCGTTTTGGTTTACAGCTATTCCCTCAGCAATAAGTAATTCATCAACTCCATTCATTTCAAATAGATTACCTGTGTATTCCCAAATATCGTTGAACGAATTTTGTACTTTTTCTTTACTTTCATCGGTACCATCTCCTAGTCTTACCACCCATTCTGCACTGTGTCTTAAGTGGTACGTAACTTCCTTTATTGATTTTGCTGCATGAGCGGCAATCATCAAATCTTTACTGGTTGATAAGGCTTTATATAAGTGATAAAAGTATGCCGATTGTAAAAAATTTCTAACTACTGTATCTCCGAAGTGCCCATTTGGACGTTCTGATAACAAAGAGTTGAAAAACTCTCTTTCATTTCTTTTGTATGCTAAATCATCTTCCGTTCTACCTTTTCCTTCTAGCTCACCAGCATAGGTTAACATGGTTCTCGCTTGTCCAATATGATCTAACGCTATGTTTGTCATGGCAATATCTTCTTCTAAAATAGGACCATTACTGCACCATTCGCTCATACGTTGACCTAGAATTAGGCTTGTATCACCAATTCTCAAACAATAATTTATCAATGCTTCTTTTGTAGTCATTTTTGTAAGTTATAATGTTATTTACATCGCTTCCCGTCTTCCAACTTCCAGCTTCTGTCTTCAAACTTTATTATATGTGTTTAGCTCCTTCAGGCATTACATAATGTGTAGGATGTCTGTATGCTTTATCATCCGATGGATCGAAAAAAGAATCACTGTCTTCTGGCATAGAAGAAACAATGGCATTTAAAGGTACAACCCAAATACACGTTCCTTCATTTCTTCTAGTATACATATCTCTGGCATTTTGTAAAGCCATTTCTTTATCTGTGGCGTGTACACTTCCTGCATGTTTGTGAGGTAATCCTGGTTTGCTTTGTATAAAAACTTCCCAAACTCCTCCTTGACTATCTTTAATGTTGTTCATCTTTTTATGGTATTTATTCTGTAATTAAGCAACTAATTGATTTTCTTTTTGTTTTGCAGCATAAGCTAGAGCTGCTTTTCTAACCCATTCTCCTTCTTTATGTGCATTAATGTGATGTTTTAACCGTTGTCTGTTACAAGGTCCATTTCCTTTAACTACATTCCAAAACTCTTCCCAATTCATTTTACCAAAATCATAACAACCTTTTGCCTCATTCCATTTTAAGTCGGGGTCAGGAATGGTTAAACCAATCACTTCAGCTTGTCCAACAGTTTTGTCAATAAATTTTTGACGCAATTCATCGTTAGTTTCACGTTTAATTCTCCATTTTACTGCATTGCCAGTATTTGGTGAATCTGAATCATGAGGGCCAAACATCATAATGGATGGCCACCAAAAACGGTTTAATGCATCTTGAGCCATTGCTTTTTGTTCAGGGGTTCCTTTTGCCATGTGAGCCATAATCTCATAGCCTTGACGTTGGTGAAAACTTTCTTCCTTACAAATCCTAACCATTGCTCTGGAGTATGGTCCATAAGATGTTCGTTGTAATGACACCTGATTAACAATAGCAGCACCATCAACTAACCAACCCACAGCACCCATGTCTGCCCATGTTAGGGTTGGGTAATTAAAAATACTTGAATATTTTGCTTTTTCTGTTTGTAGTTCTTCAATGTATTCATCTCTACTTTTTCCTAAAGTTTCAGCAGCCGAATACAAATATTGCCCATGACCGGCCTCATCCTGAATTTTAGCCAATAGGACTACTTTTGCACGCAAACTTGGAGCTCTACTAATCCAGTTTCCTTCTGGTTGCATTCCTATTACCTCAGAGTGAGCATGTTGAGAAATTTGTCGTTGTAAATGTTTTCTGTAGTCTTCAGGCATCCAATCTTTAGGTTCAATTTTAATATCCGCATCAATTTTTGCCTGAAACTCTTCTAATTTTTTAATATCGTCCATATTTTTATGTTAAAAAACATACAAGTTTACTCATAAATTTGCTAAAAGTGTTATGATAAAAATCACTTGTTAATAATATAACCATTTCTTTTTTGTTTCAACAGTAATTTAAATCAAACAAAAGTTTTTTAAATAATAAGTTTAATTTTGCCCAAAATGATAAAAAGATGAGTTTGTTTAAAACAGTTAAGATAAAAGATTTAAGAAGAGAAACAGCGGATTCAGTATCTCTTGCATTTGATGTTGATTCGTCAAACGAGTTTAGGTACCAATCTGGTCAGTACATTACCATAAAAAGTACAATTAATGGTGAAGATGTAAGGAGGTCATATTCGTTGAGTAGCGCTCCACACGAAAACGATTTTAGGGTGGTAGTAAAAAAAGTGGAGAATGGAAGAATGTCTACCTTTTTAAATACATCAGTTAAAGTTGGTGATGAATTAGAAGTTATGACTCCGGCAGGAAATTTTATTGCAAAAAACCACAACGCCAATTTGGTGGGAATTGCTGCAGGAAGCGGCATAACACCAATTTTTTCCTTATTAAAATCGGTGTTAAATGCAGGTGGTAAATTTACTCTGTACTATGGTAATGTTAACGTAGCATCAACCATATATAAAAAAGAGATTGATGAATTGTTGTCCCAACATCCTAATCAATTATCGGTTACTTATACTTATGATGAAGGTGCAAGTTTAGGGTTTGATGAAATAAACTGTGGCAGAATTGACGATAAAAAAATGAATGCCTTTATTAAGACCAATTTAGAAATGTTAAAAGCGGATGGTTTTTACATTTGCGGACCAGAACCGATGATTAACTCGGTAAGCGATACGCTTAAATATGTTGGAGTGCCGAGCGAAAAAGTTCATTTTGAATTGTTTACTGTTCCTGTTAAAAAAGAAACCGAAAAAGTAACAGGCGATTTTAAAGGAACTAGCCATTTAACTGTTTTAATGGATGGAGAAGAAATTGAGTTTGATTTAGCTGCTGATGGCGATTTTATTTTAGATGCATCTATAGAGCATGGTATTGATGCACCCTTTTCTTGTAAAGGGGCTGTTTGTTGTACTTGTAAGGCAAAAGTGTTGGAGGGTAAAGCAATTATGGAAATGAATTATTCATTATCTGATGAAGAAGTAGCACAAGGATATATTCTAACGTGTCAGTCTCACCCAGCATCAGAAAAGTTGGTGGTTGATTTTGATGTAACCTAAGCGTTATTAAATAAACGATGTTAATAAGGTCTGATTCATTCAGGCCTTATTTTTTTATCTAAACCTTACCTTTGGTTTGGTATGAAAACATTTTACAACTACACCAATATTATTATAGTTATATTGTTTGCTATACTAATAAGTTGTAATGGAACCAAAAAAGTAAGTAATACTAAGATTGGGGTAGATAAAACAGTGGTAGAGCTTCAAAACAAATATGCCGAAATATTAAAAATAGACGCTAAAGCAGTTCAAAACATAAAATTATATCAGTTTATTGATGAGTGGATTGGTGTTCAATATAAGTATGGTGGCACATCCAAAAGTGGAGTAGACTGTTCGGGTTTTTGTAATTTACTATACAGTAATGTATACAATAAAACATTACCACGTACATCATCCGAAATGGCAAAGCAATTACAAAAAATACCCAAAGGCAGTTTGGTTGAGGGTGACATTATAGTTTTTGACATAGAAGGCAAACGAAATTCACATGTTGGGGTTTATTTGGCAAACAGTAAATTTGTACATGCTTCAACCAGCAGTGGAGTTATTATTTCTAGTTTAGAACATCCCTATTATCAAAAAGCATACAGCAAAGGAGGCAAACTATGACCAACATATTAATTACAGGAGGCAGTAGAGGTATAGGTTACGAATTGGTAAAACAGTTTGCCCAACATACCGATAACTATATAGTAGTATTGTCTCGTAATACCGACAAACTAAAAACCTTACAAGCTGAGTGTCTAAAGTTGTATAACAATAACATTACTATATATGGTGTCGATTTTGATTCGCCAAGTTTAAGCAACGATTTACAACATATAGTAAAACAAGAAGCCAAGCACTTTCATATACTAGTAAATAATGCGGGCGTTTTAATCAATCAGCCATTTAGCGAAACAAGTCTGCACGATTTTATACATATATATAAGGTAAATGTATTTGCTCCAGCATTACTTATAAAAGAAGTGTTGCAAAACAATCAGCCCGAACAATCCACGCATGTAGTTAATATAAGTAGTATGGGAGGCTTTCAAGGGAGTGCTAAATTCCCTGGTTTGTCGGTTTACAGTTCATCAAAAGCGGCAATAGGCAATTTAACCGAGGTGTTGGCAGAAGAATACAAAGCAAGCAATACCAAATTTAACTGCTTGGCGTTGGGTGCCGCTCAAACAGAAATGTTAAACGAAGCTTTCCCCGATTATAAAGCACCACTATCTGCAGTACAAATAGCAATATACATTCACCAGTTTTGTATTACAGGTGCTAATTATTTTAATGGGAAAATTATACCGGTAGCTTTAACTAAACCATAAGTTGTATTTGAGAATATGAATTGATAATTGACTTTAGGTTGAACTTTTTTTTAAAGAAATTTAGCTAATAATAATCCAAACAATCTGGCTAAACAAGATAAAAACACTTTTTAAACATTCTTTTAGAGTTTATTTATAAATAAAGTAAAGTGGGTTTTTCAGCATTAAAGCCACCTTGCCAACTTTATTAACATTGCACTGTGAAAAATATCTAGTTGATTATCAGTATCAATAGTGAAATAGATAAAAAAAAAGCACCCATACATTTGCTAATATCAAAAAGCTGTCTACTTTTGCATCCGCTTTCGAAACAACGGTTTCATACAAATACAAGGAGCGAAAAAATAATTTGAATTTTTTTTTTAAAAAACTTGCAGAGTTAAAAATAAGAGTTACTTTTGCAACCCCATTCAAAACAACGGTATTGAATGTCGAAAAAAAGTTTGAAAAAAGTTGAAAAAATATTTGGAGATTAAAAAAGTAGTTGTACTTTTGCCTCCCAAAAAAATCGGAAAATGTTCTGATTAATATTTTGGAAACAACATAATGAAGATATAGTTCTCTATAAATTATATAGTGTTCTTTGAAAAAATTGAAGTAAGATAAAAAAACAAGGTAAGTATCCCGATTAGAAAATTAATTTCAACTTCGTGAGAGACAATCTTAAATAACATTTAAGATTAATTACAACGGAGAGTTTGATCCTGGCTCAGGATGAACGCTAGCGGCAGGCCTAACACATGCAAGTCGAACGGTAACATGAGTAGCAATACTTGATGACGAGTGGCGCACGGGTGCGTAACGCGTATGCAACTTACCTCTAACTGGAGAATAGCCTTCCGAAAGGAAGAATAATACTCCATAATATTACGATGTGGCATCACATTGTTCTTAAAGCTTCGGCGGTTAGAGATGGGCATGCGTCTGATTAGCTTGTTGGTGAGGTAACGGCTCACCAAGGCAACGATCAGTAGGGGGCCTGAGAGGGTTATCCCCCACACTGGTACTGAGACACGGACCAGACTCCTACGGGAGGCAGCAGTGAGGAATATTGGTCAATGGACGAAAGTCTGAACCAGCCATGCCGCGTGCAGGATGAATGCCCTATGGGTTGTAAACTGCTTTTATATAGGAATAAACCCCTTTACGTGTAAAGGGCTGAAGGTACTATAAGAATAAGGACCGGCTAACTCCGTGCCAGCAGCCGCGGTAATACGGAGGGTCCAAGCGTTATCCGGATTTATTGGGTTTAAAGGGTCCGCAGGCGGAAAAATAAGTCAGTGGTGAAATCCTATCGCTTAACGATAGAACTGCCATTGATACTGTTTTTCTTGAGTATACTTGAAGTGGGCGGAATGTGTCATGTAGCGGTGAAATGCATAGATATGACACAGAACACCGATTGCGAAGGCAGCTCACTAAATTATAACTGACGCTCATGGACGAAAGCGTGGGGAGCAAACAGGATTAGATACCCTGGTAGTCCACGCCGTAAACGATGATTACTCGGTGCTAGCGATATACGGTTAGTGCCTAAGCGAAAGCGATAAGTAATCCACCTGGGGAATACGGTCGCAAGATTGAAACTCAAAGGAATTGACGGGGGCCCGCACAAGCGGTGGAGCATGTGGTTTAATTCGATGATACGCGAGGAACCTTACCTGGGCTTAAATGGGAAACGACCGGTCTGGAAACAGACCTTTCTTCGGACGGTTCTCAAGGTGCTGCATGGTTGTCGTCAGCTCGTGCTGTGAGGTGTCGGGTTAAGTCCCATAACGAGCGCAACCCCTATCTTTAGTTGCCAGCGAGTAATGTCGGGGACTCTAGAGAAACTGCCGGTGTAAACCGTGAGGAAGGTGGGGATGACGTCAAATCATCACGGCCCTTACGTCCAGGGCCACACACGTGCTACAATGGCGGATACAAAGGGCAGCTACTTGGTGACAAGATGCTAATCTCTAAAGTCCGTCTCAGTTCGGATCGAAGTCTGCAACTCGACTTCGTGAAGCTGGAATCGCTAGTAATCGCGCATCAGCCATGGCGCGGTGAATACGTTCCCGGGCCTTGTACACACCGCCCGTCAAGCCATGGAAGCTGGGGGTGCCTGAAGTCGGTAACCGCAAGGAGCTGCCTAGGGTAAAACCGGTAACTGGGGCTAAGTCGTAACAAGGTAGCCGTACCGGAAGGTGCGGCTGGAACACCTCCTTTTTAGAGTAGGTTGTCACTGTTTCGATTTATCGAAACGATACTTATCTTTTTTTTATCTTCTTCATTTTTTACCCAAAACAAGCTCAGTTAGGGCTTTTGCCTCTAAGCTTAGATTATTTAGTCCTATAGCTCAGTTGGTTAGAGCGCTACACTGATAATGTAGAGGTCCGCAGTTCAAATCTGCGTGGGACTACAACTTGTATTGGGGGATTAGCTCAGCTGGCTAGAGCGCCTGCCTTGCACGCAGGAGGTCATCGGTTCGACTCCGATATTCTCCACTTTATCCTTAAATGTAAGGAAAAAGTTCTTTGACATCTTGAAAGAAATTATAGAATAAAATTTATTGAAATTAGTTAAGAAAGTAACTAAGGGCGTACGGCGAATGCCTTGGCTCTCAGAGGCGATGAAGGACGTGATAAGCTGCGATAAGCTACGATAAGGTGCAAATAACCTTTGAGTCGTAGATTTCCGAATGGGGCAACCTAATACATTGAAGATGTATTGTCGAAAGACGCTAACCCGGAGAACTGAAACATCTAAGTACCCGGAGGAAGAGAAAACAATAGTGATTCCCCAAGTAGTGGCGAGCGAAACGGGAATAGCCCAAACCATTAATGTTTCGGCATTAATGGGGTTGTAGGACTGTAACGTGGACTATAATTTAATAATAGAATCTTTTGGAAAGAAGAGCCATAGAAGGTGATAGCCCTGTAGATGAAATTAAATTATTACCTAACAGTATCCTGAGTAGCACGGAACACGTGAAATTCTGTGTGAATCTGCCAGAACCATCTGGTAAGGCTAAATACTACTGAGAGACCGATAGTGAACTAGTACCGTGAGGGAAAGGTGAAAAGAACCCTGAACAAGGGAGTGAAATAGAACCTGAAACCGTACGCCTACAAGCGGTCGGAGCAACTTCGTGTTGTGACGGCGTGCCTTTTGCATAATGATCCTACGAGTTACTCCTCACTAGCAAGGTTAAGGACTTCAGGTCCGCAGCCGAAGCGAAAGCAAGTCTGAATAGGGCGTATAGTTAGTGGGGGTAGACGCGAAACTTTGTGATCTACCCATGGCCAGGTTGAAGTTGCAGTAACATGCAATGGAGGACCGAACCGATAAGCGTTGAAAAGCTTCCGGATGAGCTGTGGGTAGGGGTGAAAGGCCAATCAAACTGAGAGATAGCTCGTACTCCCCGAAATGCATTTAGGTGCAGCGTTGAGCGTATAGTTATAGAGGTAGAGCTACTGATTGGGCTAGGGGGCTTCACCGCCTACCAAACCCTAATAAACTCCGAATGCTATAACTTTTACTCAGCAGTGAGCCCATGGGTGCTAAGGTCCGTGGGCGAAAGGGAAAGAACCCAGATCATCAGCTAAGGTCCCTAAATATATACTAAGTTGACCAAACGTGGTCCGATTGCTTTGACAGCTAGGATGTTGGCTTGGAAGCAGCCATTCATTTAAAGAGTGCGTAACAGCTCACTAGTCGAGCGATTGGGCGTGGATAATAATCGGGCATAAGTATATTACCGAAGCTATGAATTTGCAGTTTACTGCAAGTGGTAGGGGAGCATTCTAGTTGCGCTGAAGGTGTACCGTAAGGTATGTTGGAGCGGCTAGAAAAGAAAATGTAGGAATAAGTAACGATAAGGCGGGCGAGAAACCCGCCCACCGATAGACTAAGGTTTCCTGATCAACGCTAATCGGATCAGGGTTAGTCGGGACCTAAGGCGAACCCGAAAGGGGTAGTCGATGGATAACTGGTTAATATTCCAGTACTAGAATATACTGCGATGGGGTGACGGAGTAGTGAAAGAACCGCGTACTGACGGAATAGTACGTTAAAGAGTGTAGGTATTGGGACTGTAGGTAAATCCGCAGACCTAGCTGAACTTGATAGTACCAAGAGCCTTCGGGCAATTGGATAGTGTTCCTAAACAGACTTCCTAGAAAAACCTCTAAGCTTCAGGTATGTTCTACTCGTACCTCAAACCGACACAGGTAGTCAAGGAGAGAATCCTAAGGTGCTCGAGTGATTCATGGTTAAGGAACTAGGCAAAATCGCCTCGTAACTTCGGGAGAAGAGGCGCCCTCAGCAATGAGGGCCGCAGTGAAAAGGCCCAGGCGACTGTTTATCAAAAACACATGGCTTTGCTAAATCGAAAGATGACGTATAAGGCCTGACACCTGCCCGGTGCTGGAAGGTTAAAAGGAGATGTTAGTTTCGGCGAAGCATTGAATTGAAGCCCCAGTAAACGGCGGCCGTAACTATAACGGTCCTAAGGTAGCGAAATTCCTTGTCGGGTAAGTTCCGACCTGCACGAATGGTGTAACGATCTGGGCACTGTCTCAACCATGAGCTCGGTGAAATTGTAGTCGCGGTGAAGATGCCGCGTACCCGCTGTGGGACGAAAAGACCCCGTGAACCTTTACTATAGCTTCACATTGACTTTGGGTAAATGATGTGTAGGATAGGTGGGAGACTTTGAACCGGCTTCGCTAGGAGTCGGGGAGTCGTCCTTGAAATACCACCCTTTATTTGCTTGGAGTCTAACTTTTACAAAAAGAACAGTGTGTGGTGGGTAGTTTGACTGGGGTGGTCGCCTCCAAAAGAGTAACGGAGGCTTCTAAAGGTGTCCTCAGCACGCTTGGTAACCGTGCGCAGAGTGCAATAGCATAAGGACGCTTGACTGTGAGACCGACAAGTCGAGCAGGTACGAAAGTAGAGTATAGTGATCCGGTGGTTCCGCATGGAAGGGCCATCGCTCAAAGGATAAAAGGTACTCCGGGGATAACAGGCTGATGATTCCCAAGAGCTCATATCGACGGAATCGTTTGGCACCTCGATGTCGGCTCGTCACATCCTGGGGCTGGAGAAGGTCCCAAGGGTTGGGCTGTTCGCCCATTAAAGTGGCACGCGAGCTGGGTTCAGAACGTCGTGAGACAGTTCGGTCTCTATCTACAGTGGGCGTAGGAAATTTGAGAGGATCTGACTCTAGTACGAGAGGACCGAGTTGGACGAACCTCTGGTGTATCTGTTGTGGCGCCAGCTGCATCGCAGAGTAGCTAAGTTCGGACTGGATAAGCACTGAAAGCATATAAGTGCGAAGCCAACCTCAAGATGAGATTTCCCTTAAGGGTCGTTAAAGATGATGACGTTGATAGGTTGCAAGTGTAAAGGCAGTAATGTCAAAGCTGAGCAATACTAATTACCCTAGAACTTTTAAACTCAAAATAAATTTTAACTATAATTTCTTTCTTTGATTGTCATAAAGCATTAATGATTTATGGTGACTATTGCAGCGGGGATCACCTCTTCCCATTCCGAACAGAGTAGTTAAGCCCGCTTGCGCAGATGGTACTAGGTAACTGGGAGAGTATGTCGTCGCCAATTTTTAATTAAACCCCGATTTAGATTTCTATTTCGGGGTTTTTTTTTGATTTTTTGTGCTTACTTCATAACAAATGGGTTCATTATTAGTTTAGTAACTATCGGATTCATTGAGTCATTTTTATTATTTTCGCTTGGAAATGAATTTTCTTCTTAAAATATATTTATTGTTGTGGTTGTTGGTTACTTTAACAAGTGTTAGAGCTCAAGCAACCGACTCAATTGATGTGGTTAATGAGGAATACAAAACCATTTTGTTTAACGACAAAGATTTTATAGATGTGCTATTTTACAAGCATTTCAATAATGTATTGCTAAATAATTTAGGACCTTATGGTTCTTCTTATTATTATGCAACGAATTACCTTCAGGATAATCGATTAAACGTTTTTGCTCCCGAAGAACTAAAGAATAAGCTTCTATCTATGAATGGGTTTAGACCATTCACCAATTTAACATGGATCAATGCCGGAAGAAGGGAGCAAATACTTGCTCTTAATCATATTCAAAAATTTGGGAAATTGGCTGATTTCTTGTTAACCTACAAACGAATTAGTTCTCCTGGAAGTTATGTTAATCAGGAAGTAAATAACAATGACCTAAAAAGTGAGTTTAATTTTAAAACCCTAAACACGACTTATTCTGCTAAAATTAAGTTTGATATGTTACGTATCAACAATCAGGAAAATGGTGGACTAAACAGTACTAGAGATTTTTATCAAGACAGTATTGATAGACGAGAGTTGTTTAAGGTAAACATTAATGGTTCATATTATCAAAGTCGAACATTGGCTTTTGGTTTAAAACAGCGATTTAATTTGTTTTCGGTTTATAACGATTCTGTCGTTACAAAAAGATATTTTATTGGATTAGAAAATGATGTTTCTAGCACACGTCGTGAATATTTTGATTTTGATTCAAACTCTAAAATTTATGACACCACCTATTTTGATACTACTTTTACGCAATGGAAAGACTCTACTCATTTGAATACTTTTTTTAATAAGGTTTCTTTTGGTGTTACAACAACTAATGTTGAATTAGAGCCATACATGAGTTTTCAAAATTATAAGTACCACCAGTATTTAGGAGTGGACACCAATTTTTCAAGCAATTATATTGGAGCGTTATTTAGCTATAAAAGGAATAGATTAAAATTGATTGCCGATTTAAATTATGGCATAAACGGATATAATCAACAAGATTTAAACGGTCATGCCAATTTTACATATTTGAATAAGGATAAGTATTTTATTAAACTCACAGTTAACCATAAATTAAATGAGCCGGAAGTGTATTATAAATCGTTTCGATCAAACCATTTTATGTGGGACAATTACCAGTTTGAGAAACAACAAATTACTTTTATAGGCTCTGAGTTTTATGTCAATTCGGTAGATTTAACCCTTACTGTCAATGCTAAATTGTACAATAACTTTATTTATTTTGATACTTTAGCGTTACCTGCACAACAAAACAAACAAGAAACCACGAGTACTTTTATGGTTGAAAAAGGTTATAAATTCAGGAATATACATTTTAAAACAGCATTGATTTACCAGTTGACTTCTGCTAGATATATTTTACCTATGCCAATATATGTTGGTCGACAAATTGTGTATTACGAGAACCGTATATTTAAAAAAGCAATGAAAATTAGGGTAGGGTTTAATGTGTCCTATTCGTCTAAATATTACGGTTACGAGTTTATGCCAAGTATTTCACAGTTTTATGCTCAAAACAAAACCAAAATTGGTGACTATCCTTTTGTAGATTTCTTTATAAGCACACATTTAAAGCGAGCTCAAATCTTTTTTAAATGGGAGCATATCAATGCCGGATTTAGCAATTATACCTATCTAACCACTCCAACCACTCCATTTTTAGACCGTTCGTTTAAGTTTGGGATTAGCTGGAATATGTTTGATTAGCTCTGTCTAAACCAAGATAAAATAGAGATACTAGGCCAAATAAAAATAGAAGTCCTAAGAATATTGTAAATGCACTTCCCCAATATGATTGAAAATTAGCTACCCAGTTCATAGGGTTCTTAAAAATGTCATTTGGTTTAGTAGGATTTTTTATTGCGTATCTAAGCCATAAATATCCTAATATAACTAATGTTAAACCCAGTATTTTATCAAAAATAATTATCATTTTAGGTTTTCTGCTTCTTTTTCTTAGCAGCAGGAAATAAAATGTTGTTTAAAATCAATCGGTAACCAGCAGAGTTGGGGTGTAGGTTTAAATCGGTTGGTGGGTCTCCTACCATGTGGCGGTAATCTTCAGGATCGTGCCCACCATAAAAAGTCCAAGTACCTTTACCCATTTCGCCGTGTATGTATCGTGCAGAGTTTAAGGCTTTGTTTTCGCCCATAATTAAAGTGCTCGATTTTATAAACTGTTTGTTGTAAGCGGTTGTTTGTCCAAAAAAACCTTTAATTAAGCTTTCGTGGTTTTGGCAAAGCATGGTTGGAACAGGGTCCCACTTTGCAGAAAAATCGAACAGGGTAAAATTGTCTAAGTTTTGAGGTGTTTTAGTATGAGTTTCGGTAGCATCGATATCCGAAAATTCATATTCTAATGGGTTTGTTTTTAAAGTGAAATCTTTAAAAGCAAAGGTTTTACTATAGTCCAATTTGCTGTTATAGTTGGGTGTTGTTCCATCTCCGTCATACATGCTTTCGCAAATGTCAATTCCTTCGGCAGCCAAAGCAATGTCTAAGGCATCAGTACCTGAGCACATGGCAAATAGAAAACCACCTCCCATCGTAAAGTCTTTGATCTTTTTGCTTACCCCTAACTTTAGTTCTGATACCTTTGAAAATCCTAGTTTAGTAGCTGTTTCTTCATTAAACCGAACTTGTTCCTTGTACCAAGCAGCACTTCTGTAAGCTGCATAAAATTTACCATATTGTCCGGTAAAATCTTCGTGGTGTAAATGCAACCAGTCGTAAAGTGGTAATTTGTCTTCAATAATATCAGTATCGTAAACCACGGTATAAGGAATTTCAGCATAAGTCAATACTAGTGTAACGGCATCGTCCCATGGTTGAGCAGTTTTTGGCGAGTAAACAGCAATTTTTGGTGCTTTTTCTAATTTTACCACATCCATGTTTACTTCCGGATCGGCAATTTGCTGTAATATGGCTGTCGATTTTGCATCGGCAATAATTTCGAACGAAACCCCTCTAATAATCAATTCTTCTTCAATAGGTTTAAGGTGTTTTACCAAAAAACTGCCCCCACGGTAATTTAACAACCAATCAATTTCCAAATTGTTTTCAAGCATCCAATATGCAATGCCGTAAGCTTTTAAGTGGTTTTTCTGAACATTATCCATCGGAATTAACAAATACGTCGCACTTGCTTTCTGTAAAGAAAGTAGTGTGATGATTGCTATGATGATGAACGATTTGATTCTCACGGTTAATTGTTGTTTGTTAATGGCTATTTGTTGTTGTTTCCTGAAAAGTTAGCAAGATATTTTATTATTAATTATTTACCGAAAACTATTAACTAATTTAAAACGGTGGCTCTTCAAAATCATTGTTGTTAAATGAGCTGTTTGGCGATTCTGGGAATGAGTCATCATCTTCAATTTCGTCCATTCTTGAACTACGTGTATAGGTAGTTTGTTCAGTATCAAAATTATCGCCAATAGGCATGGTAGTAAAGTTGGCATTGTCAATTTCGGCAAATTGCTGATTAGCCTTGTCTAAATCTTCGAATTTAGCCAACTCATTAATAAATTTCAATTGAACATCGCAAACTGCACCATTTCTATGTTTTGCTATAATAATATTTGCCACATTTCTTGTTGGGTTTCCATCAGCATCTTCCAATAAACCGTAATATTCTGGTCGGTGAATAAACTGAACCATATCGGCATCTTGCTCAATAGAACCCGACTCACGTAAATCGGAAAGCTGTGGTTTTTTATCACCACCTCTACTTTCTACCGCTCTACTTAACTGTGAAAGTGCTAAAACAGGTACGCTTAATTCTTTGGCAATACTTTTTAACGAACGAGAAATCATACTAATTTCCTGCTCACGATTTCCTTTTCCTTCACCACCACCACTCATTAATTGCAAGTAATCAATAATGATTAAATCAATTCCATTTTTCGCTTTTAAACGGCGTGCTTTTGCACGAAGTTCGAATATTGAGAGACCAGGCGTATCATCGATGTAGATTTTGGCGTTGGTCAAATCATTAATTCGGGAATGGATTTGTTGAATTTCATCAGCTCTTAAATTTCCGCTTCTTAGTTTTTCGGAAGATATTTCTGCTTCAGCTGAGATTAAACGAGTAACTAACTGAATAGAAGACATCTCTAAAGAGAATATAGCAACAGATTTTTTGAATTCGACAGCTGCATTACGAGCTAACGAAAGAACATAAGATGTTTTTCCCATTGCTGGACGAGCTGCAATAATAACCAAATCGGAAGGTTGCCAACCTGATGTTACCCTATCTAGTGCGGTAAAACCCGAAGGAACCCCAATGATTCCGTTTTCATTATTTTTGGCTTTTTCTATTTGTTTCATTGCATTTCGAACCAATTCCGACATGCTTTCGTAGTTTTTCTTTAAGTTGCCTTCAGCTACCGAAAACAAGTTTGCTTCGGCTTTATCTAACAAATTAAATACATCTGTAGTTTCATCAAAGGCATCGGTAATTATTTCAGATGATATTCGAATTAACTCTCGTTGTATAAATTTTTGTGAAATGATACGGGCATGAGATTCAATATTAGCTGCAGAAGCCACTCGGTTGGTTAGTTGAGTAATAAAATAAGCTCCACCAACTATGTCTAATTCGCCACGTTTTTTTAGTTCTTGGGTAACAGTTAAAATATCAATAGGTTCAGATTTGATAAACAGTTCCTGAATAGCAGCAAATATTTTTTGATGTGCTTCTTTATAAAAACTTTTTGGCTGAAGAATATCAATAGCAGTATTTAACGCTTCTTTTTCAAGCATTAAGGCACCTAAAACAGCTTCTTCAAGCTCTACTGCCTGAGGTGGCAATTTACCATGTTCAGCAAATGTATTAGTGGTTGGTTTCGTTCGTTGTCTTCCAACCGGTTTGTTCGAATTTGTCATAAACTCAAAGGTACAAAATAGTGTGTTGATTTTTGATAAAAGAAAAACGAAGAAGTGATATATTTATTACGGGTGTTATCGTTTGATAATAAGAGAGTTGAAATTTTTATAACATTTTGCTAACATTTAATAAAGTGCAAAAGTTTATAAACTTGAAAACTCAATCAAATTAATGTAACTTTATTTGATGGTAAAGAAAACAATATATTTATTGATATTGGTAGCTTTCATTTCTTGTAAAAAAGAAGTTAACGATAGTTTATCGCCATCTATTTCAATTTCTTTGCCATTTCAAAATCAATCATTTACAGCATTAGATACTATTCTTATTCAAGGAATGATTTCGGATAATGAGAAAATTGAGTCGATTATCATTTCATTAAGGAACGTAAACAATATTAAGGTGTTGAGTAGTATTTCAATAACTCCAAATACAAGTTCCTACCAATTAAATGAGAAACTTATAATAGATGATTTGTATTTACCTTCAGGCTCATATACATTGAAAATAAGTGCTACAGATGGTTTTAACCAAACAGATAATTATGTTCCGCTAACAATTAATGAGTTTCCAACCATTCGAAACGGTTTGTTTGTTTTTAGTAATTCAGGATCAGCCAATCAAGTAGTAAAATTGTCTAATACGTTTGTTGCAAGTAATTTTTCTACTGCGTTTGGAGATTTTTTAGGTGGTGTGGTCAATTCATACTATCAAGAAGTAATTATTTGTCCGAATTATACGAGTAATTTACTTGCTCAGGATATTGTTTCATCATTATCTAATTGGAGTGTAGTAAATGCTGCATCGGGAGTGCCAAATTTTACAGGAATTTCCAATTATGGAAACGAGTTGTTTGTTGCTTATTACAATGGAAACATTAAGAGTTATTTAAATAGTAATACTTCTGTGTTTAATGGGTTATCGTTTGTAAATAGTTATGCAAAAAAAATACATGCTCACGACAATAATATTATCATTACAGAACAGCCAGAAATTTCGGGAGGTAAAATAAGGTTAGTCAGTTATTATAAAGTTTCGGGAACAATAAAAGACAATGTGGAATTGAATGAGAATGTAGTGGAAATGTTTAGTTTTTCTACGAATGAAGTGGTTGTGTTTACAAATGCTGGTGGGAATGGCACCATTAAAATTTACTATTTGAACACCAATGCAATATCGAATCCTTTTGCTTTAGGAACAGGATTAATTACTTCTTGTACAGAAATTAGCAACGGTATTTATTTAATTGCACAAGCAGGAAATTTAATTAAGGTGAATTATAGCAATTTTACTTATTCAATGTATTTGTCAGGAATTGGAGCAAACTTGGTAAAATACGATAACATTACCAACGAAGTGGTAGTAACAAATGGAAATGTGTTAACCAGTTATGATTATTCTACAAAAAGTGTAAAATCCACTTATACTCATTCGAGTACAATTCTTGCTTTTGATTTTTGGTTTAACAAGTAGCGTTACGCTTCTTCATAAACACCCATCGAACAGAATTTTTTAATTCTTGCAGCGACAAGCTTGTCTTTATCTGTTTCTCTTAGTTTGGCTAAATGTTTTAATATTTCTTTTTTAGCAATATCAAACATTTCTTCTGGATTGGTATGAGCTCCACCAACCGGTTCTTTTATAATGCCGTCGATTAACTTGTTACCTAACATGTCGTTTGGGGTAAGCTTTAATGCTTCGGCAGCAACTTCTTTAAAGTCCCAACTTCTCCATAAAATAGAAGAACAGGACTCTGGAGAGATTACTGAATACCAAGTGTTTTCCAACATCAATACTTTATCGCCAATTCCTATTCCTAAAGCTCCACCAGAAGCACCTTCACCAATAATGATAACAATAATTGGAACTTCTAATTGTGACATTTCTAATAAATTCCGTGCAATAGCCTCTCCCTGACCTCTTTCTTCAGCTTCTAAACCTGGAAAAGCTCCTGGAGTATCTACTAAACAAACAACAGGTTTGTTAAATTTTTCGGCCATTTTCATTAATCGTAAAGCCTTACGATAACCTTCTGGGTTTGGCATTCCAAAATTACGGTACTGACGCATTTTAGTGTTAATACCCTTCTGCTGACCAATAAACATTACCGTTTGCCCATCAATACTACCAAAACCACCAACCATGGCTTTGTCATCTTTTACTGTTCTATCGCCATGTAATTCGACAAAATTCCCATTGGTTATGGCTCTAATGTATGCTAATGTATAAGGCCTGTCTGGATGACGAGAAACCTGAACACGTTGCCATGCAGTTAAATGGCTGTAAATCTCTTTTCTGGTGTCGAGAATTTTTTTCTCAATCTCTTTATCTATTTTAGAAGTGTCAACTCCTTTTTCTTGAAGTTTTTTGTTTTCTTCTAATTGTTCTTCTAAAACTTTTATTGGTTCTTCAAAATCTAAATATACAGCCATCTTTTTCCAATAATTAATAAAGAGTAAAATTACAAAAAATTGATAATGAAAAAATGGAAAATGAATAATTGCTTTTCAATTTGTAATTTTCAATTTTAAATTGAAAAAATGATAGTTTTTCCTAACGCTAAAATAAATATAGGGCTTAACATTGTTGAGAAACGTGTTGATGGATTTCACAATATTGAAAGCGTTTTTTATCCAGTTATGGAGTTGTTTGACGTATTGGAAATCATAAAATCCAGTGCCTTAAAATTTACTTCTTCGGGCATAGCTATACCGGGAAATGAAGCTGATAATTTGTGTTTAAAAGCGTATCATTTAATAAAAGCAGACTTCAATATTTCGCCAATATACATTCATTTGCATAAAGTAATTCCCATTGGTGCTGGTTTGGGAGGTGGTTCTGCTGATGCAGCTTTTACTTTAAAGTTATTGAATCAAGTTTTTGAATTAAAACTAAAGGATGACGAACTCATTGATTATGCTCGAAAATTGGGGAGTGATTGTGCTTTTTTTATCAAAAATAAGCCCGTTTATGCTTTTGGTAAAGGTGATGAATTTGAAGATGTTTCTATAGATTTATCCACGTACGAGATAAAAATAGAATACCCCAACATACATGTTGGAACTGCCGAAGCTTATGATGGAGTGAAACCAACACCATCAACAAAAAATCTAAAAAATTTAATTCAATTGCCCATTGAACAATGGAAAACCGACATCAAAAATAATTTTGAGGATTCTATTTTTCCTAATCACCATCAAATAAAGACACTAAAAGAAAAGTTTTACATTGAAGGAGCTATTTATGCTTCTATGACTGGAAGTGGATCGGCTGTTTATGGAATTTTTGAGAAGAAATAAATTATTTCGGAGCTTTCTTTAATAAATATAACGCCAAAATACTATATAATACATTTGGAATCCAAACGGCAACAATAGCTGGTACTCCAGAGTTTTTTGCAAAAGTGGATGATATTTGCATAAATAAGATGTAAGAAAAACTGATGAGTAGGCCCAAACCGATGTGCAGACCTATACCACCGCGAACTTTTCTGCTTGATAGTGAGACCCCAATTATAGTAAGTACGAATGTGGCAAAAGGATAGGCTGCTCGTTCTTGTTTTTTTATCTCACAATCAATAACATATCGCGAGCCTTTAAACTTTTCTTCAGCAATCAATTCATTTAGTTCAAAATAGTTTTTGGTTTCAATAAAATTATCTCGACGTCTAAATTCGCTTGGTGTAAAATTCATTAAGGTATCTTTCTGAAACCCTTTATTGATGGTTTCATTAAACCCATCTAGATGTCTTTCGGTATAATTGTTTATTTCCCAGCTATTTCTTATACTATCCCAACGAACATTGTCAGAAAGTAATTTGTAAATCAGTTTCCCATCTTCAAACGTTTCGATAGAGAAATTAACACCCATGTTTAAATCTACATTATAATTTGACATATAGATAAATGTGTTAGGATCAATTTGTACATGGATATGGCTAGAATGGTTTTGTAGTTTGTTACGGTAATATACCTCTTCAAAAGCTAATCGTTCTTTGTTTGCGTTGGGTATTAAAAAGTTGTTCAGGTAAAACGATAAAATAGCTAATACTAAAGCAGAAATTAAATAGGGGCGAAGTAATCGTTTAAAACTAATACCTCCACTTAAAATGGCAACTATTTCGGAATTGCTGGCCATTTTTGAAGTAAAAAATATTACAGCAATAAAAACAAAAAGCGGACTGAATTGGTTCACCAAATAGGGGACAAAGTTGAAATAGTAGTCTACAATAATACCTTTGATGGGAGCTTTACGTTCAATAAAATCACGCATTTTTTCCGACAAATCGAACACCACAATAATGGGCACAATTAATAGCAACGAAAAGAAAAACGTTCCTAAAAATTTTTTAATGATATAAATGTCGAGTTTTTTTAACAAAATGCCAGTTATAATTTTTGCCCTAATTTTTTAACCATGATATCTTTCCAAGTGCTAAATGTACCAACTAAAATTTGCTCACGAGCCTCATTAACTAACCATAAATAAAAAGCTAAATTGTGTATGGTAGCAATTTGAGCCCCTAAAATTTCTTTTGAAACAATTAAGTGGCGTAAATAAGCTTTTGAATAAAAGCGATCCACATAACTGGTGCCATTTGCGTCGATATGAGAGAAATCATTCTCCCATTTTTTATTTTTAATGTTGATGGTTCCTTCAGAAGTAAACAACATACCATTTCGAGCATTTCTTGTGGGCATAACACAGTCAAACATATCGATACCCAAGGCAATGTTTTCCAATAAATTAAGTGGAGTACCTACACCCATTAAATAACGGGGTTTATCTTCGGGTAAAATGTTGGTAACAATGTCACACATTTCATACATTTCATTATCAGGTTCGCCAACAGATAAACCTCCAATAGCATTTCCGTCCCGTTCAAACGAAGCAATTTTTTCGGCAGATTGTATACGCAAATCTTTATATGTACTACCTTGAACAATAGGGAAAAGTGTTTGCGAATATCCATACAATGAGTCAGTAGTATCAAATCGTTCACAACATCGTTTTAACCAACGATGTGTCATGTGCATCGAATTTTTAGCATATTTATAATCGCAAGGGTATGGTGTACACTCATCAAAAGCCATAATAATGTCAGCTCCAATAATACGTTGAATATCCATTACTCCTTCTGGCGTAAACAAGTGTTTAGAGCCATCAATGTGAGAAGAGAATGTGGCTCCTTCCTCTTTAATCTTTCTTCTGCCTGATAAAGAGTACACTTGGTAACCACCACTATCAGTTAATATTGGTCTATCCCAATTAATAAATTTGTGTAAACCACCAACTTCTTGCAGCACATCTAATTTTGGACGTAAATACAAATGGTAAGTATTTCCTAATATAATTTGAGCTTTAATGTCCTCTTTCAGCTCATGTTGGTGAACGCCCTTAACCGTTCCGGCTGTGCCAACAGGCATAAAAATAGGCGTCTTTATTTCACCATGGTCAGTAGTAATTATTCCAGCTCTTGCTTTCGACTTAGGGTCTTTTTGTTCTAATTTAAATTTCATTCAGTTGTATTCAGCAGTTTTTATTAACTCGGTTTGTTTAAAACTTGGTCAAAGATAATTATTTAGGCACAAGTAAGATTGTACTTTTGATGAAGTAATAAATAAAAATAAATATCAATGAATAAAGTGTTAACCGAACAATTTCTTTTTGTTGAATTTAACTATTGGTTAGATTTTGTGGTTGTGGCATTTTTAATGTTGTTTTTAGTTCAGATGATTTATTATTTAGGTATTTTTTCGCGATTTGCTTTTGCTAAACCAGCTGAAGAAAATTGTGAAAATCAAGAACCTGTTTCGGTAGTAATTTGTGCTAAAAATGAACGTGATAACTTGTTAAATTTTTTGCCAGAATTTTTATCTCAAGATTATCCCACTTTTGAGGTTATTGTGGTGAATGATAATTCTGTTGATGATACTGAGGATGTATTAAAAGCATATTCCTTACAATATCCTACCCTTAAAATAGTAACAGTTCCTGATAGCGATAGGTTTTATGGAAGTAAAAAATTTGCATTAACACTAGGAATTAAAGCAGCGAAGTATGATAATATATTATTGACCGACGCTGATTGTCGACCAGTTTCAGGTAATTGGATTCGGTGCATGAGCAGATACACCGATAAAAAAGAAATTATTTTAGGTTTTGGTGCTTATCAAAAACAGCCTGGGTTGTTGAATAAGTTGATTCGTTTTGAAACTTTATTTACAGCTATTCAATATTTGTCTCTGGCTCTTTGCAAAATGCCTTATATGGGAGTAGGGCGAAATTTAGCCTATAAAAAAGAACTCTTTTTTAAGGTAAAAGGATTTTCTAAGCATCAACACATTCTTTCGGGTGATGATGATTTGTTTGTTAACGAAGTTGCCAATAAGACTAATACCAGTATAGCTTTTGAGAAAGATGCTCAAACCATATCGCTGCCTAAAACAACATTTTCATCATGGTTAAAACAAAAAAAACGGCATTTATCAACTGGCAAACTCTATAAGTTTAAACACAAATTGGTTTTAGGGTTTTATCCATTATCTTTGTTTGGTTTAATCTGTTGCTTTGTGCCATTAATCGTAACTCAAACATCAGTTTATCTAATACTTACCCTATTGCTTGTCAGGTATCTGATACAAATGCTTATATTTAAGCTCTCAATTGATAAATTAAATGGAAAAGATTTACTATTCTTAACACCTTTTTTGGAATTGTTTTATCTAGTTTTTCAACCTATTTTATTAATTTCTAATTTTGTAAAAAAGAATAGTAGATGGAGTTAAACCCTGAATCGAATTTATCACCTAAAGCACAAGTAGACTTTGACTTGGTTATTAGAGCTCGTGAGAACCACGATGAGAAGGCGTATGCCGAATTGATGGATAAATATCGTGATTCTATTTTTTACATGATGTTGAAAATGGTTAAAAATACCGATGATGCTGACGATTTAACTATTGAAGCTTTTGGTAAAGCATTTAACCGACTACATCAATATACCCCAAATTATGCATTTAGTACATGGTTGTTTAGAATAGCTACTAATAACTGTATAGACTTTATTCGTAAGAAACGTATGAATACTTTTTCATTGGATAAAGATATTGATACCGAAGATGGTGGGATGTCGTTTGAGGTAAAGGATGAAAACCTTGACCCGGAAGAGCGATTTATTAGAAAACAAAAAATCAGAATTATGCGGGAAATAGTTGATCAACTAAAACCTCGCTATAAAAGTTTAGTAGTGCTTCGTTATTTTAGAGAGTATTCTTATGAAGAAATAGCAGAAGAAACGGATTTGCCGATAGGTACAGTTAAGGCGCAGCTTTTTAGAGCAAGGGAACAGCTTTATGCACTGATGTTGGGGAAAAGAGATACATTCTAAAAGATAATAAATCTTGAATATTATAATCAAATATTTCCCTGATTTAACAGAAGAACAGGTAAATCAATTCAATCAATTGGAATCGCTT
The DNA here is from genome assembly GCA_050248475.1 of Flavobacteriales bacterium. Lineage (GTDB taxonomy): Bacteria > Bacteroidota > Bacteroidia > Flavobacteriales_E > Vicingaceae > Vicingus. The sequence goes on from JBFWSH010000023.1 coordinate 47,448, forward strand.
TATGGGTTTTGGAATGAGCAAATCAATGTGATATCTCGTAAAGATTTGGAAGAACTTTATGAACGCCACGTCTTACATTCGTTAGGAATTGCCAAAATAGTTTCTTTTAAAGCAGGGACTAAAATTTTGGATGTTGGTACTGGTGGAGGTTTTCCGGGTATTCCGTTGGCTATTTTGTTCCCTGATTGTGAGTTTGTGTTGGTAGATTCTATTGGTAAAAAAATAAAAGTAGTTAATGAGGTTGCCACAGCATTAGAATTGCAAAATGTAAAAGCGATAAATGCGAGAGCAGAAGAAGTCAAAGGTCAATTTGATTTTGTGGTAACTCGTGCAGTAGCCAGAATTAACAAGTTTTTACCTTGGGTAAAAGGTAAATTAAGCCCAGATAGTTTCAATGACATTAAAAATGGGGTGTTGTTTTTAAAGGGAGGCGATTTAACTGAAGAAATTGAAGAGAGCAACAAACACGTAGAATTGTTTCCATTGTCGAATTACTTTAAAGAAGAGTTTTTTCAAACTAAAGTGGTACTTTATACCAGAGTGAAAAAGTAACTACAACTTGATTCCAATTACTAAAATATCATCTATTTGTTCTAAACCATCCATCCATTCTTCAATAAAAGTATCGAGGTAGTTTTGTTGATCTGCCATGCCTAGGTGCTGGATACTTAAAATCAAATCTTTAAACTTTCCGGTCATTAATTTTTTCTTCTTAACTCCACCAAACTGGTCAGCATAACCATCACTAAACAAATAAATAGTATCGCCTTTTTTTAAGGAAACATCGTGCTGTTCAAATTCTTGTAAGTCTTCGGTAAAACCTCCAATAGCCAATTTTGTAGCTTTTATTTCTTCAATTTCTTCGGCTTTATCTCTTACAATCCAAAGTGGTCGGTTTGCTCCTGCATACGAAATATTAATGTTGTTGCCGTCCATTTTAACAGGTAATGAGCAAATGCATAAATCCATACCATCTCTGGTAGAAGTAGATTCTGAAGATTGACGTAGAGCTGTTTTTACACCTCTGTTTAACTCGGTTAAAATTTGAGAGGGCTCTTTGGTTACACTTACAGCATCATTCAATTTTTCATGTCCAATAACACTCATAAAAGCTCCAGGAACACCATGCCCTGTACAATCTACAGATGCAATGTGAATAAGACCATCTTTACTGTGTTTATCAGAAAAGAAATAAAAATCGCCGCTTACAATGTCCTTCGATTTATACAGAATAAAATAGTTTTTTAGGTATTTGCCAATTTCGCTATGAGGAGGCAAAATAGCATGTTGTATTCGTTTAGCATATTGAATACTTTGTTCAGTTTCTAAGTTTTTTTGTTCTAGTAATAGGCTTTTTTGTTCAATTTCCGATTTTTGAGCCATTATTTCCACCGATTGTTGTTCTAATAAAATATTGGCTTTCTTTTTTTGGCGAAAACTTCTGAAAACGAAAAAGGCAAACAAGCAAACTAAAATTAACCCTCCTACCAAAATGTAAAAATAGAACATTTTTTGTTTCAATTCGTGTTCTTTGATTTTTTTCTCACGTTTTGCTAAGTCTAATTCCTTTCCTCTTTTTATGTTTTCAGCAACTGATTCAGCCAAATCTTCGTTGGTTTTGGTAAGTGCGGTTTGTTTATCTTTTAATTCAAGCTCCTGAATTTTTTTGAGCATGGCTAAATGCTCAATTTCTTTAGCGCTACGTTCAGCTTGTAGCATCTGCTTTTCTAAAATGGCTTTTTGTTGGTCAAATTTTAGGTCCTTAATTTTTTGTTCTTGTTGTGCAATCGATAAATCTTTTTCGTTTTTTTCTGCTTCCAGTTTTTGGGCTAAGATTTCTGCTTCTTTCTTTTCTATTTCTGCCTCAATCAAGTCTTGTGATTGTTTTAATAGATATATTTCATTCATTTTTTGGGCAGCTTCCATCTTAAGGTTTTCAATCTCAAGTTGTTTTTTGTCTTCTGCTGCTTGAGCTAGAAGAGCTTGGGTTGATTTACTGATGCCTCTTAATTGTCGCTTGAATAAGTTCACATAAACTCCGTCGGAAGTAAATGTTTTCTTTTTTTTGTTGAAATAAATTTTTCCAGAGGGTTTGTTAAGCAGGAAGCTCATAAAGTCGGTACTTATAGAGTTTGCCATATTGTCGCTCATGTTTATTTTCCAATTCTTCAGCGTATAAACAGATGTGTCGGTTATGTCTCCTACGTCAGTATTAACTATTATTGTATAGTCATTAAAATTTTCTTTTTTGAACGAAATAACATATTCGAAACCTAACTCTAAATTGAGGTTGAAGTTACCATTAGCATCAGAGGTCGTTACATGGGTTGATACTTCTTCTCGTTTAACCCTGATTTTCACGTCAGAAATACCTTTGCCTGATTTTTCAACTTTGCCAGTGAAAGTGAGTATGGCATAATTATTTTTTTTAGAAGCTTCTTTTTTGAATCGTTTTCCTGAAGTGTCATAAATAAAGTAATCGCCAATAAATTGTTTATCTTTCTTGATTCCTTCAACAATAAGTAATCCATTTTTGTCATAGTATTTTGCTAATCCATCAATGGTGTCATTCACATATTTTAATTCACTCTGAATTTTTCCATTGGTATGGTATCTTATCCAAATACCTGTTTTTTTATTGTCCTTATAATGTCCCTCCTCTACAATTTGGTTGGGTTTATACTCTTTAAACCATAGTTCAATTTTGTCTTGACCTAAATATACCCATCTGCCTTGTTTTAGGTCGTTTTGGTCAGTAACACTTACAGTATCTCCAAAATGTAGATTGTACGATTTAATGTTTTGACCTTGAACCAGGTTTGACAACAATAAAATAATAACCAGTATGGATGAAAGTTTTTTCATTTTATCCAAAAGTAGAACGAATTTTTTAATTAGCGAATTTTTTGTTGATTTAGCTCAGGCTATTCAAGTTAGGTAGTTATAATGGTTTAATTTGGCTCAATAAAATTGCTAAACCATTGCAGCAGGCTGCATAATAGGTTCTAATAGTTCAATAGCTTGTTTTATAGATTTTACATTTTCAAATACCAAGGTAAGTTTATCGTTACGTTCTTTCATGGCACACAAACGAGGATTACTTTGCACGTATTTAAGTACTTTGGTAAACGAATCGGATTGATAAAATAAGGAGTCTTGGTTGGCAATAAAATAGCCAATGAGTTTTTGTTGTTTTAAAATCAGTTTTTCAAAACCAGTTTTCTTAGCTATCTTTCTTAAAATTAATGCATTAAAAAGCTCTATGGTTTCATTCGGTATATCACCAAAACGGTCTTTCAACGTAGTTTTGTATTGTTCAATTTGGGTTTCGTTGTCTAAATCATCTAGCTCTCGGTAAATGGTTAATCGCTCGGCGATATTTGAGATATAAGCATCAGGGATAAGTAATTCCAAGTCCGTTTCCAACTGGCATTCTCTTACAAAATCTTTGTTTTTAAGTTCTTCGGCATAAAGTTCTTTAAAGTCGCTTTCTTTCAATTCTTCAATAGCTTCCTGAAGAATTTTTTGATACATATCAAATCCAATTTCAGAAATAAACCCACTTTGTTCGGCACCTAGTAAATTTCCGGCTCCTCGTATGTCTAGATCTCGCATGGCAATTTGGAAACCACTTCCCAAATCGGAATATTGTTCGATGGCTGTTAATCGTTTTCTAGCTTCGGGAGTTAGTTCATGCATAGGTGGTGCTAATAAATAACAAAATGCTTTTTTGTTCGACCGACCAACTCTCCCTCTCATTTGATGTAAATCGCTTAATCCAAAATGGTTTGCATTATTAATGATAATGGTGTTGGCATTAGAAATGTCTAAGCCCGATTCAATAATTGTAGTGGCGACTAAAACATCATATTCACCATCCACAAAAGCCATCATTTTTTGCTCTAATTCATCACCTGGCATTTGTCCGTGAGCAATTAAAACAGAAGCTTCTGGACATAATCGTTGAATCATTCCGGCAATTTCTTTGATGTTTTCAATACGGTTATTTACAAAAAATACTTGACCACCTCTAGAAATCTCATAACTAACAGCGTCACGAATTACTTCTTCGTTAAACCCTTGTAGTCTGGTTTCTACAGGTTGTCGGTTTGGTGGAGGTGTAGTAATGTTCGATAAATCACGGGCAGCCATTAACGAAAACTGTAATGTTCTTGGTATTGGTGTGGCAGTTAACGTTAATGTGTCAACATTAGTTTTTATGGTTTTTAATTTATCTTTTACCGATACTCCAAACTTCTGCTCTTCATCAATAATCAATAATCCTAAATCTTTAAATTTCACATCTTTACCTACAATACGATGTGTTCCAATTAAAATATCAACTTCACCTTTCGAAAGTTTTTCTAGGGTGATTTTTTGTTGTTTCGGGCTTTTAAAACGATTAATGTAATCTACATTGCACGGAAAATCTTTAAGTCGTTTTTTAAAGGTTTTATAATGCTGTAATGCCAAAATGGTTGTAGGAACTAAAATAGCAACTTGTTTACTGTCTGCAACAGCTTTAAATGCTGCTCTAATAGCAATTTCGGTTTTTCCAAAACCAACGTCGCCACAAATTAATCGATCCATAGGGTATTCAGCCTCCATATCTTTTTTTACATCAATGGTAGCTTTTAACTGGTCGGGAGTATCTTCATAAATAAATGATGCTTCTAATTCATTTTGTAAATAAGTGTCGGGCATAAACTGGAAACCTTTGTTCGATTTTCGCTCAGCATAAAGTTTTATTAAATCGAAAGCAACTTCTTTTATTTTGGTTTTGGTTTTTTGCTTAGTAATTTGCCATTGATTCGAACCCAACCTATTTACTTTGGGTTGAGTACCATCTTGACCAACAAATTTTGAAATTTTGTGAAGTGAGTGAATGTTTACATAAAGCAAATCGTTGTTAGAATAAACAATACGAATGGCTTCTTGAGTTTTTCCGTTTACATCTATTTTTTCTAAACCAGAAAACCGTCCAACCCCATGGTCGATGTGCGTGATGAAATCACCAGGTTGTAAACCGTGAATTTCTTTCAGGGTTAACGATTCTCCTTTTTTATGACTATTGTTCTTTAATTTAAAACGTTGGTAACGGTTAAATATTTGGTGGTCAGTATAACAACAAATTTGTAAATCAGTATCAACAAATCCTTGATGAATAGGTAAAAGCATGGATTCAACATGAAGTTCTTTCCCTATATCTTCAAAGATTGCGTGCAAACGTTCCACTTGTTTACTACTATCTGCCAACAAAACATTGGTAAATCCCTCTTTTTTGTTGGTAACTAAATTTTGGTGAAGTAGGTCAAAATTTTTATTGAATTCGGGTTGAGGTTTTTGGTTAAATATTATTTCAGAGGCATCTTTGTTGAAACACTGGATACCAAATTCGATGGTGTTTTTTTTGTCGATGGTATTAAAAAAATCTTGTTTGGAGAAAAACAACTCATTCGGCTTAGCATGCTTCAAAGGAGAGTTTTCCACTTTTGTGTAGGCCTCTAAAATTTTATCGAAATTTTGGTCGAGTAAATTGGCTGTTAATTCAATGTTGTCAAACCAAAAGAGTGTTGAATTGGGCAAATAATCGATTAACGACTCCCTTCCTTCAGTAACAAAACTCGTTTGTAAATTTGGTATGATTGAAATTTTATCATAGTTTTTGATGCTTAACTGTGAAACCGGATCAAAAGTTCTGATTGATTCAATATCGTTTCCGAAAAACTCAATACGGTATGGGTTGTCGTTAGAAAATGAAAAAACATCAACAATACCACCACGAATTGAAAACTGACCAGGTTCAATAACAAAATCTTCACGTTCAAAACCATATTCGTAAAGTACTTCATTAATAAATTCGATTGAGAACTGTTCGCCAATACCAATTTTTAAAGTGTTCTTTTCTAAATTCTTTTTTGTTACTACTTTTTCGGCTAAAGCTTCGGGGTAGGTAACAATTATTTTGGACGAGGAGGGGGTAGCTAAAGTATTAAGTACTTCTGCTCTCAATAACACGTTCGCATTATCAGTATCATCAACTTGATAGGCTCTTTTGTATGAAGCAGGGAAAAAGAATACGTTTTCTTCTCCAACAACACTTTCTAAGTCGTTTAAAACATACGCTGCTGCTTCTTTATCATTTAAAATAAAAAGTTGGGTTAGTGGGAATTTTTGAAAAACGGAGTTACTAACAAAAGCTACAGAAGAACCAATCAATCCCTTTAAATAAAGTTGAACAGATGCATTGTTTTCAATGCTTGAAACAATTTTTTTTAGTTGAGAAGAGTTGCTGAATATGGATTTTAACTCTGGAATTTTCATCGGTACAAAAATAACATTAAATCCATTATATGGAGGCTTAAATTGGTCTGGATAACTTCTAAATTAAATTTATTTATACCTTAGCGGTATGCAAAAAGCCATTTTAATAATTGTGTTTGTTTTGAATTGTTTGGTGAGTTATTGTCAAGCTAAGGATAGTGTAGAAGTGAAACCAAGAAATATGGAGTATAGCGAATTTATAGCGAATTATTCTGTAAATGATACATCTTCCACTGTTATCAATATCTTTTTTGATAAGAAAAGTAACTCCGCAATAGGTCAAATGTCTATGTTTCCTATAACGGCAGCATTGTATCCCGTACTACCAATTTTTAGTATTGGGTTATCAGCAGTAAGCTTCCCATTTTTTGTCAATGGGTCATTGATGTTAGTCAAATACAGAAAAAAGAAACTTCAGAAAGTGTTAATTGAATACAAAGAAACACGAACACTACCCAAGTGGATTCGAAAAAAAGTAAATAAATCGCTCGACTATGGTCGGTTTGATGATGAGTAGTTTACTTTAAAACTTCCCCAAGCTTTTTGTGTAATTCTTCACCTCGCAGATTTTTTGCAATAATCACTCCTTCTTTATCTAACAATACTGAATGAGGAATAGAATTAACACCATAAAGTTTAGCGGCAGCATTTGCCCATCCTTTTAAATCGCTAACATGTTGCCATGTTAAACCATCTTTTTGAATAGCTGCTAACCATTTATCTTTGTTTTCATCTAAAGAAACGCCAAATATGTCAAATCCTTTTTTACTGAATTTTTTGTAAGCTGCAACTACGTTAGGGTTCTCAGCTCTACATGGCCCACACCAAGATGCCCAAAAGTCAATTAACACATATTTACCTTTAAAAGAAGAAAGAGAAATTGGGTTTCCGTTAGCATCGTTCATTGAGAAATCTGGTGCAGGCGAACCCACTTGTGAATTTTTAAGAACAGCTAAGCGGTCAGTAATATTGGTCATGTAAATAGATTTTTTTGCATCATCTTTAAAAGAAGCAATCAAAGTCTCTATTTGAGGAATTTCATAACTACTCAACAAATATCTTAAGCTCAAATAAGGAGCAACTACGGATGAACTGTTTTTTGCAACAAATTCTTCAATATAAATGTTCTTTATTGAGTCTGCAGCATAATATTCAAGGTCTATGCCTGCCATGGCTTCTTCATCTCCTTTTTCTTCTGCCTCATAATATCTATCAACTATTCCGTTCATGATTGCTTCATGAGATTTTAAACCAGTTTTAAAGTCATCTACAATTTTTTGAGACACAGATCCAGTAATTTTAATACTATCTGGACTAACTATAGAACCAGATACTTGAATAGTAGCATTTTCTATAAACACGGGGAACATTTCTTTTCCTTCATTAAAACTTACATATCTTACTTCAGGTAATGTTAATTCACCTGTAAAAGAAAACTTTCCTTCTTTCACATCTACCGAATCTATTTTCACCATTTCACCTTCTTTATATTCTGATAAATAAGCTTTTTTGTAGGTTAATTCGTTTAACGAAGCTCGTAATTCAAAACCAACTTCTTGGATTTCTCTAGATTCTTTGCTGCCATCACAAGCTGTTAAAAATAATGCAGAAGCTATAAATAATAACGGTAAAATTGATTTAGTTTTCATTGTCAGAGTTTTTTTGCGAAATTAACTAATATATCAGCTCTAAATTAAGATTAAATGATTTCTATTTTGGAATCCTAAAACTAATAAAGTTTTTGCTTAGCTTTGCAATGTATTTATGCTTAAGGTTTTAAAATATATCACAGCTTATTTTTTGGTGTTATTGATATTAATAGCTTCTGTTAATATTAGTGTTACTAAAATGACTTGTCTATTAAGTGGTAAGGTTAAATATAGTTTAGAAAAAATAGAAGATTGTTCTTCAGCGAAAGGAGAGAATACCATTTCTAATAAATGTTGTGATTTTGATAAAATTACGCTTGATTATGATTACGATACCTTGGTTAAGGTAACTTCGTTTGAATCATTATCTTTTTTAGCAATATTTACTAAAACGATATCTATTGGATTTGGTAGAATAATATTACCAAACCTAATTGATTTTTATTCCAATTCTTCTCCACCAATCGGTGGATATGATTTATTAAAACGTATTCAAGTATTTAGATTATAACCGACAATGTTTTTGTTAATCCAATTTAAGGGTTATCAGTTAACATTATAGTATTCACTAAAGGTTATAATTATGAAATCAATTAAAATAATAAGTTTATTTCTGTTTATTTTACTCGTAAGAGTCAGTTTTGCTCAAAAAATATCGGGTAAAATTTACGAGGATGTAAAAGAAGAATATAAAACAATACAACAATCTTTACCAGGAGCAAATGTTTATTGGTCAAACCAATCTGGTGGGACAGTAACGGATGCAGATGGATGGTTTGAAATAGATGCGCCAACTATCTTTCCAGCTATTCTAGTTATAAGTTATGTCGGCTATCAAACAGATTCTATTGAAATAAAAAAGCAAGAGAGTAATCTTAAAATTAAGTTAAGAAAAGATGTCGAATTGGCTGTTTTTGAAATTGCAGAACGTGAAAAATCAAGTTCTGTTAGTTTGGTATCACCAATTCATGTAGAAACACTTTCTGCAAAAGAATTAACCAAAGCAGCATGTTGTAATATTTCTGAAAGTTTCGAAACCAATGCTTCTGTAGATGTAAATTTTACCGATGCTGTTTCTGGGACAAAAAAGATACAAATGTTAGGGTTGGATGGATATTATACTCAAATTCAAATTGAAAACATGCCATTTGTTCGGGGTTTGTCATCGGCATATGGATTGACATTCGTGCCAGGTACCTGGGCAAATTCTATACAAATAAAAAAAGGCGCAGGTTCGGTGGTAAATGGGTATGAGTCGATTACTGGGCAAATAAACATTGAACTCCAAAAACCTGATGAAGCAGATCGTTTTTTTGTTAATGGATATCTAAACATGTTTGGAAGAGCAGAGCTGAATGTGCATGCTGCTCAAAAATTAAATTCAAAGTGGAGCAATATGCAATTTTTACATGTAAGTAATCAATCTCCTCAACTAGATAACAATAATGATAGCTTTTTGGATAACCCAATAAAAACTCAATACAATATCTTTAATAGATGGAAATACAAAGGAGATAAACATATTGCACAAATTGGAGTGAGAGGTGTGTATGAAGACTTGAAAGCTGGTCAAGTTAAAAGTATTGAAGTTCAAAATCCGTTTAAAATAAATGTAGAAACCAAACAACTGGAATTGTTTTCTAAAAATGGCTTTTTGTTTCCTAAACAGCCATATAAGAGTATAGGTGTTATTTCTACTGTTCGATATCATGAACACAACTCTAATTATGGATTAAAAAAATACAATGCTATTCAAAAAAGTGGGTACTTAAATACCATTTATCAAACCATAATTGGTAATACCGATAATACTATTAGAATGGGAGGTAGTTTAGTTTTCGATGATTTTCAGAACAATTATAATGACTCGTCTTTTATTCGACAAGAGGTTGTTCCTGGAGTGTTTACTGAGTATAGTTTAACTAAAGAAAAATCCTCGTTAGTGGTTGGTTTACGTTACGATTACCACAATTTATATGGCGATTATATTACTCCAAGATTGCATTATAAATATAATTTAACTGAACTAACTGCTTTGCGCTTTTCTATGGGAAGAGGTTATCGAACAGCCAATCCTTTAATTGAAAGTGCATCTGTAATGTCTAGCTCAAGAAGAGTTGTTTTAGCGAAAAATTTAAAACCTGAAGTTGCATGGAATTATGGAACAAGTTTAACACATAAGTTTACTGCATTTAAAAAAGATATGACGATTGATGTGGATTATTACTTTACCGATTTTGAAAATCAGGTTGTTGTTGATATCGAAAACCCACGAGAAGTGGCGTTTTATAACTTAACAGGTAAGTCCTATTCACATAGTTTTCAGCTAGAATATTCGGTTAATTTAACCAAACAACTAGAGTTTAAAACAGCGTATAAGTTCTATGAAATTAAAACAGATTATAGGACCGGATTAAGAGATAAACCGCTCGTTCCAAAACATAGGGTTTTAGCAAACGTTGCCTATTTTACTAATTTTGATAAATGGAAGTTTGATGCTACGATACAATGGTTTGGAGTGAGTAGGTTGCCATCAACAGCAGCTAATTTACCCGAAAATCAGCTAAAGAATATTACTAGCCCATTTATAACCATAAATACTCAAGTAACCAGAGCTTTTAGAAAGTTTGAAGTTTATTTAGGGGTAGAAAATGTAACGGATTTTAAACAGTCGTCACCGATCATTGCTTCAAACCAACCATTTGGTCCGGAATTTGATGCTTCAATGATATGGGGTCCGATTAACGGGCGAATGGTTTATACTGGATTTAGATATAATATAAAATAGTATTAATTATAAAAATGTAAAAAATGAAAAATGTAATTCAATCAATTCTAGTACTTGTAATAATGAGTGCATCTGTTTTTGCTCAAAAAACAAATGGGTTAGAAAAATTAACAATTAAAACATCGGCTCAGTGGTTATCCTTTTCATATAAAAATTTCGTCCCCGCTTTTTTGCTTATGGTCTTTTCCAAAGAAAATAAAAAAATTCCTTTAGTACTGTTGTTGTTATATGTGGCTTTTTGGTTCATTGATTTGAA
>JBFWSH010000024.1:0-54884 GCA_050248475.1 Flavobacteriales bacterium
CGATCTTGACTAAAAACATCAAAAACAACATTAAAATTTTTTCTAATGCAACCGATTTGGGTGTTTTTGAAGTAAGTGCTGAACGGGAAGATGAAAACATTCGCTCTACCGAGATGAGTGTTACCAAAATTGATATTAAAGAAATTGAAAGTATTCCCGTTTTATTTGGAGAACGAGATATTTTAAAAACGATTCAATTGTTACCTGGAGTTAAATCTGCTGGCGAAGGAAATGCTGGTTTCTTTGTTAGAGGAGGAAGTTCCGATCAAAATCTGATTTTATTAGACGAAGCCCCTGTTTATAATGCTTCTCATCTATTAGGCTTTTTCTCCGTTTTTAACTCTGATGCCATTAAAGATCTAAAACTTTACAAAGGTGGTATTCCTGCAGAGTATGGAGGAAGATTATCTTCTGTAATGGATATTAAAATGAAAGAAGGTAATTCCAAAAAACTTTCGGCAACTGGTGGAATTGGATTGATATCTTCCAAATTAACTATTGAAGCTCCTATAGTTAAAGACAAAGGCTCTTTCATAATAAGTGGTCGTAGAACTTATGCTGATTTATTTTTAAAGTTATCGAACAATGAAGATCAAAAAAACACCAAACTTTATTTTTACGATTTGAACTTAAAAGCCAATTATCAACTTACCGAAAAAGACAGATTATTTATTTCGGGTTATTTTGGTAGAGACAATTTTGGATTTGCTAATCGGTTTAGTTTTACTTGGGGGAATACTACGGGAACTGTTCGATGGAATCATTTATTCAACGACAAATTATTTAGTAACACATCATTTATCTATTCAGATTATAATTACAAAATTGATATTGCTGCTGCTGGCTTTTCTATCAATTCTAAAATTAGAGATTTTAACTTTAAACAAGATTTTGATTTTTTCTGGAATGACCATAACAAATTAAAGTTTGGGGCAAATATTATCCATCACACGTTTGACCCAGGAGAAATATCTTCAACAGGAGAAGCCATTGGTAACACAAAAATTGAAAATCGATACTCCGTAGAATCATCTGCGTATGTGAGTAATGAGCAAAAATTTAATGAATTATGGTCCGCAACATATGGTTTCAGGTATTCCAACTTTACTCAAATTGGTCCAGGAGAAATCTACACTTATAACGATAAAGGAGATGTAACCGACACAACCAAATATATTGGAAACAATGCTGTTCAAACTTATCATGGTTTTGAACCAAGAATTAGTATTAATTATATTTTAAACGAAACAAGCTCAATTAAAACATCATACAACAGAATGTACCAATACCTCCACCTGTTGTCTAATTCATCTGGCAATAACCCTACTGACACATGGCTACCAAGCAGCAACAATATCAAACCTGAAATAGCTGATCAAGTTGCATTAGGTTATTTTAAAAACTTTAAAGATAATACCTTTGAATTCTCAGTGGAAACCTATTATAAAGCCATGCAAAATACCATAGACTATAGAACTGGTGCAGAAATTACATTAAACCCAACCGTTGAAGGAGAAATACTTAATGGAAAAGGACGAGCCTATGGTTTAGAGTTCTTTTTGAAAAAACGTAAAGGAAAATTTACTGGTTGGATAAGTTACACGTTGGCTAGAACAGAAGTACAATTTGACCAAATTAATAAAGGAGCTTGGTACCCAGCAAAACAAGATAGAACTCACGATTTATCGGTTGTTGGTATGTTTGCCATTACAGAACGATTGAAAATTTCGTCAACCTTTGTTTTCTATACTGGTAATGCGGTAACTTTTCCAACAGGAAAATATGTTATTGATGGTCAAATCATCAATTTGTATTCTGCTAGAAATGGCTCCAGAATGCCTAATTATCATAGAATGGACATTGGTATAACACTAGATGGGAAAAACTACAAATGGGTTACCAATTTAGAAACAGGAGAAAAAGAAAAAGTGAAACGCAAATTCGAATCGAGTTGGAATTTTTCTGTTTATAATGTTTATGCACGTGAAAATGCTTATTCATTCACATTCAGACCGAAAGAAGATAATCCTGTTCAAACAGAAATTGTCCAACTTTCGTTATTCAAAATCATACCATCTATCAGTTATAATTTTAATTTTTAATTTGATGAAAAGACCAACTTACATATTAGGCTTGCTAACTGTTTTCTTTACCTTAGTTTTTACTTCTTGTGAAAAAGTAGTTGATTTAGATTTAGAAAATGCACCTCAAGCATTAGTAATTGAGGCTATTGTTCATGATTCTATAGGTGACAACTATGTGGCTATTTCCAAATCTAAACCTTTTAATGAAAACACTGGAACATTCGAAACAGTATCCGGTGCTTCTGTGATTATAACGGATAATCTTGGGAATAGCTTTGTATTAAATGAAGTGCTTGCAGGATTTTATAATAGTCCAACATTACAAGGTGTTCCTGGAAGGACTTATTTTTTATCTGTAAATACAGATGAAAAGTCTATCTCAGCTCTATCTACGATGCCTCCAAAAATCAATTTAGACTCACTGTCTCATGAAAAAATAAATAGACCATTTAGTGATCCGAATGAAGCCCCTCAATATCGAATTTTTACCCATTTTTACGATACCCCAAACATTAACAACTATTACAGAATTAAAGCCTTCAGCCAAACTATAAAACAAAAGGGCGTTTTAGTATTGAGTGATGATTTGATTGATGGTGACAATGTAGTTTTCCCAATTTTTCAAACCGAATTTGAAGAAAACGATACTGTTTCTGTTCAACTTCTATCCATCGAAGAAGAAAATTTCAGGTATTTTAATGCCTTGTCTTCGTCGCAAAATGGTGAGGTTCCTGGAAACCCTGAAACAAATTTAAATGGAGCAGAAAATGTGGTTGGTTTTTTTGCAGCTTATGCAAAAAGCGAGCGTAAGTTTATTGTTACACCTATTCCCTAGTTACTTATAGATTTCAGCAGTTTCTATTTTGTTGCTTGAGTGTAACGCTCTATCTTTTAAGACTATTTCATACTTAATGGTGTCGTTTGTAGAAAATGGGTTATAAATCAATTTAACGTAAGTCTCACCTTTTAACGATTGTTTTTCTTTATTCTGAATAAAAGGTACTCGCAAATGAAAAACAGTCGTATCATATGTATTCGTTCCAGTATTATAGGTTACTACTGGCGATTTTAACAACCACGTGCCATTCTGTTTCTCGTAATAATCAATAAACAAATTGTATTGTTGTTCGCCTTGGCTTTCCTCTTGTTTAAGCCCTAAATCACCATCATTATCAAAAAACTCAAATTTGACAACGGCGTAAGAACCATCACTTGATAATCCTCCTTCAACAAACTTGATTACTGGAGGCATAGGTGTTGGGTCATCTTTCTTACAAGCAAAAAGAAAAATAATGGCAAATAATATGACGAAGTTTGTTAACCTTTGCATACCATAAAATTAGCAATATTTTTGAATGAACTTCTCCAATCGTATTTTTAATATCAGTTCCAATGGCGAGTTTAACAAATTGGCTATTGATATTTTTCACTACCAATATCAAAACAATACCATTTATCAAAATTTTTGCAAGTTGTTAAAAGTAATTCCAGCAGAGGTTAAACGCATCGAAAAAATACCTTTTTTACCTATCGAATTTTTTAAAACCCAACAAGTAATTTGTGGCGACAATAATTATGAGGAAGTATTTTTAAGTAGCGGAACAACTGGCGAAAATCAAAGTAAGCATTACGTTAAAGATTTAAAGGTTTACGAGCAAAGTTTTGTAAAAGGTTTTGAGCAATTTTATGGAAACATTGGCGATTATTGCTTTCTAGCCTTGTTACCCTCTTATATGGAAAGAAAAGGTTCTTCATTGATTTATATGACGGAATACCTGGTAAAACACTCCAACAACCCATTAAGCGGTTTTTACCTCAACAATTATGACGATTTAATTGAAACCTTAAGCAAATTAAATAACCAAAAAACCATTTTGATTGGAGTTTCGTTTGCTTTATTAGACCTTGCAGAAAAACACCAGTTGGATTTGAGTAACATCATTATTATGGAAACGGGCGGCATGAAAGGTCGACGAAAAGAATTAACCCGAACAGAATTGCATAGTATTTATAGCAAGAGTTTTAATGTGTCACACATACACTCTGAATATGGTATGACCGAACTTTTATCACAAGCTTATTCAAAAGGAAATGGAGTTTTTGAGACTCCACCTTGGATGAAAATTCTAATAAGGGATACTAATGACCCTTTTTGTTTACTGGAGTATAATCACACAGGAGGTATTAATGTGATCGATTTAGTTAATTACGAATCGTGTTCTTTTATTGCAACACAAGATTTGGGTAAAACCTTTGATGAAAATTGCTTTGAAGTTTTAGGTAGATTTGATAACAGTGATTTGCGTGGGTGCAATTTATTAATCCAATAAAAAAAACTAATTTTGTTTTGGTTCAATTTTTGATTTGACCGAGTAAACAAAAAACTAAAAAAAAGATGAAAAAATTACAATCATTATTATTTGTTGCAATAATAGCTGTTGCCGGATTTTTAAGCTCATGTGCAAGCTACCAACCTTTCACTAACGACGATAGATTAAAGTACAATTTAGATGAAGCCAAACTGAAAAAAATGCAGTTTTATATTTCAACTGATGTGACCTTACAAAGAGGTGAACGTTCTAATCAATCTCAAGAATTAGATAAAGACGGAAAGTTAGTTATTGCAAGCTCTGCAAGTGTTGACAATATTTTAATTACAGGAAAAACTCCAGGTGTGTGTGTTAAAGTAATCGATGATAATAAAATTGCGGTAAGTTTTGATTCTGACGACAATAAATACCTGGTTTTTGGAGATCCAAACAACAGAGGACGTTACAATTTGATGGGCGCTGAATGGACTAACGGGAAAGGTAAAATCAACTATGGAGACAAGGTGTATTACGTAATGCCAGGTGGCGCAGGTGCTTACTTGAAATTCCAAATGAAAAACGTAAAAAACTTTAAGGAATCAAGCACAAAAGTGAAAGGAAGAAAAGTAAACTAGAAGTTGGAAGACCGAAGTTGGAAGTTGTAGATTACTTCTGGCTTCGGTCTTCTACCTTCCAACTGTTTAATTATGCTAAATAAAATTAAAGAAGCTGTTAATTATATTCTTTCTCAAGGAATTGAAAGCCCACAAGTAGGTATTGTTTTAGGAACTGGACTTGGTGGTTTGGTTAAAGAAATTGAAATTATTACTGCTATTGATTATGACAACATCCCTCACTTTCCTACCTCAACAGTAGAATCGCACCACGGCAGATTAATTTACGGAATAGTTAAAGGAAAAAAAGTTTTGGCAATGCAAGGTCGTTTCCATTATTACGAAGGGTATGATATGCAACAAATTACTTTTCCTATTCGTGTAATGAATGCGCTTGGCATAAAGAACTTATTGATTTCTAATGCAGCTGGAGCGTTAAACACCAACTACAAAAAAAGTACCTTAATGTTAATTACCGACCATATCAACTTGTTCCCATCGAACCCTTTAATTGGTAAAAACCTTGACGAATTAGGCCCTCGTTTCCCTGATATGAGCGAACCTTACAACAACGAATTAAATAATACCTTGCGAGCCATTGCAAAAGAAAAAGGTATTTTACTAAACGAAGGTGTTTATGTTCCTGTTACAGGTCCAAATTTAGAAACTCCAGCTGAATACCGAATGATTGGAAAACTTGGTGGAGATGCCGTTGGTATGAGTACCGTTCCGGAAGTAATTGTAGCAAATCATATGGGGCTGCCTTGTTGCGCTATTTCTGTTTTAACTGACGAATGTGATCCTGATAATTTGGCACCAGTTTCATTAGCAGAAATATTAGAAGCTGCTGCAGTTGCTGAACCACAACTAACCGTGCTTTATACCGAGTTGATAGCTCGACTTTAAATTATTTTAAAATAATTCGCCCCAATTTGGCCGCCAATTGTTTTTTAGCATTTTGATACCCCAACAATTGAGAAAGTAAAATCAAGGTATCTTCGTCGTTTTTAGATTCTTTAATTTCAGCTTGTAGTTTGTCCGACAGCTTATTCAGCTTACTCAATTTAAAAGCATAAATAGAATTAAGCACAGCTAAGTTCAACTGATTTTCTTCTTTAGTGACAAAAATATTATGTCGTTCCCAATTATCGCTTATTTGATGTTTATCAGATAATACATCAATAACAACCGAGTTAATAGCTGGATTTGGATGAGAAATAAAATCTTGATGAGACGGTACCTTATCTTCATTCATCCATTTCACATATTCTTCTAAAATTGTCTGATAGGTAGCGTTTTCAAACGACAATTCATCTTCAATAATATTTGAGACGATATAAGCACTAATTAACACATGATGTTTTTGAGGATTATTCTCTTCATCAAAAACCTCCAATTCTATCGTCTGTTCTCCGTAAGTAATCAACAATCGAATAATTTCGTCTTCCCAATGTTCAATCTCAAGTCCTTCATCATCATGTTTTTGTTCATCGCTAAACGAAGTATAACTATCCTCAACTACAGGTAATTCTTCATTATTGTTTTTGCTGAATTTTTTACGCAGTAATTTATTCGTTTCATTGATTAAAGCATTCTCTTGAATGTCGAGTAAACTACTACATTCCTTAATATAAACCGAACGTTTTATTTGGTCAGGAATTATCGAAATACTTGCAACAATATCTTTAATTAATTCGGCTCTTTTTATAGGGTCATTTCCTACTTCTTTTAATAAAACGGAGGTTTTAAATCGAATAAAATCTTGAGCTTGATCGGTAATATATTGAGTTAATTCTGCTGATGAGTTATTTTTTGCATACGAGTCTGGGTCTTCACCTTCAGGGAAAAGTACCACACGAACATTTAAACCTTCCTGCAAAATCATATCAATACCTCTAAACGAAGCCTTCAAACCAGCAGCATCACCATCATACAAAATGGTAATGTTATTCGTAAATCGGCTAATCAACCTTATTTGGCCTTCAGTTAAAGATGTGCCTGACGATGCAACGACATTCTCTACTCCCGCTTGGTGTAAGGAAATTACATCAGTATAACCTTCAACTAAATAACAATTGTCTTTAGCAATAATCTCTTTTTTAGCAAAATAAATTCCGTAAAGCACATTACTTTTGTGATATATTTCCGATTCGGGCGAATTAACATATTTTGCTGCTTTAGGATCGGTTTTTAATATCCTTCCACCAAAACCAAGCACTCTACCAGAAAGGTTATGAATAGGAAACATTACTCGACCTTTAAACCTATCGAAGTGTTTTTCTTCTTTTACAATGGTTAGTCCCGATTTTTCTAGAAACTCTAATTTATATCCTTGTTGTAACGCTTCTCCGGTAAATGCTTCCCATGAATCAGGGTTATAACCCAACTGGAATTTTTTGATAATATCTTCACGAAAACCTCTTTCTATAAAATAGCTCAAACCAATACTCTTACCTTCTTGGGTTTCGAGCAATTGTTTTTGGAAATAACCAGCTGCAAAATTGGAAACAATAAACAAACTCTCTTTTTCATTAGCAGCTTGTTTTTGCTCATCCGTTTCTTCTAATTCTTCTATCTCAATTTGATACTTGTTAGCCAAATACCTCAACGCCTCTGGATAGGTATAATGCTCGTGATCCATAATAAAATTGACCGAGTTACCAGCCTTACCACATCCAAAACATTTGTAAATACCCTTGGCTGGAGATACTGTAAATGAAGGGGTTTTTTCGTTATGAAAAGGGCAATTTCCGAGCAAATTAACTCCCCGTTTTTTTAACACCACAAATTCTCCAACAACATCTTCAATAATGGCTGCTTCAAAAATCTGGTCTATAGTATGTTTTGGTATCACTTTTTAGTTTAGGTGTTTATGGGTTTAGAAGGTTAAAAGTTTCCATATTGATACATTTTCACATTAGTACATTGTTAAATTATTTCTCCACTTCTTCAACCAAGATGCCGTCTTCGTTATAGAATTTCCACTTACCCACTTGCTTGTCATCTTTATAATCTCCTTCCATTCTTAACTTTCCGTTTGGGTAATAATTTAAGCCATATCCATTACGCATTCCATCAACAAACATTCCTTCACTCCACAAGGTTCCATCTTCGTAATAAGCCTTCCAAACACCTGTTCTTTTTCCATCTTTATACTCTCCTTTCATTTTTACATTTCCATTTTCATAAAGTTCTTTTTCCTTCACAATAACTTGTGTGTCTGCTTCCATTTTAAAATATCCAACAACCTTGGGTTTATTGTTAGGATAAGTCTCCTCCACCTTTTCAACTATCTTGTCGCCACACGATACTAAAAAAACAAGTAAACTAACTATCACTAATATTGGTTTCATATGTATTTTTTATTTTATTAAATCGGTTATATGGAATTGCCATGTTAAATACTCATTGGGATTAGTGAACATTTTTGCTCATGGCTTATTTCATATCATTTAACTTTAATTCAAAAATAAGAATAGAAATTTATTTTCAATAAAAAGTGTCCGTTCGAGTTTT
Organism: Flavobacteriales bacterium; assembly: GCA_050248475.1. Taxonomy (GTDB): domain Bacteria; phylum Bacteroidota; class Bacteroidia; order Flavobacteriales_E; family Vicingaceae; genus Vicingus. Next base: position 8,524 of record JBFWSH010000024.1, read on the forward strand.
TTCTGACAGAAAAAGTATCGAGAACACACTTTTGTTTTGAAAATTTTTATTCTCGATACTAATTTCACTCATTTAAATCGTGAAATTCACTCGAATTGACAAATTTTCTACTTTGTTCGCTCGGTGGTATAAATAACCAAATTGCTCAGGGCAATATTCGCTTCATTTTGATCAAATTCTTTTAAAATGGCTAGTGCTTTATTTTTATACTCCAACATGGCTTTATGCGCATATTCTAATCCACCACTGGCAATCACAAAATCAATTACTTCTTTTACCTTTTTGGTATTTTGATTGTGATTTTTAATGATGCTAATGATTCGTCGTTTTTCAAAATAAGTAGCTTGGTTTAAGGCATAAATCAACGGTAAAGTCATTTTCTTTTCCTTAATATCAATACCCGTAGGTTTACCAATACTCTCTCCATCGCTACCGTAATCAAACAAATCGTCTTTAATTTGAAAAGCAATACCTGTATACTCTCCAAACAAGCGCATTTTTGCTACATCTTCTTGACTGGCTTTAGCAGAGCTTGCTCCAGCAGCACAACATGCAGCAATTAATGTTGCTGTTTTTTGCCGGATAATGTCAAAATAAATATCTTCAGTAATGTCTAATCGTCGAGCTTTTTCAATTTGCAACAACTCTCCTTCACTCATTTCTCGTACCGAGTTCGACATGATTTGCAACAACTCAAACTCTTTATTATCAACCGCCAACAATAATCCTTTCGACAATAAATAATCACCAACTAAAACCGCAATTTTATTTTTCCAAATGGCATTAATACTCCAAAATCCTCTACGTTTGTTAGCGTCATCAACCACATCATCGTGTACCAAGGTTGCAGTATGCAACAGCTCTATCATAGATGCAGCGATATAAGTAGAATCGGTTGTTGGGGCAAAAATTTTGGACGATAAAAAAACAAACATCGGACGCATTTGTTTTCCTTTTCGCTTAATAATATAGTGCATGATGTTATCTAACAACGAAACACGGCTTCGCATCGAATCGCGAAACCACGATTCAAATTTTTCCATTTCTACTGAAATGGGTTGTTGTATTTCTTTGATTGTTGCCATAAAAAAAGCCGCAAAAATTGCGGCTTAAAAATACATAATATTTAACTAAATAAAGTATTAATGGATTGTTTAGTTATTGTCCAAATCTATACCCAATATTCAATCCAAATCTATAGTCAAACGTATAAAACCAATCCATCCCTTCTTCAAAACCTTTTGAGTCAGTTGTTTCATAATAATCTTTTACCCTAGTATCAGAGTATGAATGTGAGGTTGTAAGATATCTTCCTATACCAAAATTAGTTTCAAAAAAAACACCAGAGTTAGTTACCCATTTCCTACCTAATTCTATTCCTAAAGCAACTCCAGTTAAAGTATAGTTATATGGAACGTCAGCGTAAGTAGTAGTTGTGTACCCATTAGCATCAGTTGTTTCAGTTGATAAACTAAGGGTTAAATTATCTAAACCAACCTTAGCATAATTTATATAACCACCAAAATAAAATCCATCAGCACCATCTTCTGGATTGGTATAAAATCTAAAATCTGGAGTAATGTTTAATGCACTATAGTCTTTAGTATCAAAACCAAGTAATGACTGAGAATAGCTAAAAGACAAACCAGCTCCCATCTCATCATTAATAATAAATTCATACCCTAACCCATAGTTTTTAAATAACAATCCAAGAAAATTAGTTTTAACATCATGTTGAGCTTGTAATGTAATACTTGATAGCATAATCATTCCAAAAGTAATTCCAATAATTTTTTTCATAAAAAGTTGATTTTGTTAATGTTTATTTTCGCTAAAAGTATAAATTAAACTAGGAAAAGAAAAATAAAAATAACCTATATGCCATTTTTTCTTTCGAGCGGTATGTTTTAATGCTGTTTTGTGTATTTTTTATCGTGTTTTGTGCAAATAACCATAAACCAAAATAACTATAACTTTTAAGGTTTATTTTTTTATTAAATGTAGATTGATATATTTGTTAGATTATATAGACATACAATATGAAATTTTATTTTAACGTAATTATATTCCTTATACCCATTCACAATATTTTTGGACAATCATCTTCTCCATTAAAAGTAAAAGCTGAAGATATTATTTTGGCTGAAAAATTACAAAAGGAATATCCTAAAGAAGATTATGTTTCTTTGTTAACCGTAGCTACTTATAAGTTTAATTACTCGACTAAATCTAAGAAAGTGGAAGCAAGTCTTCACTATGAAGAAGAAATTATGAGTTTAAAGGAGGATAAAGATTTTAAGAATACTGTAATATATGATAGTTTATCAGATATAGAAAAAGTATATGGATATGATTACAAAAATCATATAAAATACATTCGTTTTGCCAAATCAGGGTATGCTAGTGCCGATATATTTTATGACGATGCTAAAATGTTTAATTATAGTTTTCACCTAGAATCCAGGGGAGACAAGACAAATTACTATTACGACAAAAAATATTTCGACATAAAATATTTAACAAGTGTGTACGCTCATACCCATTATCCTGTTTTAGAAAAAAAAATAATTTTTGAGGTTCCTAAATGGCTAACCTTAGATTTTGTAGACTATAATTTTAATGGATTTAATATCACAAAAACAGAAAGTTTCGATACAAAAAAAGACGCCAATATTATTACGTACTCTATTAAAAATATTAAACCGATTAAACCTACTGACTATTCATCTAGTTGGCAAACTTCCTTACCTCATGTATTAATTCTATCAAAAAAATACGATTATAAAGGGAATACTTTTACTTTGTTTTCGAGCACAAAAGACCTCTATGATTGGTATTCATCACTAATAAAAGAAGTGGACAACAATCCTGAAGACCTAAAGAGTCTGGTTAATGAAATTACTTCAGGAATTAAATCAGATGAGGAAAAAATAGAAAAAATATTTTATTGGGTGCAAGATAATATAAGATATATAGCTTTTGAAAATGGAATTATGGGATTTAAACCTGAAAATTCGACTAATGTATTGAAAAAAAAATATGGTGACTGTAAAGGGATGGCCAACCTAACCTGTGAAATGCTCAAAATAGCTGGTTATGATGCTAGATTAACATGGATTGGAACTCGTTCTATACCTTATGATTATTCAACTCCATCACTAGCCGTTGATAACCACATGATTACAACACTTTTTTTTAATAATAAAAAATATTACTTAGATGCTACTGAAACTGGCGTTGCTTTCAAGGATTATGCTCATCGAATACAAGGACAAGCTGTATTAATTGAAGATAAAGAATCATACATACTTGATAAAGTACCTGAATTTGATGCCAAACATAATGAAGAGAAAATTGTGTTAACATTAACAATTGAAGATGACTATTTAGTTGGTCGTGGAGAAAACACTTACAATGGCGAAGAAAAAAATATACTTTTCAGAGAAATCGGTTCTGTCGCTAAAATTGATTTAGATAAAAGAGCTAGTGATTATCTTGCTCATAAAGATAAAAATAATAATATTTCAAAAGTGGAAATTACTAATTATAACAATCGAAACCTTCCTATTGCCTTTAAATATAATATTGTAGCTACAAATCGTATCACTACGGTGGGAAAGGAGATGTATTTAAATCTAGAATTTGATTTTAATTTAAATGATATTTTAGCTGAAGAGGATCAAATTCTTGATATGGATTTTGGCCACAAAACCTATTTAAACTCAACTGTGACTTGTAAAATTCCAATGAATTACAAAGTAGATTTTCTTCCTGAGAATATTAATATTGATAATGACGAATTCATTTTTAATCTAAATTATAATTTTAATAGTGATACACAAACTATTTCCTATACCAAGAAAATGATTTTAAAGAATGGGTCTATTTCTCGTTCGAATTTTGAAGTATGGAACAAAACCATAAAAGAGTTGAAAAAATTCTACAATGAACAAATTATTTTAATAACTGGCTAAAACTTATCACTATGTTAAAAGGAATATTACTATCAATACTATTTGCTTCTGCGACTACAATTTCATTTGCACAACGACCTTCTGAAAAATTTGCAGAGAAGAAAAAATCACAAGAAGATGCTAAAACTGAAATGGAAATTTTTGGTGATGATGATGCTGATTTCAAAATCACAACGTCACCACAAAAATGGGAAAAAGAATCTGCAGTTATTCTTTGTCAAAAATATGATTACAGTTATGTTCTAGCTGGAATGAATGATTTATTATTTACAGTTGTCCAACGTAGGAGAATAAAATTAAATGATAGTAAAGCTATTGAAGAATTCTCAATATTTTATTATGAAAATTCTCTAAGAAAGAAATCGTCAATGGGTTTTAGAATTATTAAACCTGATGGTACAGTTAACAAAGTTGATTTGTCTGATGCTGTCGAAGTAAAGGCAAATGAGGTACCTTCAATTTATCAATCCAACTATATCAATGATAAATCTTATAAAAAAATAGCTATTCCAAATTTAGTTGTAGGAGATATCATCGACTATTTTTATACTACCGAGAATCAATATAAGCAAGAAGGGATTTTTTCTTTTAGCCCTTTTATTTTTCGTCTATGTAGAGAATATCCTATAGTTAAACAAAAATATTACTATAATGTTGATAAAGGGTACAAAGTAAGTTTCAGAACATTTAATGGAGCTCCAAAAATTCAAGAAGGAGATGCAGGAGTTAACAAATATGGAAAAGTAAAGGATCATATTAAAACATATTTATTAGAAGATGAGAACCGAGAAAAATATAATCCCGAATATTGGAAATATTCTTTCCTTTCAGATCCAACTGTGAAGTTTCAAGTCAACTTTGTACCAAAAGCGATGGTGAGTAGAACAGAACTTTTAGTTACTGATGAAGCACTTGTAGACAAACCATTTGACTTAAAAGAAATTCAACAAAGAGTGCCTAGACAATCAGGATTTGTAACGGCTGATTTAAATCCAATTGTTTCGTACATAAAAAAATACCATAAAACTGTTACCGATCCCATTAAACTGAGTGAACTAACATATGAGTATCTTCGTTACTATTTTTTTAATACATTATACTTTGGATTTTACTCTTCATATTCCTCATACAAATATGAAGATGGGGATGAATTGCCAGTGAAAGATTATATTTTCACAAACTCAATGTTAGAAATTTTAAAAAAACTCAAAGTAGATTGTGAATATGTTGTAGCCGTTAATAGACAATATGGGAAATTTGAAGATGTTTTACTTGTTCAAGAATTAGTTACTGGTGTTAAAGTAAAAGACCGTTACTTCTTTTACTTTACTAATTATACTTCATCAGATTATATTCCCTCAGATATCTTAGGAAGTGAGGCCATAACATTTGCACCAGCATTGAAATATGATAAAGTCCCTTTTAAAAAAACAACCATTACACGTTCTGATTATAAGAAAAATAACATTTCTAATAATATGGATATTGTAATTAGTGACGACTTGTCTTCATTGACGATTAATTTAAAATCAACTTATAAGGGATCGACCAAAACTTATTTCACTAAACAAGCCCTAATGAATGAAGATTACTTTGATGCTGACAAGAAAAAATATGACCCTGAATATGAAGAAAACAATAAAAATTATGCTCCAAAAACGAATCGTATTTCAAAAAACACACAATTCAAAATAGAGGAAGAAAAAAGAAAAGAAGAAGCAGAGAAAAAAGAAAAAATTGAGAAGAAGTATGAAGCGTTAAAGAAGTACCACAAAGAAGATTATGACATCTCAAAATATAACGAGTTTAAATTAATTTCAGACGGACGATTTATAGAATCGCCTGAGTTGACAACCGAAGAAAATTTCAATTCTGATTATTTTATTAATAAAGCTGGGAGAAATTATATATTTAATATAGGGGGATTATTGGGTAAACAGTTTGAATTAGACAAAGAAGATATGGAAAGAAAAAGCAATATTCATCTTAATTTTCCAAAATCACTTAACTATACAATAAAAATAAAGATACCTACTGGATATATTGTTGAAGGTCTCGATCAATTAAATTTTAATATTGATAATACAGCTGGAAGCTTTATTAGTAAAGTAAAAGAAGAATCAGGCTATATTATTTTGGAAACTACAAAGAATTACAAACTCTTAAGTGCGGAAAAAAGCGAATGGAAAAATTTTATTAGTTTTTTAGAAACAGCTTATGATTTCTCTCAAAAGAAAGTTATTTTAAAGAAACAATAGATGATTCTAAGTTAATTTCAACCATCTCGGCAACAAAAAAGTTCCAATAAACAAATACGGATAGTAACTTATTAATCGCCATAAAACGATTAATAATCCGGATAAACCAATTGGTATAAAATCTTTTAAAAAGCCTTCAAATGCAAACTCTGCAATCCCTACACCACCAGGAGTTGGGCTTATGAGCATAATTACCCACATCACCAATTGTCTACCATAAATAACAAAATGGTTTTCGACATTTGTAAATGCCAGAATAATAAAATTAACTACCCAAAAACGAGCTGTCCACGAAAAAAATGTTGCTCCGAAAGCTTTTATCCAAAACGTTACCGATTTACTTTTTAATTCAGCAGAAGTTATCATCATATCATTGCCCAACTGCACTACAGGTTTTTTCCACCGTTTTAACAATTTAAATGAAAACAATTTAAATAATACTCTTTTTATACCTGCTGGATTTACAAAAACACCGTACAGGATTATGGTAGTCAACAACACAATAAAACTGTACCCCACGTAAAATATTTGTTTGGTAGATAAAGTATATCCAAAAATTTGCTTAGATAATTCTACTGGAAAGAGGTATTCGGTTCCAATTATTAAAATAACTATAGGAACCATAACAATGTAAAACAATTCATCTAAAAAAGCGGTAATCATAACCACAGCAGTACTTTTACCCAAATTGATTCCTTCTTTATTTAAAATAAACATGGCTACTCCACTACCTCCAACTACTGAAGGAGTGATGGCAGAGGCAAACTCCCACAACATGATTACATTAAAACTGTTTTTCCACGATAAATGATTATCGGTTAAAATTCGAATACGAATCATATAAGCCAAATCGCGAATAACCATCATAAAAACAGCAATCAGCAACCACCCAAAAACTTTATAATTCCAAACTATTTGCTGAAAAGCTTCCCAATCGGTTTTTTCCCAAAGCAAATATCCAGCAACTAGCAATCCAATAAAAATTGGAATAGCAACCTTTTTTGCAGAAAACACATTGCTTACTTTATTAACTTTGGGCATTATTTAATTTATTATGAAAAAAATTTATTACCTGTCAACTTGTTCTACGTGTAACAGAATTATTAAAGATTTAAACTTAGGCAATGATTTTGAATATCAAGATATCAAATCTACTAAAATAACTGAAACACAACTAAACGAAATGGCTAAAATGAGCGGCTCATTTGAGAGTTTATTTAGTCGACGATCAATGAAATATAAAGATTTAGAAAACAAAAATCCTTCAGAAAAAGAAATCAAGCAATTGATTTTGAAAGAATATACTTTTTTAAAACGACCAGTGATTATTATAGGTAAACAAATATTTGTTGGCAACTCAAAAGCAGAAATTGAAAAAGCTGCAAAAGCACTTTAATGACTAATTTAAAAGCTCACTTAGCATTACTTGGAGCAAATGTAATTTACGGATTAAATTATTCCGTCGCCAAAGATGTAATGCCTCAATATATTCAGCCTTTTGGATTTATCTTTTGTCGGGTATTAGGCGCTTTATTATTGTTTTCAATGGTTGCATCGTTTTATCGAGATAAAATTGAAAAAAAAGATTTTTTGCTTTTGGCTCTTTGTGGTTTGTTTGGCGTTGCCAGTAATCAATTGATGTTTTTTTATGGATTAAATCAAACACATCCTATAAATGCGGGAATTATCATGACATCAAATCCTATAATGGTGTTAATTGCTTCAGCCATTATTTTAAAAACACGAATTACCTATTTAAAAATTTTAGGACTTATTCTAGGTGTTTCAGGTGCTTTAATGATTCTGCTTTTTAAAAAAGGTTTTTCTTTTGGTTCTGACACAGTTGTTGGAGACTTATTTATATTTTTAAATGCTATGTCTTACGGAATATATCTTGTAATTGTAAAACCACTCATGAGTAAATATAAACCTATTACTGTAGTGAAATGGGTTTTCATGTTCGGATTCCTGTATGTTTTACCCTTCGGGTTTAGCCAATTTACCAATGTGGTTTGGAGTGATTTCACCCTCGAGACATGGATGAAATTCGGTTTTGTTATTGTTGGAACTACATTTTTAGCTTATCTTTTTAATATTTATGGTCTAAAAAATTTAAGTCCTTCTATTGTTTCCTCTTATATTTATTTACAACCTTTGTTAGCAGCATTTTTTGCTATTTGGGCTGGAAAAGATAGTTTTACCTGGATAAAATTGATTGCTGCTATTTTAATCTTTACAGGTGTCTATTTGGTTAGCAAACCACAAAAAGTTCAAACATTCAACAAATAGATTATTACCTTTACATCCTAAAATTAGTTTATGATAAAATCAATGACCGGTTTTGGCAAAGCAACTGCCGAAATAAATGGTAAAAAATTTAGTGTAGAAATTAAAACCTTAAATAGCAAACAAGCTGATATTTCTGTTCGTATTCCTTCTCTATTTAAAGAAAAAGAATTTGGCATTCGTTCGTTAATTAATCAAGAATTAGAGCGAGGTAAAATTGATTTTAGTTTAGCGTTTGAAACACTTGGTGAAACCAATAATTTCTCAGTAAATAAAGAATTATTCAATAAATATTATGAGGAATTATCTAATATGGCTTCGGAATTAAATCAAGTCAATACAGATATTTTTACCATAGTGTCGCGTATGCCTGATGTATTTAAAACCGACAAACAAGAACTGGAAGAGACGGAATGGTTAAAAGTAAACGAACTAATTATTGAAGCCATTGCTGCTACCAATAATTTTAGAGCAACCGAAGGTGAAACTTTGCAAACGGAATTGTTGAACCGGGTAGCGAATATACTTTCTTTATTGAGTGAAGTAGATACACATGAAATCAAACGTGTTCCAATTATAAAAGAACGAATTGAAACTCATTTAGCAGAAGCAGTTGGAAAAGAAAATATCCATAACGATCGCTTTGAGCAAGAACTGATATTCTATATCGAAAAATTTGACATTACTGAAGAAAAAACAAGACTAACTACCCATTGTAATTATTTTATTGAAACCATTAACAACGATTTATCGGAAGGAAGAAAACTTGGTTTTATTACCCAAGAAATGGGTAGAGAAATAAACACTTTGGGATCGAAAGCAAATAATGCCGATATTCAAAAGTTAGTAGTCCAAATGAAAGATGAGTTGGAAAAGATTAAAGAACAGACCTTAAACGTTTTATAAATGGATGGCAAATGTATTATATTATGTGCGCCATCTGGAGCAGGAAAAACTTCAATTACTAAATATTTGTTGGGTAAGGATTTAAATTTAGAGTTTTCTATTTCTGCTTGTAATAGAACCAAACGACCAAACGAAACAAATGGCGTTGACTATCACTTTTTATCAACTGAAGAGTTTAAAAGCAAAATAAAAAACAACGAATTTGTAGAATGGGAAGAGGTTTATGACAACATGTTTTATGGTACATTAAAGTCGGAAATTGAGCGAATTTGGAAAAACGGTAAAAATGTAATTTTTGATGTGGATGTAAAAGGCGGTTTAAGCTTAACCAAGTATTTTGGTAATAAAGCATTGGCTATTTTTATACAACCTCCATCACTTGAAGAATTGGAAAAACGTTTACGAGCAAGGGGCACAGAAAGTGAAGAAACCGTTCAGCGAAGAATTTCGAAAGCATCTCAAGAATTAGATTTTGCCAAGTTTTTTGATAAAGTTGTTTTAAACAATAAATTAGAAGATGCTCAACAAGAAGCCTATTCTATTATTAAAAATTTTGTAAATAATTAAAATGAAGATTGGTTTATATTTTGGAACCTACAACCCTATTCATGTTGGGCATTTAATTATTGCCAATTACATGGCTGATTATACTGATCTTGATGAAGTTTGGTTAATCGTTAGTCCACAAAACCCATTAAAACAAAAATCATCGTTACTAGCCGATTACCATCGATACGCCATGGTTGAAATTGCGGTTCAAGACAATCCAAAACTAAAACCTTCGAACATCGAATTTAAACTACCACAACCTTCATACACCATTAATACACTTGCGTATCTAAAAGAAAAACACTCTAATCACAGCTTTTCTTTAATTATGGGAGAAGATAATCTTCGTACATTAAACAAATGGAAAAACTACGAAGAGATTATTAGAAACCATAAAATTTATGTTTATCCAAGAGCCTTAACCGAACAAGAAAGAACTGATAAAGAACAATCGACTCAAAATGTTTTTACTGATTTAACAAACATTATTCTTTGCGATGATGCACCGGTTATGAAAGTATCGGCAAGTTTTATCAGGAAAGCTATCAAACAAAAAAAAGACGTTCGTTATCTCTTAACCGAACCAGTTTGTAAGTATGTTCAAGAAATGAATTTTTACAAAAAATAACTCGCTAAAATTCCCAAAACAAGCAGAATAAAAAACACTTCTGCCAACCATTCTTTTTTAAGCTTATAAAAATAATTAGCCAACACCACCGAAAAAGGTATGGTAAGTAAAATATACAATGATATATAATCGCTTGTATTAAATAACACAGTTGATGCAATAAAAATAGTCATTAAAATCAGCACAATAAACAATTTTCTATCCTTTACCACCTCTCTTGAAAGCTGTGAAACAAGACTAGCCCCTGACAGAATAACAAATCCAGTCAGAACCGAGATATAATAAAAATAAGGTTGATTCAATAATAATTTTGGAAAAATGGAAAGGTAATAAATCCAATCAATAATATTCGATTTGTACAAGCCATCGGTTATATATAAATATGTAGTTAAGTACAAAAAGGGTAACAAAAAGCCTATCAAAGAAATAAAATAATCTCTATAACCCGGAGTTCGAACATACGATAAGACAATCCAAATCAAAGGCAAAAGGCAAAAAAGAGGCATATAAAACAATGTTCCTATCGAAAGCAAGAAACAGGTATTAAACAACAATGCCTTAGCCTCACTCTGAGAATACAGTTTGAACATTAAAAACAAAATAGTGATTAAAAATGTATTTACAATAATAATTGGATTAATCGTAAACAATAAAGCTAATGCCCCATTCAAAACCACATAAAAAAGACCAACTAAATGTGTATTCCCTTTAATCAACTTCTCTTGATTAATAATAAAATTCAAAAAAACTGCCTGAAATCCTATCAAGAAAGAAGTAAAAAGAACATTAATCCATCTGTGTTCAACAAACCATTTTCCAAACAAATTAAATAGTGAATGATTTTCGAAATTAAGTTCAACATGATTATAATAACCAGGAATCCACAATAAAACCGACAGCAAAACAATAAAAATATTGGCTATGATTTGGTTAGTTTTAAAAATTTTTACAATCATTCTGTAATATTAATCAATTATGCTTTTAAAAATTAAAGATATATTTTACATTTGCTCTTCAAAAATAATATTATGACTGATTTTATTTACTGGTTAGGCGATGTTTTTTACGCATTTTTCGGATTGTTGGAAAAATTAGGCAACATTCCTAACTATGCGTTTATTACATTAGGATTTGTTGGTCTGTTTATTTGGTTAAACATGCAAAAAAAGTATAACAAAAAAGCACAAGAGCAAGGAAGTTTAAAATAACCTCTCTTGAGTTTTTGTTTAATCTTTTGCTGAAGTAAATCTACTTTGGCATTTTCGTGGTTTATTACTTTTCTTAAACTCAGCATGAAAAAAAATCAATTTATTAACAAATAAATTGTTGATAATGTTGTTGTATTTAAAAAATAGTCCTAAATTCGCAGCCCCAATTTAAGGGATATTATATTTAATATATTGATTAAAAGCATAATAACGTGAACACATTAAGTTACAAAACAATCTCGGCAAACAGTGCTACAGTAAACAAAAACTGGGTACTTATCGATGCAGAAAATGAAACATTAGGAAGATTATCAAGTAAAATTGCTAACCTAATAAGAGGAAAACACAAAACTAACTTCACTCCTCATGTGGATTGTGGAGATCATGTTATTGTTATTAATGCTGACAAGATTACTTTAACTGGTAACAAGTGGGAAGCAAAAGAATATATCTCTCACACTGGCTATCCAGGTGGACAAAAAACAACCAATCCAACTCGTTTGATGGCTAAAAAACCTACTTACATGCTAGAACATGCAGTTAAAGGGATGTTGCCTAAAAACAAATTGGGAAGTGCAATGTACCGTAACTTGTATGTATATGCTGGAGCAGAACACCCACACGAAGCACAAAAACCACAACAATTAAAATTAACTGAGATTAAATAATAAGCATGGAATTAGTTAACGCAACCGGAAGAAGAAAAACAGCTGTAGCTAGAGTTTACCTTACAAAAGGTAAAGGCAACATTACTGTAAATAAGAAAGATTATAAAGTATTTTTCCCAACAACTGTATTACAAGGAAAAGTTCAACAAGCATTTGTTGCAACAGAATTGGTAGATACATTTGATGTAAAAGTAAATGTATATGGTGGTGGAATCACTGGTCAAGCAGAAGCTGTAAGACATGCTATTTCAAGAGCATTAGTTAAAGTAAATGCTGATAACAAACCTTTGTTAAAAGTAACTAGCTTATTAACTAGAGACCCTAGAATGGTTGAACGTAAAAAACCAGGACAGCCTAAAGCTCGTAAAAAATTCCAGTTCAGTAAACGTTAGTATATTTTTTGGAATAAATCCAAATCTATTATAAACCTATTGTTTAGTATCTAAATTATTAAGACTTGGCTTTGCCAACTACTTAAAAATTGAGTTATTAAAGAATGTAAACAATAAGAAAATGTCAAAAGTAACTTTTCAAGAATTATTAGATGCAGGTGTGCACTTTGGTCACCTTAGAAGAAAATGGAATCCTAAAATGGCTCCTTACATTTTTATGGAGCGTAACGGTATTCACATTATCGACTTACACAAAACCATCGTAAAATTAGACGAGGCTTCTCAGGCTTTACAACAAATTGCAAAATCAGGTAAAAAAATAATGTTTGTTGCTACAAAAAAACAAGCAAAAGATATCGTATCTGAAAAAGTAAAAAACATTAACATGCCTTACGTTACTGAAAGATGGCCAGGTGGTATGTTAACCAACTTCGTAACTATCAGAAAAGCAGTAAGAAAAATGGCTTCTATTGATAAGATGTTAGAAGATGGTACCATGTTAACGTTATCTAAAAGAGAGCGTTTACAAATTGCTCGTCAAAGAGAAAAACTAGAATTAAACTTAGGTTCTATTGCTGATTTAACAAGATTACCTGCTGCAATTTTTGTAGTAGATATTATGAAAGAACACATTGCTATTGCTGAAGCAAAAAAATTAGGCATACCAACTTTCGCTATCGTTGATACTAACTCTGACCCTACTTTAGTTGATTTCCCAATTCCAGCAAACGATGATGCATCAAAATCTATCGAAAAAATCATGGATATTTTATGTGTTTCAATTGCTGAAGGTTTATCAGAAAGAAAACAAGAAAGAGAAAAAATAAAAGACGTAAAAGATCCGAAAGAAGGGAAAAAAGAATCTTCTAAAAAAGAAGAAACTGTAGAGGAATAATTTCGATTTTATAACACATTAAAATTATATAACATGTCAAACATTACAGCAGCAGACGTAAACAAACTACGTCAAACAACAGGTGCAGGAATGATGGATTGCAAAAAAGCTTTAGTTGAAGCTGAAGGCGATTTTGAAAAAGCAATTGATATCCTTAGAAAAAAAGGACAAAAAGTAGCAGCAAACAGAAGTGATAGAGATGCTAAAGAAGGTTTAGTTTTAGCAAAAACTACTGCCGACGGTAAAAAAGCTGTTATGGTTGTAGTTAACTGTGAAACTGATTTCGTTGCGAAAAATGATGATTTCAATGCATTTGCTACAAAAATTCTTGATTTAGCAATGGAAAAAAATCCAGCTAATATCGATGAATTAAAAGCATTAAGTTTTAATGGTAATGGATTAACCATTGCAGATAAAATTACTGAGCAAACTGGTGTTATTGGCGAAAAAATTGATGTTTCAGGCTATGAAGTAGTTGAAGCTGAATTTGCTGTAGCCTATAATCATCCGGGAAATAAATTAGCTGCTATCGTGGCTTTAAACAAAGCTGGCGGATCAGTTGCTGATGCAGGAAAACAAGTAGCTATGCAAATCGCTGCTATGGATCCAGTTGCTATTGATGAGTCTCAAGTTTCGGAAGCAGTTATTGCAAGAGAAATGGAAGTAGGTAGAGAGCAAGCTTTACAAGAAGGCAAACCTTCTGAAATGGTAGATAAAATTGCTGAAGGTAAAGTAAAAAAGTTTTTAAAAGAAAACACTTTATTGAACCAGCCTTCAATTAAAGACAACAAAAAAACAGTAAGCCAAACATTACAAGAAGTTGAAAACGGTTTAACCGTGGTAAACTTTAAACGAATAATGTTAGGATAACATAACGATAATGAAAAAAAAGAGAAGTTAACTTCTCTTTTTTTTTGCTTTAACTTTTTTAACTATGGCATTTAAACGAATATTATTAAAACTTAGTGGCGAATCCTTAATGGGAAACAAGCAATTTGGTATCGACAACGACCGATTAAATATTTATGCCAAAGAAATTAAAGAAATTGTACAGCAGGGAGTTGAAGTTGCCATAGTTATTGGTGGAGGAAATATCTTTAGAGGAATACAAGCCGAAGAAGGTGGTATGGAAAGAACTCAAGGCGATTACATGGGTATGCTAGCAACAGTAATAAACAGTATGGCTTTGCAATCAGCATTAGAAGCTGCCGATGTAAAAACCCGTTTACAAACTGCCATAGAAATGAAAGAAATTGCCGAACCATTTATAAAACGTAGAGCAGTTCGTCATTTAGAAAAAGGCAGAGTAGTAATTTTTGGTGCAGGAACTGGTAATCCATACTTTACTACCGATACTGCTGCGAGTTTACGTGCAATAGAAATTGAAGCAGATGTTATTTTAAAAGGAACAAGAGTAGATGGTATTTATACCGCCGATCCTGAAAAAGATGCTACAGCAAAAAAATACCAAACCATTTCGTTTGACGAAGTTTATCAAAAAGGTTTAAATGTGATGGACATGACAGCCTTTACCTTGTGTAAAGAGAATCAATTGCCAATCATTGTTTTTGACATGAACAAGCCTGGCAACCTGAAAAAAGTAGTAAATCAAGAAGCTGAAATAGGTACTTTAGTAGAAGGATAAAATTATTTATCTTTGACAAAAACATTGATATGAACGAGGAATTACAATTTATATTTGATAGTGCTAAAGAGGCGATGCAAGCTGCGTACGACCATTTGGAAAAACAATTGCAGAAAATTAGAGCTGGGAAAGCCAGCCCGATGATGTTAGCCAGTGTAATGGTAGATTATTATGGTAGCATGACTCCCCTGTCTCAAATTGCCAACGTAAATACCTTAGACGGGAGAACATTGACTGTACAGCCATGGGAAAAAAACATGATGCAACCTATCGAAACTGCAATTATCAATGCCAACTTAGGTTTAAATCCACAAAATAATGGAGAAACCATTATGATAAACGTTCCGATGTTAACCGAAGAACGCAGAAAAGACTTAACCAAACAAGCAAAAGCAGAAGGTGAACATGCTAAAGTAGGTGTAAGAAATGCTCGTAAAGATGCCAACGATGAAATTAAAAAATTAAAAAATGACGGCTTAAGCGAAGATTTAGCCAAAGGAGCCGAAGCAGACGTTCAAAAATTTACAGACACCTATATTGCAAAAGTTGATGCTTTGATTGATGCAAAAGAAAAAGATATTATGAAAGTTTAAACCTTTCAAAGAATTCATATTTTAAAAATCCCGTTTAGTTTTAAACGGGATTTTTTGTTTTTAAATTAGTCTTACCTTAGCTAAAAATTGATAAAATGAGTATTAAAGCTTCGTTAGGTGTTGTATTTGCTAAACTTGTTTACAAAAAAATAAAGAAGTGGAGTTCCAATCCTATTGAAACGCAAGAAAAAGTTTTTCAAGATTTAGTTACCCAAGCAAAAAATACCGTCTTTGGCAAAGACCATAATTTTAGTTCCATTACCAATTACGAATCGTTTAAAAAAAATGTACCCGTAAAAGATTACGAAGACATTAAACCCTACATAGAACGAGTAAAAAAAGGAGAAGAAAATGTACTTTGGCCAGGACTACCTACTTATTTCTCTAAAACTTCCGGAACAACATCTGGTGCTAAATACATTCCAAATACTGCTGCATCGTTAAATTACCAAGTGGAAGCCGCTCGAAATGCTATTTTGTGCTACATCCACGAAACCAAAAAAACTGATTTCATCAACGGTAAAATGATTTTTCTTCAAGGAAGCCCTGAGTTGGATCATTCATTAAAAGTTCCTGTTGGTAGGTTGTCGGGCATTGTGGCTCACCATGTGCCAAAGTATTTACAAAAAAATCGGTTGCCTTCCTATAAAACCAATTGTATTGAAGATTGGGAAACAAAAATTGATGCCATTATTAATGAAACACTTCCAGAAAAAATGACCTTAATTTCTGGTATTCCGCCTTGGGTTCAAATGTATTTTGATAGATTGTTAGAGAAAACCGGAAAAAAACAGGTAAAAGACATTTTCCCCGATTTTTCGTTGTTCATTTATGGAGGAGTAAATTTTGAGCCTTACCGAGCCAAATTTGAACAAACCATTGGCAAAAAAACAGACAGTATTGAAACCTATCCCGCGTCGGAAGGTTTTATTGCTTTTCAAGACACACAGACTGAACCTGGTTTGTTATTGAATATTAACGCAGGCATCTTTTTTGAATTTATACCTGCTGACGAATATTACAATGAAAATCCAACACGGATTTCATTAAAAGATGTTGAACTAAACAAAAACTACGCACTTATTTTAAATACCAATGCAGGTTTATGGGGTTATAGCATTGGCGATACAGTGAAATTTGTTTCTCTTAAACCATATCGTATTATAGTTTCTGGCAGAATTAAGCATTTTACCTCAGCTTTTGGAGAACATGTTATTGGCGAAGAAGTTGATTACGCCATTGAACAAGCTTGTAAAGTGCTGAACTTAGATGTTAATGAATACCACGTTGCACCACAGATAATGCCTAAAGAAGGTGGTATTGCTTACCACGAATGGTTTATTGAGTTTTCGACCGAACCAACAAAAATAATGGAGTTTGCCGAAGAGTTAGACAATCAACTTCAAGGGAAAAATTCTTATTACAAAGATCTGCGTAAAGGAGAAATGCTTGACATCATCAAAATTACCCCATTAAAAATAGGTGCATTTAACGATTACATGAAACAAAAAGGGAAATTAGGTGGGCAAAATAAATTACCACGATTAGCAAACGATCGTTTAATTGCCGAGGAGCTTTATAAATTTATAATTTAACCAGAAATTCGAAAATAGCACTTATTTCCTTTACCTTTGGCAGTAATTTTGATAACAGCTATTACAACTTCAAACCATAGGGATTACATGTTTCGAATCATTACATTTTTACTGCTAATATCAGCAAATTCGCTTTTTTCTCAAGTTATATTTAATACCTCGTACCATAATTTAGGAGACGTTAACAAAGAAGATAAAAAGTACTTTGATTTTACCCTAACCAATGCTGGAAAAGTTGCTGCCAATATTGTACGAATTGAAGAACCTTACGGTATCAGTTCTAAATTTTCAAAAAAAGTAATTGAACCTGATAGTACCATTACCGTTCGAATAAAATACACTCCCAAACGTAAAGGAACCTTCAAACAAGATGTACCTATTTGGGTAAGTGTAAACAATGAACCCATTACCCTAACCATAGAAGGAAATGCCTTGACCTTTGATGTAAATGAATCCCTAGCTTGTCCCGATTTTGCGATCATCCAAAAACCTATTGAAGAACGAAACGATTTAAAGATCAACGTAGTCGACATCAATACCAAAAAACCCATAAAAAATGCTACGGTAGAAATTATTTGGGATGGTTTAGTGTACAAAAGAGTAACCACAGATAAACTTGGTGATGTAATTCAAAATTTGAAATTAGATAATTATTATCTGGTGGTAAATGCCGAAGGTTATGGCAGTAAAGAGTCGGATTTTACACTAGACAATACTAACAATTATATACAATTTGAATTAGGAGAACCTACAAAAGAGGAAATTTTAGTTAAAGAAGAACCTGTTGTTGAACCTGAAATAATTCCTGAACCAACCGATACCATCTCAACAAAAGAACTTCCTGTAAATTTATACGCTCCCAATAATGTGGTTTTCTTAATTGATGTTTCCGTTTCGATGAAACAAAAAGGAAGAATGGATGTATTAAAAGCATCAATGATTGAGCTATTAAATGGATTACGACCAATTGATAAATTGGCCATTGTTACTTATGCATCATCTACCGACGTAATTTTAGAGTCGGAATATGTTACCGATAAAGCAAAAATAACTCAGTTGATTCA
The DNA here is from genome assembly GCA_050248475.1 of Flavobacteriales bacterium. Lineage (GTDB taxonomy): Bacteria > Bacteroidota > Bacteroidia > Flavobacteriales_E > Vicingaceae > Vicingus. Next base: position 27,185 of record JBFWSH010000024.1, read on the forward strand.
AGATTTATCAGCAGGAGGTTATACCGCAGGAGCTAAAGGAATAAAAAAAGCCTACCAAGTAGCTAGAGAAAACTTTATTACTGATGGTAACAATCAAGTAATAATTGCTACAGATGGTGCATTTAACTTGGAAAAAAGTGACAAGACCATTTTAAATGATGTTTCGGCAAACTACAAAAAAGGTGTTGCTATTTCGGTGCTGGGCGTTAAAAACGAAAAATGGACCGTTTCATCAATGACTGCTATTGCCGAAGCAGGAGGAGGAAACTATTTACACATTGAATCTTTTGCCCAAGCACAACAAGTGTTAATGAACGAGATTAAAGCTAAATCGAGAAAAAAATAGTTGTGGAGGAAGTTAAAAAAAAAATAGCTATTCTTGGTTCTACAGGATCTATAGGTACTCAAGCATTAGAAGTTATTGAAGAACACGCCGAAAAATTCCAAGTAGAGGTTCTTACTACTAATACCAATGCTGATTTACTTATAAAACAAGCCATAAAATTTAAGCCTAACGCAGTTGTTATAGTTGATGAAAGTCAATATACGAGAGTTAAAGATGAGTTGTGGGAGCATGATATAAAAACCTACACTGGAAAAGAAGCTCTTGCTCAGGTTGTAGAAATGGCTGACATCAATATAGTTTTAACCGCTCTTGTTGGTTATGCTGGACTAAAACCAACCATTCATGCTATAAAAGCAAAAAAAACAATTGCTCTTGCTAATAAAGAAACGTTAGTTGTAGCTGGGGAATTAATTACCAAATTAGCAACAGAAAATGGCGTGCATATTTATCCAATAGACTCAGAGCACTCTGCAATTTTTCAATGTTTGGTGGGAGAAATTTTGAACCCCATTGAAAAAATATACCTAACCGCTTCTGGAGGACCATTCAGAGGTAAAAAGCGAGACGAGCTACAAAATATTACTAAAGAACAAGCCTTAAAACACCCCAATTGGGAAATGGGAGCAAAAATCACCATTGATTCTGCCACCTTAATGAATAAAGGATTAGAAGTTATTGAAGCGAAATGGCTGTTTAATTTAAAACCCGAACAAATTGATGTTATCGTTCATCCACAATCCGTTGTACATTCATTGGTTCAATTTACCGATGGAAGTATGAAAGCACAAATGGGCTTGCCTGACATGAAACTACCTATTCAATATGCCTTAACATACCCCTACCGATTTTCTTCAAAATCGCCACGTTTTAATTTTATGGATTATCCAAATTTAACATTCGAAAAACCTGATTTGGAAACTTTTAAAAACTTAAAACTGGCTTATTCAGCACTGGAAAAAGGTGGAAATTTAGCTTGTATTTTAAATGCTGCTAATGAAGTTGCTGTAGAGGCATTTTTAAAAGATAAAATCAAGTTTTTGGATATTGCCGATATCAACGAAAAGTGTATGAATGCTATCACTTTTATCAAAAATCCTACGTATGAGGATTATGTAAATACAGATGCAGAAACGAGGTTGTTTGCAAAGAGCTTAATTTAACAAGCTAACTTCTAATACAAAAATTGCTCTAGACCTAGACTTTAATATTCCTCATAGAGATATGTAGCATTCCCAAAACTAATATCTAATCAGTATTTATTATCAACTCCTGACACTTTTAGTCAAAAAGAACTTTTTTATGGTATAAATCAGACTCAATTCGATCAAAATTACTCTCTTGAAAAACACAAAAAACATCGTTTTTTGCACAAAAGTAGTCAAAAACATACCGCTCAAAGAAAAAATTGAACACAGTTAGTTCGAGCTTTAGATTACATCTATATTTGTTTTAAAATTATTTATTCGATGTAAGTATTTTGTTCATAAAGAGACTTAAAATGAAAAAACTAACCTTATTATTCATCTCAATATTTTTAATTAACTCATTAATTACTGCTCAAATACAATATGATATTGATGTTAATGGTATTAGACTTTACCCTGTAAATGATCAATTGTATCCAAGAGATGGTAATGATGAGGCAACAGTAATTATACGGGGAACTATTACCAACCCTTCTCTTTATGATGATATCAAATTGATAGTAACTAAGACTCCTGTTTCGGGTTCACCTCAACCTACAACTTACAATCCAACTTATGGGAGTACTTTTTCATTTAGCCATATAATAGAGGCTGGAATGCACACCTATAAATTTAAAATTGAGCTACGGGATAATGGGATGCTAATTGAAACTATTGTTGTGGCTGATAACGTTGTATGCGGAGATGTTTACGTTGTCGCAGGGCAATCCAATGCTGTTGCAGGAGCATGGCAGTCTGAACGGGTTACACAAGACGCAAACTATAAAAGTATATTTAGTAAAACTTTTGGAGTAACAAATTATTCCAATCAATCTGTTCCCTATAATTCAACCGATAATTTTTGGTCGCAATCGTACTGTAACCACAATTGGAGTGTAGAACCTGCAATTGGAGTGTGGGCTTTAAAATTGCAATACCGTATTCAACAAGAGCAACAAATGCCTACGTGCATTATTAACGGAGTAGAAGGGGGCTCATCCATTGAAAAACATCAACTTGAGTATAGTGCAACAAACGATCCTCTAGACCCTGCAACAAATTTTGGAGCCTTAAATTACAAAGTACATCAGGCTAATTATGTTAATAAAATTAAAGGTGTTATTTGGTACCAGGGAGAGTCTAATTCTGGAACATCAAGTGCGACCTATAAATCCGATCTTGATAATTTAATTACTAATTGGGAAAATAGTAGTTGGGGGTGGGATGCTGTTGATAAAATATATATTGTTCAAATACATACAGGTTGTGGAACTTATGGGAATTCTAGAGGAATTAGGGAAGTGCAACGTACTTTTATTAACCACCCCGACCATAATAATATTGAGATTATTTCAGCAAATGGAATAGGTAGTAGAAAAAGAAACTCAGCTGGATCAGATTTAATTGAACAAAATTCAGGAAACACTGTCTATTGTCATTTTGATATTGATGCTTATAATGTATTTGCAGACCGAATCTTCGATGTAGTAAATCGAGATTTTTACTGCTCCAATAAGATGTCTGGTATAAATTCGCCTAACATTCAAAATGCATATTTTGAGGGTAGTGGACAAGTTGTTTTAGAATTTGATCAAAATTTAGCTAGCTTCCCAGCTAATTTGGAGGATTTTTTCTTTTTCGTAGATGGATCATCAGGGAATGAGTTAGCAAATTTTATAAGTGGAGAATCAAAACAGAATAAAGTAATCTTAGATTATTCGGGTTCAGCACCAAGTAGTTTTATCTCTTATTTGGGAGAAGGAGACCCTACCTTGTATCCTACGTCTTCTTCTACTATTCAAAGGCAAATGTTTTGGTTGAAAAACCCTGAAGGGAATGCTGCTTTTTCATTCCATAAGTTTCCTATTGGCACTAATGAGTGTTCTAATAATAATTACGACCAAGAGTTGTGTGGCACTGTAAGTACGAGTACTATTAAAGACAAATACATAACCAATTGTAATGTTGATTGTGGAAGTGGATACACAAATATAAATTCTGGTTCTGATGTAGAATTAAGGGCACAAAATACCGTTCATTTTAAGCCAGGATTTAAAGCTTATTCAGGATCTACAATTCATGCTTATATTAGCTCCCCTGATAATTGCACAACTGCACCTGCAAGCAGATTAGGAAATTTTAGTGACGATGATAAAATTACAGCAACCGTAGATTCAAAATTTGTAGTTTATCCAAATCCTTTTAGTGGAGTTATTAACGTAGAAAGCATAAATTCATCTGAAGAGTTGGATATTTCTATTTTCAATACTTTAGGAAAACTTATCTACAGTCAGGAACATACTGAAAAAATAACGACTATTGACATGAATAACCAACCCAATGGTATTTATTTTATTCAAATCAATAATTCAAAGCAAACCATCACAAAAAAAATAATTAAACAATAAATATTAATCCTTAAAAAATAAAAAATTATGAAAATGAAATTATGTAAAAATTTAAATCTAACATTAATAATAGGGTTATTTTTAATAGCAAATTTTAGTTATGGTCAGTGGTCTGGAACTGGTCCAATAGAAACATATGATGAGGTCAAAATTTATAACAAATTGTATGTCGGGGGGAGTATTGGTATCGATTCATATTCTCCTGTAACTACTCCTAAATTAATTGATAGGGATGATACACGATACCAATGCAATCCAGGTAGTCAAAGTGCATTTTATTCATTAAAAATACAGCAATCCTCAAATGATGCAACTATGTTTGCTGTTGACAATGACGGTACGACGCATATTAATGCGACCTTAAAAGCCAAAGAAATATTTGTACAAACCAATGTTTGGGCTGATTATGTATTTAAAAAAGATTATCAACTAATGTCGTTGTATGAATTAGAAAACTATATTCAAAAAAATAACCACCTACCAAATATTCCATCAGAAAAAGAAATGATTGATGGTGGAGTGAATGTTTCTGAAATGAATGTAATGTTAATGGAAAAAGTAGAAGAATTAACATTGTATGTAATTCAACTTAAAAAAGAAATCGATGCATTAAAAATAAAATAATTAGGAACCAAAACACAAGTTATGAAAACTAAAATAATTTTATCAGTACTGCTGATAATTACTTTTGGCTCAAAATTATCATCTCAAATTCCAGCCGGATCGAATTATATAACATTGGATTGTAATACATTCATGGATGACAATGAAGTTTACTATCCGATGGTTGTAAATTATAATGTTAGTATAGGAAGAAATGGTTCTGGGAATTTTTTTATAACACCCAGATACACTTATCATCCAGATTATGATGCAACTACAAATCCTACACCTTATGGAAATACTATGACGGATGGAATAGCTGAAATAAGAAAACATTTTGCAGCAATAAGAGAGATGAGATTTAACACTATTCGTTTAACAGGGTTATCAGCAAGATCCTTTTCGAGTACAACGGTATCTTTTTGGGGGATTACTGCTTATGATTTAACTAATACTTTTACAAAAGACGAAATAGCACCGATGGTGCAGCAAATTTTGTTGGCTGCATCTGACTTTGGTTTACGAGTAATATTATTAACAGGAGGAGGTGATGCACAGGATAACGCTGCAGTAACTGGAATTCAAACACAATCAAATAAATACATGACTTTTTTAGATGCTCTGGCGAATGAACTAAAAGATTATACTGCCTTAATGGCTTATGATTTTTATAATGAACCCATTTACGAAGATGAAGGAAACTATACTAAATCCGAAACTAAAAAATTCGTAGAGGATTGGTATAATACAATAAAAAATGTAGCCCCAAATCATTTAACAACGATTGGTCTGGTTGGTTTTACGGATGTTGTTGAATGGGATCCAGGTTTAATGAAGGTTGATTTTCTTTCTTTTCATTCTTATCCAGATTTAGAAGAATCAAATCCATCATTAGATAAAATAAGAACCCATTTGTATTGGATGAAAAATGCTGTTGATGCTCCATGGATCATTGGTGAAACGGGTTATACCACTAGCTCATCTGGTACTGGTGTAAATGGAACATATTCACAATTGGCTGGTTTTGCAAGTACTTCACTAGAAGATGCTAGAAATTGCTATTCTAGTGGCTATTCATGGTGGACATTTCAAGATCAATCGGGAGATGGACATGGTCTATTAAATAATGATCAAACTACTTTTCAAGCCACTTATAATACTATTCCATACACCATTAACGGTAATTATAAAACTGCTTATACAAATCTACCATTTGCCAATTTCTTGGATCCAAATGTAAATGGGTCACCATATAATAATGGATCCTGCTGTCAGCCATGTATGCAGCCATCTAGTTATTATGATTATTATGGTAATAATCTAGGAGGTAATAATTGGGCTTCTGGTACCGTTTTAGATAAATTTGGCCAGCCAATTAATAACGCTATTATATATATAGAAAATCCTAATGGGTCGAAATATATGTCTTTTTCTAGGGCTGATGGTACTTTTGATGTTGCTACTGCATGGTCGGATGTTTTTACATTAGGGTTAACAATGAAAATAGTTGCTACGAAATGTATTGAAGAGCATATTATACTCGATATTGGATCCTATCCAAGTAAGAATGTTGGAAACGTAATCTTAACCTATATTGAAACCAATGAGGGGAACATTAGCCTTTCAAGTGGTACAACGGAATATACAGATTTGGCTGAACAAGTTTTAGACAATGTTACTCTAAACAATGGTTCAAGCACTAAATTTATAGCTGAGAAAAGGATTCATTTATTACCAGGTGTGAAAGCTTATAATGGGGCTATTTCACATTTATATATTGATGACTTACATTGCCCTACTAACTCAAACAGTAATTATAGTGGTGTCATGCCATTACAACGACTTAGTGATGTAAACGAACCAACAACTATTTTAGTTGAAGATAATAATGTAAAAGTTTACCCAAACCCAAACAAGGGAGACTTTGCTATTGAGTTATCAGGTAACATAGAAGAAAACCATTCAATAGCGATTTACAACTTACAGGGTCAAGAAATATATAACAAAGACATCTTTATTGGTATAAATAACATTGATTTGTCTAACGAACCAAAAGGTATATATTTTATTAAAATTACTTCAGGAACAAACATAACCTTTGAAAAGATTATTAAAAATTAAATGATCTCTTAAAGAAAGCCAAAGCCCCTCAATTGAGGGGCTTTCTGCTATATTCTATTTTCATACCATTGTATTTTTCAACCTCTACCAATGCCTTTTCTATTTCAAAATCTTTTTGTTTTTGAGTATAAAATCGTCCTTTTTCATGATGATATTGAGCCAAATATTCCTGTTCGGTTTGTCCGGGAGTAGGGACTAAAATGGCTTTTTTATTCAATACTGCCAAATCCATAATGGTACTATAACCCGAACGACTAATTACTACTTTACTTTTTTGTATATAATCTATAAATCGGGTAGTGTCGAGGTGGTTAAAAACTTCAATTACTGCATTATCAATTTTCAATTTTTCATCGGAATTAGGCAGTCCTCGAACTAAAGCACCCTTTAATTTAGTATTTTCTACTTGCTTTAAAATCAAGTTTTCGAAAACTGTTCGCTGTGGTTCAGGCCCAGATAAAATAACCATAAAATCAAGTTCTTCCCTGAAAGATTTACGTTGATTTTCATCCAACATTGATGAAAATCGTGATAACACTCCAATAAACTTGTAATTGCTTGGTAAGGGTTTTTTATGTGATAAATCACCACTTAAATTATTTTCACCCTCAACATCAGGAATCCATACTTCTTCAAAATTGTCCAAATAACCCTTTACTATTTTTTCTATCAACCACTCCCCTGTTGGAGCTTTAACAAAAAGCTGGTGTGCAATCAACACAGACTTCACTTTTTTACTCCATAAACCGTAGCGGTTATCCGAAACCACCATATCAACCCCGTGCTCATCAATCATTTTTTCAAGCCATAAATGTTCTTCATTAATTGCCCGTTTTATTTTTGGAAGCTGAACAATCATTTTAGTAATCATTGAATCACCTTTAGGATACTCCACTTCATATCCTTTCAATTCAAGAAAAGAAAGGTTTGGAAACTCTCTTTTTAATAGTGCTTCCTGCTTACCAGAAGTTCCTATTATAACTTTGCAATTTTGATGGATAAACGATTGTATTAATGGAATACAACGAGTCGCATGCCCCAATCCCCAATCTAAAGGGCAAACTAATATGGTCTTTTGGTTATTCAATCTTTTTCAGACAATTCGGTAAGCTTTAGCATCGTATTATAATTTCGCGTAGTACAACTTACTTTTAATTTCTTCTCAAAAAATACATTGTGCCATTTTGCATTTCCATATCCATTCGGGTAAAAGCAATAAATAACCTCATCAGTTATTTTGAAAAACTCTATTGTTTGTTCCAATTGATTCAATTCATCCACTAAATCGTCCTTTGGTTTTTCAGCCAATAAAGTATAATAAATGAATTTTAATTGTTCTTCATTCCCTTCTAAAAACGAATGATTTTCGGTGATTATTTTTAGCTTATGAGCATCTAATACTTGAACATCTACATCAAATCCAAAGCTTTTTAAAATACCTTGTTTTATCTTCTGCTGAATTCTCAATACTTCTTTTTCTCCTGAAGAAAACACCACATTACCACTTTGAATATAAGTGGCCACATTTTCGAATCCCAACTTTTCAAACATTGTTTTAAGCTCAGCCATTTTAATTAATTTCTGACCACTAACATTGATGCCTCTTAATAAGGCTACATAACTATTCATTGTTTATTTCTTTTGTGTTTCCATCGTCTATGTGTCCAAAGCCAATATTGAGGTGCTTCATTAATGTTATGTTCTAAAAAGCGATGTGCTTTTTCGATAATTTCACCTTGTTTTGTTTCATTCGGATGTTCAGTTACCAATTTAAATTCTGCTTCATAATACCCTCTTTTTGGTTTATGTATTACTCCGTATACAACAGGCAAATTGTATTCTTTAGCATATTTTTCAGCACCATAAAAAACAGCAGTATCTTGGTTTAAAAATGTCATCCAATAAGCTTTATCCGGGTTCGATGGGCTTTGATCCATCCCAAATATTATTCCTTTAGGTCGACCAAAATCTTTTTCAAAATATTTTTTGGTTTGACTCATCGGGCATAACCTCATGCCAAACCGTTGTCGGGAAGTTTGCATTTTATGATCGAAATATTTGTTCGAAAGGGGTTTGTATATTCCTATCAGTAAATGTCGCATTTGCATTGAAACTCCCAATGCCAAAATCTCCCAATTGTTGTAATGTCCACCAACAAACACCACATCTTTACCTTCATCATAAAGTTTGTCAACCACAGTCCTGTCTTTTACTTTAAACCGTTTGTTGAGTTGTTTTTCAGAAATGGTAAAACCTTTTAAACTCTCTACAATTACATCACAAAAATGAGCATAGAACTTTTTAGCAATTTGATGATGTTCATCTGCTGATTTGTTTGGAAATGAATTTCGAATGTTTCCATAAACTACTTTTTTTCTATATCCTAAAACATGAAACATCATAAAAAAAGCAAAGTCGGACAATCGATATAGTAAAAAATAAGGCAAATACGAGATCGGTAAAATCACCAAATAATATACAATACGATTAACCATAGAATTTACTGATGTCTAACATTAAAAAATCAGATAAAGTTAACTATTTTTGAAATATGGTAGCGGTTATATCAGGAGCAACAAGAGGACTAGGTAAAGCGTTGGCTTTAGCATTTGCAAAGGAAGGTTATTCTTTAGCTTTAATCTCAAGAAAAATAGATGATTTAAAAATATTAGAAGCCGAAATCAATCGAAATTATAGTTCTGATGTGTTGATTTATGCTGCAGACTTATCAGACAAAGACCAAGCGTCACAATTTTCAAAATTGGTTTTGGATAGATTTAAAAATGTTGATGTTTTGATAAATAATGTGGGTAAATACGATACCGATAAGATAACAGACGAGCATGTAGATTTTGAAGGCATGATGAATGTAAACCTGAATTCTGCTTATTTTATTTCAAAAGAAATTGCTGCAAAAATGTGTATAAAAGGACAAGGACATATTTTTAATATTTGCTCCGTTTTAAGTTTAACTACAAGAGTGAATGCAGCTTCCTATACTATTTCAAAACATGCGTTAAAAGGTTTTAATGATGTGTTAAGAGAGGAAATGCGAGAATATGGGGTTAAGGTTACAGCCATTTATCCAGGCTCAATAAACACCTCCTCTTGGGAAGGTATTTTCGCGCCAAAAGAAAAATTTGTTCAAACCGATGATATTGTTAACATCATTAAAACTTGCATAAAAACATCTAAATACTCAAATATTGAGGAAGTGGTGATAAAACCTTTAGATAAAAATTACTAATTATGATTAAAAAAATATCAATAAGTCTAATAGCCTTACTAGTTATTATTCAGTTTTTTAGAATTGATAAAACCAATCCTGCCTTAATTGAGGAAAATGATTTTATACTCATTGCTAATCCTCCGGAAAATATAGTAAAAATTATTAAAACAAGTTGCTATGATTGTCATTCCAACGAAACCAAATATCCTTGGTATACCAACTTCGCTCCATTATCATGGTGGATTAAACATCACATTGATGAAGGTAGAGATGAATTAAACTTTTCTGAATGGGGAACCTACAAAGAAAAGCGTAAAAACCATAAGATAGAGGAATGTATTGAGTTAGTTGACGAAGACGAGATGCCTCTATCAAGTTATTTAATTACCCATAGCGATGCAAAATTAACTGATGATGATAAAGGGTCTTTACTAGAATGGTTTAAAGAACAAAAAGGAAAATAAGTGTTAGGGGAAGGAAAAAAAATATCGAGATGGAAGGAAATGGAGTCATTTCCAAACGTAATTGAACCAAAATTTTATGATGTTTTTGAAAAAGACCATCCTTACAAAGGAAATTGGAGGCAAGAAGTTTTTAAAAATAGCAATCCAATCGTTTTAGAGCTAGGTTGTGGCCGAGGCGAGTATTCGGTAGGTTTAGGTCAGCACTATCCTGACAAAAATTTTATCGGTTTAGATATAAAAGGAGCTCGAATTTGGAAAGGGGCAAAACAAGCGCTCGATCAAAACTTAAGAAACATCTTTTTTATTCGAACTCACATTGATTTAATAACCTCTTTTTTTGCTCCTAACGAGGTAGATGAAATTTGGATTACTTTTCCCGACCCTCAACCACAAAAAACCAGGGCTCGAAAACGCTTAACAGCACCGATGTTTATTGACCGATATAAAAAACTATTAAAACCTAACGGGATTATACATTTAAAAACCGATAATGAAGGTTTTTTTAGATATACGTTAGAAGAAATTGAACGAAACAATTTTAACTTGATTGAACATACTTTTAATCTTTATAATGAGGATTTAAAAAATTTAGACTCAAAAACACAGGACATCTTGTCTATCAAAACATATTACGAAAATCTCTTTTCTCAAAAAGGCCATAAAATACATTATCTAAAATTTACTTTTTAAGCACGAATTTTTAAAAGTATTTCTAGTAATTATCTTGTTAAGATTCCCATATTATTATATATTTTAAATAAATAGTTAGATAATAAATCTTAAATTCACTTTGCTAAATTATTTGCACTAACTATTCATTAAATACAAAAAAGCTTATGAAAACTACAATTACATTTTTGTTTTCGGCACTTATGCTAGTCTTATCAATGACTACTTTTGCTCAAAACTCGAGTTCGTTATGGACAAAAGTTGACAAGTCAACATTAACAAGTAAAAATGAGGTAAGAAGAGCTGCTCACCCTAAAGAAGCTCAGTATTTTAACCTTGATTTAAATCAATTAAAAAATGTTTTGGCAACCGCCCCAAACAAAGAAAATTTTACTGGGAAATCTAATGTAATTGTTGATTTTCCAACTCCTGAAGGAACTTTAGAACATTTTAGAGTTTGGGAAGCCTCAATTATGCATCCGGATTTAGCTGCTAAGTTTCCAATGATAAAAACTTATGTTGCACAAGGTATTGAAGACCCTACAGCAACTATGCGTTTCTCTGTTACACAGTTTGGATTGCATACTCAAACTTTATCAGGAACAAGAACCCCTAGCTACATTGATCCTTTTACAACCGATTTAGTAAGCTATATTGTTTACGATAAATCATCTTTAGGAGAGAGCACTTCAGCGTTTGAATGTCTTACAGAGGATGATATTAATCTGCCTTCTTTAAAAACAGGAGGTTCAACTATGAAAGCTGACGTTAATGATCAAAAATTGAGAAAATTCAGATTGGCTCAATCGTGTACTGGTGAATACGGTACGATTTTTAAAGGAACTGGAACAACTGCACAACAGAAAGCTAATGTTCAAGCTCAAATGACCATAACAATAAATAGAGTTAATGGTGTTTACGAAAGAGATTTAGCAATCACTTTGGAGTTTATTCCTAATAATGACACTTTAATTTATTTGCTTGCCGCTTCTGACCCTTGGACAGGCGAATATAATACTAAGACTGCTCAGACAATTGATGCAAATGTTGGTATTGCCAATTATGATATTGGACATAATTTTAATACTTCTGGAGGAGGAAATGCCGGTTGTTTATCATGTGTTTGTTTAGGAACTACTGGTTCTCAAGCAGGAACTCACAAAGGTAGAGGTATGACAGGTAGCTCTAACCCAACTGGAGATCCTTTTGATATTGATTATGTTGCTCACGAAATGGGACATCAATTTGGTGGCTATCATACAATGAATACTTGTAGTAGAAGTGGTAATGGTCAAACAGAGGTTGAACCATGCAGTGGTAGTTCGGTGATGGGTTATGCTGGTATTTGTTCTGTAAATGTTCAAAATAATAGCGATGCTCATTTTATCTACAATAACATTAGAGACATATCATCTAACGTTCAAACTGGAAACAGTACTTGTGGTGCTGTTACTAATTTGACCAATAACCCTCCAACTGCAAACGCAGGAAACAATTATACCATACCAAAAAGTACTGCTTTTATCTTAGAAGGTATTGGAAATGACCCTGATGGAAATGGTTCTTTAACTTACGAATGGTGTCAAAATGACCCTGCTCAAGCACCAGGAACAAGTGCTCCAGTTTCAACATGGACTGTTGGACCACTTTATCGAGCTAAATATCCTACAACTTCTCCAAACAGATATATGCCGCGTATACAAGATGTAATTGCAGGCAATTTAACACCAACATGGGAGGTTACTCCTTCTGTTGGAAGAACATTAAATTTTTCTTTTTTGGTTAGAGATAATGATCCACTTGGTGGTCAAGTTGCTTCAGATTTAATGACTGTAACAGTTAATGGAACTGCTGGTCCTTTTGTTGTTACTTCTCAAAACACTACCGGAATAACTTTAAACTCTGGTGCTTCAACTCCAGTTACCTGGAATGTGGCAGGTACTACAGCATCTCCTGTAAGTACACCAAATGTAGATATCTTCTTATCAAAAGATGGCGGATTAACTTACCCTGTTACTCTTGCAACAGGAGTTCCTAACAATGGTTCAGCAAATGTTGTTATTCCTTCCGGTAATGTAACCACTCAAGGCAGAATAATGGTTAGAGGATCAGGAAATATTTTTTATGCCATCAACAGCAAAAACTTTGCTATTCAAGACGCAGAATTTGTGATGAATTTTTCTAACACCAGTTCGGCAAATTGTCCTACAGTAGATGCAGTATATGATTTTACTTACAACACATTTTTAGGATTTAGCGAAACAACTACTTTTAGTGCTTCCGGACAACCTGCAGGTTCTACAGTTACTTTTAACCCAACTTCTGCTTCTGCAGATGGAACTCCAGTACAAATTACTATTAGTGGTCTTACTGCTGGAATGGCTGGTTCTTATTCTATAGATATCACTGGAACTGCAACTTCAGTAACCAAACTTGCAACTATTACATTAGATGTATTGGACCCTAATCCAACTGCTGCAACACTTACTTTACCAGCTGATGTTGCTACCGGAGTAGACCCAGGAGTTACATTCACATGGTCTAATGGCGGTCCTGGAGCAATGTACAACATTGATATTGCAACAGACGCTGCCTTCACATCAATAGTTGATGCTGCAACAGGTCTAAGTACCAATAGCTATGTTTCTTCTTCGTTAATCAGTGCAACCACTTACTACTGGAGAGTAACCACCTCTAATACTTGTGGGAGCGCGCCTAGTTCTTCAACATTTAGTTTTACAACTTCTAGTTGTGCGGTAACAATGAGTACAAATGTTCCTGTTGCAATTTCATCTTCAGGTACTCCTGTGGTTACTTCAACAATTAACATCCCAACTGCGGGAACAATTAGTGATTTAAATGTTGTTGATTTAATTGGTACACATACTTGGATTAATGACTTAGTAGTGACTTTAACAAGCCCAGCAAGTACGACTGTTACCTTATGGACGCAAATATGTAATAGCGAAGATAATTTTGATGTTAACTTTGATGACGCTGCTGCGCCAGGTGCTTTACCTTGTCCACCAGTTGGGGGAGGAACTTATCAATCAAATCAAGCATTAAGTGCATTTAATGGTCAAAACCAACAAGGTACTTGGACATTAACCATTTCAGATATGGCTAATTTAGATGGAGGTTCGTTAACAAGTTGGGGATTAAATATCTGTTCAGATGTTGCGCCCACAGGTGTTACTACTTATGTTAATTCAACTGAAGTTAAAATTTTTCCAAACCCTACATCTAATATTTTAATGGTCGATTTAGGAACATTAGAAAATATTGAAACTATTACTTTAGTTGATTTACAGGGGAAAGTTCTTTATCAAAACCAAAACATTAACCAAAACATGATAAAAATTGATTTAACTCAATTTGGCAATGGTTTTTATATACTTCAAGTTCAAGGTAAAGACTTAAACAATGTTTTTAAAGTTTTAAAACAATAAATACATTTTTTAATAAATTGTTAAAAATAGCTCAGAAACATCTGAGCTATTTTTTTGCAACAAAATTTTATAAGATACGTTTTAGAATAACTGGCACAATGTTTGGGGACATAATAGTAAACTAAGGACTATGAAAACAAAACATATAATAATGGGTGTATTGTTAATAGCAATGTTTTCTGCTTTCAGTACAATGGAACAAGAGGCTACAGCTCAAATTACTGAAAACAACTCATTAAGAACTGTTGATGTCAGTGCTTTTAAACCAGGTGAAGTACTGGAATACCGTTTACACTATGGTGTAATAAATGCAGGTATTGCAAAATTGGAAGTAAATAAAATTGATAAAAAAATTGAAGGAAGAGGAGTATTTCATATTGTTGGAACAGGTCAATCGAAAGGTGCTTTTGACTGGTTTTTTAAAGTTAGAGATAGGTATGAAACCATTTTTGATGCAGAAGGTGCTTTCCCATGGGTATTTAAAAGAGATGTTAATGAAGGTGGTTATAAAATAAAACAAGACTACAAGTTTATTCAAAAACAAAATAAGGTAATTAATGAAAAAGGCGTAGAATTTAAAGCTCCTGAAGGGATTCAAGATATGTTATCATCTTTTTACTATGCAAGAACTATTGATTTTAGCAAGGCAAAAGAAGGGGAGATATTTACGATATGGTCGTTTGTGGATGATGAAATATGGCCTCTAAAAATAAAATTCGCTGGAAAAGAAACTGTAAAAGTTGAAGGTAAAAAATACAAAGCTTTAAAGTTTCATCCGGTAATTCAAACAGGAAGGTTGTTTAAAAACGAAACTGATGTTAGTGTTTGGATTTCAGATGACATCAATAAAATTCCATTATTAGCTGAAGGTAAAGTTATGGTGGGTTCTGTAAAAATGGAATTGACCAGTTACAAAGGCTTGGTTGGACCAATATCCAAGATAGATTAAAGAAAAAAGCAGGAATTAATTCCTGCTTTTTTCTTTAATCTATTTTTCTTTTTCTTTTTATTAAAACCTCTTCTCAGTAATTAAATCTACTACATTCCCACAATTAACATTAGTAATACCAAAATGTAAATCAGATTGATTATTTATATTTTTTATTTGTTTCTCTAATAATTCAGGGCATTCAGGGAAGTATTTATTCATTAGAGAAGTCAATCTAGTTATTAACTCTTCTCTGTATCCCTTTCTAAGCATTCCTTGCTGATAATACTCAAATCCTTGAAAACCTTCCTTACTATTATCTAAATCCAATCCAACGAGTGTCTCTCTATCAAGTAAAATAACTATTTTATAAAACTCTCCTGTTTCACCTTTATAATTATAATTACCTCCACCTGATTGTTCAATTAATATGTATTTACCGTTATAAGCTAGAAGTTTAGACAAAAAATATTTATCTTTATCAGGCACTCCAATATAGTACCCATTATGTGTTTTAAAAACAGAATTTTCGGTATAAATCAATTTTACATCTTGATTGGTGTGTTTGATTTTTTTTCCATTTTCTCCAACATAGGTAAATCCAGCTGTAAAAGTTGATGTTCCATTAAATTTAAATTTATCATATATGTAATGTTTCTGCCCATCAGCAGTAATAAAATAGCTGTTCGATTTTTGAGCTAAGGCATTAGCTAGAGTTAAACAAGCAACTGCTACAGTTACAATTATATATTTTGCGCTAATCAAGTTTTTCATAGTAACGATTATTTTTAGTTTAATTGCTAATATATATATATATATATATATGGGATGCCGCAAATTTTATTAAGAACGTTTTTTGGTTTTTTTAAAACTTTTATTGACCACTCTAGAAAATCATTTAAAAAATAATTTTACAATTAGATTAGTTCACATTAATTTGTTTAAAACATTATATTTTATTGGGCGTTGAAGCAATTCAACGCCTTATTTTTATGCATCCAAATTAGTGGCATGTTTAAAAATAAAAAATTCATCTTTATTACTGTACTCATTATTCTTTTGCTTGGAGTAATACTAGTAAATCAAACCAACATATTTTCTAAATCAGAACCTGCTTCTGAAGTGTCCCAAGACACATTACCTAAAGAAACCTTTGAATACGGCATGAGGACAGATACTTTCACTGTTCATAAAAGTAAAATAGAAACCAATGAAATTATTTCAAGTTTATTATCAAAATATAAAATCCCACAAGAGCAAATTTATCAATTGGTTAATCAATCTAAACCAATTTTTGATATTGAAAGAAACTTAATTGCAGGAAAAAAATATGCCGTTTTTTGCTCAAAAGATTCGCTTGGAAAGGCTCAATGTTTTATTTATGAACCTAATGCCTTTGAATATGTTGTTTTTGATTTAAGAGATTCTATTCAAGTTTATAAAAAAAAGAAAGAGATAAAAAAAGAAATCAAAACGGCATCAGGTGTAATTACTTCTTCTTTGTACAAAACTTTACAAGATGCAAACATTTCGCCAGTTCTAGCCATAGAATTATCAAATGTTTATGCTTGGGCTATCGATTTTTATCGCATTCAAAAAAACGACTGGTTTAAAGTGGTATATGAAGAAAAATCGGTCGAAGGAAAATCAATTGGCATTGGTCGAATTATATCAGCCCAATTTAATCATGGTGGTAAAGATTTTTACGCTCATTTATTTAATCAAGATGGTATTCCCGATTATTTCGATGAAAAAGCCAACAGTTTACGTAAAGCGTTTTTAAAATCACCCCTTAAGTTTGGTCGATTAACCTCTGGATTTACCATGAAACGGTTTCATCCTGTTCAAAAAATTAACAAAGCACATCTCGGTACCGACTATGCAGCTCCAAAAGGTACTCCAATTTTAGCAACTGGTAACGGAACTGTTATCGAATCTGCTTATGGTGTTTTTAATGGCAATTATGTAAAAATAAAGCACAACAGCACCTATACCACCCAATATTTACACATGAGTAAAAGAGGGGTTAATAAAGGACAAAGTGTTAAGCAAGGAGATGTAATTGGCTATGTAGGCAGTACAGGTTTGGCTACTGGACCTCACGTATGTTACCGTTTTTGGAAAAATGGAAAACAAACCAATCATTTAGCTGAAGAATTCCCAACATCTGAGCCTATTAAGCCAAACTATAAAGATAGCTTTAACTTGGTGATGAAAGAAAACATCAAAAAACTTGATGCAATAACCGTTAAAAAGAAAAAATAAGTTCTGGTTTATTTAACTGGTGAACAACTATATCGGAGTTCTTTAACTACCTTTGCAGACGAATGTCGGCACTTAAAAACATAAAAAGTTTAAGCAAAGAGGAAATCAAAGACTTTTTCATACAGCACCATGAAAAACCTTTTAGAGCAAATCAAGTTTACGAATGGTTGTGGAAAAAAACAGCTACTAACTTCGATGAAATGACAAGTTTGTCTCTATCCATTCGAGAGCTATTAAAAAGCCATTTTACCTTAAACCATGTAACCATTGCCGAATCTCAAATAAGCTCTGATAAAACCATAAAAAATGCTTTTAGGTTACACGATGGTAAAATTACCGAAGGTGTTTTGATTCCAACAAAAACAAGGATGACAGCTTGTATTTCATCGCAAGTGGGATGTAGTTTAACCTGTAAATTTTGTGCAACTGGTAAACTGGAGCGTTTAAGAAATATTGATGCCGACGAAATTTTTGATCAGGTTGCTTTAATAAAAAAACAAGCAGAAGAACAATATCAGACCCCTTTAACCAATATTGTTTATATGGGTATGGGCGAGCCTTTGTTAAATTACAAAAATGTACTTCAGTCAGTTGATTTAATTTGTTCTGATGAAGGGTTGGGCATGTCGCCAAAACGTATTACAGTTTCTACTGCTGGAATAGCTAAAATGATTAAAAAATTGGGTGATGATCAAGTGAAATTTAATCTTGCTCTTTCGTTACATGCAGCAACCGATGAGCAACGAAGCAAAATTATGCCCATCAATGAGTCAAATTCATTAGAAGCACTAGGTGAAGCACTGCAATATTTTTACGAAAAAACAGGAACTCGTATTACCTTTGAATACATCATTTTTAAAGATTTTAACGATAGTTTGCACGACGCACGTAATCTTGCGAACTTTTGCAAACTAGTGCCTTGCAAGATTAATATTATTGAGTATAATCTGATAGACAATGCTCAGTTTGAAAAAGCTGACAGCAAAAAAACAGATGAATTTGCTAAGTTTTTAGAAGAGAAATGCAAATTGGTGGTGAATGTTCGTAGAAGTAGAGGTAAAGATATTGATGCCGCTTGTGGTCAGCTGGCTAATAAAAATAAAGCCGTAAACTAGAGATAAAAACATGGGAACTTTATTAAAAAACGCTAAAATTGTTAACGAAGGAAAAATCGTTTCTGGGCATATTCTAATTGAAAACGAAACAATAGCTAGAATTTTCAAGATAGAAGATGACATCACTTCTTTAGAAAAAACAAACGAAGTTGTTGATGTAAAAGGTAATTACTTGTTGCCTGGTGTTATCGACGACCAAGTTCATTTTCGCGAACCGGGTCTAACCCACAAAGCCAATATTCGAACTGAATCGAGAGCAGCTGTAGCAGGAGGAATAACATCATTTATGGAGATGCCCAATACAGTTCCAAATACACTAACTCAAGAGTTGTTACAAGATAAATACGATATTGCCGAAAAGACTTCTTATGCTAACTATTCTTTTTACATGGGAGCATCTAACGACAATATTGAGGAAGTGCTGAAAACCGACCCAAAAACAGTGTGTGGAGTAAAAGTTTTTATGGGTTCTTCAACCGGTAATATGTTGGTTGATAATCCTGATACATTAGAGGAGTTGTTTTCGAAATGTAAATTATTGATTGCTGCACATTGTGAAGATGAAACCACTGTTAGAAATAACATGGCTGTTTATAAGGAAAAATATGGAGAAAATATTCCTGTAACATGCCATCCCGAAATTAGAAGCGAAGAAGCTTGTTACAAATCATCATCATTTGCTGTACAGTTGGCAAAGAAACACAACACACGTTTTCATCTTTTTCATTTGTCAACAGCAAAGGAATTAGAACTTTTAGAAAATAAAACTCCATTAAAAGAAAAAAGAATTACAGCAGAAGCTTGCGTTCATCATTTGTGGTTTTCGGATGAAGATTACAAATCCAAAGGCAACTACATTAAATGGAATCCTGCGGTGAAAAAAGCTTCTGATAGAGATGCTATTTTACAAGCGGTTTTGGATAATACAATTGACGTGATAGCGACCGACCATGCCCCGCATACTCTAGAAGAAAAACAGAAATCTTATTTTGAAGCCCCTTCGGGTGGGCCATTGGTTCAACATGCTTTAGTAGCGATGTTAGAGCATTATCACAATGGAAAAATTAGCCTGGAAAAAATAGTTGAAAAGATGAGCCACGCTGTTGCTGATTGTTTTCATATCGAAAACAGAGGCTTCATTCGTGAAGGTTATTTTGCCGATTTTGTTGTGGTAGATTTAAATAACCCTTGGACGGTAGAAAAATCCAATATTCTATACAAATGTGGTTGGTCACCATTTGAAGGCACCACTTTTAAAAGTAAAGTTTTAAAAACCTTTGTAAACGGAACATTGGTTTATGATAGTGGTACTTTCAACGAAAATTATAGAGGTAAACGATTAACTTTTTATCGTTAATCGTTTACTATAATTAGTTTCCCTTGTGTTGTAGAATTGTTATTAATCAATTCGTAGTAATATATTCCAGTTGACAAATCAGAAACATTAATCATTTCTTTAGTTGAAGTTAAGTTTCTTGTTAGAACCACTTGTCCGCTAACAGAAATTATGTTCAGTTTAGCACCATTAATATCTTCCCCTTCGAAGGTAATAAACTCTTTTGCAGGAGTTGGGTAAACTACAACTGCAACATTGTTTTGAAGTTCTGAAATACTTGTAGCAAAATCAAGAACAAAAGTTTCAGTAGTTACACATCCATTAGCATCAGTTACTTCAACTTCATAAGTGCCAGCAGTTAAGTTTATTAAATCTTCAGTTGTTTCACCATTTGTCCAGCTAAATTGATAAGGACTTGTGCCTCCAACTACTGTTAAATCGATAGCTCCATCATTTGCCAAAGCCGAACTCGCATTCGTATTGTTTGAACTAATTAAAACAGGAGCAGGATTTTCAATTAAAATAGTATCAATAGTTGAACCACATGATAAAGATTGATCAGTTATTTCTATGTAATACGTTCCAGCAGAAAGTGTATTTATAACTGTCGTATCATTGGTAGAATTGAAGGAATTAATGATTCCGTTGTCGTTAGATAGGTTGTAAGCCCAAGGACCATTTCCAGAATTTAAAGCAATTATTTCTCCGTTAGAGGATTCAAAGCAAGTTGGATTAACAACTTCTTTTGTTTTATTATTCCAAACATGTAAAATAAATCGTGCTGAAGTTGTTGTATCAGTATGGAAGAAAGTGTACGAGCTATTTGCAATAACATCAGTTTTTACTCCAGTATGTAAATCTTCTAGTGTAGCACACGATAAATCGATTAAGTTATTTTTAGTAAACGTTAAGGTAGCATTGCCACTTGTGGTTGATAATATTTTTATTGGCATCGAAATTTGTTGTCCAAGATTGTAGCTATTTACCGATAAATCATTGTTATCATTAATTAATGAGATATATGGCATATCAACATCACCACTTGGAAGTTTTAACGCATCAAAGTTGGCATCAAAATTATCGGTTGCCCCATCAATAAATCGTAATACAGCCTCATCATTATTTGTTCCTTTTTGTAATCCAAAAGTTAACAATTGTTGGTCGGCAACAGCGTCTTTAATAAATGCTTGATTTACTGCTGATTTACAATTTTCTGTAATTTGAACGGTTGGTGAAGCTGCATTTGCTTGAACCCAAAAAGCTTGAGACGAAGCAATATAACGAGAACCTCCGTTGGTTCCAATTCCAAAAACATAAGAAGCAAATTGCTGATTTTGTGGGTTCCAAATGTAAATAGCTTGGTTTATATTGGTTTTTGTCCAGTTTGGAGAATCCCAATCAATAACACTAGGGTAAGGATTTCCAACCATATTCCAACCATCACCAGTTGGTAATCCAGTATTTGTATAGGAAACAGGTAAGTTTAAGGTTCCTTTATTGCTTGGTCCAACTACATCTACAGTAAAAGGTTGTGTTCCAGTAATAGTATCGCCGCTCCACACCCAAACCCCTTGACCAGGTGTAATATCATTCGTTGTATTGCTTGCTGCAACATATCCATTGTCTTGAATTCCGGCAACTGTTTCGTCGTAGAAATAAATACTTGGCCAAGGGTTAGAAGCTGAAGGCCAATCTGGGTATTGGCTGCCAGTAAATCCACTCATGATAAAATCGTCTGTCCAATCGGCAATGGTTGTTCCTTGAACTGCTGTAGTTAAAAAACGCCAATTAGTTGCTCCCGCACCAATGTATCTTTGCATGGTAATGTTTCCAGTAATATCAGCGCCTGCTGGTATAGCAGCAATTCTAGCTGTTCCATTAATGTCGGATAACAAAGTAAAAGTTTGGCTATTGGTTGCAAAGGTTCCAACTGATAGCGTTAGTGTTCCTATTAAATTTTGGGCATTTGTTAAATTGGCTCCAGCAGCATTATTTAAAGTAATGTTATTGAAATTGGTTACAGATGTTCCCCCTATAGCTTGAGCCGAAGAACCATTAAACGTTACTGTTCCACTTTGAGCTAAAAAACTTCCATTATTAGTCCAGTTTCTACCAACATTTACATTGTAATTATTAGTGGTAATATCTAAAATTGCATTAGAATTGATGGTTAAGTCGTTTGTTGCAGAAATATTTCCTCCCAATGTTTTAGTTCCTGTGCCACTTAAAACAAGGTTATAAAAAGTTTCACCTGTTGTTTTGGTTATAGTTTGGTTGGTCCCATCAAATGTAACAGTTCCTGTGCCTGATGTAAATGTGCCATTATCTAACCAATCTCCGCCTAAGGTAAGGTTTAAATTGTTTGCATTTAAGCTTCCTGAACTTATCGTTACATTGTTTGTCACAGTTAACGAATTGGTGTTTAATCGAGCTGTAGCGTTAGCATTGTTTACCAACAAAGCACCTACTCTTGCACTCGAATTAATGTTAATAATTTGATTAGCAGGAGTTGAAGTATTTCCGATTTGTAATATACCCCCAGTTACCGCACTATTTGAAATGTTTAAAACAGTATAACCTAAATTTTGTGCTCCAGTACCACCTTCACGTTGAATAATAATTGTTCCGCCACTCATATTAAAAGTTGAACCTGCACCATCAATATGAAAAGGAGCAATAGTAGTTGATGTGCTACTCACAGTAGGTAAAGTAAGCACTCCTCCTGATATCGTAAATTTTGCTAAAGTATTGATGTTTGAAGAGTAATATCTACCAGCAATGTTAACAGCACCACCATTTATCTGAAAAACGCCACCATTAGAAGCAACATTTTCATTTGCAGCATCTCCAATATTTAATGTTCCTGAATTAACAATTAAATTCCCTGAAAGTGAAATGCCAGCAGGAAATGTCCAAGTTGTAGATGGACTGTTACATTCGATTCCTGAGTTGTTATTTATTGTTGCTAAAGCCGTAAATGGAGTTAAGGCTACCGTTACAGGAGAAGAGAATTTAAATTTACCGCTGTTTAAGGTTAGAAAGTTGGTGTTTGCAATACTAAAATTAGAGGTAGCAATATCTAAAACATTATTTACTGACGAACCCATACTAAGTATTATTCTATTAAAGTGGGTTGTGGCTCCTGCCCCTAAAACTGTTTGATTACCATCTTTATTAAAGGTGATGTTGGCAAAGCTATTTCCATCGGAAGCAAAATTGAGCGTTCCATTGTTAGTGATGTTACCAGTTACGAATACATCATGTGTAGTATTTGAGGTTGTATTTGCATTTAATTGACCGCCATTCATAATAACAATATTATTATTCACGGTTAAATCGAAAGAAGTGTTGTTATTATTTCTTCCAATATTAAGCACCCCAGAACTTCCTTGCCCAACAGTCAAATTGTTGCATACCATATTCCCCCTGCCTTCAACAGTATGTCCGTCAGCAATAGTAACATTGTCAGCAATAGTTGGGACTCCGTTAGGTGACCATCTATTCGCTTGATCCCATCTTCCAGAACTCAAAGATATTTTTTCTCCTGCAGCAGTTGTAGACTGAGAGCCCGTTAGAGAAGGGCTTAAATAACCTTCGGTTACTGCATACAATCTCCAATAGTATAGTGTTCCAGGTAATAATCCAGAGGCGGTATAGTTGGTTGCATTGGCAGCTGTTTGAGCAACATAATTAAAGTTGATATTGTCTGTGGAGCTATAAATTACATAACCAACTTCATTTGAACTCCAGTCAGCAAAGTTTAACTGCATACCAGTTTGAGTAATGTTTGAAAAAGTTAAAGAACCAGATGGTGAAGCTGGAGTAGTTGTTGGAGGAGTAAAGGTAATTTGAGAATTGTTTGCTGGTAAAGTATTTAAATTGTTTTGTTGAGTATTATTAAAGGTGTTACTATTAGCCGTTTGCTGAACTTTTAAATTTGCTGCTGTATTTGAAGCACTTTGGCTATTAATTCCACAAGTATAACTAAAACCATGAGTTCCTTGAGTCATTGTTCCATAAACAAACTCAATAACACCTGTTGTTTCGTAGAGTTTTACTTGAAAATTTAAACTTGGAGTTGTGTTCCCGTACACAGCCATATTTATCCACTCAATGGTTAGAACCCTATATGGAGCAGTACCTGTTGTTAAATATTTAATACTATTTCCTAAAGCCTCAACTCCTCCTTGAGCCATCATATCGTCATAAAAAGGAGCTAAGGCTGGGTATGTTCGAGTTCCTGCATTTGTATTTGAAAAAACGGTATTGATATAACTAAAAGCCCCTCCACTAGCACCACCATCAGCAGTAGAGGTCGAAAAATCTACAAACCCATTTGTTGAAACACTAAATTGAGAATAACGAGTGCCATTATACCAAAAATCAAAACCTATATTTGTCGCTACACTTCTATTGTCGTCTTGTGAAAACCCAGCATTATTTCTCCAACTATCAATGGCATTTCCAGTTGTTGATATAGAATTATATGAGATACCTGTTGTATGAGAAGTTGTATAATTAGCAACACTTTGAGCAAACATTGTAGTTGATAAAAGCAATAAGAAACCTACTAAAAAAGGTTTAAAATTTTGTAAAGATAGGTTCATATGATTATATATTCTTTAGTTATGTTTGCACTTAAATAAAAGCAGATTGTTTTTATTATATGAACATTTAGTGGGTAAATATACGATATAATAAAAGCAAAAATACGTAATAGTTTAGCACGAACTATTACGTATTTATACCTAAAATAGTTGCATAATATATTATAAACACATAGATTTTAATGAACGATAAAAATCTTTTAAGTATTTCTAAAGAGCTAAATATAAACTTTAGGCAAGTAAAAAATACCCTTGAACTTTTAGCAAGCGGAGCTACCATCCCTTTTATTTCTCGATACAGGAAGGAGGCTACCCAAAATTTAGATGAGGTTCAAATTGCGGCTATTCAAGAGGCTCACCAGCGAATTTTAGAGTTTGAAAAGAGAAAAAAATTCATCTTATCTTCTATTGCTGAACAAGGAAAGTTAACGGAAGAATTACAAGCAAAAATTGAAAGTTGTTCAGACATCAAGGAATTAGAAGATGTTTACCTGCCTTACAAACCAAGAAAAGAAACCAAAGCCGATAAAGCCATTGCTTTAGGACTAGAGCCTTTAGCCAAAATTTTAATGGCTCAAACGGGCGGAAATTTTTCTGTCATTGCTCAAAAATATACTAACTCAAAAGTTCCTGATGTTGATGATGCTATTAATGGTGCAATAGATATTGTTGCTCAGTGGATTAATGAACGTATTGCTATTCGACAAAAAATAAGAGGATTGTTTTGGAGAACAGGAATAATGCATTCCAAATTAGTAAAAGGTAAAGAACAAGAAGCCGAAAAGTTTAAAGATTATTTTGATTTTCAGGAAGCTATCAAAAAAATAAAATCGCACCGAATATTGGCTTTACTTCGTGGTCAGGATGAGGGTTTTTTAAAAGTAGCTATTGAACCCGATAAACAAGAAGCGTTAATCATTATAAAACAAACCATTATTAAACCTAACTCGACATTTGAGGAAGAGTTGGAAACTGCCATTAAAGAAGCTTATACCCGTTTAATTAAACCAGCCATAGAGACCGAAATACGAAATGAACTAAAAGCTCAAGCGGATGTTGAAGCCATAAAGGTTTTTGCCGAAAATTTACGTCAATTGTTGTTGCTCCCACCTTTGGGAGGAAAACGTGTTTTGGCTATCGATCCTGGCTTTAGAACAGGATGCAAAGTGGTTTGTTTGAATGAAAATGGCGATTTGTTACACAACGAAACCATTTACCCTCATGCGCCACAAAACGAAACAAAATTGGCTCAAAAAAAAATTGCAACACTTGTAAATCAATATAAGATTGAAGCCATAGCTATAGGCAACGGAACAGCCGCACGAGAAACGGAAAACTTTATAAAAAACACTGGTTTTACAACTGATGTAAAAGTGTTTGTGGTAAACGAAGCAGGAGCATCTATTTATTCAGCTTCAAAAGTTGCTCGGGAGGAATTTCCTGATTATGATGTAACTGTTCGAGGTTCGGTTTCTATTGGTCGACGATTGATGGATCCATTGGCTGAATTGGTAAAAATTGACCCAAAAAGTATTGGTATAGGGCAATATCAGCACGATGTTGACCAAAAATTATTGCAACAACAACTTGATTTGGTGGTAGAAAGTTGTGTAAACAAAGTGGGTGTTGATTTGAATGTAGCGAGTAAATATTTGTTGACTTATATTTCGGGTATTGGAGCACAGTTGGCAGAGAATATTGTTAATTACCGTAAAGAAAATGGAGGATTTGCTTCGCGTGAAGAACTTAAAAAAGTACCCAAACTTGGTCCGAAAGCTTATGAGCAAGCCGCAGGTTTTTTACGTATTTCAGAAGCTAAAAATCCATTAGACAACAGTGCTGTTCATCCTGAGCGATACAAAATAGTAGAGAAAATTTGTAAAGACGCGAAAACTTCGGTGGAACAATTGATTGGAAATGAAGCATTAATCAACCAAATTATTTGGGATAATTACGTGGATAATACCATTGGCGAATTAACGCTTGCCGATATTAAGCAAGAATTACTAAAACCTGGAAGAGACCCACGAAAAGCTGCCAAGATATTTGAGTTTGACAAAAACATTAAATCTATTAACGATTTGCAGGTGGGTATGAAAGTGCCCGGAATTATCAACAACATTACCAATTTCGGTGCTTTTGTAGATATTGGTATTAAAGAAAATGGGTTGATTCACATTTCCAACTTGGCTGATGAATACATTGCCAGCCCCTCAGAAGTAGTTAGTTTACACCAACATGTTATGGTTAAGGTGTTGGAAGTAGATAAAGAACGAAAACGAATTGGGTTGAGTTTGAAGGATTAAAAAAGAAGCAAAGCCCCGATAGCTATCGGGGCTTTGCTTCTGAAAAAATAGTTTTAATCTTTTAGGTTAAATGCTCCTTTTACTTCGTAGTAATTGTTATAATCAATATTTGGATTTGATATTCGTGCTGAACTCGATATAACAATAACTTTGAATTTTCTCACACCAGGATTTGAAGGTGCAGTTATATCGCTATCCGTTTTGAAAATTCTAACCTCGCCCAAACTATGATTAAAATTATAAGTAGAGAATATACTAGAATTAATATATTCAATCCATGGCATACTTAACCACACACCAGTTGACGTTGTACTTTCCATAAAAATTTGTACACTTCCTGAATTTATTATATCAGATGTAATTCCCGAGATAGAAGCATCAAAATAATATGTGTTTCCAGATAATGTCCAATTACCAGAAGCAACATTAATAGTATATGATTTCACGTTTGCATTCCCATCAGTACCATTTGTTCCGTTTGTCCCATTCGTACCGTTTGTTCCAGGAATTCCTTGTTTGCCTTCTTTTGTACAACTAAATGTTGTTAAAACACTTGATATCAATACAAGTAGTGTAATTTTTTTGATTGTTTTCATAGTTTGATTTTAATTAGTTTGTTTCAAATATAGAAAATATTTTCAAATAATGACCGAAAGGTCATTAATAAAGT
>JBFWSH010000025.1:0-7571 GCA_050248475.1 Flavobacteriales bacterium
AAAATTCCTTGAAAGAAAAAGAAATACTTCTCAAAGAAGTTCATCACCGAGTAAAAAATAATCTTCAAATTATTTCTAGTCTTTTAAATTTACAAACCAACTACATCAAAGACGAAGAAGCAAATGATTTATTTCAAGAGACTAAAAACAGGATAAAAACAATTGCCTTAGTCCATGAAAAATTATATAAATCAAGTGATGTAGAACATGTTAATATCAATCATTATATTGAATCAATAATAGAATTACTAAGCTATTCTTACGATAAGGAATACATTGATGTGTCTATTGACATTGAAGAGTTTGTTTTTGAAAAATTTGATATGGAAAAAGCAATCCCTTTAGGGCTCGTTGTTAATGAAATTGTATCAAATTCTTATAAACATGCTTTCAATAAAAAATTAAAAGGAAATATTAATATCAATTTGTATTCTCAAGACAAATTAGCCACTTTAATAATTGCTGATAATGGTTCCGGAATTTCTAAAGAAATTGATTTGGAAAATTTAACTTCTTTGGGCTTGGAATTAATAGATTCTCTTGTTAACCAACTAGATGGAAACTACCAAATAAAGAATGAACGGGGAACTACATTTAGTATAAATTTCCCTTTTTGATTTTCAGGTTAACTTTATAAGAATCCTGTCATATTTGCTGGGACAACCCATTTATCATATTCTTCTTCGGTCACATAACCCAAACGAACAGCTTCTTCTTTTAAAGTTGTTCCATTTTTATAGGCTGTATTAGCAATTTCTGCCGCTTTATAGTACCCTATTTTAGTATTTAGTGCTGTTACTAACATTAACGAATTATTCAATAATTGTTCTATTCGTTCACGATTAGGCTCTATTCCCTTTGCACAATGCTGATTAAAAGAAATGCAAGCGTCGCCTAAAAGTTCGGCTGACTGCAATAAATTATACGCCATCATTGGTTTAAAAACATTTAACTCATAATGACCTTGGGCACCACCCATTGTTATTGCTACATCGTTTCCCATTACTTGAGCACAAACCATTGTTAAAGCTTCACATTGCGTTGGATTAACTTTTCCTGGCATAATGGAAGAGCCTGGTTCATTAGTTGGAATAATTAGCTCTTGTATTCCAGATCTAGGACCAGAAGCCATCATCCTAATATCATTTGCAATTTTGTTTAACGAAACTGCCAATTGTTTTATAGCACCATGAGTTTCTACAATAGCATCGTTTGCAGCTAACGCTTCAAATTTATTTTCAGCTGTTACAACTGGTAAGCCGGAAAATTCAGCAATTTTTTTAGCAACCAAAATATCATACCCTTTTGGAGTATTTAATCCTGTTCCAACAGCTGTTCCTCCAAGTGCAATTTCAGAAAGATGAGTTAAGGTATTTTTTAATGCTTTTAAGCCGTGATTTAATTGAGCGACATAACCCGAAAACTCTTGCCCTAAGGTTAATGGCGTAGCATCCATCAAATGGGTTCTGCCAATTTTCACAACATCGTTAAACTCTCTACTTTTTACTTCAAGTGTGTCGCATAATTGTTCAACTCCGACTATTGTTTTTTCAACTATCATTTTATAACAGGCAATATGCATCGCTGTCGGAAAAGTATCATTGGAAGATTGTGATTTATTTACATCATCGTTGGCTTTTAAAAAAGGCTCCCCATTTCCTAGTTTATTCCCAGCTAAAACATGTGCTCGATTCGAAATAACTTCATTCACATTCATATTACTTTGCGTACCTGAACCTGTTTGCCAAATTACTAGTGGGAATTGATCATCTAGCTTTCCAGACAATATCTCATCACAAACATTAGCAATTAAATTCCTTTTTTCTTCTGTAAGCACCCCTAATTCACAGTTCGCGTAAGCTGCAGCTTTTTTTAAATAGGCAAATCCATAAATAATTTCAAGTGGCATTGAAGCTTTTGGCCCAATTTTAAAATTATTTCTAGATCGTTCTGTCTGAGCTCCCCAATATTTATCTACAGGAACTTTTACTTCGCCTAAAGTGTCTTTTTCTATTCTAAAATCCATGGTTCTTGGGATTACAATTTTGTACTCCTAAATTAAACATTAAAACCCTTTTTAATTAATATTAATCTAAAAATGAAGCTATTAGTCCTGGTTGATGCGTGGTAGAGCATACCTTAAAATCAAACCACTCTGTCAATTCAACATCAAACCCTACTCCATTTAAATAAGTGTTTAAGGCTAAATTCAATCCTTTTCCATAAAGCTCGTGTTTTGCTCCTGTTGGATCTTTGTGGTACAAGTCGTTTTGAGCAAACCCCTTAAAAACAGGTCCAACTATTTTAATTCCAAACTCTTCTGGATTTTTACCAATTGGGCTATGAGCTGTTGCTGTAAATTGATGCCAAAAAGCTGATCGAATACAGTTGTTTTCAAATAATTGTCTTACCACTTCTAACGAATCAATCGTTTCTTGCTCGGTTTCTGTTGGAAATCCGTACATTAAATAAGCATGTACCATAATATTATTATCAGAAAAAGCCTTGGTAACCCTTGTTACTTGTCCAATATCAACACCTTTTTTCATTTTTTCTAACAATCTATCAGAAGCCACCTCTAAGCCTCCTGTAACAGCGATACAACCCGATTTAGCTAACAAAGCACATAACTCCGGTGTAAATGTTTTTTCAAATCGGATATTCGTCCACCAAGTAATGTAAATTTTACGTTTAAGTAGTTCTTCAGCCAATGCTTTTAACATTTTAGGAGGAGCAGCTTCATCGACAAAATGAAAGCCTGTTAAACCAGTTTCTTCAACTAATTTTTCAATTTTATCCACCAATTTTTCTGCAGTAGTATTCTGATAGTTTCCAATATAATCTAAATTTACATCGCAAAAGCTACATTGCTTCCAATAGCAACCGTGCGAAACAGTTAATTTATTCCACCTTCCGTCACTCCACAAACGGTGCATAGGATTCATCACATCTAGAAACGATAAATACTTATTATTTAGCAACCCCGCATATGTTGGGGCGGGCATATCGTTATGATGAAATATAGTGTTGGGTAGCTTATTTTGGTAAAATACTTTGCCGTTTTGTATTAAAAAAGTTCGTTCTAAATCATTTTGAGATATCTCTTTATTCAGGAATTGAATCAACTTTAACACTGGTCCTTCTCCATCATCAAGCGTAATGTAATCAACATACTTAAAAATTCGAACATCGGTTAAGGAACGGAGTTCAGTGTTGCAATAACCTCCACCAAAACCTACTTTAATTTTAGGAAATTGCTTTTTAATAAATTTAGCACATCGTAGTGCTGAAAATAAATTGCCAGGAAAAGGAATAGTAAAGCAAATTAAATCGGGCTGTTGCTCATCAATTTTAGCCATTAACAGCAACAGCATTTTATCTTCAATAATGGTAGTGCTGTATCCTAAATACTCATCAATCTCATCAAAACTACTTGCAGCTATTGCAATGGTTTCGGCATAACGCGTAAAAGAGAAAAACTCGTCCACATTTGCTTTGATAAAGTCGCCCAATTCTTCAATAAATATGGTTGCCAAATGTTTTGCTTTATCGAGTATGCCTAAATTTCCAAAGGCATAATCAAAACTCTCTAAATCAGTATCCGAACGGTGTGCTTTAGGTAAAAACTCATTATGATTAATCTGATAAGCAACAGTAACTTCGTGGTGCTGCAAATATTTTATAACAAAATCAACTTTGTTGATGTACTCGTTTCGTTGTTCCCAAACCAGTGGAAATTCAATACTCTCGTTTGATTTCGTCTCATTAAATACCGATTGAATAAAATCTTTAGTAAACACTTTGTTGAACAATTCTATACTTAAATCGCACTGCTCAACAGCCAATCCTTGTTCATCTAAGAAACCTTTTAAGTATGCTGTTGCCGGATACGGAGTATTGAGCTGGGTAAAAGGAGGTGTTATTAGAAGGGTTTTAACAGACATGGTTCAAAGATACAATTATCCCCTTATCAAATTTATTTTACAGTACATTTGCATCATGTCACAGACAATAAAAACACAGGAAAATATTCTTAAAAAATTGAACATTGAAAAGCTAAACCCTATGCAAGAGGAAGCTTTATCAATTATTCCTGCTACTACCGATGTAGTGTTGTTATCGCCAACCGGTTCCGGAAAAACTTTGGCTTTTCTACTTCCTATCATAGCCAATTTGGATGCAGATTGTGCTGAAATTCAAGTGTTGATTTTAGTTCCAACCAGAGAGCTTGCCATGCAAATTGAACAAGTAGCCAGAGAAATGGGAACTGGATTTAAAGTAAATGCCGTTTACGGTGGAAGAGCAGGATCTAAAGATAAAATAGATTTAAAACACCGTCCAGCCATCTTAATTGGAACCCCAGGCAGAGTTGCCGATCGAATTTACAGAGATAGTTTTTCTACCGAATATATCACAACCATTGTGTTGGATGAATTTGATAAATCGTTAGAAATAGGTTTTGAAAAAGAAATGCAAGAAATTATGCTCGGTTTGCCTAATGTGAAAAATAGAATTTTAACTTCTGCAACGCAAAAAGCTTCTATTCCTATTTTTGTTGGGCTTCGAAATCCTGTTTACATCAATTACTTGCAAGAAGGAACTACCTTATTAAAACAAAAAGTAGTTGTTTCTCCATCAAAAGATAAATTAGGCACACTTTTAGATACCCTGTGCCACATTGGAAATGAACCAGGAATTATTTTTTGCAACTTTAAAGATACCATTCAGGTTGTAAGCGATTTTTTAACAGCAAACAACATCAGTTTTGGTGTTTTTTATGGTGGTATGGAACAAATAGACAGAGAGCGAACATTAATGAAGTTTAGAAATGGAACACATCAATTGCTTATTGCAACTGATTTGGCAGCGCGAGGATTGGATATTCCGGAATTAAAATTTATTATTCATTTTGAGTTGCCACATAGAAAAGAAGAGTTTGTACATAGAAATGGACGTACAGCACGAATGAACAGCGATGGTGTAGCTTACATTTTAAAATGGAAAAATGAACTGTTGCCAGAATTTATTTCAGATGCTGAAGTTGAAGAAATAAAACCGACAAAAAAACCAACACCATCAAATTGGTTAACAGTTTTTATATCGGGAGGAAGAAAAGATAAAATTTCGAAAGGTGACATTGCCGGGCTTTGTTTTAAACAAGGGCAATTGAGCAAAGATGACGTGGGAATTATAGAAATTAAACAAGATTGTGCTTTTGTAGCCATCAATAAAACTAAAGCAAATCAATTGGTACAATTGATTGATAATACTAAATTAAAAACTAAAAAAGTACGAGTAACCATTATTTAAAACACATGTTATGAGAAAAAATATTTTATTAGCAACCATCGCTTTTGCATTTTTATCAATGAATACAAACGCTCAGATTTGGGACAAAGTAAAGAAAAATGCTCCAAAAAACTTAACCCCAAAATCTAGCGCTTTGTCACAGGAAGAAGTGGGCAAAGGATTAAAAGAGGCTTTAAATAAAGGGGTTGAAAAAGGAGTTGATCAATTATCTAAGCCTGATGGCTATTTTAAAGATGCAGAGATTAAAATACCTATGCCCGAACAAGCTAAAAATGTAGAGGAGAAACTCAGAAAAATGGGGCAGGGAGAAAAAGTGGATGAAGCCATTTTATCAATGAACCGAGCTGCAGAAGATGCCGCAATTTTGGCCAAAAATTTATTTGTTGAAGCCATTAAAAATATGACCATTTCTGATGCGATGGCAATTTTAAAAGGTGAAAAAAATGCCGCAACCGAGTATTTAAAAAAATCAACCAGTGCAGCTTTAACCGAAAAATTTCAGCCAATAATAAAAGTTTCGTTAGATAAAGTTGGAGCAACCAAACATTGGGAAACCGTTTTTAACACTTACAATAAAATTCCTTTTGTAGATAAAGTAAATCCAGACTTAGAAGAATATGTAACTGAAAAAGCAATAAACGGTTTGTTTATTCAAGTAGCTAAAGAAGAACTTCAAATACGAGACAATCCTTCGGCACGAGTAACCGACTTACTCAAGAAAGTGTTCGGTAATTAATAACAAAAAGCCTCCTGATTTAGGAGGCTTTTTTGCTTTTGGTTAATGTTTATTAGCGTTTAAAATGTTATGTTACTCTTTGCTATTCAATAGAGAGTATAATCCCTTTTTTTTATATCACATTTCAAATAGTCTATAAATTTTGATTGCATCACATTCGCAGGACTACTATCTTCCATATTACATTTAAATTCAATAACCCCATCTTTATTAGATACATAATATTCTAGTTGGTCATAACTAATATAAAATTCAAATTTGTATTGTTCAAATAAGAATTCAACAATTAAACATAGGTTAATTTTGTCTTCAAACTCACCTCTATTCCCAATATGATTTTCATAATTAACCTTTAAGAACTCTATTTTATCCCAATAGAATAGGTCGTTAATTAAATCAATTGTTCCTACTTGAAGACTATTAACCTCTCTTTTCTCTTCTATATTTATCATAACTATTTTATTGTTTTTTAATTGGCCCTAAATCAATATCAAAAATGGTATCTTGCCCCTCTGTAATCGAGTCCCGTTTCTTTGTCTCGTTCGTGGTGGGTGGTAAGGTATTTCTCAGCTCCCAAGCCGTTTTGGAACTCTCTTAGTATTTTACTCCTTCGACACAAGCTCAGGGTAAACTCCAAGGTAATAGTCGGCAGCGTATTGATATGTTCTTTGATATCCCATAGAAAACTTAAATGTAACCCATTAACCCCAGAAATAAATCCTTAAACAAGCAGATAACATCAAGGCACTTTTAGAATAACATATAGTTCTTCTGTTCAACCGCTTTAGGTGTGTTCTTACTGTTAAGTTATTTCGTTCTATGTGATTTATACTGTACTGCTTCGTACTATGTAATTCTTCTGGTAATAAACCTTTGTAAATATTTAACTTATCTGTGTATATCATTTTGGGTTCTGATAATAAAATACTATTTGTTACTTGTGATATGGTTCTTTTAGTTCTTGTACCTAGCACAAAATTCACTACTTCTTTAGTATCTCTTCTTAAACTATAAGCTATCCACCTCTTTTTATTTTTATTATCTACATATGTACACATTTCATCAATCTCATATTCTTTTCCTTTTGTTATTGGAGGAGCTTTAACTCGACTTGAAATTTTAAGAATTCTTCTTTGCACTGTAGTTGGTGAAACATGAAGTAGCCTTGCTATACTTCTTATCCCACAGCCTTCTTTTAACAATATAATAATTGAATGTTCTTTTGGTTTGTTCTTGTAATTTCTTTGTTGATATTTTTCACAGCTTTTACACCTGTATTTTTGCTTACCATTCTTTTGTTTACCTACCCTTATACACTTTTGTTTACAATACTTACACTTCATTTTATCAGATATTATGGAACACTTAAAACGAAAAAAGAGCCCTGGAGGCTCTTTAATCAACTTTTTTATATCTTCTTTATTATCTACCTTAGATTAATTCTATTTTCTGGTTTAATTTTACCACTGATTTACAGCAACTTATAACTTTAATTTTACTTATCAGATAAAATGTTACACTACCT
>JBFWSH010000025.1:7671-48350 GCA_050248475.1 Flavobacteriales bacterium
TATTTTTTTATTCTACCAAACTCCAACAACAACAATACTTTCAAAGAATTTTACCAGATAAATAGTAACACTACCCACTACCTACCTATTTTATTAATTTACCATTTTCGTCATACATCTCAATTCTCGGAAATTGCTCGCCCTCAAAATAGACAATTTTTTCAAGTTTACGAGGGTCTTTTTCTTGATAATAAATTCTTTTTGTCACAATATCATTGTCAAAATAAGTTTTAACTAAAATTTCGTCTTTATAATAATTTATAATCGCAACGATTGAATCATTTCTATAGATAGTAACGTCTTTATTCCAATCTTCATTAACTTTATTCGTAACTAATGTGTCATATTTTTCTATTATTTTTAGATTTAAATTATCAGAAGTTGAGGGAGGATTCTCGTAATTATCATTATAATTAGTATCTAAAAATCCATCTAAATAGTTTTCTCTTGAAATAAGAACTCCTTTTTCATTATAGTACATCATTAATCCATTTAATAATCCTCTGGAATAATTGCTTTCAGATAAAATAATTCCATTTTTACTGTAAACGGTTAATACGCTATCGAGAGTTCCATTTTTATAATATCCTCTATGCTCAATTTTACCATTTTCATAATATGATTCAAAAGGACCATTCAATATCCCTTTTTCGTAATACTCAGCTTTTACAATAATGCCTTGTTTTCCATATGAAAACCATAATCCAACTTTCTCTTTATCATTATTTAGTTGGTTTATCTCCGAATTTGAAACTTTCTTATCCTTAATTAACTGTGAATAACCAGTTTTATAGAAAATAAAAATACAAACTAATACTATTAATATATTTTTCATGGTCTTATTGAATAGGTGGTTTTATATTGCTTATCTGTGGGGAAGGATTTAACGTTGGTGGTGAAGTTACTGTTATCCTTAAATCCCAATTGTCCCTATTTAAATTTGCTGAATTAGTAACAGTATACTGTACATTTCCAGAATTACTATTAGTAATATTTATAGATTGATTAACAGAAAAATTTCCCAAAGGAACGTCCGAAGTAATTTGTCCATTTGTTGTGTAAATTTGATTTGTACTACCACTACTATTAGCAGTGTTAACAACTAACCCATTAGGTTGGGTTAAAGGATTAAATTGAATATTTACATTTGAGCCAGAGGGAGCATTAACGTTTGTATTGACAGTATTTATTATCTCTGGAGAGGTTCTACCATTAGCAATTGGGACAACAGTTGTGGTAGTCTGATACGCCTTAATTATAATAGTAGTATTATTAATTGCGCCTGTAGAACCACTACTTGTAGAGCTATTTTGTCCATTTTGTCCAACTGAATTTTGTAAAAATTTCTTATTTTGATATTTATTCGCTAATCTATTTGCTTCAGATTGAACAGCAATCTTAACATCGTCAAAATTCATTCCACCACCTAATAATTTTTGTTCCATTTTTCTCAAGGGTTCTGAAATTTTTTTATCAAACTTTCGTTTATAATTTTTTGCATGTTGCTTTTCGGGGTCTTCTGTTGGTCCCCTTCCATCTGGGTCAATTAAGCTTATTGGATTACCAAGAACGTAATTATAAGGACTCCAATTTGCAAATTCTCTTGCTCTTGGGTCTAAACTCAAGAACCTTGCCACATCACTATCATAGTATCTTGCTCCTCTGTAATCCAGTCCGGTTTCTTTGTCCCTTTCGTGGTGGGTGGTAAGGTATTTCTCAGCACCCAAGCCGTTTTGGAACTCCCTTAGTATTTTACCGTATGGGTAATAATCGGCTGCATATTCAAGGGTATACTCAACTTTGCAATCAGATACAGCACCTACTTCTGTAATTTTTACATTGTCGATATAAAAATGTTTTGGGTACACATTCAAATCTGTGTTAACCGCAAGCATGTTTAAACGATGTAAAGTACCCTGTGCCTGAAAGGTAAACTCTACATGGGTATCGGAAGTAAAAAATCCTACAATTTGAGTACCATTACCCACCGTACCGTTACTAATTTCAACACGTATGGCTGCTCCATACGAATTCACTTGTGATCCGTCTCCATCGTAATCGAAACTTACTTTGTAGGTTTTTAAATTATCGGTAGGAAACGGCATGGTTAATCCGTAATAGATGTTGCGATAAATGGGATTCTCTTCACATTTAATTCTACCGTTATCATAACTTACGTTAGTAATTAAATTGTTGTATCCCTTCCAGTTGGCGCATCCTGTACATGGCGAACTACCTATAAATTCATCTCCTACTTCGTTGCTAAATCTCGATACATCATTAAAGGTTTCATCAATAATAACAGATGGGTCTTTCATGTTTGGTTTAAATACCACCCGTGTATTACCTAAATGATCGAACATGTAGTAAGAAACATCGTTTAATTTGGTTGAAGAATGGTAGGTGTATATAAATTTAGGTTCTGTAATCATTCTTCCTTGTTCATCAAACAACGTGTTTGTTGTAGTATCCGGAAGTGAAACAACACTGTCTGATTTTGCTTTACTAATGTCTGCTAATACTCCAACACTAATTAATTCTTTATCAATCGATACCAATTGATTGATGTTTTTTAAGCTGTATTCCTGAACAATGGTATAATCGGTTTCCGGCACGGTATCGGTAAAGCCCGAGAGGTTGTTTTCGCTAATCCAAAAACAGGTACTGTCTTTACACTGTATATTTAACAATTGTGTTTGAACAGAAGGATCTGACTCAAGTACATTTTTTACTTCGGCAATAAATAAATCTCTATTCCTATCCTGACTAATGGATTCTTCTAAACTTTTATTGTCTTTAGCAAAAAACAAGGGTTGCTGAGCTGTTTCGGGAGTTATTTTAGCAAATCGTTCTCTGCCAAACACATACCAGGTCCAGTTACCCGTATTGTAATCTAATATTCCAATGGTATTGCCTGCTGCATCTCTTAAATAAAATTCGGCCGATTCTACAACGCCCAAACTATTATCGGTAATTCCCAAACTAAAGTTATTGTTGTAAGCATACAACCCTTTAAATGTCCTGGCATCTGATGCATCATACAAATATTCTGTTGCTTTATTCGCATCTATAGCTAAATCAAAAGGCAGGTTGGCTCTTCCGTAGATGCTTTGATTTACTTTTCTGTAATCGTCAGTTAATAAATTACCTGTTGCATCATAAGTGTAATTACGTGGAGTTGAACTCTGAATCAGTGGAATCCATTTCATTAATTTGTTATTACCTTGCTGGTATTGGTAATACCAAGTGTTGTTAATGCCGCTGATATCAGTAAATCTGGATATGGTTGTTAAATTACCTATTTTATCGTAAGCATATTCTGCATCACCATATTTTGCTGCCGTATGAATTAAACTGGTAGCAACATTATCTTCATCCCAAAATGCATCAGCTGCTGTTAATCGGTTTATTCCATCGTATTTATAGGCATAAGAGGTAGGAGCATCGAAATTATCTCCCAAATTATACCCTTTTAGATTTTGAAATATGTATTGAGCTTCTGTACCATTTATGTTGCCATTAAAATTAGCAATGGTAGTTAACGGCCCTAAAACAGTGTAAGGCATATTATTATCATAATACAATCTATAATCAAAAATATTCTTATCGCTTATATGAGTCAACCTATCTCTAACATCGTATTCAAAAACAATATTAGCAATATCTTTATTTCCGGTCAAAATACAGTCTTTATTGTAATTTGTCTTGGTTACTAACCCGGTAGCATCATTGTAATCATAACTTGCCAATAGTTGACCATTTTCCGCTTCATCAAGCAAACTCACTCTAACTTCACGTATTCTGTTTCGGTAATCGTAGGTATAATTGTACTGCATATCCAATTCCAGGTCATTGTTAATGTCTACGTTTTCAACCAATAAGTTATTGTTTAAATCGTAGTACGGATAATCTATTCTCACCACAAAACCTTTATTTGCAGAGCTAATTCCATTGGCATTGAATTGTTGCATTTGCCAATCTAAATTACCATCGTTGTTATAACTGTAAAAATCGTATTTAACCAACTTAGCATCTTTATTGCATAAAGGATTGTCGTAAATGGCAGCATGGCTCAAGTTACCCTTCATGTTTCTTCGGTTGTTAATTAAAATATTAGTTGTAGAGTTATGATAATCAGACGATAAAACAATAGGCTCGCCATAATACAATTGTTTTTCGTATCGGGGAGCTAAATTATGTACCGTTTGAAAGTTAGAAATAACATTTGCTTGGTTATTTACATTAAAAAAGTATGATTTGGCTTTCCATGAATAGGTACTGTTGTTGGTAAACTTGTATAAATAAGCGTTAGCCCCTCCGTAATAATAATTACCATCATGAAATAAATCTTGCCCGATACCAGGGTTGGTGCCAACACTAACGTTATACGATGTATTTGCATATAACATTGGCGTATGAATGTTTAAGCTAATATCAGGATCTCCTCCTGCTTGATAATATTTTTTACTTTGACTGGTTAATCGACCAAATATATCGTATTCGTATTCACGGTAGTATGGTTGTTCAGTATCATCATCACAATTGGTTGCTGTCCTTGAATTGGCATCTTGTTCTAAAACTACCTGGCCACTTTCGTTAAACATGTATCTGGTAACTCCTCCATCAACCGTTTCTTTTTGAAACAACCAACCCAACATGTTATAACTATACGTACTAACTTGTTTTTTCGGATTAATTACTTTGGTTAAGTTTCCGTAACTGTCATAAATAAAGAGTGTAATAGCCTCTTCCAATCCAATAAATTGTTTGGTTGCTACTTTCTGTCCTAAAGCATTAAAGTATTCTTTGCTTACTTTACCATCTTCATCTTCCACTTCAACAACTTTAAACCGAACATTGGTTGGATTTGATCCTAAAATTAAATTTGATTCGTTTGCTGATAGTTCTAACTCGCAACCACCACAAACATAATTAGCCATACTGTATGTATATTTCACATTATGTGCAGTATTCAACGCTTCTCCAGGTTTTGCTTCACGTAAAACTCTTGACCGTTGATCGTTTTCGTAAGAAGCAAAAGAAGAAATGTTAGGGTACAATCCTGCATCTGTTGTTGGGTTGGTTAAACTGTTTGGCACATATGCCCACGTAAGGGGCGAAAATCCATCTCCATCAACAAATGGTTTATAGGTTTCAATTGCCCTGTTCCAGTTATCGTAAACAATTGCCCCTGTGTGGGCAATTTTATTGTATCTCCAATTAATGGTACCTGTTCCTGTATAATCTGGAATTTCAGCACTCATGGTATGGAAATCTCTACCTAATGGATCAATATATTTTCTGCTTTGTAATGCTCCGTTACTTCCTTTGTCTTTAAGCTGGTAGGTTTCTACATAATTTGATAGGGTACGGTCTAAGAACGACAGGTTAACATCGTTGTTCCAGGTGCTGTATTTGTTTACACTCAGTAATTCGTTGTTCCTGTAGCTTTCTTTTAACCTTCCATACTCATCATATTTATAAAACAACTGGATTCCGTTAGGGTCTGTAATTTGTTTTACTGAATAATCTGGATAATATTCATATTCTGTCCGTAATGAGTCTGGTCGAGTATATCCCACTGTAATAGCTATTGGAACGCCTATGTTGTAATGAATAAAGCCCTCTGACACCAGAAAATCACCCCAAGGGTCTAGGCATACAGTATTAGTAAAACGAGCTCTTTTTAAGTTAGTATACCAATAACGAGTTAACAACCCTTGCTCATTTTCTTCTAGTTGCACTTGTGTAAATTGATTACGTTCTTTAATTTCTTTTACTTTTAAAACCTCATAAGGATAGACTGGTTCATATGAGTACTCCGTCGTCCCTGGAATAAATCCACCTTTTATATATTCCATTAACCTTGTGCTACTCGGAAAAGGAATATTTTCGAAAGAAGAAAAATACATTTCATTTTTTAAAGTATCAATTTGGGTATTTACTTCTTTAAGGAGTAGTGTATATTGAAGGACATTATTTTGAGGAACTTTTTCAGTTTCATTTGGGCCATCAAAATCACAGTTACTAACAACAACTTGTAGAGTTGGTAAATAATAATTACATGGACAAGCATAATACAAATCAACGCCATCATTGTTTAGCACATAAACAGTGCTACCAAGTGGCGCTGTTGGATTTCTTGTGTCAACTAGAACTTCAGTACATCTTGGAAGACCGGGGTTTGGTGGATTGACTGGAGGAACAGGATTGCCATCTGGACATTCACTTTCATCCTCATAATTAACATTTAAGTAATTATAATCATCAATGATGTCATTCCAAATATTATCATAGTGATAAAAAGTTGAACGGGCTATTGGAAATGGATCTGAAACATTTTTGCTTGTTGTTCTTTCCTGATAAACCGTATTAAGTAAATTAAATTCGTGAGATAACTTCAATCCAAAAGGTTCCCCATACCCTTTTAGAGTATAATAATGAATATACCCTAAATTTATTTCATCATAATTTAAAGTCGACCCAATTGGCATATAATTAGCCCTACGTGTATATTTATTTTTTAAATCGTAGTAATAAAAATATTCTTTTTCGGTAAATGCTCCCGGTAATTGAGGTGAATAGGTTTTGGTTTTATACAATTGCCACGAAGGCTCAAACATCAAATCAATGGTTTCGTTAGTTACATCAAGCAATTTCCTAAATCCTTCTGATGTAGTTTTCCCGTACTCATTTGCATCCCAATATTCATACTCGGTAATTTGCTGCATGCTCAAGGTTGTTAAGGTCGAATTATTTCCACAGTATGCTGTCCATGAAGGTAAAGATGCATTGTGTTCTTGAACTAGGCCTATAATCGGGTCTGAATTGTATTTTGCCGACAAACTAGCCATTACTGTTGCGGTATGCTGATAAGGTGATGCTAACAACACATCTAGAACAACTGCAACACTTATGTCTGGCTTACGGTTAATCATTGTAATTAAACTATTCTCAGTAGGATAAGTAGCTCCATTTACAAAAATGTTTTTGATCAATTCGTTTGGTAAATATGCTTTATCTAACAATAGTTGATGCACTTGTTCGGAAAGTTCAACTTGTGCCAATAGAACAGACGCTATTAATTCTGGAGTATATTTTGGATCTCGATTAATAATCGACAAGATGATATCTTCAGGTAAGTCATTGTATTGTTTTAATGCATTTTCTATAATAGACGGGTCAATTGGAGGTTGAGCTGCAATTAACTGTCTCAGAATGTCGGAAGATAGGCTGTATTGCTGAGCTAAGATTGCCTGACGAATAATATTATCTCTCATGTTGGAAGGGAGAGTAAGTAATTTAGATAAAATGGCATCACTTAAAAATGGCTGAACCTCAAGAATGGCACTATATATTTTTTCTTTATAATAGGGTCTTTTATCTAATAAGGCAATTAAAACATTATCACTTAATGGGGAAGCAGCAATTAATTCTGTTTCTAAATTTTTTCCTAGTTTACTGGTGTTGATTAAATTGATTAATGAACCATCCCCTTCTTTTGACTGAACATTTGTTACAGGGCTATCACTAGGAGGATTAGATGCTGGTCGTTGATCTTCACCACCCTGAGAAGGATCAGTTGAGCCATTATTATCTGGAATATTACATGTCGTAGTTTCATATTCCGTATCTATTTCTTTTATTTTTTTGATAAAATATGAATCTTGTGCATATCCTGTAAATTGAGTTTCTAAAAAGGTCGAAGGTTCAGCAAGAATAACATTTATTCCCATATTGGTTGGTATAGGATTATTATAACTTGAAGCATTCGGTAAATCATAGTTTTCATAATCATACTGACCCTGCATATAACCATTACTATTTACACCATTTTTAAATGCTTTGGTAACAGCATAAAAAATTTCTTTTTGACTTAACTTCAGTCCAGTTCCATTAAAATTTTCCACTTTTTCTAGCTTTCCAAACAACATTTTTTCAGAAGTCTGTTGGCCAAGATGGTGGTACTTACTATATGGTCGCTGCCCATTTATTTCAGGTTCGGTAACAGTTGTTGTTTTCCATCCAATTTGATAATTAAGTGTTGATGAAAAAAGAGAGGGGTTAGATGACGCTTCAGCAACTATTAATTCAGATTTGACTACCCTATCACTATAATCATAATTCCATTTTTTAGTGATATTGGATGTTGGGTCGGTAATAGTTATCGATTCCACAGCAAGATCAACTTGTGCTGCAAAATTTCTATTCTGAAGCAATGTCTTTGGAGTAGCGTTGCCACCAATAATTATCGGTGGAAGAGATAACGAACGTATTGTAATTCCATTACGGGCATCGCTTAAGAGGTAATAATTAATATTAATTTCTTTACCTAAATGACTCGTAACTTTATTAAGAAAGAATGTTGTATTGTTTAATCTAAGAGTACCGTTGGAAGAAGCTAATGTTGTACCAGGTTCATAAAAATTATAATCAAAATGAGTAGTTGGGACTTCATCAGAAGTTAGAGGTAGAGAATTGTTTAAATCTTTAGAGCCATTTACTGGTACATTTTTTATGCTTTTTAACAAATATGAACTCGCCCATCTGTCTGGAATTAAGCTAAAATTTCCATTTGCATTATATTCTGCATTATCGGCAATTTGCACATCTTCTCTTTTATAATCTAAGTCAAATTGATTCACTAGAATAAGACCTAAGTTTTCTTGTTTAAATGCAGCATACTCCCCATTTGTTTTATAGGTCTTTACAGACTGCAACATGTATGGATTTTTGCTGTAACGCACCAATTCTACATCCGAAAGTTTAACATTTTCATTCAATAAGGTCGGAACGTTATTGTAAGGAATAACACCTGGAGTATCTTCATACCACCAAAATTGAAACATTGATGCAGTTTCATCGATAAAATTAAATCCCAAAATTTTATTTGCAATAGGGCTCATCATCTGCCAAGGTAACCCAATTCCAAAATTAGATGGAACCGATTCATAATATAACTTAGGATTATTTGAATTATTCCAAAAATTAGCCCTATTTTCTCTCCAGTAAGTTCTGTGAGCACTTCTTAAAGAACTACCTGTAATTTCAGAGGGTGTATAATTAAAGAAATTATCAGAATTACCTGGTCCAATTTGTATAGTAATACCATTATATTCTTGTGGAAGATTGGGCATGGTGAAAAAATTAGAAGTGCTAACTGTAGTATTTGTGTTAGATCCTGTTGCCGCAGGATTCCATTTTACCGCATTTCCAAATGTGGTAAAAATTGATTCATTAGTATAATTTTCATTTTTAATGTAAGCAGGAATAATTTCAATATCGTTATTGTTAGCTAAAGGATCTCCTTCTTTTGCAAATTTGTTA
Organism: Flavobacteriales bacterium; assembly: GCA_050248475.1. Classification (GTDB taxonomy): domain Bacteria; phylum Bacteroidota; class Bacteroidia; order Flavobacteriales_E; family Vicingaceae; genus Vicingus. The sequence continues at coordinate 16,999 of JBFWSH010000025.1, forward strand.
GCGTCAAGGATACCTGTCGCAATATTTATATCAATATTGGCAAAACCAAAAGCCAAATTTGGATCGCCATGCACTTTAGTTTTTATCTCATAAATATCTCCACCAATTAAAGGAATATCTATTCCATCAATATCTTCAGTTCCAATTCTTGGAGACTCCCAAAAACTATGGTCAAATCCAATCAAACTGGTGTTTGGTGCTAGGTAATTTTTTTTCTTAATGTAAGCGCCATTTGTATAAATTATTCCATAACTTAACCAATTACTATTGTGAGATATATACGGGTTAGTCGCTGAAGGCAAACTATTACCATAATTAATAGCTGGAATAGTAGGATGTTTAGCATGTAAATATTGACTCCACTTACTGAAATCAGGAGTGTAAACTGTTTTGTAATTATACATCGAATCTAATCGATGAACCCCATTATCGGTAAGTTTTAACATGTCTAAACCATATGAATCTTCTGATCCATACTCTAAAACAACACTACCAATTTCATTATACAAATATTCTGATACAACTTCAATCAATAACATATCACTAAAAACATCCAGGTTGCCAAAGTCCAAATATGGAGGATGTTTCAATGCTTCGTTCAATTTAGGCATATAGTCGTAAGAAAATTCTTTGAAAAAATTAAATTTTCCATACCCTTTGTAATTAAGACTTATTGATTGTCCAGGTATATTTCTATTGGTAATTTTACTACAATGCCATTCCAAACTTTCACCTTTTGGTTTAATATTAACTTCAACTTCGGAGTTTTTAGGGGAATTATTAATTGTTGATGAAGGCTCATTAAATTCATACTCTTCATAATCATAAACTCTTCGATTATATCCTTTTCTATAACTTACAGTTCCACCTAATGGAAAATGATAAACTGTTCCATCAGGTAAATATACTTCCCAGGTATTATTATAGAATAATAATTCAATATATTGATCTTCGAAATGCTGTAAAACAAATAATGGGGCTTGAGTTGCAGGGTCTATATTTTTAAAAACAGCCCTTCCACTAACAACACCAGGAATATTAATCGTTGGCGAAAACCAGTATAATTTTCCATCATCTTCAAAAGTTCTTTCCTGAGGTGGAATAGCCACATTATTAAAATTATAAATATCATTTGCCAATGTTTGTTCAGCATAACTTTTATATTCAGCAACTGAGACTGAAATTGTAGGAACCTGAACCCCCCAACCCTCTCCATATGGTATACCAGAAACAACGGGCACATTATCTCCAGCACTTAAAGATGAAGAATACACCATAGTAACATCATATTTTAAACCACCGGGTGTTGCAACGGAACCAACCGTATAACTTGCTCCATAAGTCCCGGTAAATAAGTTTACATCTCCATTAAAACTACTCCCAGCTAACTCTCCTGGTTTTACTGTTGTTGGTTGTTGTTTTGAGCTGCTAGAAACAACCTGACAATAATTATTGTTAATTAAGGCAAGTGAAAGTAAGGTGATAATGAATAGGATCTTTCTCATATTGATATAGTTTAAAAAAATAAAACTAAATTATTTTTTAGTCAATTCGAAATTTGTATCAATTTATCTTTTGAACGGTCATTTTTGACCCACTTTTGTGCAATTTTAATTTCGAATCTGAAATGTACAACATGTAGAAAATATATTTACCACCCGGAATCATAAAGGAGAAAATAATTATTTATACTATTGTTTCTCAATGCTATAAAATTTATTTTAAGCAATACATCATCATTAATTATCTAATAAGCATTAAGTATAATTACTTAATTTTTGTATTTTTTTAAGTATTTAGAAATTTCCATTTTTTCCTGAAATAGATTATTATAGTTATAAATAACGTAACGTCTTTAGAAATATTATTATCTAATAAACTTGTATTATGTTAACTAACCTAAATTCACGAAACTTTTTTAAACTTTACCTTAAAACAGTCCAGTATTAATTTCTATCATTGGAATATACATGGCGATAACAATAAACCCTACTATCACACTAATAAATAGAATAACAAAAGGTTCTAACAATTTTCCAAACATTTCGGATTGGTGTTCTAATTCTTTAGAATATTGCTCATCTAAGTTTTGAAAAATGGCATCCAATTTATTAACCTCTTCTGCTACTTTAATTAAAGAGGTCATCTTTTTAGGGAAGATGGAAAACTGTCTCATGCTTTCATTTAATAATTTGCCATTCATTATATCTATTTCTACTTGCTCTAAAGCCATTTGAATGGGATGGTAATCTATCATTTTTTTAACCAATTGTATCGAATTTAACAAGGGGTTACGGGTGCTGATTAGTAAATTCATAGAGTGACAAAATCTAGTCAAGTAGATTTTTCTGGCAATATCACCTAGAACAGGTGTTTTTAAAATGATGTTTGCTGTTAATTTTCTATACCACAGTTTCTTCTTGTTTAAATAAACAAAAACGGTTGCTCCTATAATAAGCAGAAGAATAATGATAAAATAATCTGTTACAGTTTCAGAAGCATCTATCACAAATTGCGTTATTCCTGGTAATTCTTTATTAAAACTTTTAAAGATATCCTGAAACATAGGAACTAAGAACTTCAAGAGAAAAACTACCATCCCTAATGCTGTTGCTAGTAATACTATAGGATAAGATAACGCACTCGAAAGCTTTCTTTTTTGGTCAATTTTTCTTTTAAAGTAAGTAGCTAAGTCATTTAATACAATATCCACTCGAGAACTTTCTTCACCTACCTTTATCGAGTAAAACTCATAATCGGTAAACCTTCCCGTTTTTTGAAGTGCTTCAGAAAAACTAAGTCCATTAATAATATCATTTTTAATCCCCTCTAACAGTTTTTTATCTTTCTCTTTTTCGGTTTCATCAACGATTAATTCTAAGGCAGTCTTCATATCTGTTCCAGCTGATAATAACAGACTAATTTCAGAATAAAATTGTTCCTTTTTTTTATCTGGAAAATTAGTACTAAAGCTGATGTCTTGATTTAAAATAGCCAAGATGCTCTTTTTATCTTTTCCTTCCACTTGTTTAGTAGTGGATTGCTGTTTGTCGATATTTTTTATATTAATTCCCAAGGTTATTGTTCAATGTGTATGATTGCTCCATAATTTTTATAAAAAGATAAGGGCTGTTCCTTCACTGTAATCGTTAAATAATCAATACAATTTTTACCGCTTGATTCATCTACGATATTAGTTTCAATACCTGAATTTATTAGAAAGAAGGAATCTGTTTGTATATCAACAGTTCTAAGTATAAATTCATCTTCAAATTCATAAACGATTTGCTTATTTAAGCAGTTCATTTTTATTTCTTGTTCATCGATTCTTACAATTTCTTTTGCTTGTTCAAAATCCATATTAAATACCTGTAAGAATTCAAAATAATTTCGTGTAGCGGTCTTTATATCTGTGTACTTGTGAAACTGTTTGTACGAAAAAATCAACACCGAATAGACCGTTCCAATAACAATCCCTGAAATGACTATTGCCACCATTACTTCTAAAAATGAAAATGCTTTTAGCCTCATTTTACCGTCATTAGAATTAGTTCTTTGTTCTCAAATAGTTTTTCATTTTGATTGTAAGCCTCTATCAGCAACACTTTTAAGTCATTACCTTTTTTATAATCTAAAATTGTTTTTTCAATGGTAACATCACCTTCTACTATAGTTTCATCTAGGTAACGATGTTGGCTAATGGTTTCATTTCTAACAAGTGTTGCAAGGGCACGAGCAGCTTTTTCAGTAGCAGAAATACCAGCATTTGCCATGTTCACCATCACAATGGAACTGAGCCCAAATACAATCATAACAATAACCATTGCAACCATGGATTCCAAAATTGTAAATGCTTTTATTTTTTGGTTTAATCTAACCATTTGATGATTTGATGATGATTAATTTCTTCTGTTAAAGCCACTCCAACAAATTCTTTAATTAATTTTTTTCTATCGATGGTTGCGTTCATGATATGGTTTTGATATATCGATGAGGGCGTTTTTAAAACAAAATTTTTACAGAACACTCCTCCAATTACCTCTCCTTTTAGTTCTAAGTATTCAGAAGAATAAATATTTCCCATAATTTCAGTTTTCTCATCAATAGCAATTTTGGATAGAGAAGTCTGATTGGTGTTTTCATCCATTAAAAAAATCACTCCTTTAATTTTCACCTCTTTTCCAATAGTAATTTTTCTTGATAACTCACTATTACCTTTGCCTAACACACTAACTACAGATGGATACGTTAAAATACAATGATCTTGAATCAGTACACTATCAGTTGCAAAAAGTTGTAGGTTAGCAACAGTATTTTCTTCAAGAATAATTCCCTTAGCATAAAGCAAAAGATTGTTCAGTTTAGCCGAGGCTTTTACTGTAATATTTTCTTCAGCTATTAACTTAATGTTACCGTCAAGGTGTTTGTTATCAAGAACGATAGAAGAAGATGAATACAGTACCAATGTTTTGTTTTGAAAGGAATTCACAATAGTATCTTGATATTGTAGGCTTGCAAAATCTACAATACTATCCAGTAAAAGTTCTTTAATCGAAAAATTGGTGTAATTCTCATCAAACAATTTTTGGTTCATTAAAGGAAGTTCATTTTCACTATTATGTGTTTCTCCTTCAATTAATTTATGCCCTAAAAAGCCAACACCGTCAATATAAGCTCTTTTAACGCCTGCTTTGGGTAGAAAGCAATCTCCAACAATTGTTGTAGCTCCCGCTATGGATAATGGCTTGTTCTGGTCACTAAGGTATATGGCTATTTTTTTTTCTTCATCAATGGTTGCTCCAATAAAAGCAGTTTTAACAGCTGATTTATTTCTCCATGTTGCTGAAGAGGTTAACATGTAAAAAGCGCCCCAACTCTTTTTGTAGAGCTTCACTTGGTGCATCTCATCATCAAATAAATCAAGTTCTATTTCTTGGTGAAAAGGGACTTCCTGGTGAAAAGCCAATCCATAGTTGATACCAGAATGAACATCCTTAAACAATTGTTCTTGTTTTAACACCTGTAACACGTAGGTGTTGTTGTAATAATTACTTAAAATAAAAGTAGAGCTGATTATTGAACTGACAATAACTAAAAACATAGCATACAATAAAGCTCCTGCTTTAATCATTTTTCTTTTCCTTCGGTTCTTCTTTAACTATACTTGATTTTTCCTTCTTTTTTGGTGTTTCTTTGGCTGACTTAGGTACCTTCTCCTTTTTTATGGGAGTAGCCTTCTCTTTCTTTTCTTTTGGTGGAACAATCTTACCTTGTTTGTAAGTGGTTACAATGGTGGTGTCTTTTTGATAGGCCAGTTGCTTACCGTGTAATAAATCATTTTTGTAGCAGCCTTTTTCAACTACACTTCCATTATTAAACAACTGATATGTACCGTTTCGTTGTCCTTTATTCCAATGGAAAACCTCCAGCAACTGACCAGTTGTATTCCACTTCTTCCAATCCCCCATTTTTGTTCCATTCTTAAAGAACCCTTCGGTAATGAGTTGTCTATTTCTAGTAATCACTTGATATTTCCCATCCAATAACTTCTCTCCAAAACCACCTTGATTTATCAGGATTTTATCTTTATCATACCAATAGTAAGTAGTCATTGTTTTTACTCTTACCTTTTTCTTGGTATTCAATACACTACATTCAACAGATGAATCATTGTGCTGAATCATTATTTTACGATGTGTGATCACCTCTATTTTTTGAGCTTTCACTTGAAAAAATGTCAGCAATAGTAGTAGTAGTATGGAAATAATATTTTTCATATTCATTTTGATATTATTTTATGTTCATTTTGATACCGAACCTTAATTTCAGTTTTATCTATTTTAACAACAGTTACATCACTCATGACTTCTCCTTGTTTAATGATGTGTTCACTACCGTTAATGACTACAATACCAATTCGTTTGTTGGAGTTGTTGTTTTTTATCATGCCTTTATATTCTATCATTGGCCAAGGCTGCTTGTTTTGAGCAGCAGTTGAATTTGAAGTCTTGTTGGGTTGAGTAGAATTTTCACTAGAAATTGAAGTTGCTGTTTTACTTCCTAAAAATGGATCTCTATAATTGGCCACAATGGTAAAGGAATCTTCTACAATCTTATCGTAGGCTACACTTACTGCTAATTCTTTAACAGAATAATGAGGTTGAGCAAAAAAATATCCATACAACTGATAAAACACAAAAGCCCATACCAATAAAATGATTGGCAACATTACATATATGGTTTTCTTATCCTTAGCCATTATTGTATCGTAAATTTTCTCATGGTGGTATATCCTCCAACATTACCAGCTTCATCAGTTGAACGAACTCTCCAGTAATAAATACCTGAACCTAAAGAATCTGTATAGTTGTTAGCAGTACCTCTTCCTGATTTGTATAAAGTACTTCCATTGATGTCTGAATAGAAAAAGATACTATCGGTTAAAGCTGAACCATTATCAGTTGTTGGATGACTCCATTTATAAGTATAATTCGAATCCCCTATAATGGTATTGTTTAATGGTAAACTCAATGCAACGGTATCAGGAACTCCTGTGTCAATGGTTAATGTTCGTTTTGAATACCCTGTAAAGCTGTTGGACACAGAGTTTTCACCCTGTACTCCCCATTCATAAATACCATCTGCTAGTGTTACGGTATATTCATTGGTAGTGGTAGAAATTGGAAATCCAGCCACCGAATTTCCACTCCAGTTGTTTTCTCTAATGTCTAAATTATAATTGTCAGCAATATAAATACTGTTCCATCTCAACGTCAATGATGATGCATTGGTCACCACATTGTCATTGGGTAAATTCAATACTACTGTTTGAGCAGTTATATCGTTGGTACTATCAACCACTAAGGTGAATGTGGTGTATACCGTTTCACTACCGTTGTTAGTTCCCTTTACTCTCCATTGAAATGTTCCAGGATACAAAGTGAAATCGAATTTATTTGTCCCTATAGTGGTATCTAATACCAGCTTTATTGTTGAAGAAAAAGTGCCTTCTACTACTTGCATTTTGTATTGTTCAGCACCTTTAAGGTGTTCCCACCAGAAGGTGTGTGTTAAAATAACTGTCTGTAAGTTATTAGCAGGAGCATTTAAAGTAATGGTATCATGAGAAATATCTTCTTCTATAAAGTCTTTACATGAAAACATCATCAATGTTATTGATATAAATAACAGGTTTCTACAAATTAATTTCATCTTTTATCGCTTTAATGTCTTGTATATAAATGGTTGAATGTAATTCTCTTTTCTTAGCATGTAATGGTTTAGTGGTTTCAAAATCAACAGCCGCCACTTTTCCAATATTGTAATTCTGTTCTAAAAAATGAACGAGTTTTAACAGGTTTATAAAGTCTCCCTGAACGGTTACTTTAGCAGTTTTTATTACATAGCCATTGTTGGTGTGAACATAAGGTTGAGGAAAATCTTGTAAAATCAATGCCTTTCTTTGATTGTATTGGGCAATAGACTCTAAAAGCAATTGATGTACATTGATTTCTTCTTGGTTTTTATCTCCAACCAATTGTTCAATTTTTGCCAGCTTCTGTTTAATCAATTGTATTTCTTTTGGAGCATCAATGTTTTCAATGACTTGATTTTCTAACTGTTTATTTTCAAAAGCAATTGTTAAGGTATCTGATATTGTCATTTTATACAAGATAACAGCAAACAAACCTCCAGTTATAAGAAGATAGAGTAGACGGCTTTTGTATGTTATTTTTCTTTTCACTGAATGTTAATTTCTACTTCAAATTCACCCGCTGTTTTTATGTTGTCCTGAATAAACGAAATGACCATAATATCAGCTACCCATTCATATTTTTTAAGTTTTTTAATCCAATAATTCAACTCTATACTACTGCTTACAGTGCCTGTCAACTTCATCTTGTTGTATTGAAATAAAATATCTTCTGATTTCTTGATGCGTTTTTCCAAAGGATTAATAAAAAGTTGATTCAGTTGAATGCTGTTCGGAATTGTCAATGCTATTTGATCGGCGTAATAAGAAACTTTTGATGCTTTGGTTAAACCACTGTTTTTTACAAATGCTTCTTTAATGGCTAATTGTTGTTTAAGTGCTTTTAATTCATCAATGTTTTTGGTATTACTGCTTACCTGATATTGTAAGGTATTGTTAATGGCTTGGTAGTTATTGTTTAATAATAAATTACCAATGGTGACGATGAAAAAGAACACTAACATAGAAAATCCAACAACGGTGTATTTGTTTTTGTGATAAAATTCCTCTTTGATGGTTTCAACTTCACTACAATCAATCAATGTTAATTTTTCTAGTGGTATAAAGTGGCTCAATGCAGCACTAAACGCAACAATTTCATGAGATTGAACGGTTTCTCCTTCAATGTTATATTCTGCACCTTCAGATACACTTCCTAGACCATCCATTTGAATAATGTTTTTATGTTCAATTAATAACTCATAAGTGGTGGTTTTAATTACAGGCTCATCGATTAATTGAATAATGTTTTCCATGACAAACGGACCTAAATACACTTGCACACTAAATAACTGGTGGTTTTGAAATTGGTAGATTAGCCCATCCAACAAATCTTTTCTAATGATGGACACCCAGCATTCATTATCAGTTAACTTATACTGCTGAAGGTAAAAGTCTTTTAATACTGCATTGGGTAAAACTTGACTAAGCAACTCTTGGTCTTTGGTATATTCATTGAATTTTACCTTTTTGTGGATGATTCCTTTACCTCCAACTGAAAAATAAACAGGTAGTTTCTTTGTGTTTATTTTTGCCAACTCTTCCAAACTAATGTCTACCCATCGCTGATGAATTTCTACACTCTCCTTTTTAACACCTAATTCTTGTGCAATTAAAGTGAAACTATCTTTGGTATTAAACAACAACTCAACACCAATAGCTGATTTACCTTTAATGAGTGAATATGTATTTAAAAAATCTAACACAATTAATAAATGACTGTTGGCTTAATAAAGATGTTCAATTTAGTTTTTGACTTTTCTCTTGTTCTACTACTAAAGAACCATTTGATAATTGGGATTCTTGATAAAAAAGGAACGCCTCTTCCTGACTCACGAATGGCTTTCTCTTCTAATCCTCCCAACAACACCATTTCTTGGTCTTTTACTCGTATCAAGGAAGTAAAATCTCTAGATACAGTTCCTGGAGGTGCTCCAGGTTCTATCTTCTCTGTAAAATCAGATTGAGAAACGGATATTTCCATCGTAATCTGATCGTCTCCTGAAACAAAAGGCTTAATAGTTATTGATAAATCAGCATTAACCGATTTGTAAACCCTAGTATTAATGGTTTGAGTAGTTTGGTTGGCAAGTGTATTGGTGGTTTGCTCAACATAATACTCAGTATTTCCTATTTTCATGGTTGCTTCACTTCCATTTAACGTGGCTAGTTTAGGAGTAGATTTTACTCTTAAAACACCTTGCGTTTCTAGTGCTTTTATATTGACATAGAAGTTGGGTGTTACTTTGCCAAGATTCAATATCCCATATCCATTAAAGCTTTCTATTAAATTATTAATAGATGTACTGTTTAAATTCATGTTGGCTTCGGGAAAAACAGTTCCTTTGGTAGTTGCTGGGTTTTCTCCTAAGCCCATTTCTATTCCTGTAGTGTTTGTTCGGTTATTGGAATAATCGACAATCATTACTTCGATTAATACCACAGGAACTATCTTGTCTATTTTTAAGATAAAGTTTTCAATTTCTTGGATTTGAGGATGTGAACCACTCAGAATTAAACTGTTTAAATCTACAAACTCCTTTACGCTCACTCCTTTTTTAATGTCATCAGGAATAACTTCTACCACCTTTGCTACTGATCGGTGTTGGAGCTGAATAACTTTAGTAACTCGTAGTCCTTCCGTATCTCTTTTTCCAAAAACATAAATTCCATTTTTTATGTCGTAAGTTAAACTTGTTCCATTAAACATATTGTCCAACAACTCATTGAATGATGTTGAACTAACGTTGATGGTAGTTTTATCTTTGATTTCTGAAACAAAAAAGTAATCAATTCCTAAATCTTTTGACACACTCTTAATCACATCTTCAATCAGTACATCTACTCCTATCACTGAAACGTCTGTACGTTTTTTGGCTTCATAACTAAACCCACTCATTTTTTTACTCGTATTCGAACTGGTTTTTAGTGGGTTTGTATTGAAGTTGTTTGAGTTATTTTGAGTGGCTGGTTCTTGATTGGCTCTTTGTATCACATAGGTATTGTCTTTTGTCTTTGTCACCTCTAAATCATTGGCAACACCCAAGTTTTCTAGGGCATTATCAAAAGGCATGTTTTGAAGGTATACACTTACTTCTTTTGGTGCTACTCCTGCAGCTAAAACAACATTTTTAGCCGATTTTTGTGTAATTACCTTTACCACTTCTTCAATAGGACTGTCTTTTAAGTCTAAGGAAAGTTTGTCGGTTATGTTATTATAATCTACTTGAAACGTTTTTGTGGCTACTTCTTTTGGTTTATCATACTTTACGATAGACATGATGTTACCAATAAAATTGATGTCTAAGCTGTATTCTTTACAGATAAAAATCAACACATCAGAAACTGTAGCATTTACAAAATTGTTGACAATGGATTGCTTGATAGATGGATCTACACTTACATTTAATTTGTGAGCATCTGCTAATCCTCGCATAAATTCCTGAATAGAAACTCCACTCACTGACATCTCAACGGTTTCTTCCAACCCCGGTATTTCAGTTGTTAAGGCATTTAATTTGGTTTCTATTTGTTTAATCCTGTCATCAGCTAGCACTTGCTGACTAAACAAGATAAAAGCTACCAGTATTAGTATTTCAATTAATCTTCTCATCCTTTAATAATTACTCATTAACATGGCATACACTTCATCCATCGATGTATCTCCTTTTTCAAATAACTCAAAGGCATTATCCATCAACTGATTGATATTTTTGTTTTTTAATTCTTCTCTTACATTGAACTGTTCATTTTTAATGCATTCTGAAAGCTCAAAGTCTATTGGAACTACCTCATAAACTGCTTTTCTACCTCGGTAGCCTGTGTAAAAACATTGCTCACATCCAACAGGCTCAAAATGATGTTTAATCGCTCTAGGGGCTTTATAATTACTTGGGAATAGTGCAACATTAAATTCTTTTTGTTCTTTACAGTTTGGACACAACAACCTCACTAACCGTTGAGCGACGCTTAAACTTAAAGTATTCGCCAACAAATAGGAAGGAACCCCCATGTCTATCATCCTAGAAATGGTTCCCCATGCTGAATTGGTGTGTATGGTCGATAATACTAAGTGTCCTGTTAGAGCTGCTCGTATTGCCATTTGAGCAGTTTCTCCATCTCTTATCTCACCAAGCATAATGACATCAGGGTCTTGACGTAAAAAGGAACGTAAAGCGGAAGCAAAGCCTAATCCAATATCTTCTTTTAACTGTACTTGGTTGATACCTTCTAAGGTGTACTCAATAGGATCTTCAATAGTTAATATATTGGTTTTTTCTTCGTTTAGTATTTTTAAGGTTGCATATAGCGTGGTTGTTTTACCTGAGCCTGTTGGTCCACTGATTAAAATGATCCCGTTTGGTTTTTTAATCCCTTCTAAGTAATCTTTCAATTGTTTAGCACCAAACCCTAATTCATTAATGTCAATATTAGTGGCATCTTTACTCAATAAACGCATCACTATTTTTTCCCCGTGTAAGGTGGGTAATAAAGAAACCCTTATGTCAAATTTATGTGCTGCATTTTCAAAAGTTATCCTTCCGTCTTGAGGCAACCGTTTTTCAGCAATATCCAGATTAGCCTTAATCTTTAATTTGTTTACTAATGCTGGATAATCATTAGCAGGAATCACATATTTTTCAATTAGTTTTCCATCTATTCTTAATCGAACTCTACAACGTTCTTCATATTTTTCGATATGAATATCGCTACTTCCCAAATAATCAGCCTCTACAATCAATTTAAAAACAAAGTCATCTGAATTGTTTGTGTCAAAACTTACGGTTTCAGCTCTTTTATTTTTATAGGTTAATCGGTAGTATTTTCCAAGTGTTTGATTGATTAACTCTGTTGATGTAGGTATGGTTTTTATGGTTTTACCAAAAATCATTTCCAACTCTTCACTCAAAGCCGAGTTCATTTTGGATTCGTCGGCATAAAAAACCATGGTATCATCATCAACACTTTTTGGTACCACATGATAATGCCAAGCTTGTTCGGTAGATATGGCTTGTTGCATTTCTGCACTCAAAGGTATGTGGCGTGTATTACTCATAAAACGAAATAATGTCTTGGTATACACTAAATGTTGGCATAATAGCGTCGATAACTAACACCAGTATTAATAATATACTCATTGCACCCGCAAGTGGTATTAGGGTTTGTTTTTCTTTATTAAACAAAATGATTGCCCCATAAACTAGTGTAGTGAGCAATACACTTCCCAGATAAAACAGCATAAAATTTAGTGGTGAAAAAACAGTAGTGAGTACAAGAAAGAACAGTACATCACCCAAGCCCAAATAGGAGTCTACTATGTTCTTTAGTTCCTTTTCTTTTATCCAAACTAGTAAGGTTACTCCTAGAAGATTGGTAAGCACAATAGCTATATTAATTCCTGAAAAAGTGAGTAATTCCTGAACTTGTAGATTTAACAACCCATAACCGACAAAAGTTATCAGTAATAGAGGTATTAAAAACCAACTGATGCTTCTGCTTTTAAAGTCCTGAAAAACTACAAGAGCCAATAATCCTAACAATATGATGAATACGATTAAATTCATCAGTCTTTAATGGTTTCTGTAAGGGTTCTGTCTTGGTTGATTTCCCAAACATTAAATACGCCATCTCCATCAAAATCTTGAACGGCTGTTGCTCGTCCAATAAAGGTGGTAGTTCCTGACTCAACGATTTCAATTTTATATCGTGCTCCTCCTTCTTCGGTCACTAGCTTTTGTTGCTCAAAATCAAGTTCTTCTAAATCGGGCGAGTACTTGGCAAACTCCATAAAATAAAGTCTTTCTAACGAATACAAGTGTTCCAACTGTGTTTTTGCCTCTCCTTGTTTAGCCTTGGTTACCGCTTTCATGATAGAAGGCACAGCTAATGCTGTTAAGATACCTGCAATTAGTATTGCTCCCATAATTTGGAGCATGGAGTAGGCTTTTAATTTTCTATGATTCCTCATCTAAATTTGAATTGAATGAGGTTCTAAATTATCTTAAAAAGGCTAATGAAAAGTGGAGTGGTTCATTTTTTTATTTAACGGTAAGTAAGGCTGATAAAAATAGTTATTTTATCAGCTTTAAAAACTCTACACGTCTTCTTCTGGATACTTCTATGATTAGGTTTCCCGGAAGTATTACCTGATTTTTATCTTTAAAAAATGTAACGATATAATCGGTATTGATTAAACAACTTTTGTTTGCTCTAAAAAACGAATGTTCTTCTAGCATTTGCTCAAACGTGGCTAGCGGTTTTGCTGCTGTAATGACTTTGTTATTTTTTAACTGTATATCGGTATACCCAAAATCAGCATTACAATACACAATATCAGAAATTGAAACAAATTCTATTTTGGTAGCACTTTTAAAGGAAATAATATTCGGTTTTTTAGTCGAAGAATTGACTGAAACTAGTAAATTTTCTAATTCAACTTTTTGCTTTTCAACTTCTGCCAACTCCTCTTCAGTTTTTGTTAATCTATCTAAAAGCTGTTTCCAATCTTTTTGTTTTAATGTGGTAGATCTTGTTAGTTTGGACTTGTAACTAAATCGATAATTTATAGTTTATTGTATATAATTAAATAAATTTGTGAAACTGATAAGATGGATAGATAATAACTGTAAGTAATGAAGAGAATAACTTTAGTCATAGTATTAATGTTTGTTGTTCTATTTGGAAAAACTCAATCTTCTTCAATAAATGATAAGGAAAGAGCTTTGCTGAAAAAAGAAGGTATTACTTTTACTGAAAATAAAGGGCAGGTTCATGACCAACATTTGAAACTTCGACCTGATGTATTATTTAGTGGGGAAAGTGGTAATATGACTTATCTCCTTAGAAAAAATGGGATTTCATATCAACAATATAGAGTAGATAGTTGGAAAGAAGAGGAGCTAATATTAGGAATTGAAGAAAAAAAAAGAAAAATTCCAAGCCAAATTACTACCTATCGAACAGACATATCCTGGTTAGGTGCCCGAACAGATTGTGTAATTCAAAAAAATGAGCCTTTATCAGGGTTTAACAATTATTATAACGTACCTGAAGGTGATCCAGCTCTGTTTGTTAAACAATATAAAAGCATTTGGTTAAAAGGTTTGTATGAAGGGATTGATATGCATTATTATGGATCAGGAACCACATTAAAATATGATTTTGTAGTAGAGTCAAATGCTGATTATAGACTAATTAAATTACGCATAGAAGGGGCAGAGTTGCAAATAAAAGAAAACGGAAGTTTGTTACTAAAAACGCCATTGGGGATAATTGAAGAGGGGAAACCAGTAGCATATCAAGGAGATAAAATTATAGATGCTAAATGGAAATTAGAAGGCAATATTTTAAGTATTAGTGTTGGAAAATATAATAAAAAAGAAAAATTGTATATCGATCCTCCTGTTCGTGAATGGGGAACATTTTACGGTGGGGTAGGTCCAGATGATGTTTATTCTTGTACTACTGACTCTTCAGGAAATGTATATATTGCTGGTAAATCACTTGCTTTCAATGCAATAGCTACTGTTGGAGCACATCAATCAACTAATGGTGGAGGTGCCTTTTTAAATTCTTGGAGTGATGCTTTCTTAGTAAAGTTTAATAGTAGCGGTGTTCGTCAATGGGGAACATATTATGGCGGGGATGGACCTGATGGTGGAGGTTCTTGTGCAGTGACTAATAACGGTGATATTTATTTAGCTGGAGTTGCTTATGCTACTAATGGAATCTCTACTCCAGGAGCACACCAAACAACTATTGGTGGAGACCAAGACTGTTTTTTAGCAAAATTTAATAGCAGTGGTGTTCGTCTTTGGGGGACTTATTATGGAGGCTCAGAAATTGAATATGTAGGCGAATGTTCAGTTGATGATTATGGGTATGTGTACCTTTGTGGGGGTTCAAAGTCTAGTAGTGGAATTTCTACCCCTGGAGCACATCAATCTGCCCTTGTTGGCACATCGTATGAAGCATTTTTAGCAAAATTTAATAGCAATGGTGTTCGTCAATGGGGAACTTATTTTGGGGGTGGTACTGGTTCTACTATTGCATTATCATGTTTAATAAACTCAAGCCGAGAAATCTATTTATCAGGGTCCACTAGTTCTATTTCAGGGGTTTCAACACCAGGTGCCTATCAAACAGCTCATGCAGGAGGAGGTTCATTGGAGGATGTGTTTTTGGTAAAATTTGATAGCTCTGGCACTCGTCTATGGGGCACATATTATGGGGGGGTTGATTCAGATCAAGGTTTTTCTAGTGTTTTAGATACTGCGGAGAACATATATATAGCAGGTGCCACAGAATCAGTTTCTGGAATTTCAACTCCTGGTGCTCATCAAACAATTAATACCGTTGGTATGAGTCGCCGTAGTGCTTTTTTAGTGAAGTTTAATAGTTCAGGTATGCGTCAATGGGCTACTTATTATAGCGGCAATTTAGCAACTGCTGCTGAAAGTTGTACTATAGATAATGAAAACAATATATTTATTGCAGGAAATACCGAATCGTTATCTGGAATTTCTACCCCTGACGCACATCAAACAGTTCATGGTGGAGGTCCTATAGGATCGTTTAATCAAGATGCTTTTTTAGTGAAATTCAATACTAATGGTGTTCGTCAGTGGGGGACATATTACGGTGGAGAAAACACAGATCTTGGTAGACATTGTAAAGCGGATAATAATGGGAATATATATATGGCTGGAGTTACACATGGGGGACCAACTATAACCGGAATTTCCACTCCTGGAGCTCATCAAACTACGCATGCCGCTGGGACTCCAAGTGGGGACTATAGTGACGGATTTTTGGTTAAATTTAATGATTGTAACACAACTTTTTTAACGGTCACTACATCTGCATGCAATAATTATACAGCTCCCAACGGAAATATATACAATAGTTCCGGCACTTACTTTGATACTATCCCTACCTCCTTAGGTTGTGATAGTATTGTAACGCTAAACTTAACCATTAACAATACTTCGACCTACATCGATATACAAGATGTTTGTGATTCATTGGTGTGGATAGATGGGATTACTTATACATCAAGTACAAGCTTACCCACAGTCACTTTAACCAATTCGGTAGGTTGTGATAGTATAGTAACGCTAAACTTAACTGTTAAAAATACTACGACCTACATCGATATTCAAACTGCTTGTAATTCATTGATTTGGATAGATGGCAATACTTATACTTCAAGCACTACTACACCTACAGTAACTTTAACTAATTCATTAGGATGTGATAGTGTTATTACATTGAATTTAACAATCAATTCAACTATTGGTACAGATATACAAACTGCTTGTA
The DNA here is from genome assembly GCA_050248475.1 of Flavobacteriales bacterium. Taxonomy (GTDB): domain Bacteria; phylum Bacteroidota; class Bacteroidia; order Flavobacteriales_E; family Vicingaceae; genus Vicingus. The sequence continues at coordinate 33,572 of JBFWSH010000025.1, forward strand.
ATTCTTACACATGGATAGATGGAATTACTTATACCTCAAGCACGACTTCACCTACAGTCACTTTAATCAATTCATTAGGCTGTGACAGTATTGTAACTCTAAATTTAACCATACTAACTTCAACAAAAACAACTCAAACGTTTATAGAATGTGAAGGGTTTAGTATAGTGGTTGGATCAAATATTTATTCAACCTCTGGAATTTATACAGATGTAATAAATAACTGTGATACCATTATCACAGATTTAACTATCAAAAACACTCCTCAATTTACTTTGATTAAAGTAGATGATAATTGTGAAGAGAATTTAGGAAGTATAATTACTCATTTAACATCCTTTACTCCTCCTATCACTTACATTTGGAATACTGGAAGTACAGCCTCCTTTATTGATCATTTACAATCAGGAACTTATTTTGTAACTGTAACCGACAGTTTGAATTGTGCTAAATCAGACACCATCAATGTGTTAGATTTACAGTTAAATTGTGAATCTTATATTCTTATTCCAAGTGTTTTTACCCCAAATAGAGACGGACAAAATGATGAGTTTTTAATCCTACTAAAAGGAATGGATTTTATAAGCTTAGAAATATACAACCGCTGGGGATTAAAACTTTTTGAATCTACACAAAAAAATAGAGGTTGGGATGGAAGAACAACTACAGGTAGTGTAGTTCCTTCAGGAACATACTTTTTTATTGTAAACTATAAAAAATCTAATGAAATTATGGTTAAAAAAGGAACACTTACCCTAATAAAATAAATTAACCTCAAATCAATTATGATGATTTGTTAATAGATATTTTACTAGCCTACTTCTAGTTCTCTATTAAGTTTTAATTTCTTTACTTCTTCACAAGAATTTTATCTTTTTTTCATCTATCTAACATCTTCAAGAAGTCTACCCTTCTTCGCCTTGCAACATCTATCAAAATATCCCCTTGCAAAAGAAGCTGATTTCTGTCTTTGTAAAAAGCAACAATGTAATCGGTATTGATTAAACAGCTTTTATTTACTCTAAAAAATGGCTGAATATTTAACATCTGCTCAAAGGTGGTTAATGGTTTAGTAGCTACAATGGTTTTATCGTTAATTAATATCACACGAGTATAGGCTTCATCTGCCATACAATAAATAATATCGTTAATGTTTACAAAGTCTATTTTGGTTGCTCCTCGTATGGTAATGATTTTTGATTTTTTGGTATCGCTTGTTTTTAACAGAATAGATTCTAATTCCTTGTTTTGCTGGTTAGTTTTAGCCAGTTCTTGCCTAGTTTGTTGCAATTGTTCTTCCAACTCCAACAATTTTTGTTGGAGCTCATCTTCTTCGGTATATTCTTTTACTTTTAGCAAAAAATAGTTTAGTTTCTTTTAAAATTATAGTTTGTTGATTTTACAATTTTATCTCCATTTTGAGTTTCCTTAAAAGTTGAAATAACCTCTCCTGAATTATCGTGCTCAAACCGCGTATAAAAATTATCGTTGCTAATTACCGCTTTTACTAAACCTAGTCTTTCGTCATATACATACCCTGTAAATTGAGCATCAGCTGGATGTATCACCAAATCATCATAATATGCAGAACTACTACCCGTATTCCACATGTATACTCTCATATCATTAAGACCAAGAGGTCCTCCTGCTGAAATGTAATTTGCAGGAATAGTAAAAGTAAGATTCAATTGTATCCAATCTCCAATTTGAACAGCATCCGCATCATCTTTTCTGATTGATTTGTATTCAGATACGTCGTTTCCAAGCCCATCAGATCCATCTAAAGAAAAAACCAATTTAGCTTCTTTTGGACTGTTTTTATGAACCCAAACACTTGCCACATAAGTTCTACCAACCTGAATTCCTCTTTCGAATTCCTCGCCACCAATCGTTTCGTTCTGTGCCATAGCTTTGTATGAAGCCCCAAATTGACCCGAAGGAACTTCAACCATATAATCCCCGGTATGAGGTACTATCGAACCTGTTATTCCTACCCGGCTACTGCTTCCTTTAATTACTTCTCCATCAAAGTGATAAACTCCTGTTACCACTTCTTTTAAGCTTTCAAAGCTTGAGAATGTAAAGCTAGCATAATTACAATTTGATACTTCAGCAATTTTAAATCGATCATCGTATCCAAATTTTATGGCGGAATACCCATCTTTCACATCTTTTCGTTCTACTCTTTCTTTATTATTTCTACCTCCATACAAAGTACTGGTACCTAATTTTTTCCATTGAGCTAGTCCTGCATCCAAACCATTAAATGTTGAGACTTCGGTTGGAGACCAAAATGTTGTTTGTGAAGTGAATTTATACTTTTGACTACTAACATCCCATTCTCTGATTAAATGATTATCGCTCCATTCATATCTTGATCCAGTACCTCGACTCTCAATTTCTTCTAAAACAGGAGTTAAAATGTTTAAATTATTTGGATTAGACGTTTTAGGACCCATATTCGAATTTACACCAACCTCGTATGCAAAAGTTTTTTTAGATATATTTTCTGCATAACCAGAAGCAGTAGTTACTACTTTTGTTGGTAAGCCTGTAAAATTATCGCGTTCGGTATAATTAATAACAGTTGTCAACCCATCCTTGATGGTTGTTTCTTTTTTTAGATGGGTTACTGGAGTGGTTTTAATAAATGTAGTTTTGAATATTGTCCTCTCTGCCTCATTAGATTGATAATCTCCATAATCATAAAATACTTCCTGCACCCTACCAATATCATCACCTAAATAAACTTCGTTTATACCACTATACTCATAGATAGTTTTTGATACTACAACACCATTTGCATCATAAATACTGGAACTATTAAGTTTACCAAAATTAGTAATGTTGGACTGAGCTGTTATTAATCCAAGTTTATATTTCATGGACATGATCATATAAGCACCAGTTACAGAATAATAATAATTCCAACCATGTCCTTGATGACCATTCCCCTCAGAATCCTCTACTACAGCACTCATATTATATGGTTGGGTATAATTCTTATAATTATAGGCTATTGAACCAATATTATTCGTTTCTGTACCTATAGTTATTTTAACATTGGAATACCCAACTGCAGGACCTCCTGCATGTCGGTCTCCACTTGATTTACTCTTAATTAATGTGTAATTTGCACTCCTTTGGTATCGATCAGGCTCCATGGTCGCAATTCCGTCACTATAGGAGTAACTCAATTGATATAGTTTACTAGAATGAGGATCTGTTAATGAAATTGTCTTTACTCGAGCGCCTCCTCCAAATACTTCTTTCATTATAAATTCAGTACAAGGTCTAGCATCTATTTCAAAGGAACTTTTACTGTTAGATCTTAAATCACAAAATGCGTAATCAGCCGATTCACTATTAATTATTATTCTAGTAGGACTTTGTGGTATAATATTCTCTGAATCATACATCACTCCATTGTAAGTGTCAGATTCATACTCAACGTTAATTTCTGCTCCAAAAGGAGTAATAATTTTACTCAACGACCAAGCATCTACTTGATCATTATCCCTTATAATGTATTGATCTCTAATTAGTGGATTAAAGATTCCCTTATAGTAACCAAAAATATCTTGCTGTTCTTGTTTAAAATCAGGATTCTCAGTATTGTATTCAAACAAATAAGGAGGGTGTTTTTGTTGATGGTTTAAGTTAAAAGTTGTTACCTTATTAAGCGTTAGTTTTCCACTCTGTCCTAAATCAGTTGTACTGTTAAAATTCCCATCTTTAAAAACAACCTCTGTACCTAAATCATGAGTTATACTATAGTTTGTTTTAATGAAATCATTGTTAATGTTATTTGCCAATTTTTTACTCAAATGATAATCGTAATCAAAATCAATAACTTTTAACGCATAGGTTTCAATAGCTGTTTGATAATAGCTATAATCTAAACTATTTAAGACATTGCTTGAAGGCAAAATAAATTTAGGAGAAATACTAGGTGGCATAGCTTGTTTTGTGCCAAAGATGTTATGTTCTATTACATCATCATTATCTAACAAAACAATGTTTTTTAAATATAATTTAGGTGTGTAACGATTATTTTCATTAGGAATACTATGGTCGTCTGCTCTTATACCTTTAATAAAATATGCAGTTTGGGTTGCTGTTTTAACATATTCAGGATAATAGATTTCTGAATAACCTTCTGTAACTGTTCCACTAGGTGAATAAACCAATTCGCCAGCAAACCAATAAGGAATTTTAAATGAAGTTTCGTCTGGATAAAAGTTGTAAAATGGAAATCTCCAATTGAAACCACTCGCCCATTTCGAATATGCTAAACTTACCCAATACCCAGTGTCCCCATCGTCAACTTTACTATTTTCATTTATATCTTTGTAAGTAACATCAGTAATCGCAGTTAATTTCCACGTATAAATATGTTTAGCATTGTTTAGGTATTTCGTTAATTTATTGATGGATGAATAGGTATAAGTAAAATTGTTGGTTTCAAATGCTTTCACTTCATCATTAAAAGTAAATACCGGTAAGGAGTAATGATAAACCATGCCATTAGGAGTTGTTATTCTAATTGCACCAATAACATCTGAATTAATGGATCTGTCTATTACTTCATTACAATCCAAAAAACCAACTATTTTATCAGAATTAGACCCCGTATAATGTTTATGAATTTGCTCATTGGTAAAGTATTCAATATAATTTCCTGCATCAAACACATTAACATCTCCAGCTCGGTTTTTCCAATTTTTTCCTTTATTATTGTTTGCAAGCGGTTCAACATAGTATGAAACAGGAGAGGGTTTATTAATAAAATAACGAAAATTCTCACTATTACTAATGCTAGCCATAGATTCGTCTACAAATCGGAACATTGGTTTCTTTGTAAAAGTTCGAGGTTGTCTTGAATTAAAACGAGCTTCTTTATAAGGAGCAAACTCAGCAAAATCAAATAAAAATGGACGCATTTCTCCCCCTATTCCTGGTCCGCTTACATGATAACTATCATAATCAGGAAAAACGAAATAATTTTCTCCTAAAGCATGATTGGTGCCATACAAATCCATCATCGTATCACTATTATTAGCAATTATTTTATCAAAATAGAGTGGTCCAAAAACATAACTAGTATCAAATTTGTGAGATACATTTCCATTTGAAAAATGGTTATATACATTTTTATGATTAGTTACATTATGAAAATCATCAGGAACGCCATTAACCTGACGATTAATTTCTCCAATGTTTAAATCCCAACCTAAACCTACCCAACTAGCTTGTTGGTCAACTTTTATGCCTCCAGCATAATTCAGGTTTAAGGGAAAACTCTCTCCGTTGGGACCAGAAATTCCTACCAAAGGAATGCTGTAATTAAAATCGCCTGTAAAAGGGTTTACATGATTGGCTAGTTGCATGGCTGGTGATTGTCCATTGTTATCTTGAGCAATAACTTTTGTAGCAAATATGGTTGAAGCAATAAGTATAAGTTTAACTGTTTTTTTCATCTGTAGATATTTATTGTTCTTTATATGTCATATGGAATACGCTTTTATTTCAATTAGTGTTTGTTTGTAACAAACTCGTTGTAAGTGGCTATTTCATGTGTTTACTTTTATTAATGGCAAATTGCATAAATGTTTTTTAATAATTTAGAATGTCATGTTTAACCCTATACCATGTTGGGTTAAACCAAAATTGAAATCCACCCTTCCTAAATCACTTTGTTTTAAGCCTTCGTTATAAATGGTTACTCCTTTTTTTGCATGTTTTGAATAGGCTACCGAGAAAGGTATAGACGCTAATACTAGACCTGCTCCAATACCAAGTATAACCATATTAGGTTTTCCACCTACCAATACTTGACCCAAAGGAAACCCTAACATAAAACCTCCAGGTATACCAAACAATTGAGCAGCTTCATGGTTTATTTTTGCTGTTTGTATTTCTTTTAATGCCTCAGCATTTACTTTTGTAACCGTAATTAGCTGCCGTGGGCTTAATTTTTTACCATTTTGAGTATAATATATCCCCAGCCCATGGTTTAATACAATAGGTTCGGATGGGGATTGAGCTAAAACACTACTTAGACTAAAAAATAGATAAGTAATAATTAAAAAGTTAAATTTTTTCATGTTTTTATATTTTTTCATACCTCATATAAGCAGTTCCTTTTAAATAATCACTTTTTGAAATTTTTTTATCTGAAAACACACATGCCTCATCCAAACTTTCTAAATGGGGAAAATCTGCCCATATTTCAGTGGTAAGCTCGCTTATCAATTCATAATCTAACGATTCTGGTTGCCTATCTAATATAAATTTTACAGTTAACTTTTTACCATCTTCTGTCCAGTCAACCATAACTGCTCTTACATTACCCCTAATATATCCAAGTAGAGCTCTTTGAACAGATAACATAAAGTCAATATATAAATTTTTCATAATACTAATTTAAAATTGAATAGGATTAGCAGGTGTATCTAACTAACTTCTCATTTTCTTTTTTCATATATAATAAAAATTGCTCATACAAACCTTCCTCACTTGATATTCCTATATTACTTGGCATGTAATAAATAAAATGAGTCCATTCAGAAGGATAGTTAAATTTTGCCCAAACATCACAAATTTTTCTAAGTTTCTCATGAATAGAATTATCCGAACTTAAAATATCATTTAAATAAGACATACTCCATATCCAATTACTTTCTTTAATATCATCATCGGTTACTTCTCCAATGTGTTTTATATAGTCTAAAAAATCTTCTTTAGAGTTTTCAGATTTTATATATAATTCGGAAATAGTATCAACAGCTAATTCATTTAGAAAAGCGGTATCCATCTCTTTTAAGAAATCTTCAATTGAAAGTAAATTATTTGAGATTCCAACATAAACTAATGACCACGTCATTTTTATATTATTTTTCTTTAAAATGTTCATTTATATATAATGCCCTAACTGTTGTATTAATTTTTTATTTTGTTCTGGAAAAACAACCTCAAGATAATGGATTTGCCCATTCTCCCAATTTTTCCAAGTGTTAATTGCTTCAAACAATATTTCTAAATAAGTTTTGAAATTTGTTTTATCGAGAGATGGTAAATCATCATGAATTATTAGAATTTCTCTCTGTTTTATCCAATGAAAATCACATAAAACATCCAATAATGAGTCCCAGTTAAATCCAAAATAATCAGGAAATAGTAATTTATTATTGAGTTGTTTTAACAATTCATTTTTGTTATTTATTCCTGAAATATGGACTACAAAAATATCAGAAGAATTGTAGGGTACTGGATTATTTAAAAAATTTATGCCTTCCATAGTTGGTTATCTATTTTATTTGAGTTATTTTTCTATAAAGACAAAATTTTATTACAAATCTCTCTTAAATCACTTATATGTTCATTGTTCTTTGCATCATATTCTAAGTTCATTTTATTTACTATAATATCTTCCAAAACAGACATAAGATCTTTTTTATTCTCAATTGCATCTAAAATAATAGGGCAATACATCCTATATTCATATAATTTAATGTCTTCTGGAACACCAATTGGATTCCAAATAGATAAAATTTGATTGATATTTTCTAATTTATTTCCCATAAAATTCATTATTTAAATGGTATAAAGAAACCTTTCCCAAGACCATTTACTGAACCTTGCGAACTACTGTATAAAGTAACGATATTCCCTTGAGAATTTATTACTACAGTATTTCCTCCCAATGTGTACCTAATCTGGGGACCATATCTACCCATCGCTTGAACAGGTGTTCCTTCATTTACAATTCTCAGTATATCAGATGGTTTGAACCCTCTAGTTATAGCTTGATGGGTTGCATGTTCTGTAATTCCGTTAATCGACTTAGTAGTTTGTGAACTTATTTCGGAAGACATTCTAATCCCCTCCTTATTAATCTTTAAAGGAGCTAAATCATTAGCCGCCTCTTTAATTTCTGTTAGTTGCGTTTTTTCGGTACTCAATTTTAAGGGTTCATTTCCTCTAGGGTCTGTTACTGTTTTTGTCGGGCCAGGAGCTAATTCTAATCCTCCAGGTTTATCTGAACTAGGAAACCAAGGTTTGCCTTGTAACACTGCTGAACCGGCATTAAATACCCCTCCTAATGCTCCTCCCCACGCTAATGCACGAAGATATTCATCACCTGTCATCATTGGGTCTCCAAAATATAAGCTATTCCCAACACTCATAACAGGTGCTGATACAGCAGTACTAACCACTCCTGCAAGAGCTCCTGCAGCAAATGCACCAGCTACTGTAGCCGTGGGCAATAGACTTGCTCCAAAGGTTGCTGCCCCTAAAGCTCCGGCTGCAGCACCAATACCAAATGCAGCAAAGAAATCGCCAGGACCTTGAATCTTGTCCCAATGTACCACAGTATTTATAATACCCCCAACGAGAGCTCCAATAACAATATGTATCCATTCCCCATCAGGGTCAATAGCAGAGATTGGGTTATTCCCCATTGCTAAATAAGGAGAGTAAAACTGGCTGGCAGGGTCGGTGGTTACCCAACGTCCTAAACGTGCATCGTATTGTCGGGCTTCAAAATCGTAAAATCCGTTTTGGTCTAATTCTTTACCTTGGTAGCCATAGTTTAGTTTGTTTAACGAGCTTAACAAATTACGTCCGGGCAATACTCCACCAAAAGGGTAATAGTCGCTTGCACTTAACACTTCCAATGCTCCGGCATTTTCTCTAATGGTAGCCCTTACGTTACCCAAATGGTCGTATAGATGGTAACGGCTTTCGTTTGTTGCAGGGTCGTACAATCCCAATTGGTTCAAGCCAAACAAGGTGTAATCTTTAACAGTGGTGGTTGCCACTACATCGGTTTCGTAAACACAAACTACAGCCCCCGATAAATCTCTGATGTAAAACACTTCTTTAACCAGTGTTCCTCCGCTGTAAACCTGTTTTTTTAGTCGTTTGCCTTGAGCATTATAACTAAACCTTAATTGAAGGTTTCCATTATCAAGCACCTCTTTTGCCAAACCGTTTTGGTAATAGGTATAGGTTTGGGTTTCTGAGGCATCGGCAATTAACTCACCTATGGCATTGTAGGTATAATTGGCAATGCTTTGGTTTTCTATGTCGGTAGCATAACCCGATGTTCCAACCCCATCAGTTACATAATTAAGCTGGTTGTTTATTTTTACCACGTCTCCATCTTCACTCTGGGTGGTGGTGGCATAATTATACGTAAAATTATCCATAGCTCCAATTGTGCTATTTCCATTACGTATTAAAGTTTCAATGTTTCCGTTTTTATCATAGGTAATGCCACTTACTTTAAACTGGTTGCTGGCATCAGCAATAAACACAGGAGGGATACTTGAACAACTGAATGTTACAGGAGGGTTTTGAATACAAGCAGGACTATATATACCAAAAGTAGCATCGGTTAACCAATTAAATTCGTTGTATTGGTATCGATACACATTCTGCTGCCCTTGTGCGGTTAAATTGGTGTTTAGTGTTGGAGCATTTAAATTCCAACGAACTTGGTTAATGGTTCCTGTGTATTTTTGATTGGTACCTAAACCATAATTAATAAATGTTCCCGCTCTGGTGTAATCGTTTTGATGATAATCGATGGTCATCCCAAAAACATCGGTAAATATTCCATTGTTAGCATAACTATCATTACCTGGGTCGTTAACTCCTAAGTTTGGAGAGTTCATCGATTTTAATTTTCCATCAAGGGTGTACACATAGTCAATTCCTTGTAATTTATTTCCAATCTCGGTTCGTTTTAATGCCCCATGTTGGTAATAGTTATATTTTGCTTGTTCGGTATAATTACTGCCATTTGTTCTGGTCTCTACTTTAGTTAATTGCTGACCTGCATCAAAGGTATTTTTGTGTTCAAAATATTCTACAGCATCGTTTTTCTGGTAAATGGTTTTAACTAAATTACCTGAGGCATCATATTGGTAATGCATGGTTTTATAAGCAGCTACATTCGCATCAATAATATATTCAATCGTCCATTCTGTCCTTCCATACATATCGTAGCTATACCACGTAATGCTATTCTCGTTCCACGTTTTGGCCACCCTCCCCAATAAGTTTTTCTGTTTGTATGTAGTATAAGGAGCTGTACTAAATGGATAATAGGGTGATGATGAGATATCGGCAACATCATAACTCATATAGGTTTGTTCAGAACAATAGATATTATCTAACCCGTCATATTCATCCAAAACAGTTAACACAGAAGTCCCCGAGCTTAATATAGGTTTTTCATTATGATTTTGAAATTGTAATGCAGCACTGGAAGTATAATTATAGACTCCAGTTTCTATTGGTCTTCCAGCTCTATCGTAATTTACATAACCAAATTTCTTGTCTATTTTTTGTTGCGCATTTTGGTCGAATCTAATTCTTCCTCGGGTATCATACACATGTTCCATCAAACCTTTATCAGGAGTAGTTTCTGCCACCAATTGGTTTAATACATCATATTCATAGGTATCTTCCATAGAATGAGAGATGTTATCATCAGTTTTTGGACCAACATTATGAGTAGCAATGGTTTGAAAGAAAAGGTATCGTGCATACTTGTGGGTATTGTTGGTTGGATCAAAAGGGTAAAAGTTATTCCCTGAAGTAGCTGCCCATATCGATTTAATATTGTATTTAATTTCACCTGTATATTGGGTTAAAACAGCATCATTAATAACTATTGGATTAGGTAATGATAATGTAGTATAATCAAAATAATATCGACAATGGCAATTTTTATATAGTCTAGGAAAAATACTAAACGATGTAGGTGTAGAAGTAACATTTCCATTAGGGAGCACATAAACTTGATTGCCATAAGCATCACTAATAGTAATTTCTATTTTAAATTCAAAGGTTGCCTGTTTAAATTTATTACAAGGAGTAGGTGTCGGAGGAGGGCATGATGTACAAGGATTGACATCAAACAATTCTCCAGTTTCTCCAACCAACACTCCATTTTCAACAAATATTGGTTTTTGTGTAAATTCGGGTTCAATAGGATAATATCCTTGTTGAGTTATTATCGTTTTTAATGCAGCTTGCTCAGTTATTACCTCTTGCAACCCTAAATTGTCATTTTGTAATCTCAATGCTTCAAAAACAAGTTGTTGTTTAAGGAGTTCTAACTCTTCAACAGTAGTAGTTGTAGACTGGTAAGTTCTTGCATTACTTTGATCAGTGGGGATTTCATTGATTAAGTTTTCTATCTCTAAAATACTATTGTTCACTTCGTTATATTGTAAGGTATTTGCAGCCACTTCAGCTTGACGACTTTCAATATCAAGTTGAAGTTCACCCAATTTTTTATTTAACCTTAAATTATCAGCATTAGCATCACTAGTTATTACATTTGAAATAGAACTACTTGTTGTTTCTGCCAAATATTTTAAAGCTTTACTTGAAAGATAATTTAATTCGTTATTGTTTGGCGGCATCATTCTGTCAGTTGACGGATCTCCAGGAAAAGGATCAAGCGTTCCTCCAGTACCAGAACACGGCAAAGTTTCGTCGAACGGTATAGTGTATGAGCCTGTATTAATCCTTAATTGAACACTATGTTCTTGTGTTAGGGGATCATAAATTGACGAGGGACTAGGGTCGTAAGAACTAAAATAAGATGGGTTCATTGGGTAATTTCCTGAGACAAACACATTATAGGTGTTCCAGTTAGATTCAGTAGCATATCCTACACTTGGGTCTATTCCATTACAATCCACTCCCTCAGGAGGTATTGATTTAATCATATTACCTTTGTCATCGTAGTAATTCAATGTCCAATGAGAATAATCTATTGTTGTACCAAATGATTGTGAAGGATAATAATACCCCGAACTACTTGGGCAACTACCAAAACCATAAAATGCACCATTAGACCCTATGTAATCATCTGTATAATCATAACTTATTCTTAAATACAACGTTTTATTAGCGTAAGCACCTAAAAAATCAAACGTTTTGTCAGCATTTAATACATAATCCGTACCTTTTATTAATTCTTTCTCTCCTATTAAATCATATACTTTAATAGTTACATAATTTTCTACATTAGTACCTCCATAACTTAAAATGCAACTAAATCCATTTATATACCACTTTAATTTTTGCCCTTTTGCAATATGAATATCAAGACTTCGTCCATTATAGTACTCCAGATCATATTTTACAGGCACGTTCATACAATCATTGTCAATTCCACTGTAACACGTTGCTCTAACTTTTCCTAATCCATCCGTATAGGTTACTCGTTCTAGTCCATCAGCGTCTACAGTAATGGTTTTCGAAATACCTTTACTCGATGATTTATAAACATATTCAAATTCAAAACCTGCCTGTCCATAAAACACTTGTGTTTCGTGCCCACTACCCATTTTGTAATTTTCACTTAATCCAGCTGTTTTTTTAGGTCTTCCCAAGGGGTCATTATAATACTCCACTCTTGTATAAGGAAATGAACTTGCAGCAACATAAGGTTCTTCGTTATTGTTGTTACTGTAATACCAACCTAAACTTCCTTTATCTGTTTGATCAACGCCAAATGGATTATTCTTTTCTCCAAATAGCTGACTACTAGTATTTGGTAAATCAAATTGTGTAAAATCATATAACTGACCAGCGTTTGCTGTAACAAAGTTGGGTTTATAGCAAAAATAACCTTGATAAAGAGGTGCTGATAATGTACTAATTGCAGTTCTTCCAAAAGAATCATAGATATTTTGTGTAGCTAAAATTTTACTGGTAGAAAAGTTTCTAAATTGAGATTGAACAGTTCTTCCAATATCATCTAAATAAGAAATATTTTCCTCGATAATTACGCCGTTCTCATTATAAGATTTACTCGAAACCCAGTTGTAATTATTATCAGTAAGACAACCTTTATAGATTAAATCAACATATAATCGAGAGAGGCTCAAATTTAAAGTTCCATTTATATCGGTATTTATAAAATTATTGATAGCATAAGTTCTAGCAGTTTCATTGTTTTCTAAAATACTCACCGATGAAGAAACGACTTTTAATGCATCATCCAATTCTAAAGAAACTGTAGATACTGTATTGCCTAAAACAGTACTTTCTGTAAATTCTATTTCTATGATTCGAGTTGTGCCTGGTATTATTACTGGGTAGAATTTTGCTTCTGTACCAGAGCTTACGTTTTCATCTAAACCAGCACCACTAATTCTGTAAATTGCACCTGGGGTATCTTTGGTATCTATAACAAAATACGGAGCATCGAAACAAAAATCGGTGTAAATGTTATTGAATGTTGCACAAACATCAATCAATAAATATCTTGCTACCAATAATAGTGTTGGATCAGTAGTTGTTGTTTTTAGAACATTATTATTATGGATATAAATAATTTGATTTCCCTCACGGGTTACTTTTAATACATCTCCAATTTTATACTTACCATAGTCACCAACACTCAGTTCATTTTCTCTAATGTTAATGGTTCCGTCAGGCAACAATAATAATCCATAACTTACTTCACTTATTAATGTTTCGCTTGTTGATGATATATCGGCTGTAGCTGGTTCATTGGTTAAATCGCTTGAAGTTGACAAACCAAAAGCTTTACTGTAATCTATTTGGTCAACAATATAGGTGATACCACCATTATCATCAGGGTTTAGTCGGTTTAATGATGTTGCTCTACCACAAGTCCCTTCGGCAGATTTCTCTCTTGCTAAAGACGATTCTGCTTTTTCTAACTCTTGTTTTACTATAGCACCTTGCACATGGCAAAGTTTTACTTGGTAGCCTACATCAAAAGTTTTAGAAGTGGTTCGAGGGTTAATTCGACTATCAGTAACTGTTAAGGTGTATAAACCAGCTACATTAACAGCTATATTTTGTGTGTTAAATGTTTGGTTATTTGGTCCTACCCAACTATAGGTATAAGGTGCTGTTCCGCTAATAATTTGTGTTTCAATAGAGGCAATTACCGTTGAATCGTTACAATCTAAATGTTGAACAACCCCTTTAATTCTAGGATGTGCCGTAAACTTAATAATTTGAATTTTAGCAATGCTAGTCTGTAAGCTTTTTAATGAAAAATCTATTTTAAATTGACTTTGGTTCACTACGCTTTTAACGCATTCGGTAACTTTATCAATTGGGACAAGTGGCACTTCTTCCTGAATAGGTTTAACTGATATTATTTCTTCTAAACTCGCTGTTTTATTTATGTCGAACTCAACAGCGGCACCTTCAATAAGACTTGATTCAACAGTTCTCGTGCATGTAACATCTTCTCCATTACATAATCTTGTAATTACAGTAGTACTGGTTGCTAAATCCAAACTTTTAACTATACCTCTTTGTTTGATTTGAATCTCTCTTAAAACCTCTTCGTTTTTTTTGTAATAAATGGTAGCATTTATTTTCTCTATGCTTAATACGTCTCCTATAGCTAATGTACCAAGTGAAGTTAGTTCTTCATTGTCCCACGCACTAAGATTAGATTGATTGATTACAAAGCCGTAAGCTAACTCTTGATAAGTTGATGCTTGATCGTTTTCTATTGGTCTGAACCCAAACACGAATTCTTGATCAATTTTGTCAATCGCTAATCGTACTTCTCCATCACCTTCTACTACATTGTTTAGTGTAGCCATGGCGCTTCCATAAGTATCTTCAGTAGCTGTTTTTATCAGTTTTTCATTGTTAATTACATTTATTCCAGTAATATCAGTAAACTCCAGTTCCATACCAACAACTATTTTTAAGCTTACTTTATTACCAGTATCGTCAAAAATTGATGCATAAT
>JBFWSH010000026.1:0-48130 GCA_050248475.1 Flavobacteriales bacterium
AGTGAGTTTAACCAATAAAATAGGTATTTACAGCATACCTGTTACCAACCAAAAAGGCGAGATAGTAGGCGTTTTTAAAGGTTCGGTGTACCGAACTTCTAAGGAATGGTAGATTTTTCGTTTAACGTCTGTGTAAGAAATCGTTTTAATGTTTTTTACACTTTGTTAAACGAAGTTAGCGTTTTAAAAGTACAAAGTCAAGTGGTTATGCCAAGTAAGCCGGTAAATTTTTGAACAAAATGATAGTAAAAACAAAACCCCACAATTGTGGGGTTTTGAATTGAAACCAGTTTAGTTAGTGCGTAAGTTTCAATTTTATGTGGAGTACTAAATTAAGCAAGTAATCAAAAATGGTGTTAGTTTTTTTATTAAAAACTTGGAATCCCATTTTTTGTGTCATTCTGAGCGAAGTGAAACGAAGTCGAAGAAACGTAAGTTCAGCGAAGCTAATCTTCTTTGACTGGAACTAAAAATTAGAAGATACCTCCACTTCGGTCGGTATGACAAAGGATATTAAAAAACAAAACTTTTAATGGTATTTCTTAAATTGTAGTTGCTTGCCATTACTTCTCCATAAGCTCCTGCTGTTCTTATTGCAATTAAATCGCCTCGTTGGGTTGTAGGAAACAACAATGCTTTTGCAAAACAATCCGACGATTCACAAATTGGTCCAACTACGTCGTAGCGTTCCTGTTCGGTTGAGGTAGTGGTTAAATTTTCAATTTTGTGCGATGCTTGGTACAAAGCGGGTCTTAATAAATCGGTCATGCCGGCATCAACAATAGCAAAGTTAGTATTTACTCCTTTTTTTACGTACAGTACTTTAGTAATAAGATTACCGCATTGGGCAACCAAAGAACGTCCCAATTCAAAATGCAATTGCTGTTGAGGTCGTAAGCTTAAAAATTTGCGGAACTGTTCAAAATAGGCATTGAAATCAGGAATCAAATTTTTATCAGGATGTTCATAATCAACACCCAATCCTCCTCCAACATTAATGTGTTCAACAATAATATGGTGTTGGTAGAACCATTCCTGAATTTCGTTAACCCTTAAGCATAAACTTTGAAATGTTTGTAAATCGGTAATTTGCGAACCAATATGAAAATGCAAACCAATTAGTTTGATATTTTTTAGGCTTAAAATGGTTTTTAAAACCTCATCCATTTCCCACATGTTAATGCCAAACTTGTTTTCTTCTAACCCAGTAGTAATATAGTGATGAGTTTTTGCATTAATGTTAGGGTTAATTCGTAAAGCAATGTGAGCGATTTTGTTTTTTCGTTCAGCAATTTCGTTAATCACCTCTATTTCTGGTAACGATTCGCAGTTGAAACAGAATATGTCGTTATCTAATGCAAATTCAACTTCTTCGTCGGTTTTTCCTACTCCAGCAAAAACTATTTCGTTGTGTTTAAACCCTGTCTCCAATGCTTTTTTTACTTCGTTTCCACTCACACAATCTGCCCCTAAACCATATTGGTTAATTAGCTTTAAAACTTCGGTATTTACATTTGCCTTTAAAGCATAGTGCACATGGTAGTTGTACGGTTTGGCTTCATGCGTTAATGCTTGAAGAGTTTGCTCTAAAACCTCCAAATTATAGTGGTAAAAAGGAGTTTTTAGTGTTTTGTATTTTTCTATATGTTGAGCTGTAATCATTTAAAACAATTTTTCATTCAATGAAATTAAGGCTTCTTTTTTATCAGAAGTATTTACCAATAAAGATACATTGTGAAGGCTTCCACCATAAGAAATCATACGGACAGGTATGTTTTGCAAAGCATCAAATATTTTGAGTGCATAACCTTTGCTTTCGGCAATAAAATCACCTACTACGCAGATAATAGTTAAGTCAGTATCCACATCCACCGAGCCGTATTTTTTCAATTCACCTACAATTTCATTCAAGTATTTGGTTTCGTCAATAGTAACAGAAACGGCAACTTCAGAAGTGGTAATCATATCAATTGGGGTTTTATATGCTTCAAAAATTTCAAAAACTTTTCGCATAAAACCGTAAGCCAACAACATTCTGCCCGATTTTATTTTTATGGCAGTAATGTTATCTTTTGCTGCAATAGCTTTAATACCTTTTCCACTCGATTCGGAATTAATCAACGTGCCTTTTGCAGTTGGTTCCATGGTATTTTTTAACCTTACTGGAATGTTGTTCAATTTTGCTGGTAAAACACTCGAAGGGTGTAATATTTTTGCACCAAAATAGGCAAGCTCTGCGGCTTCATCAAACGACAATTGTGAAATAGGGTGGGTATTGTCTACAATTCTTGGGTCGTTGTTATGCATACCATCAATGTCAGTCCAGATTTGAATTTCTTCAGCATCACTTGCCGCTCCAATTAACGATGCGGAATAATCGCTGCCACCTCTTTTTAAATTGTCTATTTCACCAAAAGAATTTCTACAAATAAAACCTTGTGTAATGTAAAGGTTGCAATTCTCATTTTTAGAAAGTTCTAAACGTAAGTTTTCTTTTATCGCAATGGCGTCTGGCTCTTCATCTTCATTAATTCGCATAAAATTTAATGCAGGCAACAAAACCGATTCAATACCAATTTCTTGCAAATAATAGTGAAATATGGCTGTCGATAAAAGTTCTCCTTGTGCCAATAAAGCTTTTTCTTCAAAAAGTGTAAACGAATCTTGCGTAAACGCTCTGATGTAATTAAAGTGAGAAGCTATTAATTCAGTTGCTTTATCCAGTTGTGTATTGGTGGTAAAAAGTTCTTCAATGGTTTTTTTATACTTGTTTTCCAGTGCTAGAATTTCCAATAAAGCACCCTCCTTGTTCTTGTTGTACAAGTATTTTCCAATTTCTATTAATGCGTTGGTTGTACCTGACATGGCAGATAATACTACAATTTTAGGGTTGTCGTTCACTACTAAATTTACCAACGACTTGAATCGTTCAGCAGAGCCAACTGATGTGCCACCAAATTTTACTACAATCATTTTTTTATAGAATCAATTAATTTTTTGCAAAGATAATAAAGTGATTTAAATATTTAAAATAATGTTAAAAATATAACAATTATATTTTAAGAATAAGCAATAGTAAGGTTTTAATAAATACATTTTAATAAAATGTGTTGTAAATAAAATGTGAAAAGTTAAAAAATGTTAGAATACCTAAACTTTAACGCTCAAACGTGACTCCCCAAACTAAAAAGTGTTATTTTTGGGTTCTATTAATTTTTTTGATGTTATCACTAATAAATAAAGAAATACGTAGCTTTTTAGGGTCGTTAATTGGTTATATTGTTATAGCAGTTTTCTTGACTACTATTGGCTTATTTTTATGGGTATTTCCTGGTGATACCAATGTTTTGGAATCTGGCTACTCTAGTATAGGTGCTTTGTTTTACATCGCTCCATGGGTTTTTATGTTTTTGATACCGGCAATTACTATGCGTTTGTTTTCGGAAGAGAGTAGAACAGGAACCATAGAGTTGTTGTTAACAAAACCATTAACCGATTTTCAAATTGTTTTGGCAAAATATATAGCAGGCTTTTCGTTGGTATTGTTTTCTTTGCTGCCAACATTGGTTTACTTTTATTCGGTTTATCAATTGGGTTCTCCGGTGGGTAATATTGATATTGGCGGTACCGTTGGCTCTTATTTTGGATTGTTATTTCTAGGTAGTGTATTTGTAGCAATTGGTTTGTTTTCAAGTGCAATTACCAACAATCAAATTATATCGTTTATCGTTGGAGTATTTTTATGTTTCTTTTCATATGTAGGCTTTGAATCCATCAGTTCATTAAATTTATTCGGACCAATAGATGATGTTATTATCAATTTTGGTATAAATGCTCATTATTTATCCATGAGTAGAGGAGTTATTGATACTCGTGATGTGATATACTTTTTAGGAGTTATTTTTCTTTTTTTATTGTTTACAAAAACGGTTGTGGGAAGTAGAAAATGGTAGAGAAAAATGTAAATAAAAAAAGAGATATTACAACACTAATTGCAGGTGTTGGGGTGATACTGTTGTTGAACTATATTGGTTCATTTGCTTTTGAACGATTTGATTTAACTTCAGAAAAACGATATACGATTTCTGAAAACAGCAAGGAACTGTCGGCTAATTTAGAGGATATTGTTTTTGTTAGAGTTTACCTTGAAGGAGATTTTCCAGCCGGGTTTAAACGTTTACGAGATGAAACTCGTGAAATGTTGAATGAGTTTAGAGCTTATTCAAAAGGCAATATCGAATACGAATTTATCAATCCTTCAGAAAGCCCTGACCAAAAAGAGCGTGAGGAAATTTACAAGCAGTTGTATAAAGATGGGTTACGACCAACTGATTTAAATGTTAAAGACGAAGATGGACAGACCAATAAAATAATTTGGCCAGGAGCAATTTTTACTTATCGTGGTAAAGATGTTCCAGTTCAGTTGCTGAAAAGTCAAATGGGTACTTCGCCAGAAATGATGTTGAATAGTTCTATAGAAGCGTTGGAGTATGAAGTAGCAAATGCAATTCGTAATTTAATTATACCAGTAAAACCAAAAATTGCTTTAATTGAAGGTCATGGTGAGCTAGATAAAGTAGAAACAGCATCCTTAGCAACCATGCTTGCTGAGTTTTATACTGTAGATAGAATTTCAATTGACGAACAGTTGTCTAGCCTTACAGAACGTGTAATGATTGACAGTTTGCAAGCATTCACGGTTAGAACCAAATATGATGTAATTATTATTGCAAAACCTACACAACCTTTTTCTGAAAAAGATAAGTTTGTGATTGACCAATATGTAATGTACGGGGGTAAAGTAGTTTGGTTAATTGATCCAGTTTTTGCAAGTATGGATAGTTTGCAAAATGCAGACATTACCATGGCGATTCCTCAAAATGTAAATTTAGATGATCAACTTTTTACTTATGGTGTTCGTTTAAATACGAATCTGATTTTAGATATTCAATCGGCACCAATACCTGTAGTTACAGGTAGAGTGGGTAATCAACCAAAAACACAATTGTTTCCATGGTTCTTTTTCCCTTTGCTTACTCAAGCAAATACTCATCCCATTGTAAATAATTTGAATGCGGTAAAAGGTGAATTTGTTAGTACTATTGATACCATTGCTCGCCCAAATATTCATAAAACTGGATTGCTAAAATCATCTATTTATACGAAAGTTAGTAATACTCCAACACGGATAAGTTTAGGGATGTTAAGGGTAGAGCCAGATCAATCTCAATTTACTGATGGAAATCAAGTTGCTGCTGTATTGTTAGAGGGGAGATTCCAGTCTGTTTTTAAAAACAGAATTAGTCCACAAATTGCTACCAGCAATGAAATTAACTTTAGAGAGGAAAGTGATTTCAATAAAATGGTTGTAGTTGCAGATGGTGATATTGCTAAAAATTATGTTAATGTAAAAACCAGCCAATATTATCAATTGGGTTATGATAGGTTTACCAATCAACAATTTGGTAACGACGATTTTATGTTAAATGTAGTAAATTACTTGTGTGACGATACAGGGTTAATGGGTGTTAGGTCAAAAAAACTGACGATACGATTAATGGATAAAACACTCTTGAAAAAAGAGAAATTCAAATGGCAATTGATAAATACGGTTTTACCAATAGGATTAATTCTAATTTTTGGAATTGCTCATTATTTTGATAGAAAAAAGAAATACACTAAATAAACAAGATGAAAAACAACAAATTTTTATTAGCTACACTTTTAATCTTAGTTGCAATTGCAGTTTATTTTTTTGTATCTAAGAGTAGTGGTACTATAAAAAATGAATTAAAGGATTTTGCAATAACCGACACAGCTAGTATCGATAAAATATTTATCTCCGATTCCAAAGGAGACAAGGCGACCCTGACCAGAGGTGATAAATATTGGGTTGTGGACGGTGCTCACAAAGCTAGACCAGATGGAGTGGAATTATTATTAAACACCTTTTACAGAATTGCCGTAAAAGCGCCTGTAGCTAAAGCTGCATTAAACAATGTAATTACTGATATTGCTACAAGAACTACTAAAGTAGAAATTTATCAAGGAGGTGATAAGCCAACAAAAGTTTATTATATAGGAGGAGCAACACAAGATAGCCATGGTACTTATATGGTTTTGGAGAATAATGGAGAAAAATCATCAGTTCCATTTATAACCCATGTGCCAGGGTTTAATGGCTACTTAACAACACGATTTTATGCAAATCCTTTACAGTGGAGGGCTTCCAATATATTTAACTATCAACCAGATGAAATAGCTTCTGTTGAGGTTACATATTCAGATAAGCCAGAAGAATCATTTAAAATTGAGAGAAATGTCAATCAATTAACAGTAATTGATTTGTTAACCAATCAACCCATGAAAAATATTGATACCAATAAGGTATATCAGTATTTAGGTATGTACGGCAATATTAATTATGAGATGGTTGTGTTGGATGAGTTGAGTGTAGAAAAACAAGATTCTGTAAGAAAAACATTACCAATATTTACAATAAAGCTAGTAGATATTTACGGAAAATCTATCAAGATTGTGGCTCATCATATGCCAAATTATAAACAGGTGTTAGATGATGAGGGAACCCCACATCAATATGATATTGACAGGATGTATGGTGTGTTAAATGATGAATTATTGCTGTATATTCAGTTTTACACTTTTGATAAAATTACCCTCCCTAAACAGATTTTCTTGAAATAGTTCTAGTTGTGTCTGTTATAAATTTAACAAATAACTCTAAAATTATTTTTTTATCAACTTAAGGCTTCCATTTTTAGGAAGTTGCGTCATTGGTATTGTTAAGCATTTAAAAATTGTTTAGCTTTAGTCAATCAAATAATTAAGTTGTTATGAAAAAAATACTACTCTCTTTACTTACTGTTGGTTTTCTGATGATTTCAGTAGATTTATTTGCACAAGAAGATACTGATCTAAAAGACAAAGTCTATACCGTAAAAGAATTGTTAGATGATAAATTCTTAAATGTAGAAGTTAAGGAATATTTTGTTCGTGAAATAGATAAAACGCATTTAGTTAAGGATATAGACAAACACGACCTTGTACATTTTTATATTGATAGATTTGAATCTAAATATAGGGAGATAATAACCAAAGAGATATCAAAATTTAACACTATTGATTTCAATCAACGTTCGGTTATTAAGGATGATGTTATTGCTAGAATAGTTGAAGATTTTAAAACATATAAACTTCAAAACCCAAGTGCACTAGAATTTTACAACAAAAGTAATGATGAGGCAATTGATGTTAATATTTTTAAACTAGGAAATGGTAATGGAGGCGATCAAATTTTTGGTCCTGGGCAACCATGTAATAATGCCGATTTTGAAACAAATAGTTGTGTTGGCTGGGATGTTATTACAGGAACGGTGCCATCATCTCCAACTGCACCTTATAGTTTTACTCAAACTGGCACATCTGCTTGTGGTACATCTGTAAATCATACCTTAATGACTGGAGGGAATGATCCTGTTGTTGGGGCTGCATTGCCAATGGTTTATCCTGGCGGTGGTGGTACTTCGTTAAGACTTGGAAATGGAACAGGAACAGGTAACGGTGCTGCAAAAATTAGACAAACTTTTTTAGTGGATGCAAATTCGGCAGCTTTTTCTTACCATTACGCAGTGGTTTTAAATGATGCAGGACATACAACAAACGAGCAACCTTACTTTAAGGTAAATATGTTTGATGCCGGAGGAAATCAAATTGTATGTGCTGATTATAATGTGACTGCTCCATCTTGTGCAGGGACAGGGACTGGTTGTGATCCTGATTTCATTGCTTATGCAGGAGGTTTTTATTCTCCATGGAGAACTGCTTTTGCTCCTTTACAAGGTTATATTGGACAAAACGTAACTATAGAGTTTCTTACAGGAGATTGCTCTCAATCTGGTCATTATGGATATGCATATATTGATGCAAGTTGCGATCCTTTGGCGATTATACCAAGTCAAACAGTAATTTGTGGTGGTGTACCTGTAACATTAACTGCTCCAGCTGGAGCAACTAGTTATTCTTGGAGTCCAGGTGGACAAACTACTCAATCAATTACAACTAATGTTCCTGGTCATTATGAGGTGTTTGTTACTCCAGTTACAGGTTCTGCATGTGGACTAACTTTAACAGCAGATATAGGGGGTTCACCCGATTATCCTGTTGCACAAGCTACCGCAAATCCTACAACGGTTTGTGCAGGTACTCCAATTGCTTTTAATAGTACATCTTATGTTGTAGGGACATCTGCTATAGATAGTGTTCAGTGGGATTTTAACTCTGATGGAATTATAGATAATACTACCAATAGCCCCAACTATACCTATTTAGTGGCCGGTAATTATACAGCTACGCTAACTGTATTTAATAATGGTTGTCAGGACGATACTACGATAAATATTACAATCACTCCCGGTACAACTTCAAACTTTACTGCTCCTGCAGTGTGTGTTGGTGTGCCAACTACTTTCACTAATTCATCTGCTCCTGTAGGTACCGTTACTATGTGGAATTGGGATTTTGATAACAATGGTACTTACGATAATACCACTCAGAATCCTACTTACACGTTTTCTGCGTCAGGTACTTATCCTGTGAAGTTGCAAGTGTCAGGTAATGCAGGAGCGTGCCCAGATGATACCATTATCAATGTAGTTGTACATCCTAAGCCAGTTGCTGATTTTACTGCTACTAATCAATGTTTAAATACAGCCACAACTTTTGTGAACAATTCGAATATTTCATCAGGTACGATAACAGGTTGGAGTTGGGATTTTGAAAGTAATGGTTCGGTAGATAACACTACTCAAACACCGACAAATATATATGCTACAGCTGGAAATTATAATGTAACTTTAATTGCTACATCAGACAATACTTGTAGTGATACGGCAAATTATACTGTTGAGGTTTATGCTAACCCAGTTGCCAATTTTACGACAAATACAGCATGTGAAAACTTTGTTACCACATTTACCAATACATCTGTACAAGGTGATACTACAATCACTGGCTGGCAGTGGGATTTTGATAACAATACAACCATTGATAATTTAACACAAAATCCTACGAATACATATACTAGTGATGGATCTTTCCCTGTTACATTAATTGTAACAGATGGTCATGGCTGTAAAGATACTGTAACGAATAACGTAACTGTGGCACCTCAGCCAACAGCAGCATTTAGTTTTACAAATGTATGTTTTGGAACAACAACAGGATTTACTGATCAGTCTAATGGAAATGGAGGGACGATAAATCAGTGGGCATGGGATTTCACGAACAATGGATCAGTAGACAATACCACACAAAATCCGACTAATGGATACACAGCAGCAGGAAGTTATACAGTAGAATTATTGGTAACAACTACAGGGGGCTGTAAAGATTCAGTAACTATGACAGTGCCAGTTGACCCGATACCAGTAGCTAACTTTTCAGGGACCAACGAATGTTTCGGAACAACAACAACATTTACAGATAGTTCAAATGTTGCAACGGGTTCAATATCTGCCTGGGCATGGGATTTTGGAGATGGAATTGGATTAAGTGCTTTATCAAGTCCAACATATAACTATACTTCACCAGGAATTTACAATGTTACCTTAACAGTAACCTCAGATAGTGGTTGTATTAGTAACTTTAATAGGAACATTCAAGTTTATGCTAACCCAGTGGCTAGTTTTTCAACAGATACAGCATGTAATACATATGCGACATCTTTTACAGATTTAACAATGTTAGGGAATACATCAATAGAAACATGGGGATGGGATTTTGACAACAATGGAAGCTCTGACGATAATGAGCAAAACCCAAGTTTTATATTTGCAGGAGCAGGAACCTATCCGGTAAACCTATCGGTAGTAGATACCTTTGGATGTGTACACGATACAACCATAGATGTGACCGTTTCAGAGAATCCAATAGCGGCCTTTACTTTTAGTGATGAATGTTTTGGGGTTTCAACTTCGTTTACCGATCAGTCAAATGATAATGGTGGAACTACCCCTATCGATACATGGGAGTGGGATTTTGAAAATGATGGTACCGTTGATGATTTGAATCAAAATCCTACTAATTTATATGGAACATCAGGAAATTATACGGTAGAGTTGGTTGTTACTTCTGTTTTAGGTTGTAAAGATTCAACTACAGTATTGGTTGATGTAGACGCAATACCTGTATCTAATTTTGGTGGTACCAATGAATGTTTTGGAACAGCAACGACCTTTACAGATAGTTCTTCTACAACTATTGGAAATGTGGTGTCATGGGATTGGGATTTTGATTCAGATGCAATTATAGATGATAATAATCAACATCCTACGTTTATTTATCCAGCTGTAGGTACTTATAATGTTACTTTAACGGTGGCTACAGATAGTGGATGTACCCATACGTTTAATGCTAATGTAGAAGTTTATGCTAACCCAGTGGCTAGTTTTTCAACAGATACAGCATGTAATACACATGCGACATCTTTTACAGATTTAACAATGTTAGGAAATACATCAATAGAAACATGGGGATGGGATTTTGACAACAATGGAAGTTCTGACGATAATGAGCAAAACCCAAGTTTTATATTTGCAGGAGCCGGAACCTATCCGGTAAACCTATCAGTAGTAGATACCTTTGGATGTGTACACGATACAACCATAGATGTGACCGTTTCAGAAAACCCAATAGCCAGCTTCACATACAGTAACGAATGCTTTGGAACAAGTACTGTTTTTACCGATTTGTCGAATAACAATGGAGGTACAACAAACATTGACACATGGGAGTGGGATTATGATGGCAACGGAACAATAGATAATGTAACCCAAAATCCAACCTATACCTTTCCATCAGCAGGAACCTTTCAGACAGAACTATATGTAACAAGTGCCCTAGGATGTAAAGATTCAGTAACTGTTGCTGTAGTCGTAGACCCAATACCAGTAGCTAATTTTTCAGCAGCAAATGTATGTCTAGATTTTGTTACAACATTTATAGATAGCTCAACAGTTACTACAGGGGCTATCAGCTCGTGGGATTGGGACTTTGGAAACGGTATAGGAACAAGCGTGTCACAATCACCCACATATATATACCCATCATCAGGAACATTTAACGTGAATTTAACAGTAATCTCAGACAGTGGATGTACACACAATGTAACAATACCAGTAACAGTATATCCAAAACCAACGGCAGCATTCGATACAACAGATGTATGTTTAAATGTTGCAGCTCAATTTACAGACCAGTCAAATGGAAATGGAAACAATATCAATGGATGGGCTTGGGATTTTGAAAATGATGGGGTAGTTGATAACCTAACCCAGAATCCAAGCCATAATTATTCATCAGCAGGTACATACAATGTGGAGCTGGTAGCAACCACAGTAAATGGATGTAAGGATACATTAATTAAATCAGTAACTATACATCCTATGCCAAATGCTGAATTTACTTTTGTAAATCAATGTGTTAGTGCCAGTGTTCCTTTTACTGATAATTCTGTAGTTACTACAGGAACAATTGCCGTTTGGGATTGGAAATTTGGAGATAGTCAAACTTCTATTGCCCAAAATCCAACACATAGCTATGCATCAGAAGGAGTTTATAATGTGCAGTTAATTGTTACAACGAATAATAATTGTAGTGATACAATAGCTAAAAATAATGTAGAAGTATGGCCTTTACCAAATGTAAATTTTGGGCCTACATCAGTTTGTTTAAATAACTTGACACAGTTTGTAGATTCATCAACAGTATCAAATCAATACACGGTAAACACAAATACACAGTGGAATTGGAATTTTGGTGATGGTATCGGGTCAAGTGGTTTACAGAATCCAATGTATATGTATGGAAGCGATGGTGTATTTAACGCAACATTAGTAGTAACAACAAATCACAATTGTGTAGATTCCATTACTAAACCAGTAACAGTCCATCCTTTACCAGTGGTAGATTTTACTCCTGATATAGTTTCTGGTTGTACACCAGTATGTGTAACTTTTACGGATAATACAGTAATAGGAGCAGGAAGTACCATAACACAATGGGATTGGGATTTTACTGCTGACGGGATAAAAGATGCTTCTAACCAGAATCCAATGTATTGTTTTACAAACCCTTCGCATAGTAGCGTTAGAGACTATAGCATAAGGTTAATTACCACCTCAAATTTTGGGTGTAAAGACACCTTAACTAAAGTAGATTATATACATTCCAACCCAATACCGTTAGCAAGTTTTACCTATTGGCCAAATGATGAAGCTTCTATTGTAGATAATGATATTACCTTTACTGATCAATCAATAATAGCAGATACCTGGGATTGGGATTTAGGTGATGGAGCAACCTCAAATTTACAAAACCCTACACATGAGTATTCAGATACAGGTTTTTATTTAATTACATTAAGAATAGAAAATGAATATGGATGTAAAGATACCACACAGAAATATGTAAATATTAAACCCATTTATGCAATATGGATACCAAATACATTTACTCCAAATGGTGACTTTAACAACGATTTATTTTATGTAGATGGTTATGGAATAAAAGAACTACATGTTCAAATATTTGACAGATGGGGATTAAAAATCTACGATGAAATTGGGGTAGATCAATCGTGGGATGGTACATATAAAGGAAATGTTGTACAAACAGATGTTTATGTGTATAAAATAAGAGCGAAAGATATTTTTGATGAATGGCATGATTACATTGGTAAAGTTACTGTGATAAAGTAAAAGTGTAATCCTGCAAAAAATAAAAGCCAGTTCATATGAACTGGCTTTTATTTTTGTACTGAGTTTTGAATATTTAATCTCTCAAATCAATAACCTCTACTTTAGGATGTTTTGCTTTGTCAAATGTAAAATTACTATCAGGTAGAACTATATTTGCTGTAAAGGTTTTAATTTTATAAGCCATTTCTCCACCATCTTTTCCGTAAACTTTTACCTCTTTAATTTCATCTTTTAGTTTGTCTATGTACAAAGTAATTCGATGAAAAGATTTAGAGCTTGCATCTTTAGGATATAAATTAATGGTATAGATGTTATTTTTTTCTTCTACAAATTTATATTTAAACCCAGTTTCATAAATGGTAAATAGTTTGTTGGGACTTATTGTTCCATCATTTTCATCTTCTGATAGGTTGTTAATATGAACTTCTTCAGATTCTTTGATATAAGT
This sequence comes from Flavobacteriales bacterium, assembly GCA_050248475.1. Taxonomy (GTDB): domain Bacteria; phylum Bacteroidota; class Bacteroidia; order Flavobacteriales_E; family Vicingaceae; genus Vicingus. Next base: position 13,225 of record JBFWSH010000026.1, read on the forward strand.
CCAAATGGTCTTTCCATCAGAGATCACATCTTGACCTTTAATGGAAAGATTGTATTTGTTTCCTTTAATTTGAATTGCTCCTTCTTGAGTTTCATTAATACCATCTTTTTTATTGGTAATGGTATATTGAAAGGCTGCTTTTATAGAAGAATATGCTTTTGTTTTTTTACTCAATTTATCTAGAATACTTTTTGCTTGAGCATCGTCCTGAGCATTAATGTTTAATGCAAATATTGTAGTCAAAACTACTGCGATTAATTTTTTCATTATAAATATGATTTAATTTAATTGTTTGAGTTGTTCATGTCAGACAAAAACTGTTCCAAAGTTGCTGAATCAGTAATTAAAACTTGTCGAGCTTTGCTCCCTTCAAAAGGACCAATAATTCCTGCTGCTTCCATCTGGTCAACCAAACGACCGGCTCTATTGTAACCAATTTTTAATTTACGTTGAAGTAATGAGGCTGAGCCCTGTTGGCTTGATACAATTATACGTGCAGCATCATCAAACAAAGCATCTTTGTCATCATCATCAAAGGATCCTGTTCCACCTGTGGCTGATTCACCAACAAATTCAGGTAAGGTAAATACTTCAGGGTATCCACGTTGGTTTCCAATAAAATCACAAATACGTTCAACTTCTGGAGTATCAACAAATGCACATTGAACCCTTACCAAGTCATTTCCTTGTGAAATAAGCATGTCTCCTTTTCCAATTAGTTGATCTGCCCCACTGGTATCTAATATTGTTCTGGAGTTGATACCGGATGTAACCCTAAATGCAATTCTACCAGGGAAATTCGCTTTTATAATCCCTGTAATAATATTTGCATCTGGTCGTTGAGTTGCGATAATCAAATGTATCCCAATGGCACGTGCTAATTGAGCCAAGCGAGCGATAGGAGTTTCTACTTCTTTACCCGCAGTCATTATTAAATCGGCGAACTCATCAATAACTAAAACAATATAGGGTAAAAATTTATGCCCATCGTTGGGGTTTAATTTTCGTTCAATAAATTTAGTGTTATATTCCACAATATTACGAACCATCGCGTCTTTTAATAGCCCGTAACGTTCATCCATCTCAATACAAAGAGAGTTTAATGTATTGATAACTTTTTGATTGTCTGTTATAATCGCATCATCTGTATCGGGTAGTTTTGCTAAAAAGTGACGTTCTATTTTGTTGTAAAGTGTTAGTTCAACCTTTTTTGGGTCTACCAAAACAAACTTTAACTGTGAAGGATGTTTTTTGTAAAGCAGAGATGTTAGTACTGCATTTAATCCAACTGATTTTCCTTGTCCGGTAGCACCAGCCATTAATAGGTGAGGCATTTTTGCTAAATCAAAAACAAAGGTTTCATTGGTTATAGTTTTTCCCATTACTATAGGAAGTTCCATTTTAGAATTTTGAAATCTATCGGAAGCAATACAAGTTCGCATGGATACAATTTCGGGACTTAAATTAGGTACTTCAATTCCAATAGTTCCTTTACCTGGCATTGGGGCTATAATACGAATTCCTAAAGCGGCTAAGCTGAGAGCGATATCATCTTCAAGATTTTTGATTTTAGAAATTCTAACTCCGGCCTCAGGTATTATTTCATAAAGCGTTACAGTTGGTCCTATAGTAGCTTTTATTGAAGCAATTTTAATATTGTAGTTTTGGAGTGTCTCTAAAATTCTATTTTTATTTGCTTCAAGTTCTTCTTGCGATACTTTTCTTTGGGTATTACCAAAATCTTTTAAAAGATCAAGTGGAGGTAATTGATAGGAAGATAAATCAAGTGTTGGGTCATATTCACCAAATTCTGCCACTTTGCTGTTTATTTCAGATTCTGTTAGTATTTCTTCGGTTTCTTCAACTTCTTCAACTACAAATGAAACACCTTGTTCATCAATGGTTTCCTTTTTAATTGGGGTAGATTCAGGCGATAAAATTATTTCAGATTCTTTCAATTCATCTTGTATAGCTTCTTTTTCAGTTAAAGTATCAACAGAATTATTTTCTAAGGTTTCTTCTGTTTTTTCTATAGGTTTTGCTTTGTTTTCTTTAAATTTATTAGCTCCTAATGTTATTTCTTCCTCCAGAGGTTCATGTCCATCATCATCTTTTGAGTCTTTCTCAAATTTTGGTAGTATTGTATTATTTAAAGCAAAAGAAAAATTAAAGTTAATGATGAGATAAATCAATAATGAAAGTGTCAATATGAGCCCAACTCCAATTTTTCCAACAATACTTACCAGCCAAAGGTTAGTTTGGTAGCCAAATGTACCACCTAAAATAGGTTGTTTTACAAAAATAAATCCTAAAGCAACAGATAGCCATACGATACTAAATATAGAATAATTAAAGGTTTTTTTTAAAGAGAGTAATTCTACTTTAAACAAAATTCTAAACCCTAATACAAAGAAAATAAGGCAAAAGATAAAAGAAGAAATTCCAAACCCAGAATAAATAAATTGATGAGCCAATAGCCCTCCAAATTTTCCCATCCAGTTCTCCAAAAGTATTTCATTGTTGAAAAGAATGTTATTCCAACTTTCGCTTAATTTGTCTTGATCAATTTTCCAAGTAAACAAATAAGAAGCTAATGAAATTAAGGTGAAGATGGAGAAAACTAATAAGCTTACACCGGTAATTTTAACCAATTTTTCGTTGGTGAAAATCTGAATTAATTTATTGAAAAACCCAAATGAAGATTTTTTAGCATCGTTGTTAGCTTCTTTTGAAGCTTTCTTCGTTTCGGTTTCTTGGTTAACTTCAGTTTTAAATTGATTTCTGGCCATTAAGTGTAAGTTCAATAATAATCAAAGATAGATAAATCAATGCACCTATAAATGTATAGGAGTGTTATTAAATAACAATGAAGTGTGAATAAATATTGTGAATTTTCTTAATTAGAAATTACTTGAAACTATCGAATATCTCTTGCATTTCTTTGTCCATTTCTGACTCAGATAATGGCTTGTAATCAACTGGTAGCATAAACTCGTCATCATCAATCTTTTTGAAGGTGATTTTTTTTGCTGTAAAACGCATACAAACCCCATATTTTTCATACTGGTATTCAAGCATCACACCAGGTATGTCTTTAAACTCGTTACACCAGTTGGGTGTTTCAATATTAATTTTGTCTGTATAGTAAACTATAAAGGCATCTTGTTGTTCATTGTTTACCGTAACAATAGCTTTATTGCAATTATAACCAATAATTTTTTTTACATCGTCAGTAAACTCAACTGAATAAGTTGGTTTGGTACTCATCGATTTAACAATTTCATCCCCTTTTAATTGTAAAGAATATTTTTTGTTAATCAGTTTAACCATTTGTAGAAATTCTTGGTCGTTTTTATTACAAACAAAACTGGATTTAAACATACCCATTCCCGCTGATAAACTATTGGAGTAAGTATTATCTTTAAAACTAAGTTTCATTTTTTGAGGCATGAAATCACGCATAAAGTTGTCTTTTTCCATTTTTGGATAAGACACGTTAAACTCAATTATACCTTCGCTTTGATCCGCTACGCCATCACTACACCTTGTTAAGGTAAATGTTAGAAATACAAGAAGTACTAATTTAAATAGTTTATTCAAGACCAATAATTTAGGCGTAATGCACAAATATATTAATCTTTTATTAACAATAAGATTAATTAAAGATAATTAGGGGTCAACTTAGAATGATTCTCGATTAATAACCCAATATTTTTAACATAGACTTTGAGCTTTGTTCTTTACTAAAAAGTTTGGTATAATACGCACCGTTCTCATCCCTGTCTACAATTACATGTTTTGGAGAAGGTATTAAGCAGTGTTTGATTCCACCATAACCACCTAACGATTCTTGATAAGCACCGGTATTAAAAAAGGCTATATATAAAGGCTCTTCGTTTGAGTTATCAACCTTAGGTAAGAAAATTTGATTTACATGAGCTTCAGAATTGTAATAATCTAAACTGTCGCAAGTCATACCACCTAAGTTGGTTCGCTGAAACTCCTTGTTCCAATGGTTGATGGCTAACAATATATAACGTTGATTAATTGCCCAGGAATCAGGTAAAGTAGTAATGAACGAATTGTCAATCATGTACCACATTTCGGTATCATTTTGCTCTTTTACATCAATAATAGAGTAAATGTTAACACCGCTTTCGGCAACAGTAAATGAACCAAATTCAGTAAAAATATTAGGCTCCTTAACTCCCCTGCTGTTGCAATAATCTTTTATTTGAGCTACAATTTCTTCAATCATGTATTCGTATTCAAACTCAAAACCTAACGAGTTTTTAAATGGTAAACCACCGCCAATGTTTAAGCCTTCTAGTTCTGGACAGATTGTTTTTAAGTCGCAATAAATGCTTAATGCTTTAAGTAATTCGGTCCAATAATAAGTGGTGTCTTTAATACCAGTATTAATAAAGAAGTGAAGCATTTTAAGCTTGATGTTCTTGTTGGGCTTAATTTTGTTTTTATAAAACTCTTTAATGTCTTTATGTCTGATTCCTAATCTAGAAGTATAGAACTCGAAAGAAGGCTCTTCTTCAGAGGCTATTCTAATGCCAATATTGATATCTTTTGTGCCTTTTATTTCATTTACATAGTAATCTAACTCTCGTTTATTGTCTAAGATTGGGACTATGTTAAAACCACTTTTCATTAGGTCGGTAATACCTTGTAAGTATGGTTCCCGTTTAAAACCATTGCTTATAATATAGTTGCTTTTAGAGATTTTTTTCTCTTCATACATCTGTTTTAGAATCTCTATGTCATACGCCGATGAAGTTTCGATATGAGCATCGTTTCTTAAAACTTCCTCAAGTACGAATGAAAAGTGCGAACTTTTTGTGCAATAACAATAAGTATAATTACCTTCGTAGTTTACTTTTGCCATTGCCACTTTAAACATGGTTTTGGCTTTGTTGATTTGTTCTGATATTTTTGGTAAATATGAAAGTTTTAAAGGAGTTCCGTATTGTTTAATAATATCCATTAATGGAATTTTATTAAAATGTAGTTCGTCTTCAATAACTTCGAAGCCGTCTTGCGGAAAGAAAAAAGTTTGTTCTATTAAATCTTGATAAGTATTTTTCATTTTGTCAACTTAAGTGAGTTAGATTGGTGTAAAATTACAAAAGTAAATGACTTGGATAGAAATTTTTACAATTAATTGGTTATGAAGGAAATTAAAATAATTAAAAATCGGTCTGATATAGGTGCTGGAACTCGAGGTTCAGACTTGGGTATAGATGCTATTGAGATAGCAGCCATAAATGCAGGTAGCGATTTTTTTAATAACCACAGTTATGTCGATGTACCTACATCAAACGAGGCTGTTTATGGCAAACAAAACACCCCGTATGGTTTAAGGATTGATAAGGTTAGAGCAGTTTGTGAGCGTTTGTCGGAATATGTTAAAGAAACTTTGATGGAGAATAAGTTTCCTTTAGTGTTGTCTGGCGACCATTCGTCGGCTTTAGGAACAATTAGTGGGATAAAATGTGCTTATCCAACTAAACGGTTAGGTGTAGTTTGGATTGATGCACATGCTGATATACACTCTCCCTATACAACACCATCGGGCAATATACATGGAATGCCATTGGCTGCTGCTTTGGCAGACGACAATATGGATAAAAAAAGAAACGATGTTTCTGATACTACGAGAGAAAACTGGGAGGCAATGAAAAAAATTGGCAATATCATTCCTAAAATTCTACACGAAGATTTGATTTATTTTGGAGTTAGAGATACCGAATCGCCAGAAGATTATACCATTGCAAAAAACAACATTAAGAACTATAAAGTTGAAGAAGTCAGGTACAGAGGAATGAATGTGTGTTTAAGGGAAGTACTTCAAAAACTCAGTGACTGTGATTTAATTTACATTTCTTTTGATGTAGATAGCATGGATTGTGATTTGATTTCGAAAGGAACTGGAACACCTGTTTCAAAAGGGTTCGACCAAAACGAAATTAAACAGATTATAAACGGAGTGATAGATTCGGGTAAAGTGGTTTGTTTGGAAGTAGTTGAAGTAAATCCGTGTTTAGATAATAAAGGTAATGTAATGGCAGAAACTGCATTTGATGTGTTGATGGATGTTACAGGTAAGATAGAAAAAGTGAATATAAAGTAGAATGGAAAATACAATAATGGAGAAAGTGGTTGAAGCAATTCAGTCGCTTTACAATGAAAAAATAGACAGTAAATTAGCTCAGCCTCAAAAAACAAAAAAAGAATTTGTAGGCGACTTAACGGTGGTGGTTTTTCCTTTTTTAAAGGCTTCAAAAAAATCGCCAGAGCAAACCGCTCAGGAGTTGGGTGAATATTTAAAACAACACATTGAACAAATCGAAGATTTTAATGTAGTAAAAGGGTTTTTAAACCTGTCTATCTCAGCTAACTATTGGATAGAATTATTTGGAAAAATAAATACCAATACAACTTTTGGTTTTGCACCAATTTCAGGTAAAACCTATATGGTGGAATATTCATCGCCAAATACCAATAAACCCTTACACTTAGGTCATTTACGTAATAATTTTTTGGGCTATTCGGTGGCAGAAATACTAAAAGCTAATGGGCACGAGGTATTTAAAACCCAAATTATTAACGACCGTGGCATACACATTTGTAAAAGTATGCTGGCATGGCAAATGTTTGGTAATGGAGAAACGCCGCAAACAAGTGGGTTAAAAGGCGACCATTTGGTGGGTAAATATTATGTGGAGTTTGATAAGGAACTGAAAAATCAAAAAAAGAAGTTAGCTGAAGATATTGTTGAACACAAAAGTATGCCTAGAGATGATTTTTATGATTATCTTAAATCACTAGGTTTTCCCCCTCATGAAAGAGAAGATATCAAAGATTTGTTAGACAAAGATTTATCATATGATGCGATTAAAGATTATGCAACATTAAGTTTTAGATGCCCAATTATGTTGGAAGCCCAAGCGATGCTGTTAAAATGGGAGGAGGGAGATAAGGCCGTAGTTGATTTATGGAAAACCATGAACGGCTGGGTGTACGAGGGTTTTAACGTAACCTACAAAACCATGGGCGTTGATTTTGATGAGTTGTATTACGAATCGGATACCTATATCTTAGGAAAAGATGTGGTGGAAAAAGGGTTGGCAGAAAAAGTGTTTTATCAAAAGCCTGATGGCTCGGTTTGGTGCGATTTAAGTGCAGAAAAAATGGACGACAAATTATTGTTACGTGCTGATGGAACTTCGGTTTACATGACGCAAGATATTGGTACAGCCATTGAACGATACAAAAAACATCAAAACCTGAGTGGTTTAATTTATACGGTTGGAAACGAGCAAAACCATCATTTTAAGGTGTTATTTACCATACTTAAAAAGTTGGGTTACAGTTGGGCTGACGGTTGTTATCATTTATCGTATGGTATGATTGAATTGCCTGAAGGTAAAATGAAATCGCGTGAAGGAACGGTAGTAGATGCCGACGATTTAATGGAAAGCATTGTGCAAGATGCCAAAGCAAGTACACAAGAGCGTGGACACATCGAAAACATGAATGAAGCAGATAGAGAACAGTTATATTCTACCATTGGTTTGGGTGGATTAAAATACTTTTTGCTAAAAGTTGACCCCAAAAAAGGAATGGTTTTCGACCCGAAAGAATCTATTGATTTAAACGGAAACACTGCACCATTTATCCAATATGCTTATGCACGAATACAATCTTTATTAGCAAAAGCTCAAGAAAAAGGTTTTGGTAGAACGTTTGCAAGCGTTGAAACCAACGAAAAAGAAATAGGCTTGATTAAATTGTTAAACGATTATCCTACAGTTATTACTGATGCGGGTAATTCGTACAGCCCAGCAGTATTGTGTAACTATATTTTTGATTTGGTTAAGGAGTTTAACAATTTTTACCAAACCGTTGATATTTTACGAGAAGAAGACCAAAACAAATTGGCATTCCGTTTACAGTTAGCTGAAAGTGTAGGTAAAGTAATTAAATCGGGGATGGGATTATTGGGAATTAATGTTCCTGATAAAATGTAAAATAAATCAATAATCAAAGACGTGCTCAACTTCTATATTGTTGGTCTTGGCGTATTTTACAAAAGCCAATAATTTATTTGTTGGTAATAGGTAAACCAATCGTGTTACGTCATTATTGGTTACTACTTTCGAGTCGTAAAGTAATTCAGCATCGTTAAAGTTGATGATTTGTTTGTTCTTTTTAATGATCGAAATCGCAATTTCATCATTTCCACCAATTTCAAGAATATTAAGGTCTTGCTCACAAAGTGTTAAAATAGTTTCAGTAAAAGCTCCCCAACGGGTAATTCCAATAATTTGCTTGTTACCAATCGTGCCCATTATTTTTACGTTTCCCAATGCTTGTAGTGGCTCGTTGCTTGAAATTAACAAATAAATATCGGTAACAGGTTCTTCATAGCTTGCCTTAGCAGCCCATTCAATCAATTGGGCATAACCAGCTTTAAATGTAAATTCGAAGGTAAAGAAAAGTGTTCTTTCCATTTTTCGTAACCAATTGCTTTCGGCAGTGTTGGAAATCGACCACACCTTTTTTATCCAAGGCATAAATTGAAACTCGTACCAAGCGGTATGGTAAATAAAATCGCTGTAAGCTCGTTGAGCTTCAATAATGGTTTTTTCTTCATCCGATATTTGGCTGTTGGTAAACCAACCAAATAATCTACCAATGGTGTTTTCGTACAAAATTTTAACGGCATATTCTAGCGTTATACTCACACCAATAACTTTAAGCATGGTAGTGTATTCTTTATTTTCCGGATATGCTTTTGAAACCAGTTTCATGGATTTATCATACAAACTCCAGTATTCATCAATCGAGGCATAAAAAGGAAAATCGGAAGGATTGTTACCTGCTGTTAAATAATCGGCATATTCTTTAGGGTTAAACACCAAATACCATTCAGGAACAGTTAAAATAGTTTGCTCTTCTTCTCGATAATAGCCTTTAATTTCATCGCGTTGTTTTTCAATGTTTTGTGCAATGTACGGATTGTATTTGTCTAACAATTTATTGGTGAAACGGTGGGTGGAATCGACACTGTTTTTTGTTTCGAAATACTTGCTGGAGTTGGGGAATCCTTTTTGAAATTGGGCAACCGTTGCGTGTGGTTGATAAGGTAAATACCAAGCACCATTTTCACTCAAAATGGCATCAGTTATTTCAACGGTCCATTGTTTAACTATTTCTTTAGCTCTTTGATCTGTACCTTGTTTGTAATATACTACAAAGGCAAAAACTTCTTCTCTTGCCCACGATAGATATGATTCTTTGTCGGGGTAGGCGTGTCGAAGTGAAATATTGATAATGTTGGCGTCATATTTATCGTAAATGGCCTTCATTTTTGGAATAAACGACTGAATATTGTTTATCGGAATAAAATATTCTTGCAACACATAAGTTTGCTCTTCGCGAGAACCTGGTTCCAATTCCCGAACATCGTAGCTGGCTTCTTTGTTTCTCCAAACTACTTTTTCAGTACTGTAAAGAATAGGATCAATAATAGTTCGTCGTACCCATTTTCCAAAATTGCCCCACGAAACCAATTCTACAATTTTGGGTTCAATCCAGTAGTTTTCATCTTCAGGAGTAACTCTAGTGGTGTCGGTTAATTTTTTAGTAGTTTTAACCCACGAAACATTATTTATTACATCGTAGTTGGGTGGATATAGATCGCCATTTTGAAAAACAACATCTTTATTGTTTCCGATATTATTGTTAAAAAAATCGTTGTAATCTTTTACGTCAATCAACTTGGTTTGACGCTCTACTTTAACATTATCTTCCAATTGTAAAGTCGCTTCTACAATAACTCCGATACCACCATATCCACCAATAGCAGCATTAAAAATTTCTTGGTTTTCGTTCCTGCTGGCGGTTATTATTTCGCCGGATGCGGTGATTAATTTTAAATGTTGTACAGATGAAATGATGGGACCATGACCGATATATCTTCCATGACAATTTACTGATAGGGAACCACCAACAGTAAAGTTAGCATAGGTTTGCATTATTTTTATGGAAAGATTATGAGGATCTATAGCTTTTTGTAGATTTCGCCATAAAATACCAGATTGAACAGTTACTTGTTTTTTTTCGATATCAATGTTTAAAACCTTATTAAACTGACGCATATCAACGTGCAAGCTGTTTTCGTAACCAATTTGTCCTCCCATACTGTATCGCCCACCACCTATTGAAATGGGTCCAGTAGTTGATTGTATTGCATCGATGATTTCCTGTATGGTTTTAGGTGTTATTTGTTTACCAACTTGAATGGGATTGATAGCCGTGACATCATTTATTCTTTTGTTTGGTAAGGTTTTATTAAAGTTGGAGTCACCAGACGTTTTTACTAATAAGATTACAAAAAGTAGATATCCAACAAAGGCATAAAAAGGAATGTATCGTCGTTTCTTTTTATGAATAAATGTCTTACATTTTTTTAAAAAAGTAATAAGGAATTGTAGGAACAGGTACAGTTTTGATATCAAATTGTTCATTTAAATGGAATTAAATTTTTGTAAACATCATTAATGCATTTTTGGTTGGGTCGCCTTCTTGAAACAGCGTTCTTTTGTCGAATTTAAACCCAACTTTTTCTACAAAATCACAAATAAAATCAAGCGTATAAAAGTTTCTAATTTCGCTGATGTTGTATTCCCAAGTTTCTTTAGTGCCCAAGTTAAATACATCGTGAGCTAAAGCTACCAAAGTGGCTTGGTCATCATCAATACAATCGTGGTCTCTCAAAATTAATTTACCACCAACTCGTATCGTATCTCTAATTGACGAGATAAAAGGAATACGTAGATCAAGCGGGCAATGGTGAAAACCAATGTAAACGGTTACTAAATCTAAACTTTCGTTGGTTATTAGTGCGGAAAAATTGGTGTTATAATCTGCCATTGGAATGTAGTTGGCACCAATACTAATCTGACCTCTATCAATCATTTCAGTTATGGAATAACCGGGAGTTTTAAAATCAGCATAAAATCGTTCACCAGTAATGTTTACTTTTTCTTCTAAATAATCCAAGTATCTTCCAGATGAGCCTATTTCTAAATAACCATTGTAAGTAGTTCCTTTTTCAAGTAAAGTGACAGCTTGTTTTGCCATTTCTTCTTTTTGTTTAAATAAGGCAGGTAATTGGTGGCTTATTGCTGAAAATGTTGGAGTAATTTCATCTAATTTATTTTGTGCTTCTATATAAATATCCTTATCGGTTACTTTATCGGCAGTAGCTTTTGCAATAAGCTTATGAAATTCGTTTTCAGGGTATAAATTGAATACATTTTGTAGAAATTTATAAAATTCGGACCTTAACTTACTGTTGGAATAAATTCGTCGAAAATTACTTTTGGTTTCAGTAACCATAGCAATAACACTATTTGGGAAAGCTATTAATGGAGCACCAACCAGTAAAATGGTTTTTAAAAAGTCAGATCTTTTCATAATTCATAGATGTGCATACCAACCAAATATACTCATTCAAATGAATTTTATGGTGTTTACTTAAATTTAAGAACAGTCAATAATTATTTTGTTTGGTCAGGTTGAAAGGTTTTTGGGTCAACACCCATTGGATTATAAACCGCAGGACAAGAAGTAGAGCCTTTCTTCAAGAACATAAATCTTATTTTGATAAAAACAGGGCGGTGCCGTGTATTAAAATAATCGTGGGTAGAAACAATGTGGTTAAACGGATATAATGCCAAGATAGGTGTTTCAATCATGGGCATTATAATTAATCGTTTGTTGGTTTTTATTCCAAATCCAAAAAAATAGTGCATTTCACCAATTAGCGAGTTGGTAAATTTTTGTTCTTTGTTAGGTATTACTCCACCACCTTCACGTGATGTAATAATTAGATAATCGAGGTTAAGTCCAATACCATTAACAAAAAATGTTTTGTCGTTTCTATCGTAACGATACCCGAGATTAAAATTACCCGATAAACCATGATCGCTAAATGTACCACGAGTAGAACTGGAACCGACAACAATATTATTTATGCTACTTGTTTGAGTGAAATTTTCACCACCTCTAAACCATTTGTACGATAAGCCATAATCCATATAGTTAATAAATCGCTTACCTGTCATTCTAAATTTACCAACCTCTAAGAAAGGGCCAAATTGAGTGGTAAAACTTTTTGCAAAAGTATTTTTTGGTTGTGCAGCATAAAAATCGGAATATGTTATTCCTGTTATACTATCAGTACTTTTAATGGTTTCTGTAATTCTGCTGTATGGCATCATATACGTTGCCCCAATACCAAAAAACCAACCTTTGTCTAGTATGTCATCGTTTGTTCGGTATAACCCCCCTGATTTATTTCCAGGGCCATAAGTTTGTGCGTTTAGTAAAACAACGCTTAACAAACCAACAAAAAAAGTGAGTGTTTTTATAAAATAGTTTTTCATCATAGTGTAAATATAATAACTATCCATGAAGGATTATATTTCTTTTTTAGTCCAACTTCCGAATTTTAAGTAGAGAAAAGAGAACAACCCTAAAAATCCGAAATAGATAAACTCTGATGCCCAAACAACAGGTAAACTTGATTGCATCGTAATGGCAATGTAATAAGCTGAACTGATGTAAATAGCAATGTTAGTGCCTTCAATTAGCATTGATGTTTTGGTATTTCCAGTTCCTGTTACACCATTAAATAGGATAAATGAAATGCAAAAGAAAAACATGGTAAAATTAATTACGTGTAAGGTACTGGTAGTTTGCGAAATGAGTTCATCATTGCTGGTATAAAAACTCACCAAAAATTCAGGTATAAAAAAGCTTATGGCTGAAAGAATAAAGGTAAAGCCTAAACTCATAAGTATTATTTTTTTAATTAAGGTAAAAACTTCATTGCTTCTGCCTTCACCTATTAAATTACTTACCAGTGAGTTAGTAGCGCTGCTAAAACCAAATAAAGGTATCATTAAAACCATATAAATACTTCGAACAATGTGTGAGATGGCTAATTCCGTTTCACCCATTTTTTCAATAATCATAAAAAAGATAAACCACGAGCTTAACGACATAAAGTTTTGTAGCATAATGGGGCTACTTACATTAAATAGTCGTTTAAAAATGCCAAAATCAAAAGCTTGAAATTTGAATAAATTGTATTGTGCCAAATCAATGTTTTTTATGGTATAAACAACAATAAACACAAAAGCAAAAAGTTCTGATATTACTGATGCTAAAGCAGCTCCTTTAACTCCCATAGGCTCAAAACCAAAATGACCGAATATTAAAATGTAATCTAAAACTACATTTATTAACATCATTAAAATAGTAACATAACTTAAAATTCGGGTTTTGATAATTCCTACATAAAATGCAATAAATGCAAAGTTTAAAAATGCAAATAATACGCCCCACATCCGGATATTAATATATTCGTTGGCTAGTGTTTTGATATTTTCAGATTGGGTAATGAAGTCAAAAAAGTTAGCTGAAAAAACCTGAACCAAAAAAAATAAAAGAAACGCAAAAGGTATAATAAAATAGAAGGTATGGTCGAGCACTCGACCAATTTGCAAATAATTTTTTTCACCATTTCTACGGGCAATTATAATTTGTGCACCAGTGGTAAACCCCATACCAGTAATTATCATTACAAAATAAAAAATACCAGCATTACCAGCAGCACCCAAAGCAGCATTACTAACTTGCCCTAAAAATGCAGTGTCGGTAACATTAACCACGTTTTGAGCAATGCCACTAATAATGATAGGAAAAGCAATTTTCCAAATGGATTTGTATGTGATAATGTTTGACATAAAAGGTTTTAAACCAATATTAGACTAAATCTTTAAAAATGCTAAAGTTAACGTTACCATATTTTCTGGTCTGAACGTAGTTGGGATGATTTTTTAAATCTGTTCGTTTGTCGTGCTCTACAATTAGCCAACCATTTTCTTTCAAAATAGTATTATCGAAAACCAGTCGGACTATTTCGTCAATGTTTTTTAAATCGTAAGGAGGGTCGGCAAATATAAAATCGTATTGCTGGGCATTTTTTGCTAAAAATTTAAATACATCTGCTTTAAAAACTTGAATAGCAGACAAGTTCAATTCTTTAGATGTTCGTTTAATAAAGTTGTAGCAATTAAAATTTTGATCGATTGAGGTTATGGTTTTTGCCCCTCTCGAAGCAAATTCGTAGCTGATGTTTCCAGTACCACTAAACAAGTCCAAAACATTTAATTTGTCTATCTCAAAATTGTTTTCAAGAATATTAAAAAGAGCTTCTTTTGCAAAATCGGTGGTTGGACGTACCGGCAAATTTTTTGGTGCTACAATAGTTTTACCTTTATGTGACCCTGAGATTATTCGCACAGGTACAAGTTGAAAAGTGCATAATGGTAATGTTTTTGAGTTTGTTCAAAAACGTAGCTGTAATTTAAGTCGTTAGGGGTTTCGCAAAATTCAATGGTGTTGATGTATTTGTAAAGCATATCGTAAATGGCAGAATTTTTATCTACTTCGCCAGTTAAACGTATAGTGGTTTCATCATTTTTGATGTTTAATTGATTTAACACAAAAAGCAGGTAATAAATAAAATCTTCACTGGTTTGATAGTTGAATGTATTATACAATTCAAGTTTTTGATTTTTTACAACCGTAATTTGAAATGAATTTGGCAGTACATGTACTTCTACAATAATTGGTGTTTTTGTTTTTTTTGCAAGTAGTAATGAAGATTCGATTAAAGCTGTTGAAAAATGATGAAAGACCACATTAGAAAAATTACTAAATGCATTGACAATATAGTCAGGAATACTGTAAACATTATATGCTGAAAGGTTAATTAAGAAATCGCTTTTAAAAACGTCTTCTTCTTGTTGAGCAAAATTAAACTGGTGGTAAACTTTTAGATCGTTGGCTTGAAATATTGGTTTTGGTATTAGTGTAGCTCTATTGTTTACGTATGAAACTACTATTTTTTTAAAGTTCTTTTGCAATAATGTTGTTTGTTTTAATAACTCTTGAAGAGGTGATAATAATGAATAATCGTTGTAAATGTCGTTAAATATATAGCTTTCTAAACCAATAAAAGTGTTAGTTTGTGGGTTGAAAACAGTATAGCTTAACCCATTTTTACTTACTTGTAAAAACAACTGATAATCGGACGTTTTTAAATCGGAAAATGATTTGTCAAAAAATGAAGTATGTTTCTGAAAACTTGCCATTTGGTGAAATAAAGTTAAAAAAAAAGGATATGAATTTCATATCCTTTTTTATCTATTTATTAGAATATCTTAATCCCAGTTACCGTTTATTGAAGGTTCAGTCATTGAACCTAAAATTAATGCCTGGCTCATGTCAATTCCTTCATTATCTGTTTTTAAACCTTTAAAAATTTCTTTGTAAGGAGCAGTAACTTCAAACACTTTTACTTTTACTTTACCTTTTTCAATTTCTCCAGAATTGATTGAAAAACTTGACCCATCGGAAAAAGGAATGATTGAAAGTGAATCAACCACCTGTTGAAAATTACCTTTAAACATTTCGTCTCTCACAGCAATTTTACTCGTATCTCTAACAATAATACCCATTGCCAGTGCTTTAGCTTCCTGTCCTAATAAACTATCTGGCACAACACCAATTGCTTTAACTACAATCAACGAATCGTTTGTTAAGAAATCTCTTAATTGGTCAAAAGATTTAGCGTACTCACCACGAACTTTTTTATAACTTATTTGAGCTTCTTTTATTTGCTCCAAACGCTCAATAACAACAGCTTTTCTGTGTTTAACTTCTTTCTCTAATTCAATTTTACTATCAATGCTATCGTAAATTAAATAGCCCATAAACGCCGAAGCCACAATAAGAACAAGTTGAATTACTAATTTCATAAGTATTTTATATTAATCGTGTTTTTTTTAATTACTCACAAATCTACAATTTTTTTTATGCTCTCGGTAATCTAAACCTAAAATTAATATACCTTTAATATTATCAATTAATAAAAGGGGCAATATTTAGAATTAACGGTAACTTTAAACTTTCATTTTGTTCATGCACAACTTATTTTTTAATTCACTTCTTGCCAATTTTAAGCATAAACCAACCAGAAATCAGCAAAAGGTTATTGGTGAATTAACTGATTTTGTATTGTCGAGTATTAAAAAACACACTTTTGTACTAAAGGGTTATGCTGGAACCGGTAAAACATCAATTATAGGTGCATTGGTAAAAACCTTGCCTGAGTTTAATTTTACTCCCGTTTTATTGGCACCAACTGGCCGTGCAGCAAAGGTGTTGTCGAATTATTCTAATCAACCAGCATTTACTATTCATAAAATGATTTATCAATTGCGTTCGGGTGGCGATGGGTATACCAAATTTTCTATTAAAGAAAATAAATTTCAAAATGCTATTTTTTTGGTTGATGAGGCTTCTATGATAGGTGATGGAGCAGGATTGACTTCGGTAAGTTGGGGAGAAAGTAAAAGTCTGTTAGACGATTTGTTGAGTTATGTGTATTCGGGTATTAATTGCAAATTAATTTTAATTGGTGATGTTGCACAGCTTCCTCCAGTTGGTATGGATATAAGCCCTGCTTTAGACGAAGATTTTTTATATCAATCATACCACTTGAATTTAGAATTTTTTGAACTAGATGAGGTGGTGCGCCAAACTAAAAATTCGGGAATATTAAATTTAGCAACTTCTATTCGAGGTAAAATTTCGAATAATAATTATCAACTACCTTTATTAGAAACTAAAGAGAAATTTAAAGATGTTATTAAAATAACTGGAGTTGAATTAGAAGATGCTTTAAGCGATGCTTACTCTAAATATGGTGAAGAAAATTGTATGGTGATTTGTAGAAGTAACAAACGGGCAAATTTGTTTAATTTACAAATACGTGCAAGAATTAAATGGCTGGAAGATGAAATTGCTTCTGGCGATTATTTGATGGTAGTAAAAAACAATTATTTCTGGTTAGAAGATTCTTCAAAAGCTGGATTTATTGCTAATGGTGATATTGTTGAAATATTACGAATTAGGGGGGAGGAAGAGCTGTACGGTTTCCGTTTTGTTAATGTGATAGTAAGAATGATTGATTATCCAAATGAACCCGATTTAGAAGTAAAAATATTGTTGGAAAGTATTTTATCCGAATCATCTTCGCTTTCATCAACACGGTTTAAAGAATTGTACGAAGCTGTTTCTGAAGAATATAGTTATGAACCCAATCGTAAAAAACGTAATGAGTTGATTCGTCAAAACCCTTATTACCAGGCATTACAAGTGAAGTTTGCTAATGCCGTAACATGCCATAAATCGCAAGGGGGCCAATGGGATGTGGTATTTGTTGAGCAGGGCTATTTAACTGAAGAAATGATTAATTTGGAATACCTGCGTTGGTTGTATACCGCATTGACAAGGGCAAAAAAAGAGCTTTATTTGGTAAATTTTAGTGAGAATTTTTTTGAAAATTAATACTTTATATACTGGAGATATTAAAAGAGCTGGGTTAACAACTATTTTTTTAATAAAAAGCCGCAACAGGTTATTCAATTAATTTTAATAAAAAATACTTTTTCTGTTATTGAAATTCATAAAATACATATCGCTGATAGTTGTTTCATTTATTAATTCAATTGGAGTAATGGCACAGAATAATTACCCCACTTGTATTAATCCTGAATTAATAAATTTTCCTTCTGGAATTATTAATGAAGACTCAAGAGAAATTTATTATCAGCCAGAAGATGTATACACATTTTGGTACAAGGTGAATATTACTTCAAATTGTAGTTTGATGTTTGAGTTGCTATCGGTTAATAATGAAGATATATATGATTTGATAATATATAAATATAACGGAGAAAACATTTGTAATGATATTGTACAAAAAAATGAGCCACCTTTGTTAAACAAATCAAAAGGGTCAATAAGTGCAAAAAAAGGTGAAACCTATTACATTTCTGTTTTGCATTTAAATGGTGTAGGATGTGGCCACATTTTAACATTAACAACTCAAAATAAGGAGTCCAAAATTAAAGCCATTCATCACGATTGTGTGGAAGATGCATTGGGATCGATTGTTGAGCATGATTCGATGCCCGAAGTTGATCCAATTGTGGAGGCGCTGATTATTGAAAATAGAGAGTTAATTGATACTCTTGAATCCATTGATATTGCTAAGAAAATTGATCGATTCAGAGGAGTTGTTGTAAATAAAAATAGTCAAAAACAAATTGAGGCAGAACTTTCGATATCTAATTTATCGGGAACATTATTAGATAAGGTTAACTCAACAGTGAGTGATGGATTTGGAATATTAAATTTGAATGAAAACAAGGTAATGGTTTCGATCAACCATTTTGGTTATGAACCATATATTGATACCATTGATGTTGATACCACCCAAATCAAAATTGAATTAAACCCAATAAAAGTTGGTGAAAAAATTATAATGCATAAAATTTATTTTCACCCGAATACTTATGCTTTAAAAATGGAATCAACAAAAGAATTGTTGAAACTAAATAAATTTATGCTCGAAAATTCCCAGTATTCATTTGAAATTCAAGGGCACACAAGTGGTAATAAGGCGGTTAAAAAATCAAGAGGGTATGAAAATTTGGGAAAAGAATGGAATTTTACAGGAACGGCTAAGAAATTATCTAAATTGAGAGCTGAAAAAATAAAAGAATATCTAGTAAAAAATGGTGTAAAAGAAGAACAAATACAAACCGTTGGATATGGTGGAGATAGAATGATTATTGAAAAACCCAAAAACATGAAACAAGCAATGCAAAATATTCGAGTAGAAATTATTGTTATAAAATAATTGAGCAGTATTTTAATACAGCTAACTTCTCAGATAAACTTGTATTTTTGTTCTGAAAAATTAACTCATGCAAAAAGAACCAATACTTGATAATTTTGAGGGAGAACAAGAACATTTTAATCTAAAAGAGTTTCTTTATGGTTATTTACGTTATTGGTACATCTATGTTGTTGCTTTAGTTATCGGGTTTAGCTTTGCATATTTTTATAATTGGTACGTAAAACCTATTTATAATATTTCAGCAAAAATTTTAATTAAAGATGATAATAGCTCTAGTGTTGGAACACAAGAGCTGTTAAAGGAGTTAGATGTTTATAATGCCAAGAAAAACATCGAAAATGAAATTGAAATTTTAAAATCAAGAAGTATTCTAAAAAAAACACTCCAACATTTAGAATTGGATGTATTGTATTATTTGGTTGGAAATGTTAAAAAAAGTCAGTTGTATACTGAATCTCCATTTGTAATTGATTATGATTCACTTAATTTTTATGCGTATAACAACTTCTTTAACTTTACTATCCTAGATGAGAATTCTTTCGAATTAAATTATCAAATTGAACAAACCAACGAAAGCTACACTAAAAAGCATTCGTTTGGAGAAAAAATTTATTTACCTGTTGGAGAGTTTACAGTAAACAAAAGAGTTCATTTTGACGCAATATCTTTTAACGATCAATCTTTTGAAAAAAGAAAGTTTAGGGTAAAGTTTAACAACCTTAGTAATACCGTTGAATTTTATCGGGCAAAACTTAGTATTGAACAACCAGGAAAGAATTCATCAATTATTGTTTTAAGTATAGAAGATGAAATACCACAAAGAGGAATTGATTTTTTAAATACGTTGGTTAAAGTTTATCTCGAAAACGATATACTCGAAAAGAACAAAATAGCTAGTAGTACGGCCAATTTCATTAATAGTCAGTTGCAGACCATTTCAACAGAACTAAAACAAATTGAAACTGCCAGACAAGAGTATAAAATGAAAAAAGGGATTATCGATGTAAGTGCGAAATCTCAGTTGGTTTTACAAAATGTTCAATCTACTGATCATGATTTGTCAAATATTAACTTACAGTTAAGTTTTATTGATTATTTAAGTAGTTATGTACAAGAGAATAAAAGTTTAGCAGATATAGCACCTTCATCTTTAGGTATAAACGATGCGATGTTACTTAGTTTAATAGGTCAGATAACTGATTTGGAAGTCAAAAAACAAAAAATTGGAAACGAAACCAAGGGTGAAAATCCAACACTTATTTTAATTAACCAACAAATAGATTATACCAGAAAAAAACTAATTCAAAACATCGGAAGTATAAAACAGGGATTGATAGCATCGAAAAAAGAATCTACAAAATCATTAGGATTATTGGAGAAAGAGCTAAGAACCATTCCAAAAACGGAAAGAGAATTAGTAAGCATTGAACGAGAATATCGGGTTAAAGAAAGTTTGTATTTGTATTTATTGCAAAAGGAAGCCGAAACAAATTTGGCTCTGGCAGCCTCTGTATCTGATAATAGAATTATTGAGGAGGCTCGTTCAACGCCATATCCGATTAGACCATTGCCAAACAAAAGTTATTCGTTAGCTCTTTTGCTGTCACTTTTATTGCCAACAGGTTTAATATTTATTAAAGAGCAATTAAATGATACAGTTCGAGATAAGAAAACAATTGAAAAATTAACAAAAATGCCCATTTTAGGAGTTGTTGGTTTGAGTAAGGAAGGATATGCTCTTATTGTTTCTGAAAAGCCAAAATCTTTGATTGCGGAGTCGTTCAGATCAGTTCGAACTAACTTGAAGTATTTTGCTGCCGGAAATGACCAAAAGGTTATTTTGATTACTTCTTCTGTGGGTTCAGAAGGTAAAACCTATACCGCCATGAACCTGTCTTCAATAATAGCTGCGTCAGGAAAAAAAACCGTTTTATTGGGTATGGATTTACGAAAACCGAAGATTGTTGGAGACTTTAATATTTCTAATGACAAAGGTATCAGTTCGTTCCTAATTGGTGCTGAAGATATTGATGCTGTCATTCAGAAATCGGGTGTTGAAAATCTAGATATCATTCCTTCCGGACCAATACCACCAAATCCTTCTGAGCTAATAATGAATTCAAAAATGGATGAGTTAATAGACTTGTTGAAAGAAAAATACGACACCATTGTTATCGATTCTCCACCTATAGGGTTAGTTACTGACGCATTGTTGTTGGAAAAGTTTACCGATGCCATTGTATTTGTTGTACGTCAAAATGTTACAAAAAAGGATCATCTTACTCATGTTGGAGAATTGTATAGAGAAGGAAAATTAAGGAATGCCTCGGTTTTGTTTAATGCGGTAAATTCTCGGGGCTCTCACTATGGTTATGGTTATGGATACGGTTATGGATACGGGTATTACGAAGAGGAACAGAAAAAGGGATTATTAAACCGAAAAAACAAAAAGTCTTGATAACCGGATTTGCTAATAAATTTCTTTCTGGTCACGAACGTTCAATAAAAGCAAAAAAAAACATTTTAGCTTCTTTTTTTCTTAAAGGAATAAGTTTGGTAATAAGCCTTTTACTAGTACCCTTAACCATTGATTATTTAAATCCAACCAAGTATGGTGTATGGATAACATTGATGTCGGTTATTGCTTGGTTTAATTTTTTTGACATTGGATTAGGTAATGGCTTGCGAAACAAATTTGCTATTGCCAAAGCTGAAGGTAAATATGATTTAGCGAGAACATACATAAGTACTACTTATGCTGTCATCACGATAATTTCAATAGCACTTTTTGCAATTTTTTTTGTGGTGAATCACTTCTTAAATTGGGGTAAAATATTAAATACATCCATCGATATTAATGAGTTGGAAAAGTTGGTATTTATCGTTTTTACGGTATTCTGTTTTCAGTTCATTTTTAAATTAATAAATGTTGTTTTTATTGCCGATCAGCGTCCGGCAATGAGTAATGTTATCAATACCTTTAGCAGTTTACTTTCGTTAATTGCAGTAGTTTTATTGATGAAAACAACTGATGGATCACTATTGTATTTGGGAGCTACATTTAGCATAATCAATTTATTAGTTCCTTTAATTTCAGGAGTCTGGTATTACAATACATCGTACAAAAAATATAAACCATCGTTAAAATTTGTTGATTTTTCGTATTTGAAAGATTTAACAGGTCTGGGAATTAGGTTCTTTATTATGCAAGGTGCGGCCTTAGTAGTTTTCATGACAGACAACATTATCATCACTCAGGTTTCAGGGCCTGAGGATGTGACACCATACAACATTGCATACAAATATTTTGGTATTGTTACCATGGTATTTACAATCATCACAACTCCATTATGGTCGGCTTATACCGATGCTTATGTAAAAAAAGATATTACATGGATTAAACAAGCAACTAAGAAAACTTTTAGGTTATGGGGGGTTGTTTTTATAGGGTTAGTAGGTATGCTGGCTTTTTCGAATTACGCGTATTCATTATGGGTCGGCGATAAAGTACAGGTACCGTTTTTATTGTCGACAATTATGGCCCTTTGGGTATTGTTGAGTACAAGCACCATGGTTTTTTCTAATTTTTTGAGCGGAATTTCCAAAATCAAATTGAGCCTTTGGCATTCGGTTTTAGTAAGTATTGTTAATATCCCTTTATCAATCTATTTTGGAAAAAATCTTGAAATGGGAAGTGCAGGAGTTATTTTGGCATCTGTACTTTGTGTATTTCCACGAGCCATTTTTCAACCAATTCAATACTTAAAAATAATTAATGGAACTGCCAAAGGTATTTGGGATAAGTAATTTACAACAAGTAATCTTTCGCGAACTCATTTAGCCCCAATTCAGGGAAATCCTTGGCTAATTGTTGGTTGTATGGTTGATAAAAATCTCTTAAACGTTTAAGGGTTTCATCACTAAACTCAAGTTTTTTATCTGATTTTATATGGTTAATTACGAGTCGTTTTAGTTTGGTTAATACTCTGGATTTGAAATTGTTGTCTTCAGCTACATTATGCCACTTGTTAAGCCTTCTTAACCAATTCGCTTGATTTTTGTTATAACCTTGATTCAGCACTTCTTTATTGGTAAATGAAGCTGTTACAGCGGAGTTAAAGGCGGTATTAAAAATTCCTTCTAATCGTTGTTGTACTTTTTCAGGATGAGCTATAAAATCTTCATAAAGGATAATTTCCACTTTTGGAAATAGATTTTTATACAATGTTATCAAAGCATTGTATATATATCCATCAAGATGTTCATACGAATTGAAGGTGCTGTAATAAGCCTCATTTTCTCCGTAATCCAAACGACCTTTTTTGTAATTCTCAACAGTGTAATTAGTTCTTTTTTTCCAAACAAAATCATCAATGGTTTTATGCTCTTTCCAGCCAACAGATATTAAATACAACGATTTTAAAAGGTCAACCTGATTTCTTAAATATAAAATAATGGTTGCATTAGGCATGGCCTGATGTAATCGTTGTGCAATTTTAGTTCGGTTGGAATGATGGTAAAATAACGATTGCCCGATAAAATTTTCATTAGACAGAATAATGTTATCACCCTCTAATTTATTGATCTCATTAATGAATTCATCCTTATCAAATAAAGAATCATCCATGAACATCATTTTTTGAAATGCCTGATTGTAATTGGTGTAAGGAATACCGTAATAACTATATCCATCGATACTCGGAAACACTTTTCTTTGTAAAAAAGTTGTCCCTGTTCGAGGCATACCGATATGGATAAAATAGTTTTTCAAATTTTAAATCTATTCGAAATAGTTGATGTTCTAGCAAAAATCAAAGATAGCTATATAAATAAATTTTGATGCGATTTAATTGAATTTTAACTTACTTTGTCAGAAGCCTATAGCTTTATAGGTAATTATGGTATAATTAGCTATTTTTGCTTGACCGGGCTTTGGTTGGTAAGAATAAAGTTAATACGATAAGAGGTGATAATAAAAAAGAAAACGGACAGCTATTTTGGAAACTACCCATATGTGAATATGGCAATTAGTAAGCTTATTTTTTGGAGTTTAGGCTATAGAAGAAAACAACTGATTAGAAAATACAAAAACAACAGTAAAGTATTTCAATTGGAGAATACGGAGCAAACCAAAAAAGATTTCCAACAGTATTTAGATCAAGGGTTTAGCAAAATAAACATCGGTGGTGGAACCAAAGAGTTTGAAGGTTTTGTTAATCTCGATTTTGTAAAACATGAAAATGTAAGTAGGGAGGTGCTGGCAAATATTCTGGATTTGTCCTTTATCCCCGATGCATCCATTAATCAGGTGCATAGCAACCATGTAATGGAGCATCTAACACAACAACAATTAGAACAACAATTAGAGCAATACCAACGAATTCTTTCTCAAGACGGGCTTATTTCAATTCGGGTACCAAATGCATTAGGGGTATCTTATGGCTTCTTCTTTGGACAAGTTGCAGAAAGGGATCACGAAGAGTTTTTGAAATTAGGCTTTCCCAAAGAAGAAGATTTTTATAATAAAGACGATGGCTGGTATTATCAGGATTTGTGGGCACTTTATCATTGGTTTTTTGCCTATACGGGAAACATAGAAAATGAACACTTGAATCAGCTCACGCCAACCTTATTAAAAGATACCGTTGAAAAGGCTGGATTCACTATTCTAAAAATGAGCATACCTGAAGCAAGTAATATTGTTCTAATGGCTAAAAAATAGCAAATGAAACAATGTTTAATTATAACTGCTACCATTCAGCCTAACAGTGTTATGGTTTCTCAAAATGATGTGGAAATCAGGAAAGGAGAGTATTTAAAAGCACTTCATTTTTATATACAACATTATCATTTGCCGATTTATTTTATTGAAAATTCAGGATATAATTTTGAGGAGGATAATGATTTTCAGGTTATCTTTCAAACAGGTAAAGTCAAACTCATGCAATATCCTGTATCCAATGAATTTAGTAAAGGAAAAGGTTATCAGGAATTTGAAATTTTGGATCAAACGGCGAGTAAATTGGCTAATGAATTTGATGAATTTATTAAAGTTTCCGGTCGTTATATTGTGACAAATTTCGATGAACTAAAACAGCAGAAAAGTAGAGGTTTTATAATTGATAGACATCAAAAAAAGAAAATAGCAATAACTTCTTTTTTTGTATGCGGATGTAAAGAATATTCAACCTATATAGCCGGTGGTTACAAAGAAGTAAATGACGCAGAAGGTGTTTTTATAGAACATGTTGTTTATCAACGATTACAAAAAGTAGATGTAAAAAATGTTGATTTGTTTCAAAAAAATCCGGTTTTTGAAGGCGTATCCGGTTCTCACGGAGGGGATTTAAATCGACACCCAATAAAGATGAAACTGATTAATATCGAACGGAAATTATTGAAATTAAGAGGTAAAAAAGAGTTAGTTTTTGAATATTGATGACTAAAAAGTTTACCACCATATTTCCAATTACAGAAAACTCTCATTTGATTAAGGATTTAGGGCAAATTCCTCATTTTTTAAACGAACAACACGGTTATCAAACTGAAATTGTAACGTATAAAAATAGCGCGGATTATTTCCATGCCCAAGGCGAAGTTAGTGGCCTTGAAATGGTATTTATTGAAAATATTGGCACCAAACATTTTTGGGAAAAGGCGGTAATAAATTATCTCAAAGAACATGCGTTGGAAATAGACGTATTAAATTTATACCATTTCAAAAAAGACACCTTTGTGTATGGTAATCTTTACAAACAACTAAATCCAACAGGCAAGTTGTATGTTAAAATGGATGCCTATAACGAACATTTTAAATCAGGGAAAGTTGAACATACCACCAAGTCATTGAAAAAAATCTACTTTAAAAATCTTGAAAAGAAATTTCTAAGAAATGTTGATTTGTTGAGTATAGAAAACAATTTGGGTTTGGAGTTGGTTACCCAGCATTATCCTGAACTAAAAAATAAGATACATTATTTGCCCAATGGAGTGAACGATGTCTTTCTTGAAAAACATTTCCCAACAACCAAACAATTTCCTGAAAAAGAAAATATTTTATTGACAGTAGGCCGAATTGGATTGGATGTAAAAAACAATGAAATGCTGTTGAAGGTAATTGAAAAATTAGAACTGAACGATTGGAAAGTGTTGTTTGTTGGGCCAATTCACCAACCATTTCAAGTTGTTATCGACCAATTTTATCAGCGTAATCCATCATTAAAAGAACAGGTTCAGTTTGTCGGAGAAGTTAACGACAGAAAGGAACTGTACTCGTATTATGACCGATCTAAGATTTTCTGTTTAACATCTCCGTTTGAATCGTTCGGGATTGCATTTGTTGAGGCCATGTACTTTGGTAACTACATTCTTGGTACAACCGGCATGTCGGCGTTTACGGATTTATCCAATAACTTTAACTATGGCTTTTGGACAGAGGTCAATGATATTAAGGCCTATGCTACGGAAATTCAAAAATTAATTGACCATCAAAATATATTGCAGGATAAGTGTGAAGAGATAAAAACGTATACAAATCAACATTTTATGTGGTCGGCAATTGTGAGTAAACTTAATCACTTACTCAATAAATAAGAAAATTCAATTTCATGAATTTCATAAAATATGAGGTCTTGTACCTTATTCCATTATCTTTGTAACTACAATGCTAAAATTAACAGTCTATATCGAACAAGCTTGTCGAAATTTAAGATATCGATGTAAGGGGCATTGGCAGAAATTGTATTTATTATTACATGGCTGTAAAGTAGGAAATGGGTTGAAATGTCTGAGATTTCTGATGTTTAGATTGGTGCCAAATCACAACATTGTTTTAGGAAACAACATTACCATAGGCGAAAATATTACGTTTGAAGTAGTTCCTGGAGCATTGCTCAAAATAGGCAATAATGTAAATTTGACACGTAACACAACCATTGCCGTTAATACCAAAGTAGAGATTGGTTCAAATTGTTTGATTGCCGAAAATGTGAGCATTAGAGATGCCAACCACAAAACGGATAAAAACAAGTTGATTTTAGAACAAGAATCTGACTCAGAACCAATCAGTATTGGAGATGATGTTTGGATTGGAGCAAACAGCGTGGTCTTAAAAGGAGCTAAAATTCCAAATGGTGTAGTAATAGGAGCAAATTCGTTGGTTCTGAAAAAATCGGTGCTTGAACCTTATGGAATTTATGCCGGTAATCCTTTAAAACTTTTAAGAGTTAGAAGCTAGGAGTACGAAGTTAGAAGTGAGCAGTTTAATGATTAAGAAATAAATAATATAATGATTAAATTTAAATTCGAGGATTTAATTATTTGGCAAAAAGCCATGGAATTAGGTGAGGAATTGAACAATTTGTCAAATAAATTTCCTCAAAAAGAAATATACAACTTGTCATCTCAAATAAGAAGGGCTGTTGATTCCATAGCTCTTAATATTTCAGAAGGTTCTATTGGACAATCTCATCTTGAGTTTAAAAAATTTATGGGTTATTCCATTCGTTCATTAGCAGAAGTGGTTACCTGTTTACACAAAGCTAGAAGAAGAGAATACATTACAGAACAAGAATTCAATAAATATTATGAAGATTCATTTAACTTGATGAATATGATGATCGCTTTTAAATCAAAAATTAAATGAAAACGATCAAATCATCATTTCCAATTTCCAACTTCCAACTTCCAACTTCAAGCTCCAAACTTCCTCTCGTTTCCATAATTACAGTAGTTTATAATGGCGAAATGTTTATTGAACAAACGATCAAAAGCGTTTTAAATCAAACGTATTCCAAAATCGAATACATTATTGTTGATGGAGCTTCTTCCGATGGTACTTTGGATATTGTAAAAAAGTACCAATCGCAGATTGCCAGGTTGATTTCTGAAAAAGATGCCGGTATATACAATGCCATGAACAAAGGTTTGGCACTTGCAACAGGCGAAATCATAGCCATTTTAAATGCCGACGATTATTATTATCCTGAAACCATACAACAAGTTGTAAGTCATTTTAATGAAACAAATACTGATGTGGTTTATGGCGATTTGACCAAACTCAGAACCATCAATGGTACGGAGTTTTACAAAGACATAAAACCTGACATCAGTTTAATGGAAAAAACGATGCCGATTTTTCATCCTTCAACATTCATAAAAAAGCATGTTTACGATGCGGTTGGAGGTTTTAATGAAGTCTACAAATTGTCATCCGATTACGATTTTATTTATCGTGTTTATAAAGCCGGATTTAAGTTCAGTTATTTGCCAAAAACGTTGGCTGTATTTCGTATTGGAGGGGCCAGCAATTTAAGTTGTAAATCGTACGAAGAGGGATTTGCCATTTTAAAATCGCATAACTCGCCTTATAGTGCTGATATGGAAAAGTTAATTACTAAATGCAGAATTAAAAAACTCATAGGCAATCTGTTTGAAAGCATGATAAGTATTTTTGGCTTGTCGAAATGGAACGAAAAAAGGTTGATGAAAAAATGGAATGGATAACCGGTTGAGATGCAAAGCGAGAAATTTAAAATAGGGTTATTGATGAGCAACAATTCGTTGGATTATTTCAACAATGAATTGATTCGTGAATTGCATAATACGTGTAATGTTGAGTTCTCGATAATTTTAAGTGAGGGAATTTATTCACACAACAATTCTACGGCTTCTAAAACGTTGCACTTTGTAAAGCAAAATGGGTTTTTTAGAACAATTTCGGTGATGCTGTTCAAGTTGCAGTCTAAAATTGAAGCATTTGTTTTAAAAAAAACGGAAAAGAATTTTGCAAAATATTCAGCGACATTTGATGTTAATGCATTTGACTTTATCACCAAAAAACTTTCGGTAAAAGCAAATTATTCTAAATCGGGTTTTGTGGTTCGATACCAAGCTGAAGATGTAGAAAAAATCAAGGCTTTAGACCTTGATTTACTGATAAGAATAAATACCCCCGGAATTTTTAAAGGAGAAATTTTGAATGTGGCAAAACATGGTTTGCTTTCTTTCCATCATGGCGATAACCGTTGGAATAGGGGTGGACCACCGGGATTTTGGGAAGTTTATCACAAAAAGCCCGCAACCGGATTTATTATTCAGATTTTAAGCGAGGTGTTGGATGCCGGAAAGGTGGTTTACCGTGGCGAAGTTCCAACGTTGTTTTTCTACGAACTGAATAAATTTCATTTGTTTAAAGAGAGTTATCCCTCGATGGTGCTGGTTATTCAGCGACTAATAAAACAAGGAAGTTTTGATGTCGAAACCGCTATACCTGTTTCAGATAGATTATTTAAAATTCCCAATTTTTGGCAATTGTTAAATTATCAAACTTACTTGATCGGCGATATTTCAAAAAAAATAATCCGACGAATTTTTCATCGAACTGGTCGGTGGTCGGTGGCATTTTTTAAAGGAGAATTTGGTACGGTAAAATTTCAAGATGCTATTAAAATTACTAACCCGAAATCGAGATTTTTTGCCGATCCGTTTGTGGTTAATTTCAACAATAAAACAGTCGTTTTTGTTGAGGATTATTACTACAACACCAAAAAAGGAGTAATTACAGCCATTGAGCTAAACGACAATGCTTATAAAGTTTTAGGAACGGTTGTGGAAGAAGATTTTCACCTTTCCTATCCGTTTGTTTTTAAGCATGAGAATCAATTATACATGGTTCCCGAATCGTATCATTCTAATTCCATCCGATTGTATAAATGTGTCGATTTTCCGTTGAAATGGGAATACCAAAAAGAGTTGCTTTCGGACGTGGCTTGTACCGATTCCAACATTTTTGAATATGATAATCGTTGGTGGTTGTTTACCAATAAAAACGCCGACACCAAAAGCAATTTTAATAAACTTGATATTTATTATTCTGATAATCCCATTACTGGCGAATGGAAAGCGCACGATCAAAATCCGGTAGTTTTTAAAAATGGAGCTAGAAACGGAGGCTTTCTTCCTACAAAAAATAATCAGTTAACGAGAATTTCTCAAAAACATGGGTTTTGTATGTATGGTAAATCTACCGTCATCTCAAACATCAAGAAATTAACCCCTGATGTTTACGAGGAAGAAATTATTCAAGAAATTTTCCCCGATTTTTTCCAAAACATAAAAGGAACGCATCACCTCCATTCTAATGGTGAATACACGGTTTTTGATTATGTTAAGGATGAGTTTGTTTGATAATCTATTGAAAATTTCAATTAATCAAAAATGGGAATTAGATTATTTTTTGATATAAACAATAATTTAATTTTGCATCTACTTCTTTTTCACATACTAATTCTAAAGGATTCGTCCATTTATCTATTTCATACATTGAACAACCCCATTTTGGACCATTATGTGTTATGGCATTACTAATTTTCGGATGATTAATGGTTGCAACACTTATGAATAGATATCCTTTGCTTGATAGACGTTTAATACACTTTTTAATATGTTTTTCAGCCTCGGCTTTATCCATTAAGCAATGAAGAAAATTATTCATAATTACAATGTCATACTTTGTAGTTGTTGTATCAAGAAAATGACTAGAGTTATCCGATATGAAATTCATAGTATTAGAGGCTAAAGCCTTTGGATTTTCTATATTAGCATAATCATAATATTTAGACTGTAAATCCTTTGATTCATCAATTGAGGCGCGGTCAGAATCCTTTCCAGAGTCAATAGCATCAAGATTCACATAATCAAAATTAAAATAATTGTAAAATTCAAAAAGAAAAGAACAATCTCCACATCCTAAATCAAGTAAGCGTACCTTTTGAGTATTAGCAAATCTAATTTTATCTAAAATATTTTTATGATTATCATCCACCTCCTTCCAAATATACTAATACTAACTCGTTGATAAATGCTTTGCTGAAACATTGTAAAAATCAGGAAGAACTTTATCTTTGAAGGATTGAAAACGACCAAAACCTGTTAGGTTTATAAAGATAGACATGAAGAAAGAGGAAGTAAAAACATTTTTTGAAAAAACAGAAATCTATTTTCACTTTGATTACAACATCAAATTAAGAACGGAAATTGTTGCCGAATTGATAGGTAATAACCACTACAACAACGCCCTAGATATGCCTTGTGGGAATGGCATGATTTCCCTAAAAAATATAAAAAACTTTAACCAATTAACCTTGGTTGATTTTTCCGAAAACATGATTGCGTTGGCAAAAGGTTATGCAGCACAAGAAAAGATAAACAATGTTTCTTTTTTCTGTGGCGATATTTTCGATACCAATTTTAACGATGAAACATTCGATATTATCATTTCTTTGGGCATTTTGGCTCATGTTGATGATGTAGATAAATTCTTAACTTTTATTCAAAGCAAAGTAAAAAAAGGTGGAGTTATTGTAATTCAAAACACCAACAGCAGCCACTTTTACAGCAAATTAATTCGTTTGTATTTGGGTGTTCGTCAACTCATGGGTAAGGACAAATACAAACTCAACAAAGTACCTGCGAGCCAGTTAGAAAACAGCTTTAAAAAAGCAGGATTTACCTTGCAAAAAACGTTTCGTTACAACCAATCGTTTATTGGATTTTCAAAATTGTTTTCGAACGACAAAAAATATGAACTTACCCGAAAATGGTTTGGTAATGTTGTCAACAACAAAAATGCTTCGCTCGGAAGTGATTACATTTATCTCTTTAAAAAAGATTGAACGACAAAAAACATATCAGACTTTTAGTTTTACCCGAACTTTTTCCGGAATTTGAGGGCGACTGGAAAGGGGTTTTTATTGAAGATTACCTAAAAAGTGTGGAGTCGTTAAACGTACAAACACTTTACATCCGTTTAACTGGAACAAAAAAAGGAATTACTGACGAGGTTTTCAGAAATCAGTTTAAGGTAAAACGTTATAACGTAACCGATAAAAAAGTAAGCAGTTGGCAAAAACCTTTTTTGTACATCAAATGGTTTGTAAAAGGGGTTGAATTGGGCAAAACCTTTACCAATACAACCGTTATTCAC
Organism: Flavobacteriales bacterium; assembly: GCA_050248475.1. Taxonomy (GTDB): domain Bacteria; phylum Bacteroidota; class Bacteroidia; order Flavobacteriales_E; family Vicingaceae; genus Vicingus. Next base: position 45,072 of record JBFWSH010000026.1, read on the forward strand.
GCTCATGGTGCCATATTAAATGGAACGTTAGCCTATTTAATTGGCAAAAAATTGAAGGTGCCTTTTGTGGTTACCGAGCACACGGGTCCTTATTCAAGCATTTTAAACAGTTGGTTTAAAAGTCGAATATCAAAATTTGTGTTGAGCAGAGCTGCAAAAGTGTTGGTGGTGAGCGAACACCAAAAAAATGAGGTATTAAAGCTGGGCATTCCCATAGAAAAAGTGGAAGTTTCGTACAATCCTGTAAATACAAACATTTATAAACTCGTTGACACCACTCATTCAAAAAATATTGTTTTTGTCAGTCGGTTAGATGAATTTAAAGGTGGTTTAAGAACGTTAAAAGCATTTCATAAAATTGCTGATGAACATCCCGATTATACCATAACCATTGTTGGAGAAGGAGAAGAATACCATGCAATTGCAGAATACATAAAAGCCAACAATTTAACCGATAAAGTAATTTTAAAAGGAACATTGACCAAACTTCAAATTGCAGAAGTATTTGGCAAAAGCGGTTTTATGGTTTTCCCCAGTCGGCATGAGACTTTTGGTTTGGTTGCCGCAGAGGCGTTGAGTTGTGGTTTGCCGGTTATTTGTACCAATCAAACCGCTCCCAAAGAGTTTGTCAACGATAAAAATGGTATTTTAGTTGAGCCTGATAGTGTGGATGAAATTGTAAAAGCTATGGAGAACATGATTGAAAATAGAAATAATTATAATGCTGAATTGATTCATAAACAACTGGAAGAGCGATTTGGATTGGATAGTTTTGGAAAGTATTTAATGGATGTTTACGAAGATGTTATAAAGAATTACAATTAAAATGTCATTCAGAGCGGAGTGAAACGAAGTCGAAGAATCTTGTTAGTTATTACTACCAATTCAAAAGATTCCTCCACAAGATCGGAATGACAAAAGAAAATAAAAATGTGCGGAATAGCCGGAATATATAACCTAAAAGGAGTTGAGGTAGCAGAAATAGTTGCTTTGTCTCAAACCTTAAAACATCGTGGACCAGACGATGAAGGATTTTTCTTGTTGAACAAAGAATATGCTGAAAATTGCAGAGGAGAAGATACCATCACCGAACTTCAGTACCTGAAACATATTTCAGAAATAAACTATCAACCCAATTTGGCATTGGTTCACCGCAGGCTTTCAATTTTAGACGTTACCCCATTAGGACATCAGCCCGTATTAACGCCTGACCAACGCTATACTATTGTTTTTAATGGTGAGGTGTATAATTTTAAGGAAATCCGACAGGAACTGGAACAAAAAGGGTATGTTTTTAAATCCAATTCCGATACCGAAGTAGTATTGAATGCTTTTGCAGAATGGGGAGAAACTTGCGTTAATCTTTTTGTGGGCATGTGGGCTTTTGTGGTTTTCGATAAACACAAAAATACGCTAACACTTTCGCGAGACCGATTCGGAATAAAACCTTTGTACTATTTCAGGAACGATACTTTTTTTGCGTTTGCTTCCGAAATAAAAGCCTTGCTAAAGCTCAAAGAGGTTGATAAATCCATTTCCAATAAAAATTTAGGAAGTTATTTGGCTTTTGGAACAACTGTCAATCCTTATCAAAATTTGTTTGAGCATATTGTTGATGTTGAGCCGGGCTGCAATTATCAATTGGATTTAAACACCAACCAATTGACCAAAACAACTTACTTTTCAATTGATGAAAAGTTGCCCGTTAATACCAACGACATAAAAACAAATACTCAAAAATTTGAAGAATTGTTTACCGATTCCATTGGATTGCATTTGCGTTCAGATGTGGAAATAGGCTCTTGTTTAAGTGGAGGATTAGATTCTAGTGCAATAGTTTATAATGCAAGCAAACAACTAAATGGAGTTCCGCTAAAAACCTTTACGGCAGCATACCAAAATAAAACCATTGATGAATCGGATTACGCTAAATTGGTGGCAAAAGATTTACCCAACGTTACCGATATTTATACCTATCCCGAAGCAAAAACCTTGGTGGCGGATATGGATAAACTCATTTATGCTCAGGATTTACCTATCGGTTCAACCTCCATTTTTGCACAATGGGAAGTGATGAAATGTGCGGGGAAAAACAACATCAAAGTATTGCTCGACGGCCAAGGAGCCGATGAAATTTTAGGTGGTTATTACAACTTTGCAGGAATTCATCTGATTGAATTGTTGAAATCGTTCAAATTCAACCGATTTTTTAAAGAGTACAACCTACTCAAACAAAACTTTACACCACAAATAAAAAATGCGGTTTTGCGAGCTGCGTATTATTATTTGCCCGAAAGTTTGCAGCAGCAGTTAAGAGCCAAAGAGCGTTTAAGTTACAATTTTATCAATCCGGGAAACATCAAGGAACTCGATTTAATAGTGCCAAAACGCGGTGGGAAAACCTTTGACGAACACGTTAACTTAAGCGTTACATTTGGAATGTATGAGTTGCTGAGGTACGAAGACCGAAATTCGATGGCTTTTTCAATTGAATCACGCGTTCCGTTTTTAGACCACCGTTTGGTGGAATTTATCAGAACTTTACCAACCGACCAAAAAATACACGGTGGCTGGACAAAGTACATTTTACGGAAAATGCTCAACGATAAACTCAACGATAAAGTGGTTTGGCGAAAAGATAAAAAGGGATTTGTAACGCCTCAACAAGACTGGAAAAACGAATTGATAAAAACGTTAACCACCGAGTTGAAACAAAGTAATTTACCTTCGATAATGAACAAAAATTACGTGTTACAATTGTGCGACAAAGACTTATCCAACGCCACACATTTAAGTGAATTTTGGAGAGCGTATTCGGTAATAAAATGGTACAACACTTTTAATTTGAGCACCTGATGAAAATTGCAATTGTATGCGGACATTTTCTTCCATCCATGGGCTATATCGAAGTCCATTTGGCCAATGCGTTCCATAAATTGGGTAACGAAGTAAAAGTTATTACCTCCGATGTTGTTCCATCTTACGTTAAAAAAATCAGTGAATTGTCGGAAAATACACCTTACGAAATGGTGCGTTTAAAAGCGAGTTTTTCCATGGGT
>JBFWSH010000027.1:0-43721 GCA_050248475.1 Flavobacteriales bacterium
GTCAGTATAACATTTCTATACCAACAGGTGGTACCTACCATATAATGGTAAGAGATACAAATGGATGTATGTCACAGGGAATGGATAGTATAGTGATAAATCCGAGTGTAGTAATAGACAGTGTAAATTTTGAAAAATGTTTTGTATCAGGACAAAACATGAGCGATGTAGAAGTATTTATTTCAGGAGGAGAAGGAGGAATGTACCAAGTGTCATATGACAATGGATCATTTAATGCAGCAGGAGATTATACAGATAGCTTATCAATAAATGGAGTACATACGATAATAGCACAAGATGGATTGGGCTGTTTAAGTTTACCATACACTATAAATGTACCAGATAGATTGTTGGTATCCTCAGCAATAACATCAAACTATAATGGGAATGATGTATCATGTAATGGAAGTACAGATGGAACCGCATTAGCAACAGCAACAGGAGGAGAGCAACCATACAGTTATTTATGGAGCAATACACAAACAGACTCATTAGCAACAGGATTAGGAGCAGGCATGTATCAAGTAACAATAACAGATGTAAACGGATGTTCAGAAGTGTCGAGCGTGACCTTAACAGAGCCAACAGTTGTAGAGCTAGATAGTTTCTTTGTTTCATGTCCGGTAGCAGGAGGAACAACTACTTCAGTTGATTTCTACCCAACAGGAGGAACACCAAGTTATCAGATATCAACAGATAATGGAGTAAATTACTTACCATTTAATCAGAACAATACAATATTAGCGATAGGAACAACCTACCATATAATGGTAAGAGATACAAATGGATGTATGTCACAGGGAATGGATAGTATAGTGATAAATCCGAGTGTAGTAATAGACAGTGTAAATTTTGAAAAATGTTTTGTATCAGGACAAAACATGAGCGATGTAGAAGTATTTATTTCAGGAGGAGAAGGAGGAATGTACCAAGTGTCATATGACAATGGATCATTTAATGCAGCAGGAGATTATACAGATAGCTTATCAATAAATGGAGTACATACGATAATAGCACAAGATGGATTGGGCTGTTTAAGTTTACCATACACTATAAATGTACCAGATAGATTGTTGGTATCCTCAGCAATAACATCAAACTATAATGGGAATGATGTATCATGTAATGGAAGTACAGATGGAACCGCATTAGCAACAGCAACAGGAGGAGAGCAACCATACAGTTATTTATGGAGCAATACACAAACAGACTCATTAGCAACAGGATTAGGAGCAGGCATGTATCAAGTAACAATAACAGATGTAAACGGATGTTCAGAAGTGTCGAGCGTGACCTTAACAGAGCCAGATTCATTAATATTAACCATGGTAGTTTCTTCAAATTATAATGGTGCAGATGTAAGTTGTTATGGTTCAACAGATGGTTCAATTGATTTGACTGTTGTTGGAGGAGTATTGCCATATACGTACTTATGGAATAATACAGAGCAAACAGAAGATATATCATCTTTGGGAGCAGGCAATTATGATGTAGTGGTTACAGATACAAACAATTGTACAAACATGGCTGCTATTTCCGTAAATCAACCAGATACTATCTTATTATCAGAAATTATTTCTCACGTAAAATGTAATTCGTATACCGACGGGGTAATAGATTTAACAGTAACAGGTGGAGTTACACCATATCAATATAGTTGGTCTAACTCTGAAGTCTCTCAAGATATATCAAACCTTGGTGTTGGTTCTTATTCAGTAACAGTAACAGATATAAATAATTGTTTAGTTACAGCTACTTATACGGTTAATGAAGAAGATCCAATTGAGATTACCTCTTTACCAGAACATGTGACATGTTATAATTTATCTGATGCAGTAATAAGTACAGGTGTTACAGGTGGGGTTCAACCATATTCATATTTTTGGAGTACTGGAGAAACCACAGCAAGTATAGATAGTTTAACTAATGGCACTTATATTTTAACAGTTACAGATTCTAACAATTGTTTTAAATCAGATACAGTTTTAATTACTCAGCCTGATTCGTTGTACGCAACTATAGAAAGTGAATTATATCCTAATGGTCATAATGTTACTTTATTTCAAATGCAAGATGGTTCAATTAATTTAGAAGTAATTGGAGGAACTAATCCTTATCAATTTAATTGGTCAAATGGAGCTATTACTCAAAATTTGAACAACATTGGTGCAGGGGAATATTCGGTGATAATTACCGATGAAAATGGATGTAAATTTTCTACAAAGATTTCTTTATCAGAACCATTTGCCTTAGAAATGCCAACTGTAATTACCCCTAATGGAGATGGAAATAATGATGTGTTTCTTGTTCATGGTTTAGAGTCGTACCCGGTAAATACTATTGTGATATTTAACAGATGGGGAGATGAAGTTTATAGTATGAATAATTATGATAATAAATGGGATGGAGAATCAAACAGTGGTAGTAACTTACCAGCTGGGAATTATTTTGTAGTATTAAAAATTAATAATGGAGCAACTGTATTAACAGGTTATTGCGAAATTTTAAGATAGATTATAGAAAAATAGATGAATATGAAAAAGATATTAATTATCATCGTTTTATTGGGAGCTGGCCAGTTAGTTTTTGCACAGCAAGATCTTATGGTTTCTCAATACATGTTTAACCATGCTTTTGTAAATCCTGCAGCTATTGCAACAAAAGGAAATTACAATGCCAGCTTAATGTACAGAAAACAATGGGTGAATTTTGAAGGAGCTCCGGAGTCGCAGTTCTTATCTGTTGATGGTCCGGTAATTTCTGATAAAATGGGATTGGGCTTGTTGTTACAAACCGATAAAATAGGGGTGAACCGTCAAACAGATTTAATGGCTGGCTATTCGTACATTATTGATATGGATAAAATTAAATTATCGTTTGGGTTACGTGCAGGAATGAGTGTTTTTCAAGCAAATTATTCAGAGCATAGAGCTTGGGATACAGAAGATAATTTGTTGCAACAAAACGCAATTAGTTACTTGCCAAATTTTGGTTTTGGTTCATACATTAAACATGAGAAATACTTTGCAGGAATTTCTGTGCCTCACATTTTAAATTTCGACCCAAATTCGTCACTAAAGGTGGATATAAAAAATTCTAATCAAGCAGTTCGCCATTATTATTTAATGGGAGGCTATAATGTTACCATTAATGATAATTTTGCACTACAGCCAAGTATTTTATTAAAACACTCCGAAAGAGCTCCAACTCAGTTGGATATAAATACGTTGGTAGAATTTAAACAAAAGTATTCGCTAGGTATTGGCTATAGAACTGGGGATAGTTTTATTCTTCTTACAAAAATTGAGATTATGGAAAAATTCCAATTTGGATATTCTTTTGATGTTACTTTGACCGATATTAGGGACTACTCTAAAGGCTCACATGAAATCATGTTAAACTATAGCTTTGGTAATTCGTCAAAAGCATCTTTACCAAGTTTTAATTAAAACAAAGTTGCTTAGACTTCTGTTTTAGAGTTATGAAAATCTACTTCTATAAATTTCTTGCAAAATTAAATAAGGCATTATTACCAAGTTTTACCAAGCAAAGATTAGATTTAAACAAGGCTTCTAAATTACACTTGGCAATTCTTGGATGGAGAATGTTTGTTACTATGAGAGCTTTAAATAAAGATTAACCAAATTACTTTTGTTTGAATAAGTTAAAACCTTACTTTTAGCTGACAAAAATTAATTCATTGACAGTATCAAAAAATATAGATTCTCTGGGTGTTGATGTTCAAATACAGCAATTAATTAAACAATCTTCAGAGTTACTTTTAACTGAATTTCCTAAAGCACTAAATTTTGCTGAACAAGCTAGGGATTTAGCACAAAAGCATTTTTATACCAAAGAACTTGCTGATAGTTTAAAGCAACTATCTTCTTGTTACTCCTATATTTCAGATTATGGTAATGTTATGGGTACGGCTTTAGAAGCAATGGATTTATATAGAAGTTGTAATGATAAAGCTGGAGAAGCAGATTGTTTGAATATATTAGGAGGCGTTTATAATTTTTTACAAGATTATAACAAGCGTTTAGAATGTAACCTAAAATGTTTGGAGCTTCGAAAAAAATTAGACGATAAAAATGCTCAAGTAAGTTCTTACAATAATATTGGAGATACTTACACTGTAATGGGAGATTATGATAATGCACTTAAATATTTTAATATTTGCCTGGAATTTGAATTATCGGATAGATTGAAAGCTATTGTCTACCATAACATTGGAGAGGTCAATTTTTTTAGAAAAAATTACAAAACTGCTCAAGAATATTTTCAAAAAGGATTAGATTATGGTATTGCTACCGATTATTGGCAAATAATAATTGCTTCTTACCAGATGTATGCAAATATTTTATTAATTGATAAAAAGTATAATGAGGCAATTGAAATTTTAGAGAAAGCTTTAGAAGTTTCTGATGTTAAAAAATCAAAAGAAGATAAATATCCGTTATTTGAATTGTTTTCTGAGGCTTATTCGGGATTAAAAGATTATCAAAAGGCTTATGAATTTTTGGATAAATACAATAAATTAAAAAATGAAGTAGCGAGTTTTAATAACTCTCAAAAACTAAAAAAAATAGAATTTGAGCACCAGTTTAAAAATATTACAACCGAAACAGACGAAATAAAGAAAAAGAATAAGCAGATTGTTTCTGCATTTAAACAAATTGAAATTCAGCGTAACGAAATAGAAAGTAAAAATATTGCCATTACTGACAGTATCCATTATGCAAAACGAATTCAGTATGCCATATTACCTTCAGATAAAAAGGTAAAAGAATGTTTACCAAATAGTTTTATATTCTATCAACCAAAAGATATTGTAAGTGGAGATTTTTATTGGGTAGAACGAGTAGGAGATTTAGTTGTCTTTTCGGTAATTGATTGTACTGGGCACGGAGTACCAGGAGCTTTTGTAAGTTTAATTGCTTATAATATGATTAATAAGGTGGTTTTGGAAAATCAGGTTACTAATCCTGCAGAAATATTAAACAATATGGATGTTCTGATGAAAAGTTTGTTTGAACAATCGGAGGAACATATTCGTGATGGAGTAGATATGGGTATTTGTACCTTAAATACCAAAACAAACGAGTTGAATTTTGCCGGTGCTTTTCATTCATTGTTTATTTGTAATAATAACGAATTAAGAGAAATTAAAGGAAATCGTGAATCAATAGGTTTTTCTATTTACGATGGAAAAAAAATGTTTGTAGATCACAAAATAAAACTATCTAAAGGAGATACGTTATATCTTTCTACTGATGGGCTTGCTGACCAATTTGGTGGTGTAAAAGGTAAAAAACTAAAATGGAAAGGTTTGAAAGATCAATTTTTAAAATGGCATAAACTACCAATACATAACCAACAAAAAATGGTTGAGCAGTTTTTTAGCAATTGGAAAAATGATATAGAACAGCTAGATGATGTTTGTGTTTTAGGGTTAATTGTTTAGAATTTTAGATTCAATGTATTCAATTAAAACTTCTTTTTCTGAAGGATTAAACCACTTATAATCATTTGATTTATTAAACCACGAGAGTTGCTTCTTTGCATATCGCCGGGTATTAACTTTAATTTTATCAACAGCTTCATCTAAAGAAATTTTATTATCCAAATAATTAAACAATTCGGTATAACCAACTGTTTTTAATGCATTATGATTTTTATAATCCGCTACTCGTTTAACCTCCTCCAGTAATCCATTTTGCATCATCAAATCTACACGTTGATTTATCCTGCTGTATAATTCTTCTTTATCACGATTCAGGGCAATTTTTAAAATATTAAAAGGTCTCCCTTGAACTTTACCAACTCTTAGTGATGAAAACGAGTTTTGGCTCAATATACAAACCTCAATAGCTCTATACATTCGTTTAACATTATTTAAATCAATGGTTTTATATAAATTAGGGTCTAATTGTTCTAGTTTTTGTTGTAAAACTTCAATTCCATATTTGTTATATAATTCTTCTAATTCCTTTCGTAAATTTTCATCTCCTGCTGGTATATCTTCATCAAAACCATTACAAACAGCATCAATATATAAACCAGACCCACCAGTTAAAATAACTATTTTATATTGTTTGAATAATTGATTTAACAAGGAAAGTACATCGTGCTCATAATTGGTGGCATTGTAGGTCTGAGAAATAGAGAGAGAGTTCACAAAATGATGAACTACGCCCTGCATTTCTTCCACAGTAGGTTTAGCCGTTCCAATACTTAGTTCTTTAAAAAATTGGCGAGAATCGGCATTAACTATTTCGGTGTTAAAATGTTGAGCTAAGTCAACACAAAGGGTAGTTTTTCCTACAGCTGTCGGACCAGTAATTACAACTAGAGTAGGAGACATGATTTAATAATAGTTTTCATTGTCGTCGTAACTATCGTTGTTTTCAAAATCATCAAATCCTTCAAACATGTCGTCTTTAAAAAGAGTGTCTTCAGCATCAACTTCATTGAGCAAATCATCATTTAGGTACACATCTGCATAAGCTGTATCGTCGTTCATTTTTATTTCTATTTCGCCTTGTGAATAGACAACTCTGGGATAAAAATCTGCTTCTTCTTTTACTTTTATTTCAATAAGTTCAATAAAGAAATTATGAATATTCAAAAAATCGTAAGAATATAAAAGGTGGTCACCTAAGCAGTTGGTTATGGTATTAATATTAATGTTTGACATCACCAAAATAGGATTTACTTCACCATCTTCTGCACCAACGTCAAACAAGGTAATTTCTTGACCTTTATTCCAGTTATCATCACTTACATAAAACGATGCCATTTGAGAACCGTCAAAGCCAAAAGCTGCAACTATAATCTCATGTAAGTCTTCAAAATTTTGGGTGCTCTTAATTTCAATATCTCTAAATATTTCGTTTTCGCCTTCTGCTAATATTCGTAACCTGTAAATACTCATGTTGTAATAAGTTTTATTTAAAATTAGGATTAAAGTTTAAATTTTCAAATTTAACTCTTTGCCTTTTTTTAACATGTATTGATAAGCTTCATCATAATTATTGGCAATGTCGCCTTCTAAAATTGCTTCGCGAATGGCATCTTTAATTAAACCGACTTCTTTCGAAGGCTTAATATTAAAGGTTTTCATAATTAATTCACCAGTTATTGGTGGTTGCCAATTACGTAACTGATCCTTTTCTTCAACCTCTTTAAGTTTTTGTTTAACCAACTCAAAGTTTGCCATGTAACGCTTTACTTTTTCTTCGTTTTTAGAAGTAATGTCAGCATTACAGAGTGTAAGTAAATCGTCGATATCTTCACCTGCATCAAACAATAACCTTCGTACAGCACTGTCTGAAACAATTTCGTTGACTAATGCAATGGGGCGTAAGTGCAAACGAACTAATTTTTGAACATACTTCATTTTATGATCGAGAGGTAATTTTAGGTTTTTAAATATTCGAGGAACCATTTGCGCACCTTTGTCCTCGTGGCCATGAAAAGTCCACCCATGGTCTTTTTCGAACCGTTTTGTTGCTGGTTTGGCAATATCATGTAAAATGGCAGCCCAGCGCAGCCATAAGTTGTTGGTATTTGGACAAATGTTATCTAATACTTGAATAGTATGGTAAAAATTGTCTTTATGCCCTTTATTTCCAATAAATTCAACTCCATGCAAGAGGTTCATTTCAGGGAAAATTATTTCCAACAGACCGGTACTAAACATGTGTTTAAATCCAATGGATGGAATAGGAGATAGGATAATTTTATTTAACTCATCGGTAATTCGTTCTTTAGAAACAATTCGAATGCGTTGTCGGTTTATTTTTATGGCATGTAAAGAATTGGGTTCAATATCAAATCCTAGTTGGGTGGCAAATCGAATTGCTCTCATCATTCGTAAAGGATCGTCAGAATAAGTAATATCAGGATTTAGTGGAGTTTTAATTATTTTATTTTTTATATCTATTAAACCGCCAAAAGGATCAAGAATTTCACCGTAAGTATCTTTGTTTAAACTTATAGCAAGGGCATTAATAGTAAAATCTCGTCGATTTTGGTCATCTTCTAATGTCCCGTCTTCCACAATAGGTTTTCGTGAACCTCTATCGTAAGATTCTTTACGAGCGCCAACAAACTCAATATCGTAATCCTGATATTTCAACATTGCTGTACCAAAATTCTTAAACACATTAACTTTTGTATTGTTACCAATTATTTTTGCTACACGTTCGGCAAGCTCAATACCAGAGCCAATTGCCACAATATCAATGTCTTTACACGGGCGATTTAACACAATATCACGAACAAAACCACCAATTACATAGGCATCAACTTTTTGTTGATTGGCAGCTTCTGCAATAATGCTAAAAATATGATGTTGGATGTGCTTTTTCAAATTTGTAAAATCAGGATACAAATTTAGTGTTTTACATCCTTAATTAACCACAATTTAATAATGTCTGCTATTGTCGAACAATTTTAATTCTTGAAAGAATAGATTTGTTATCAGAAATAATCACTTCATACAATCCTTTTGACCAAGTTTTAGTATTTATAGTTTTACTATTTCCTTCATAAATTTTTTGTCCAAGAGATGAGTAAATTTTAATTAAGCAATCTTCGCAAAGCTCATAATCAACATTTAGTATCTCTTTTACAGGATTTGGATAAACAGTAAGCTCTCTAGTGTTATTGTTTTTAACAACTTGAATTTCACTGTAAGAGTATTCTCCATTAAAATCAGTTTGCTTTAAACGATAATAAGAGATACCAGTTAAAGGATTTTGGTCAACAGTAGAGTAACTTTGTGTATAATTGCTATTTCCGGCTCCACGAACTTCTTTGATTGATTCCCAATTTATTAAATCTGCACTTCTTTCTATCGTGAAGTAGTCATTATTTACTTCGGTTTCAGTTTTCCAAGATACCCAAACATTGTTCTTTAATAAAGTAGCATCAAACGAAATTAACTTAACAGGCAAAGGATTAGCGGCAGTTATTGAGGCTAGAGTAAATGGACTAAATGAAGTTACTGCGGCACTGGAAACGATAGTTCCAGTAGTAGTATTTCCAGTAGTGCCACCATTTCCATGATTGACCCATTGTGCTCCATCCCATCTAGCAACTACTAAATTTGCTAGACTGGTTACACCACCACTTCTTGGTGTTCCCCAACCTAAAGTAACAGTTACATTACTTGTACCACTTCTATCTAATATCCAATATTCAGAGGTTGAAACATGATGAATTGAAACATCTTTCAAAGCCGTATTATAAGTAGGTGTGGGGTCAGTTTTGAAATATTCAGCAGTAAAATAGTCAGTAGGTACAGAAGGAGCAGAAATACTTAAAGGAGCATATTCGTTATTTTTTCCAATATGAAAAGTATAAGCACTGGTACCAATTTTTCTTAAAGGACCTTGTACGTATGATGTTGATGAACCTAACAAGGTAGTTGTAGCATCATTTACTACTAAAAGATTGCTACTGGTTGTTTTCACCACTCCATTAGCAAAAACAAGTTGTTTTTGTACCGTTAGATTACCTCCTTGTAAGGTTAACTGAGGTACAGTAATATGCGTATTATCAAAAGTTAGGTTTTGGTATGTGAAAATGTCTCCAGTACCTGAACCACCAGCACCCACTATTTGAGAGTTAGTTGTTCCATTATATATGACATTTGTATTGTTGTTACTGGTTAATTTTCCATAAGCAGGGCTTCCTCTTAACACATTTCTTTTGATTCTCAAACTGGCACTATTGTTTAATTCGATTTCAGTTTTGTTATCGGCACTAGCAATATATTGTATATCTCTATTAACAGTTAATGTTGAAGTGTTGTTTAGTTGAGTAAAAATTTTCATACCTCCTGTATGATTTAATATTAAATCTTGTCCAATATTTACTGCTGCACTACCAATTAACGTAAATGTATTGTCCATAACTGTTCCACCAGTAGAAATCCATGTTAAATCTTTATTTATAGTTAAAGATGAACCTGTGTTTATAGTTAATCCAAAAGCGTTAGCACCACCATTTCTTGTAAATGTAGCGGCATCATTAATAGTTAAAACACCCCCAGATTGAACAATTACATCACCATTAAAATTATTACCTGAATTATTTACATTTAAAGCTCCAGCTACAGTTAACTGTCCAGCATTAATATCCAATTGTGTATTATTAGAATTTACATTTATGTTAACTTCAGCACAAACTTCTGTTCCTGAAACTGAAATGGAATTGTCTTGGATATATGCAACATCACCAGCATCAGGAAATGATGCTGCAGCTGGTCCTGCATGGCTAACGATAGACCAGTTATTACCATTATTCCAAGCACCATTAGCTATTGAGTAATATTCAGTGTCAACATTATCTATACATAATGTAAATGTCCCCCGATAACCTAAACCAACATAATTATCGCATGAAATGTAGTAAGTGTTCCCAACAACTAAAGCAGCTGAACTCAGTGAGATATCAGTAGTAGCATTTACTCTTCTGGTGCAACCGACCTCAGTAATTGCGTCAGCTTGCCATAAAGCTATGTTAGGGTGTTGAAGAGTTCCTTCTGCTCCAGCAACTTTCATTTGTAGCGTAACATTGTTTGACACAGCCACAAATTTAAACCAACGGGTATAGTTAGGACCATTTTCCCAACAACTTCCTTTCAATCCATCTGCTGTAGCATTAATGGTAGAATAGAATGCATTTGGCGAGCACCAATTATTTAAGTTAGTTAATTCAATTGCACCAGCAATTTCATCATAAGTTACTGAATTGTCAATACAAAGTGTAAAAGTTCCTCTGTATCCGGTACCAACATAATTATCTACCGAGACATAATAGGTATTTCCAATAACTAAGTTAGAGGTGCTGATTTGGACATCTGTAGTGGCATTGATTCGTCTAACACAAGCAATTTCTGTGGTGGCATCACTTTGCCATAAAGCCATGTTAGGGTGTTGCATGGTTCCTTCAGCACCACCAACTTTTAAATCAAGCGTAACATTTGCTGATGTAGCCACAAACTTAAACCAACGGGTATAATTAGGACCATTTTCCCAACAACTTCCCTTTAATCCATCTGCTGTAGCAAACATGGTGGTATAATAACCATCTGGAGAGCAGTTATTGGCGGTATGAATTAATGTTATTGCACCAGCAATTTCATCATAAGTTACAGTGTTATCAATGCAGAGTGTAAAAGTTCCTTGATACCCCAATCCTACATAATTATCAACTGAAATATAATATGTGTTACCAATAACCAAACTTGATGTGCTTATTTGAATATCTGTGGTTGCATTAATTCTTCTCACGCAAGCAACTTCAGTGGTAGCATCACTTTGCCATAAAGCCATGTTTGGATGTTGGATAGTACCTTCAACTCCGCCAGTTTTTAAATCAAGCGTAACATTTGTTGATGTAGCCACAAACTTAAACCAACGAGTATAATTCGGGCCATTTTCCCAGCAACTTCCTTTTAAACCATCAGCAGTTGCAAATTGAGTAGAGTAAGCGGCATTTGCAGAACAATTGTTACTAGAATGTACGATAGTAATAGCACCAGCAATTTCGTCATAGGTAATTGTATTATCAATACATAAAGTAAAAGTTCCCTGATATCCTAAACCAACATAGTTATCCACTGAAACATAATAAGTGTTACCAATAGTTAGACTAGAAGTACTTATTTGAACGTCTGTAGTTGCATTAACGCGTCTAACACATTTTATTTCTGTGGTGGCATCACTCTCCCAAAGAGCCATATTAGGATGTTGCATAGTACCTTCAGCGCCACCAACTTTTAAATCAAGAGTAACATTTGCTGATGTAGCCACAAACTTAAACCAACGGGTATAGTTAGGACCATTTTCCCAGCAGCTTCCTTTTAATCCATCTGCAGAAGCAAATTGAGTCGAATAGTCTGCATTAGCAGAACAATTGTTTGCAGAGTGCAAAATGGTAATAGCACCAGCAATATCATCGTAAGTTACCGTGTTATCAATACAAAGTGTAAAAGTTCCCTGGTAGCCCAAACCAACATAGTTATCCACTGAAACATAATAAGTGTTACCAATAGTTAGACTAGAAGTACTTATTTGAACGTCTGTAGTTGCATTAACGCGTCTAACACATTTTATTTCTGTGGTGGCATCGCTCTCCCAAAGAGCCATATTAGGATGTTGCATAGTACCTTCAGCGCCACCAACTTTTAAATCAAGAGTAACATTTGAAGTCGTTGCAACAAACTTAAACCAACGGGTATAGTTAGGACCATTTTCCCAGCAGCTTCCTTTTAATCCATCTGCAGAAGCAAATTGAGTCGAATAGGCTGCATTAGCAGAACAATTGTTTGAAGAATGGATTAATGTCAGTGCACCAACAACATGATCATAATTTGGTTGGTCATCAATACAAAGCGTAAAAGTTCCTCTATATCCAGCACCAACATAATTATCGACTGAAATGTAATAAGTGTTACCAATAACTAAACTAGCATTAGATAATTGAATATCAGTAGTAGCATTAACTCGTCTAACACAAGCAATTTCTGTAGCGGCGTCACTTTCCCATAAAGCCATGTTAGGGTGTTGCATTGTACCCTCTGCGCCACCAACTTTTAAATCAAGTGTAACATTTGCTGAAGTAGCCACAAACTTAAACCATACGGTATAATTGGGTCCATTTTCCCAGCAGCTTCCTTTTAATCCATCAGATGTAGCATTTACAGTGGTATATGCAGCATTTGCAGAGCAGTTATTTGTAGAATGTATAATTGTAGTGGCTGATGCAAGATTATCATTTGCAGGTTGTGCAAATGTATTTAGTGTAAAAAAGCCAAATGTTAAAACCAGTAAAAATTTATTCATAGTTATGGATAGGTTGTTGTACTTATACAAGTATAAGTAATTATACTTGTTTTTAAAAGTAACTACCTACGTAAAATCACTATAAATGTTGCAAAAAAAGTCAATTTCTGATTATCTGAATTTCACCTTTTAGCCCAATTTTGATAATAGATGAAGGTTTTTCATTTCCTTTGTTTTGCTGTGGATTCACGATAAAGTCTACATTATTCTTAATTTCATTGGAGATTTCCTGAAAATTTTTTGGAGTAGGTTTTGTTGAAATATTTGCAGAAGTTGAAACGATTGGTTTGTTAAATTTATAAGCTAATTGATTACAAAAACCATCTTTTATAACACGAATAGCAATACTTTTATCGGAAGAAATTACATTTCTGGCTAAATTTTTAGCTTCTGGATAAATTATGGTGGTAGGTTTTGTTGCTAAATCAATAATATCCCAGGCTAATTCAGGTACTTCAACAACATATTTTTGTAACATAGCATCGTTAGCTACAATTACAATCATGCTTTTCGAATCTTCTCGTTGTTTTAGGTTGTAAATTTTTTGCACAGCTTCCTCATTGGTAGCATCACAACCTATTCCCCAAACAGTATCAGTAGGATAAAGAATTATTCCTCCGGCTTTTAATACATCAATACATTTATTTATATCATCCATCATTTTTTTATAAATAAAGCTACAGCTTCAACATGAGAAGTATGAGGAAATTGATCAACTAAACTTAATTTTTTTAATTGGTAACCAGCAGCAAATAAATCCTCCATGTCTCTTGCTTGAGTTGATGGATTGCAGCTTACATAAACAATTTGTTTGGCATTTAATTCGATTACTTTTAGCAAGGCTTTTCGAGCAATTCCAGCACGTGGAGGATCTAAAATAATGGTACTTATTTGATCTTTATACTGAGGATATTCAAACAAAAATTTATTTACATCTGCGGCAAAAAATTCAACATTTTTTATCTTGTTTTTAATGGCATTTTCTTTTGCGTTTTCAATAGCATCTTCAACAATATCAACTCCAATAACTTTAGCATTTGTTTTCGAAGCTATTATTTGTCCAATAGTTCCCGTACCACAAAACAAATCCATAACCAGACTATCAGAAATACTGGTGTTATTGTCTATAGCATATGAAATAGCTTTGTTGTATAATAGTTCAGCACATTTTGGATTGGTTTGAAAAAAACTTTGCATACTTATATCAAACGATAAGCCCAGCAAAACTTCTGAAATAATAGGGTTGCCGTAAAGTACGGTTTCATTTCCTAAACGAGATTGTGCATTGTCGCCAATATCGTTGTTTATGGTGTGTAAAATTCCGGCAACTCTATCGCCAAATAAAGATAATACCAAATCGGTAAAGGCACTAAATTTAAACCTTTCAATTCCGGTATCACTGGTCACTAATTTGATTAATAATTGGTTGTCTTTATAGCTTTTACGAACAACCAGATACCTGAAAAAACCTTCTTTTTTTGGTGGATGCCATGCTGGCAAACCTGTGTTTTTACAAAAAGTTCTTATTTCTTTTAATTTGTTTTCAAATTCCGCATCAAACATGCCTGAATCTTTCTCTAAGTTTTCTACAATCCACCAGGTACCTCTTTTCTTAAATCCTAATGCAAAGCCATCAAACTCTTCTTTTTTTTCTACATCGTAACCAATAGCACTAAACGAATATTCCATTTTGTTACGATAGTGATAAAACTCGGGTGATTGTATGTATTCATCAAATACTTGCTCCAAGTTTTCACATTTTCCAATACGTTGATAAATATTAATGCATGATTTGTATTTGAATTCTTTCTGAATTTCAATAGGTAAATTGATGTATGGAGCACCAGAAATAGTTTGATAAACATTTTCTTTTTCTAGCGAAGATTTTTCAAGCACTTCAACTAGCTTACATTCAGCATGTTTTTTACGTTTATTGGTAATTCTTGCGCGAACTTTTTGTCCAGTAAACGTATTTGGTACAAAAACTACAAAATCGCCATGTGCTGTTGCCACTTTAGCAATACCATTTCCGCCAAAAGCAACATCTATAATATCAACATCTATAATGTTTCCTCTTTTTAAACTAACTTCACTCATTACATTCAATAATTTAAGTAGCGAAATTAAGGCATTTATTACTAATATACAGGATTTAGATGTTTAGAATGAACTGTGTACCATTATTATTTTCAAAGATATATTTTGCGTCTATTTGGTCGCTTAAATCATGTATTAATGTTAAACCTAACGATTTGTTTTTTAATGCTTTGTAATCAAACCCTATACCATTATCTTGGATAAATAATACCGCCTTATTGTTTCCTTCGTTCATCAATTTAATACGAATTAAACCACTATTTTTTTCTTTAAATGCATGTTTAAATGAGTTGGTGATTACTTCGTTAATGATTAAACCTAAAGGAACGGCATCGGCCAAACTTTTAATATGATTATCAATGCTTAAATTAATATTTACATTAAGATGAGCATTTTTAAACGATTCAGTCAGGCTTTTACACAAATCTTCAATAAAAGGTTTTAAGTTAACTTCTTTTAAATCATCTACGGTATAAAGTGTGTTATGTAGGGTGGCAATAGCATCAACTCTGTTTTTAAAATTTTCAACAAGCTCTGAGCATGCCCTATTTTCGTAATATACTGTTTGTAAACTTAATATGCTTTTAATTAAGGCTAAATTATTTTTAACTCGATGGTGAAGTTCGCGAAGTAAAATTTCTTTTTCTTCAATAATTTTTTTTAGATTTTCTGATGACTCAATTTCTAATGTAATATCCTTGCTGTTAGATGCAAAACCAATAGGAATATTTTCCTCATTAAAAATTAATTGAACAGATAATAATGCATCGAAGATAGAATTGTCCTTTTTTCGTTGAATAAGTTCTCCAAACCAATACCCTTTTTCTTTAATATTGTTTACTATATCATCAGTATCATGAGTTAAATTACTGTTAAATACATCGGTTGTTTTTCCAATCAATTCGTGTTCTTCATAACCATAAAGTTTACAGGCTGCTGGGTTAACATACTCAATAATGTTGTCCATGTTTGCAAAAACCACAGCATTCCAGTTATTTGAAATCATGTGTTTAAACAATTGATTTTCCAACGATTTTTCATCTATTGTTTCTTTCATGCAATAAAATTAGGGAATCAATATGCAAAAAAATCAAGTTAAATTAAATAAATTTGTTTTTTTGGATGATTTCTCTCCACAAAAGTGGCAGTTCTTGTTGCTAAAAATGAGGAAAGGATTGGAGCTCTCCGCAATGAGCCATAAATATTTAATTAAAATAAAATTTTATGGAAACAATGGTAAACGAAAAATTAACTTCAAAACAATTAATTGAATTAGAAAACAAGTATGGAGCTCACAATTATCATCCATTGCCAGTTGTATTAGAAAAAGGAAAAGGCGTATTTGTTTGGGATGTAGAAGGTAAAAAATATTATGATTTTTTGTCAGCATATTCAGCAGTTAATCAAGGACATAGTCACCCAAAAATCATCAATGCTTTGACCGAACAAGCGAATACATTGGCATTAACTTCAAGAGCTTTTCATAATAATGTATTGGGCGTTTACGAAAAATTTGTAACCGAATATTTTGGTTTTGACAAAATATTGCCAATGAATAGTGGGGCAGAAGCTGTTGAAACAGCTTTGAAGTTGACTAGAAAATGGGCTTATGAAGTAAAAGGAGTAGAAGAAAACGAAGCAAAAATAATTGTTTGCGAAGGTAATTTTCATGGTAGAACAACAACTATTGTTTCTTTTAGTAACGACCCAGATGCTCGTAGAAATTTTGGACCATATACACCTGGGTTTGTAAAAATTCCTTACAACGATATTGATGCGTTGGAAGAAGCATTAAAAGATGATAATGTTGCGGGGTTTTTAGTTGAACCTATTCAGGGTGAAGCTGGAGTTTATGTACCAAACGATGGGTATTTAGAAGAAGCTAGAGAATTGTGTAAGGCAGCTGGTGTATTGTTTATTGCCGATGAAGTACAAACGGGTATTGCAAGAACAGGACAATTATTGGCTTGTGATTATGAAAATGTTGAACCAGATATTTTAATTTTAGGTAAAGCATTGTCGGGTGGAGTTTATCCAGTTTCTGCAGTTTTAGCAAACGACCACATCATGAATGTAATTAAACCGGGTGAGCATGGTTCTACTTTTGGAGGCAATCCTATTGCTGCGAAAGTTGCTATAGCTGCACTTGAAGTTATTCGTGATGAAAAACTAGCTGAAAATGCTCAGGTTTTAGGCGAATTATTTAGGTCAGAAATACAAAAACTGGTGGATGAATCTCCTTTACTAAAGTTAGTAAGAGGTAAAGGTTTGTTAAATGCTATTGTAATTAACGATACTGAAACAAGTTCAACGGCTTGGGATATTTGTATTAAATTAAGAGATAACGGATTATTAGCAAAACCAACTCACGGTAACATTATCCGTTTTGCACCGCCATTGGTAATGACAAAAGAGCAATTGTTGGATTGCGTAGCAATTATACGTAAAACGATTACAGAATTTAAAAAGTAAAGAATTTAATAAAGAAGGTGTGTCATTAAGCATCTTCTTTATTTTTTATAATTATTAATCTAGAACGATTTTCATGAAACATCTAATTGGTTTAATTTTTTATATTACAATATCAACTGTTGGGTTTAGTCAGGATTATATGAAAATTATAGCTACAAAATCATGCGATTGTTTGGATATAATGTCTGATTCTTTGGATGTTGAAGAGTCGAATATGGAACTGGGTTTATGTATGATTGATGCGTCAATGCCCTACAAAAAACAATTAAAAAAAGATCACGATATTAATTTTGATAAAATTGCTGAGCACGGAGAACGTTTAGGAACAATAATAGGGTTGGAGATGGCATCAATATGTCCAACAAAGCTGTTAAAACTATCAAAAAGTAGGGAGAAAGATGAGGTAGAGTACGAATATTCTAATCAAATTATTCAAGGGGAGGTGGTAAAAATTGAAGATGATTTGTTTGTAACGATAGATTTAAAAGATGATTTTGGTAAAACTACTAAGTATTATTGGTTTACTTTTATTCAATCAGATTATAATCTTCCTCTCGATTATAAAAGCTTAATGGGTAAAAACATTGTAATTACATACAATCCACAGGAATTTTTTGACCCTCGAATTGTAGAGTATAGAAGATACAATGTAATTTCTAGAATTGATTAATAGCTTTTTATTTCAAACATTTTACTGAAACAACCATGTCGAATTCGGCTACGAGTTCGTTAGCTGTATCGTAGGCATAAACTTTGGTAGTTTCGTTTACACGTTCTTGAGTTTTTATCGATAATAAAACAGCATCTTCTACTTTCTTACCATCTTTAGAAATAAAAATACAATCTGTTGTTGCTCTTTTGATAAAATGAGCATTCATACCCTTAAAAGCAAACGATATTTTTTTGTTTAGTTTTTCGGCATAGTAAAAGGCATGTATTCCACCAGCAACATCTGCACCAACGGCTAATGCGCCAAAATACATCGAGTTTAAATGGTTTTTTGTTCTGCGTTTAAGTTTAATAACCACCTTTACATTGGTGTCGTTAAGTTCAACTAATCGAACGCCAGTATAAGCTAACATCGGAATTTTTAACTTTCCCAATAAGAAAAGATTCCATTTCATTTTTTTTAAAAGTTGCTTGTTATCCATTTACCAAATCCTCCACAATTTCTGCTATTGGTCTAATTGATTTAACTTCCTCAATACTTGGACCAGCACACCAAACAGTTTTATACGTGGCACTAAAAGCAGCATTGTTTAATTTTTTCATTCCATTATAAAAGGTGAGAGCTTTAAACCATTTTTTTAACCGTTTGTTTTTATTTAAGATTTTTTCAATAAAATTTTGGTCGGTACCAATTTGTTTAACATAAGGCGTATTAATAACCGTACACTTGCTACCCGAAAGTTTTGTAGTAAAAACAATGTCTTTTTCACCATATTGGATACAAGCCTCTTTATATTCTTTAGAAACACCACATTCGGTAGAAGCAATAAAAATACTGCCTATTGATAAGCCAGCAGCTCCGTACGATAATATTTCTTTGTACTGTTGATGATTTCCAACTCCACCAGCAGAAATGACAGGAATACTACATGCTTCGTTCAATTCTTCAATCAGTTCTTTGGCAGATTTTGGACCGGCATGTCCACCTGCGCGGTTGTTTACGGCAATAATAGCATCAGCGCCTAAAGCTTCTACTTTTTTAGCGTATTCAACATCTACCACATCGCAAAAAACTTTAATACCTGCTTTATGGGCTTGATCAATAGTTTCTTCGGGCGAACCCAAAGACGTAATGATGTAATCTACTTTTAACTCGCAACACGTTTTTAATTGTTCTTTATATAAGAAGTTCGATTTATTTACAATTAGGTTAATGCCAAATGGGGCAGAAGAGTGTTGTTTAATCTCGTTAATGGCTGCTTTAAACTCTTCAATGGTTCTAAAGTTGAGAGCAGGAATAGAACCTGAAATACCAGCCTTTCCGGCAGCTATAACCATGGCTGTATTCGACACCAAAAACATGGGAGCCATTATTATAGGATATTTTATATTTAAGATGTCTGAAAGTGAAGGTTTAGTGGTATTATTTTGATTTGACATGTATAAAATTGAATTAATAATAGTGTTGAATAAAGATTTTAATTAATTTCGCCGCTACCAAATTACAATCAAATTATGGAAAATATAGAAGCAAACAAACTAATTGTAAAGTTACAAAAGGATTTAGCTAAATCGGGTATAGTAAAAGATAATTTAGTAAAAGGATTGCAGGAACTGCGCCCTTTTGCTTTGGCAGAAAATGACCCAACCTTAACTAAGGTAATACGATTAACATACGAACACATTGCAGAAAACGGAACATTTAACATTCCGATACCGGCAGATGAGGCTATTGTAGAAGGCGAAGAGCCAGAAATAATGGATATGGACGATTTTGATAACAAAAGAGATAGCTTAGATTATTTACTATCGTTAATGCTCGACCGTAAAAACCCAACCAATCAGTTGGATTTGGCTGAGTACCGCGATATGTTAAAAAACTACTAAAAAAAATCCCCGAATGTTCTTCGGGGATTTTTTTTGTTCCCATATTTTGTTCTAAATAAAAAATAAATCTTACTTTCGCAATCCAATTAAAAAAAACGCCAGTATTCAGCATGGCATTATAAACAAGCTCTCGTTTACGCTGAAATTTTAAGCGGGATACAAATTAAATACAATGGCAGAAAAAAAAGAAACGGCTGCAAAAGCTAAAACTGCAACTAAAAAACCAGCAAGCAAACCTGCTGCTGAGAAAAAAGTAACACCAGCAAAAAAAGTAACGAAAAAAGAAGAAGCTCCTGCAAAAGCAGAAGAGGCTCCAAAAAAAGTTGTTGCTGAAGTTAAAGAGGTTAAAGAAGTAAAAGCTCCAGTGGCTAAAAAAACAGCTTCGGTTAGTGTTAAAACTTCTGATATTAAACCTTTAGCTGATTTTGACTGGGATAGAATTGGTAAATACGAAGATGCTTACAGCGCTAAAGAAAAAGCTGATATGCAAGCTGTTTATGATGAGACTTTAAAATCTATTGCGGAACAGGAAGTTTTAATGGGAACAGTTGTTTCAAAATCGAACAGAGAGGTAGTAGTTAACATCGGTTACAAATCTGAGGCGGTTATTACCATTTCAGAATTTAGATATAATCCAGATTTAAAAGTTGGTGATCAAGTAGAAGTATTTGTTGTTAATCCGGAAGATAAAAACGGACAATTAATATTGTCACATTCAAGAGCTAGATCTCTAAAAGCTTGGGATAGAGTTAATGATGTATTGGCTTCACAAGAAATTATTAAAGGTTATGTTAAATGCAGAACTAAAGGTGGTTTAATTGTAGATGTATTCGGTATCGAAGCATTCTTACCAGGTTCTCAGATTGATGTTAAACCAATTAGAGATTATGATATTTATGTTGATAAAACAATGGAATTCAAAGTGGTGAAAATCAACAAAGAATTTAAAAATATTGTAGTATCTCACAAAGCATTAATCGAAGCTGAATTAGAACAACAAAAATCACAAATCATTTCTAAATTAGAAAAAGGACAAGTATTGGAAGGTACTGTTAAAAACATTACTTCTTATGGTGTGTTTATCGATTTAGGTGGTGTTGATGGTTTAGTTCACATTACAGATTTATCTTGGAGTAGAATTAATCACCCAGAAGAAATCTTAGAATTAGACCAAAAACTAAACGTGGTAATTCTTGATTTTGATGACGATAAAAAACGTATTGCTTTAGGTATTAAACAATTACAAGAACACCCATGGGATAAATTAGATGCTAAATTATCAGTTGGTGATACTGTTAAAGGTAAAGTTGTTGTAGTTGCTGATTATGGTGCGTTTATCGAAGTAATTCCAGGTGTAGAAGGTTTAATTCATGTATCAGAGATTACTTGGAGTAACCATTTAAAACCAGCACAAGAATTCTTTAAAGTAGGAGAAGAAGTTGAAGCTCAAATTTTAACTTTAGATAGAGAAGAAAGAAAAATGAGTTTAGGAGTTAAACAATTAACTAAAGACCCATGGGAAGGTATTGAAAAAAACTATGCTGTAGGTTCAAAACACAATGGTAAAGTAACTAACATTTCTGATTTTGGAGTGTTTGTTGAATTAGAGCAAGGTGTTGATGGTTTAGTTCACATCTCTGATTTATCATGGTCTAAAAAAATCAATCACCCATCAGAATTAACCAAAGTTGGTGAAAAAATGGAAGTTGTTGTATTAGAAATCGACAGAGATAACAGAAGATTAAGTTTAGGACATAAACAATTGGAAGAAAATCCATGGGATGTATTCGAAACAGTATTTACTGAAGGTTCAACTCACGAAGGTACTATTACCGAAATTACTGCTAAAGGTTTAGCAATTGTTTCACTTCAATATGGAGTAGAGGGTATAGCTACTAAAAAGAACATTGAAAAAGAAGATGGCTCTTTAGCAAAAGTTGACGAGAAATTAGAATTTAAAGTGTTAGAGTTTAACAAAAACGCTAAAAAAATAGTTCTTTCTCATACTCAATTGTTTAAAGAAACAGAAGCTGAAGAAAAATCAACAACTTCAAAATCTAAAGGCAAACCAAAAGCTGATGGAGGTACAACTTCTAAAGCTGTGAAGAAAAATAATGATTCAATGGAGAAATCTACTTTAGGTGACATTGGTGCATTATCAGCTTTAAAAGCAAGTTTAGAGAAAGGAGAGAAATAATTTTTCTTTTAATATAATACAAAGAGCCCTAAGAAATTAGGGCTCTTTTTTTTGTTTTAAAATTATGTAACGAAATAAGATTTTTAACTTATATTTGTTAGTTACACAAAATTTTAACTGTTATTACCTATAAATAATAAAATTTAACCATGTTACTCAAACGATTTATACCATTAACTATATTACTGTTATTTTTTATATTATCTGCCTCATCTCAAACGAGAACGGAATTGACTAAAACCATGTATGCTTACTCGTTTACTGGATTAGAATCAACTGTAGATATGGATAAGGTTACCAAAGAAATAGAAGCGTTGAAGGGAGTTACTATTTGTAAGTCGGTATTAAAACCAGAGGCACAAGTAGGTCAGCTAATTGTTATTGTTGAGGAATATTCGCGAACATCAGAAGGTCAAGAGATGTTTGAAATTACCGATTTAAAAAAAATCATTACTCAAAATGGATTGATTCCTAATGAATTAACAATAGAACCGTTCAGTAATTGATTGTCCTTTTTTCTTTTTAAAGTATTCATTTATGAAACATTTATACACTGTATTAGTTTTTTTGCTTTTCACCTTTTCTTACAATGGAATTTTTGCTCAGTCCGATAATTGTTCCGCTGCAACGGTACTTTCAGTAACTGCTAATTGTTCAAGCCCAACTGCTGGTTCTACAGCTGGATTTACTCAAAATATAGCTGGGTGTGTAGGTAATGCTGATGATGATGGTTGGTATCAGTTTGTAGCCACAGCAACAAGCCACCAAATTAATGTTGTTCCGAGTGCAGGTTACGACCCTGTTGTACAATTGTTTTCGGGTGCTTGTGCAACATTAGCAACAATTTCTTGTATGGATGCAACGTTTACAGGGCAAACAGAAACCATTAACGCTACAGGATTAACAATAGGAGCCACATATCGAATTAGAGTTTATCATTATGGAGCTGGTTCAGGTTCAAATACTTTTACCATTTGTGTAACTAATCCACCCCCAGCACCAGCAAATGATTTGTGTAGTGGGGCTATAAATTTATTGGTTAATACAGTTTGCTCAAATACTGCTGGTACAACTATTGGTGCGACTCAATCACTAGTTGGTTGTGCAGGCACTGCGGATGATGATGTTTGGTATAGCTTTACTGCCGTTAATACCACTGCAACCATTACAGTTGACCCATCAATTACGATGGATGCTGTATTACAACTGTATTCAGGTACTTGTGCTTCACTTACATCTATACAATGTGCTGATAATGGATTTACTGATGGAAATGAAGTAATTAATGCCGTTGGATTAAATCCTGGAACAACTTATTTTATCAGAGTTTATGACTATTACAGTGGAGGAGGAGGTACATTTGATATATGTGTTACAGGACCTTCTGCTTCAGCTATTCCTACAAACGATGAACCATGTAATGCCATAGCCTTACCAAATCCTAATTCGAGTTGCAATTTTTTACAATTTTCAACAGTTAATGCAACAGCGTCTCTAGGAGCACCAACACCGACTGCTTGTGTAGGAGGCTCAGGTTTTCCAGCAGGAGCAATTGGAGGATTTGGAGCAGGTTCTCATGATGTTTGGTTTAGTGTTGTAATTCCAGCAAATGGACAAATAACTATTACAACTCAACCCGGTTATGGAATTAATGATGGAGTAATGGCTTTATATAGTGGAACTTGTGGTAGCTTAACACAAGTGGCATGTTCTGATGATCATAACTATCCTGGAGCTGCAGACGATTTAAAACCTTACATTTCTCTAACAGGGTTAACTTCAGGAGCTACCTATTTTATACGTTACTGGGGTTTCGGTACAACTTCTGGTAACTTTGGTTTGTGTGTGTCTTCAGCTACAAATGACGAATGTGCTTCGTCTCTTTACATTTGCGATTTAAATGGTTATAGTGCTTCCACTAGTGCAGCTTATACCCCAGATAGACCCTGTAACATGTATGGAAACAATGAAGATACTATAACAGGTGTGAATCAACCGGATGGTGTTAATACTGGCGGTATTTTTGGACAATCAGGACCCTGGGGTTCTGGAGCACCATTGTTTGATGTAAATATCAACAACAATTCGTGGATTAAGTTTACAGCATCGAACACTACTGCAATTTTAAATGTGGCAATTGGTAATTGTTGGGTAGGAAATTATCCCTCTGGTGGCATTCAAATGCAAATTTTTGCTTCAAATGGAAGTTGTTGTGATTTTGTTCCAGTTTCAGATTTTAAAGAAAATTCTACTGGTTTTACTATAACGGCAAATAATCTTACCATTGGAAATGATTATTACCTAATGGTTGATGGTTATGCTGGAGATATTTGTAGCTATACTATTTCAGCTAATGCTGGAGTTCAGTTTCCAAATATTACAACTACTAAACCTTCTCTTTGTTTTGGTGATAGTACTGTTTTAGTAGGCCCGGTAGGAGCTTCTTCCTATGAATGGTTGCCTTCAGGAGAAACTACTCCTAATATTACCGTTACCCCATCGACAACAACAACATATACTCTAATAGTAAGTGGAGTTTGTGGAGCAAAACAAACATTAACCCAAACTATTGTGGTTAACCCGTTACCAACAGTTCAAATCAATTCATCTAACCCAATTAGTGTTTGTAATGGTAGTAGTGTTAATTTAACTGCATCTGGAGCTTCTAATTATGTATGGAGTACTGGAGGATCTACTCCAACTATAAATGTGAGCCCTTCAGTGGATTCTACTTTTTATGTTGTTGGAACCGATGGAAATGGTTGTGTGGATAGTACAAGTGCTATGGTTCAGGTGTTGATCAAACCAACGGCCAGTGTTAATGCACTAAACGGAGATTCCATTTGTATAGGTAATTCAACAACGCTTTCAGCTGCTGGAGGAGGAACTTATTTATGGGATGATTCTTCTACATTGGATTCATTGGTTGTAACTCCATCTTCTAACACAACATATACTGTTGTTGTAGATGTTGCCGGATGTAAAGATACCGCTTCAATACCAATTACTGTAAATAGTCTTCCAGTTATAGGTTTCTCAGGAGATTCTATTATTTGCAACGGAGAAACAACTACGATTTTTGCCTCTGGAGGTAATTCATATAATTGGAACAATGGAGTAGCTACCGACTCTATTGTTATTAGTCCTTTAGCTGATTCTACTTATTCGGTTGTGGTTACAGATATAAAAAATTGTGTGAATAACGCAAGTATTGATGTACAGGTTAATCCATTGCCGACACCAATTATTAGCGGGTCTTCTTTAATTTGTAATGGAAGTTCTACTACATTAACAGCATCAGGAGGGACATCTTATGCATGGAACAATGGATCATCAACACCATCGATAACTGTTTCACCAGCAGCAGACTCAACCTATTTGGTTACAGTTACTGATGGGAACAATTGTTCGGATACTATTTCAACATTAGTACAAGTGGTGAGTAATCCTTCAGGAGTAGTTACGTCAAGTAACGGTTCAAATAACTTGTGTTCAGGTAATACAACCACTCTAACAGCATTAGGAGGAGGAACATATACCTGGAATACAGGTTCTACATTAGATTCATTAGTGGTTTCACCAACAGCAGACTCAACATATTCTGTAATTGTAGATGTTGGGGGTTGTAAGGATACTGCTTATTTTGCAATAACAGTAAATTCTTTACCGACTGTTGCCTTTAATGGTAACAATACCATTTGTAACGGACAAAGTACCACATTAACAGCATCAGGAGGGACTTCTTATGTATGGAACACAGGATCTACAGTAGATTCTATTGTTGTTTCACCAACAGCAGATTCAACTTATACAGTAACCGTTACTGATGCTAATTCGTGTAGTAATACCGGAAATATAACTGTTCAGGTTAATCCGTTACCAACACCTATCATTTCAGGAACATCAATAATTTGTAGTGGAACATCAACCACCCTAACAGCATCAGGAGGAACTTCTTATGTATGGAACAATGGATCATCAACACCATCAATAACTGTTTCACCAGCAGCAGACTCAACCTATTTGGTTACAGTTACTGATGGGAACAATTGTTCGGATACTATTTCAACATTAGTACAAGTGGTGAGTAATCCTTCAGGAGTAGTTACGTCAAGTAACGGTTCAAATAACTTGTGTTCAGGTAATACAACCACTCTAACAGCATTAGGAGGAGGAACATATACCTGGAATACAGGTTCTACATTAGATTCATTAGTGGTTTCACCAACAGCAGACTCAACATATTCTGTAATTGTAGATGTTGGGGGTTGTAAGGATACTGCTTATTTTGCAATAACAGTAAATTCTTTACCGACTGTTGCCTTTAATGGTAACAATACCATTTGTAACGGACAAAGTACCACATTAACAGCATCAGGAGGGACTTCTTATGTATGGAACACAGGATCTACAGTAGATTCTATTGTTGTTTCACCAACAGCAGATTCAACTTATACAGTAATCGTTACTGATGCTAATACGTGTAGTAATACCGGAAATATAACTGTTCAGGTTAATCCGTTACCAGTTATAACTATTTCTGGAGTAGCATCAATTTGTAATGGACAATCGACTACCTTGATTGCTTCAGGGGGTAATACTTATGTTTGGAGTAATTCTCAAACTACACCTTCTATTAATATTTCACCAACAATAGATCCAACCAATTATCAAGTTGTAGGAACAGGAGCGAATGGTTGTAAAGATTCTACACAACATCAGGTAAATGTTATCCCTAAACCGATTGCTGCTATCAGTGGTAACTCAAGTGTTTGTTTTGGTAATATAATAGGTTTAACAGCATCTGGTGGTACATCTTATTTATGGGATACAGGAGATACTATTGCAAGTATTAATGTTGCTCCCACAGATACAATTACTTATAGTGTTATTGTTTCCGCCAACGGTTGTTCTGATACAACGAATACTGTGGTTAATGTAATTCCATTACCAGTTATCAGTGCTTATTCAGATACTACAGTTATTTTAGGACAAAGTGCTGTGATTTCTGCTTCATCGGTCACACCATTTACCTGGTCGCCAAACGAAGCCATTTCGTGTACAAATTGTTCTTCACCAACAGTTAATCCTACAGAAACTACTACTTATTGTGTTTCAACAACTAAAAATGGCTGCCCAAATACTTCTTGTGTTACTGTTACTGTTGACAATATTTGTGGTGATTTGTTTGTTCCAAATGCTTTTTCACCAAACGGTGATGGTAGTAATGATTGTGTAATGGTTTACAGTAATTGTTTGCAAGAGGTGTTGTTTAGAATATATTCGCGCTGGGGAGTAATGTTATTTGAATCAGATAAAATTGATGGTTGCTGGGATGGAACTTACAATGGTTCAGAAATGAATACTGGTGTGTATGTATTTACAGTAAAAGCAAAACTAATAAATGGTGAAGATGCTGAATTAAAAGGTAATGTAACGCTATTTAGATAAACTAATTTACGATTTAACAGATGAAACAATTTATACTTTCCATACTACTAATCATTTCTATTTCGAGTGCAGCTCAGGATATCCATTTTAGTCAGTCAAACATGACTCCTTTGCTTATTAATCCGGCTAATGCAGGTTCAGAGTACACCATTCGTGGAATATTAAATTATCGAAGCCAATGGGGTAGTGTGAGTTCACCATTTGTAAGTATGATGGCAGCTTATGATATGAATTTTAAAAAGGGTAAAAAAAGTAAAACAGGATATTTTGCAGGTGGACTTTATGCATTTACTGATAAGTCAGGTTATTCGCAGATGAAAACCAGTCAGGTAAATCTAAGTGTTGCTTACCACATTAATATTAATGAAAAAAATACTTTAGGATTGGGAATGCAAGGAGGGTATTTTCAGCGTTCTGCTAATGTGGAGAGTTTAACTTGGGGAAGTCAGTTCGATGGATATGAATATAATCAAGCATTTAGTACCGGAGAAAGCCCTGATTTTACAGGAATTTCTTTTGGTTCAACAGATTATACTTCAGGTTTGGTTTGGACGTATAGAAACCAAGAAAATTATTTGTCAGGTAAAAAGCTATTAATCAATAGTGGATTGTCTATGCATCATTTGAATAAACCAACAATAGAAACCCAAAATATTGTTAAAGATAATTTACATTATCGTTGGATTTGGCATACCAATGCAATTATTGGGTTAAATCCAGAGTTTATTATCTTGCCTTATGTATTTTATTCACGACAAGGGTCTGTAAATGAAATTATGTTTGGTTCTGAAGGTTTATACGTGATACAACAAGCATCAAAATATACCAAAAACAATAAAAGTATGGCTATAGGTGGTGGCGCCTTTTATAGATGGAATGATGCACTTATTTTTTCTGCAATAGCTCAATATGATAGCTATACGGTTTCTTTTAGTTATGACATTAATACTTCATCATTAAATAATGCTTCAGGTAAAAAAGGAGCTTATGAAATAGCTATTCGTTATGTTTATCCTAATCCTTTTGGTGGTATAAAAAGTCGTTCTAGATTTGATTAAAATAAGAACAAAACTCTTAATAAGATATTAAGATAAATATTATATCTTTGTGCTTTGATGAAAAAGACCAATAGAGTAATATTAGATGCCACACATTTTGATCTTACCATTAAAAGGCTCGCTCATCAACTCATTGAAAACCACAACGATTTCTCTAACACTGTAATACTAGGGCTTCAACCTAGAGGGGTGTTTCTTGCTGATAGAATAAAATCGGAATTACTCAGTATAAATAAGAAATTTAAGATAGAATCAGGTGCTTTAGACATTACTTTTTATAGAGACGACTTTAGACGCCGAGATGAACCTCTTATCCCAAGTGAAACCCAACTGAATTTTATTATTGAAGACAAAACTGTTATATTGATTGATGATGTGTTGTTTACCGGAAGGAGCATTAGAGCTGGTTTAGATGCCATGTTGGCGTTTGGTCGACCAAAAAAAGTAGAGTTGTTGGTTTTAATCAACCGTCGTTACGAAAGACAATTACCTATACAAGCAAAATACATTGGTAAAAATGTACATTCAGTAACCAAAGAACAAGTAAAAGTATCGTGGAAACAGACAGATGGGGAAGATAAAGTAATATTATATACACCTGCAAATGAGTAAATTAAGCGTTAATCACCTTCTTGGTATTAAGTATCTTAATAAGCAAGATATCGAATTGATTTTTGAAACAGCAAATCATTTTAAAAATGTGATTAACCGACCAATTAAAAAAGTTCCTTCATTACGAGATATTACCATTGCCAATTTATTTTTTGAAAATTCCACCCGAACAAAACTATCATTCGAATTAGCTGAAAAAAGACTTTCTGCTGATATTGTAAATTTTGCATCGTCCAGTTCTTCTGTTACAAAAGGAGAAACATTAATAGACACTGTAAACAACATTTTATCCATGAAAGTTGATATGGTGGTGATGAGGCATCCAAACCCTGGTGCAGCTTATTTTTTGTCACAACACGTGGATGCAAAAATTGTAAATGCTGGTGATGGAGCACATGAACATCCAACACAAGCTTTATTAGATGGATTTTCGATAATTGAAAAATATGGTGATTTAAAAGGAAGAAATGTAGTAATTGTAGGCGATGTGTTACATTCACGAGTAGCGTTATCAAATATATTTTTACTTCAAAAAATGGGAGCAAACGTAAAAGTATGCGGACCATTAACCTTAATACCCAAATACATTTCGTCACTCGGTGTAGAAGTTATTTCAGATTTGAGAACTGCCCTGAATTGGTGTGATGTGGCTATGATGTTGAGAATACAACTGGAGCGTCAGGATATGAAGTTTTTCCCTTCGTTAAGAGAATACTCGATGCTTTATGGATTAGATAAAGAGTTGTTAGATTCTTTAAAAAAGAAAATTACCATTATGCACCCAGGTCCAATTAACAGGGGGGTTGAAATTACAAGTGATGTGGCAGACAGTAAACAATCTATTATTTTAAATCAGGTGGAAAATGGTGTAGCCATACGTATGGCTGTATTATACTTGTTAGCTGGAAAAATATAACATAAATAACAATTAATGAAGAAAGCAATAATTAAAACAGAAAAAGGTGATATGACCGTCGAGTTTTATCATACTGATGCTCCTAAAACAGTTGATAATTTTATTAAGCTTGCGGAGAAAGGATATTACAATGGATTAAATTTTCATAGAGTTATACCAAACTTTGTAATTCAAGGCGGTTGCCCAGATGGTACAGGAGCAGGGGGACCTGGTTACTCAATCGATTGTGAACTAACAGGTGAAAATCAGTTTCATGATAGAGGGGTACTTTCAATGGCTCATGCAGGAAGAAACACAGGTGGTTCACAATTTTTTATTTGCCACAGCAGAACAAATACAGCTCATTTAGACAGAAATCATACTTGTTTCGGTAAAGTGGTAGAAGGTGTTGATATTGTAGATGATATTAGACAAGGTGATAAAATTTTGAGTATTGATATTATTGATTAATAATAAAAAAAATATAACAAAAAAAGCCTCGATAATTTATCGAGGCTTTTTTTATCTTTAAATATTTAACGTATTAACGTAAGCGTACCAGTAAATGTTTCCTTTTTATCTGTTTCCACATCTATAATATAGAAGTAGGTTCCTTCAGGTACTTTGACACCAGAGTTGGTTCTACCATCCCAAGCGTCATTTACTTGAATTGACTCAAATACAACTTGCCCCCATCTATTATAAATTTTCATAGCTACAGTTTTTATTCCTATACCAGTAACTTTAAATAAATCGTTTTGACCATCAACATTTGGTGAGAATACATTTGGTATCACAACTACAGGTTCAATTACAACTGTTGGAGTAGATACAAGACATGAATCTACTGTAATGTAGTTAGCAAAATGTGTAGAATCAGTTCCATTACTGTTAGCAACAACCAAAGCAACATTAAATGTACCCGCATTGCTATAACAAATATTAGTAGGGTTTTGTTGATTAGATGTTAAAGAATCGGCACCGAAGAAATACCATGTCCAAACATTAGGTGAGCCCGTACTTAAGTCTGTAAAATTAACACAGTTATTGATACATATGCTTGTATTTGAAGCGGTAAAATCGGCAACTGGAGTTACGCAATTATTAACAGTAACAATTACTTGATCAGTATTCCTACAACCTAATGCATCTGCTCCTATAACAGTATATGTGGTTGTTGATGAAGGAAACACTGGCTTACTTGCTCCAAAACCTAAACCATTATCCCATGTATAAAATAAACCACCTGAAGCAGAGATAGTAGTTGTATCGCCATTACAAATAACAACATCATTACTTGCAACAATGTTAGGTAAACTATTTAAGGTTACAAGTACTTGATTAGTAGCAATACAGCCATTAATATCTGTTCCAGTGACATTGTATTGTGTCACAGAAGAAGCAATTACGTTAGGGTTTTGTACATTACCAATACCATTGTCCCATACATATGTATTGGCACCATTAACTCTTAATTTTATTGTGTCACCAATACAAACGGAAGTATCCGGACTAGTTGTTAAAACAGGTAAGGCATTGATAATTACATTAACCTGAGAAGAATTGATACAATTGTTCAAGTCTGTTCCAGTTACCGTATAAGTAGTATTAGCTACAGGAGTTGGAGACTGAGTTGCACCACTTCCTAAACCATTATCCCACACATAAGTATTTGCACCACTTGCGGATAAGTTTACATTGCTACCACTACAAATGGTTGTATCAGGAGATGTTGTTATTGTAGGTAAACTAAATACAGTAATAAAGTTTGGAATAAACAGAGAATCAGATCCACTAGAATTTGCACTTACCAGAGCTACATCAAAACTACCTGCAGTACTGTAACAAATATTAGTGGGATTTTGTTGACTAGATGTTAAAGAATCAGCACCAAAGAAATACCATGTCCACGAAGTAGGAAGATTAATAGATAAATCAGTAAATGAAATACAACTTCCTAGACAAATAGTACTATCAGAAGAACTAAAACTTGATACAGGAGCTAATCCACAAGCACCAACTGTAACACGAACAGAATCTGTATTCGAACACATGTTAACATCAGTGCCAATTACATGGTACGTTGTACTTGTAAGTGGAGTAGGAGTCTGATTTTGCCCATTTCCAAGTCCATTATCCCAAAAGTATGTATTACCACCAGTTGCAGAAAGGTTTGCGGCATCACCTGTACAAATTGTAGTATCTACACTAGCAATAATTGTAGGTAAATTGTTAATAGTTACATCAATTTGCGCAGAGTCTAAACAAAGATTAACATCAGTTACATAAACTGTATAAGTAGTATTAATGATTGGATTATCTGTTTGAGAAGAGCCACTACCTAAGCCATTATCCCATAAATAAGATGTTCCTCCACCTGCAGTAAGATTAACAAAATCTCCAATACAGATAGCGGTATCCGGACTAGTTGTAACTACTGGTAAAGCATTAACGGTAATAAAGTTTGGTATATACAAAGAATCAGATCCGGATGGGTTTGAAGAAACCAAAGCCACATCAAAATTACCAGCTGTATTGTAACAGATATTAGTGGGATTTTGTAAATTAGAAGTTAATGAGTCTGAACCAAAGAAATACCAAGTCCAATTAGAAGGGGTATTAGTACTTAAATCAGTAAAATTGATACATGTACCAATACAAAAAGTAGTGTCGGATGAACTAAAACTGGCAACAGGAGGAGTTCCACAAGCATTAATAAAAACTGTAACAGGAACAGTAAACGTACCTGGGCAAGATTTTACATAATAAGTAGTTTGAACAGCTAGTGAAGGGGTAGTATATGATACACCTGTTTGTAACAAATTCCCACCAAACTCAGCATCATACCACTCAATAGTAGCACTAACAGGTGTAGTTCCAGAAAAACTAGCTGTTAATGTTGCCGTATTATTTGCACAAATAGTTTGATCATTAGCTGTTAAATCAAAGCTTGTAGTTGTTCCATTTGATATACCAACACCACCACGAGTTGCACCATTAGGGATAAAATTAGTAATTAAAGGTGAATTAGATGTTCCGTTAATTCCTCCTAAAACAGAAATGGTAGGCGAACCAGCTGATACAGCTACGTATCCACCACCACCACCACCACCAGGTCCTTCAGCTTCTTGTATTACTGCAGTAAGACCAGCTGTCATTATTTGATCTCCACCTTTTCCACCATTTGCAGAAATAGTTATGCCACTGACACTAGAAGTAGTCTGAAGTATTACAGTACCTCCGGCACCACCACCACCAGATCCTTCTTTACCAGAATATTGTCCAAAACCAGGGCTTGCTGGTCCCGATGAATTTCCTCCAGCTTCACCATTAGCTGTAATGTCTCCTGCACCATTGATTGCATCATAAGATTTAATATATACTATCCCTGCACCATTTCCTCCATCACCACCCCATACATCATTAGCATCACCTGCGCCTCCAGCACCACCAATAAATATTTTGTCAGTAGAATAATCAAGCGGTCTGCCACCTAACCCTCCATTATCTCTTCTTAAATCACCACCCCATGTAGCGTCGTTAGGTGCTACTGCTAATTCGTTTCTGTTGTTTGAACAATGTGAATAACCACCACGACCACCACCAGAAGAAGTAATTAATGTAGGATCACTATTAATTGACATTAGGTTAGTATCTAGAGTCCAGGCCGTAATAAAGTTTGCAGAACTGACATCTGGATTTCCAACACCTTTGTTCCATAATGATACATCTCCTGCATTGGCGCCACCGCCACCACCGGAATTATGAGCATTTCCACCACCACCACCATTGGCAGCAGCACCTCTACAATATCTTCCACTTAAATTAGAACTATAAAATGCTTGATCTCCAGCAATTCCTTCTCCTTTTTCTGCCCCCTCAATAGGGTTATTATCAGCATATCTTAAACCACCGTTTGTTGAATTAATTTCTACAACACCACCTCTAAATCCTTTTTCAGAAACATCAATTAATCCGCCAGCATTAATAGTTGTAACGCCTAAAACTTCAACGGCCAAAACACCACCAGATGTACCATTCCATTGAGAAGTTGTTAAAACACCACCACCATTAATAGTCAGAGACAAATATCTGGGAACCCTAATAACCATAACTCTACCTGTAGCAGTATAATTTCTTTGTAAAGCACAATCAAAAACAATAGATGTTCCATCGGGAACACTTTTTACTTGAGCAAACTCGTAATTTCCAGCATTGTTATAATTAGTTATTCGCCCCCAAGTAACATGAAATTTTGATGAGTTAGGAAAGGCCGGACTGGTAATAGAATCCTCTACCGAAGCACCTTGAACCTGATAAATCATAACTAAATCACCAGCAGATAAGTTGGAACTAAAATTAGTTGACAGCGTGCTACTTGTTACATTAATTAGTGTGTCACCAGCATTAGCATCGCTTGTAAGCATAGTGTATGCATTCACTTCTTCTGCTGGACCAGTAACTACTTTTGCACCATCTTTTCCTCGTTGGGCATTAATTGTTAATATTGAAAAAATGGTTAATGTTAATAATACAATTCTTTTCATCAGTTAATTTTAGATATCTAATTATTATGCTAAGACTAATTCTTCATTACCAAGGTTGCACCTGTTAAAAAGAATTGAAGCCAATTTATGTAAAAAAAATACTTTTAAAAGTGAAAACTAAATTAAATTCGTTTTAATATTGATTTCCTATATTCATTTCCAAGTAATTTTTCATTTTTCATCATTTCTAATAACAATTGATTGTTTTTGTTGTAAGACAATAAACTAAAAGCATCTTCAACCGAAAAATCGTTTGAATTTTGTTCTATTAGTTTAAATTCGTCACCAACAGTAACAAAACCCTGTTTTAAAATTCTTACATAAAAACCCGAATAGGATGAATTTATAAATTCTTTAATTATTGTTTGGTCATTAAATTTATGCCCTAACTTAAAACATGGTATACGTGGCTCGGAGATTTGTACCGTAGCTTTTCCAAGCTGATAAATACTTCCTATTCGAATAATTGTTTCGTCGATATGGTTGAGTGTGATATTTTCTCCAAACATACCATTTTCGAAATCTAGATCTGGATATTTCTCTTTCCAAAATTCGTAGTGATTGGCTCCATAGAAGTAACAAGCTTTGTCAATTCCTGCATGATTTTTTCTATCGCAAACGGTATCATTTTTAACGTCGGTATTGCCAAGAAAAATAGGTGTGTTAACTGGTTTTTTGAAGATGCCAGTTTCCACTGTTTTTCCGTTCCAGTCGAACGAGACTTTATCACCAATGTTAGTAGAAACAACTTTCATTATAAACTATTTAAGGCTGCTTGATAGTTTGGTTCTTCAGTCGTTTCAGCTACTTGTTCAGTATATTTCACCACACCATTTTCATCAACCACCACAATGCTTCTTGAAAGTAAGCCCTTTAATGAACCATCAACCAAAATTACACCATAATCTTTTCCAAAAGAAGCAGTATTAAAATCGGAAAGCATTACCACATTTTCAATTCCTTCTGCACCACAAAATCTTTTTTGAGCAAATGGTAAATCTCTTGAAATACAAAGCACCTTTGTATTGGTTAAATTTGCTGCTTCTTTATTAAAATTTCTTACAGATGCTGCGCAAGTTCCGGTATCAACACTTGGAAAAATATTTAACACCAGATTTTGCCCCTTGAAGTCAGCTAACGTTTTTGTGGTTAAGTCTGTTGCTGTTAATTTGAAATCTTTAATCTTTGAGCCAACTGCCGGTAAGCTACCAATAGTATTTATTGGATTTCCTTTTAGTGTAATTTGAGTCATGTTTATTTTTATGTTTTTTGAGCATGTTAAAATTAATTATTCTACGAACAATACCAAGCCTTTCAGGTATTCTCCTTCGGGGTGAAAAATACTTACAGGATGATCGGCTGGTTGTGATAAATGATGTAAAACTTTTACATTTCGTCCTACTTCAATGGCTGAAGCCATAATAGTGTCGTAAAACAATTTTCGGTTCACTGCCTGAGAACAGGAAAAAGTAAATAAAATACCACCCGATTTAATTTGTTTAAGTGCCATAGCATTTAACCTTTTATAACCTTGTATGGCATTGTGTTTTGCTTTTTGACTTTTGGCGTAGGCAGGGGGGTCTAAAATAATAATGTCGTAATCTTCGGTATTTTGTTTCAAAAACGATAGGGTGTCTGAAGTTATGGCTTGATGATTTTTTAGTTTATTTAATATAATGTTTTGATTGGTCAGATCAATAGCTTTTTGGGAACTATCTATCGAATGAACCAGTTTTGCTCCAGCTTTTAAGGCATAAACCGAAAAACCTCCTGAATAACAAAAAGTGTTCAACACTTTTTTGTTTTTAGAGAACTCACCCAATAATTTCCTGTTTTCTCGTTGGTCGAGGAAAAAACCGGTTTTTTGACCGTTAATCCAGTCTAAATTAAACTCACAATTGTTTTCTAGTCCAATTAAATTAGATTCACTGGCTTGAAACAAGTATTCGTTGGTAAAACTGGCCTGATTTTGTTTTGCTAAACTTTCAGCACTTTTATCATATATAGCAATCAACTCTTTTTTTGGATAGGTCTTTTTTAAAGCTTCCACAATTTCGTTTCGGTAATTATACATTCCTATGCTATGACATTGAATTACAGCAGTTCCATTGTAATAATCAATAATTAAACCCGGTAAGCCGTCACCTTCGGCATGCACCAAACGATACATGTTGGTAGTAGGATTGTTGGTTAAGTTTAAACTTTCGCGAACCTGGTAAGCCGACTTTATTTTTTTGTTCCAAAAATCTTGATTGATTTCTTGTTCCTTGAAAGAAATAACTCTGACGGCAATAGTTCCATCACTAAAATGACCTAGCGCTAAAAAATTGTTTTTAGAATCAACCACTTTAACCAATTCGCCATTTTCCGGTAATTGGGGCGGTTCGTTAATTATTTTGTGGATAGCACCAGAAAAAACCCAAGGATGTTTTCGTTCAATTGATTTTTCTTTGTCTTTACTTAGTACAATAGTAGGTATTTCCATAGTTATTTAAACTTGCTGCAAAGAAAAGCAAAATGCCTTAAGAAAGTAAATGATTAAAAGGATTTATTATTGCCTGATAAAAGTAACTGTTGCAATGGCAGGAGACACTACGGTATCGTTTCCAAGTGGAGCACTTACAAGGTAAGAAATGGCCCTGCGAGGATAAGTGTTAGCATTGACAGCAGTGTAGGTAGCACCATCGTCTGTTCCGGCATCGTAAACATAACCTACAACAGTCTTTGAACTTACAAATTCATCATCTTCAAAAAGATTTATGTTTACAGCAGCCAAATACCAATCGGGGCTTGGTGCTAACATTGTTGCTAAAGTAATAGCTGTATGGTTTTTATCAACAGTAACCAGTTGCTCTATTTGGCCAACTCCTGTACCTAAATTGTTTCCGATATAAAGATGTAAACCTTCACCGGTAGCAATCCGCTGATTTATCTCATTGTCTAGTGGAGTAGTGGCTCCTAATTCTGCCATTTTACGAATCCCTTCAGAGGCTAATGTACCTTCTTTAAAAAATTCTGTATTGTACATATGACTCCAACCAATAAGTTTTGAAAAATGAGCATTGCTTGGGTAATCGGCTGGATAATCTGCACCATTCCAGTTGATATTAAAAATAACTTTGTAGTTGGTGGTTTTTAAATCATTAGGCAATTCCTTTACATCTTTTTTACAGCTTAATATTGTTGATGCTATAATTAACCCTATAAGATATTGATTTAACGACATACTTGTTTTTTAACTTTAAACGATTCTAAAGATAGTTTATTGCAAAACAATTTTCTCCACTTTCTTATAATTTTCACCGGTAATGGTTAAAAAGTAAATGCCCTGTTGCAGATTATTCAATTGCAGTTCAAATTGATTGTTTGCTGTTTTTATCGTTTTACCCGTAACATCAGTTAATGTTAGCTTTATAGAACCTTTTTTCTGTTCTAATCCTTTAATATAAACTATATTTTTAGCAGGATTGGGATAAATGTTAATGTTTTCATTATCAAAACTATTTATGCTGGTGGTGCCACACGACATGTGTAATAATTTATACCAAATGTTATCAAGTAAAGAGAGTGAGGCTAAATCATTACTATTCGATTCACCTTGTCTAATCACCACCATGTTTTGGCTTGGAGAAACACTAATGTACTGACCTTGAGAACCAGCTGCTGAGAACATATCTGCAGGGGAGTTTGGTGCAATGGAAAATGGATATGATGTTGTAGAACCGGGAGCAATAAATGATGATTTGCCGTTTAACCACCATAAATAACCATACGATGGGTTAATGCTTTGCGAACTGTTAAGCATTTGATAATAATACAACGAATCGTCTAATACAACCGTTGAACCCCACATGCCTTTGTTTAAGGTTAATAGGCCAAAACGAGCCATGTCTCTTGCTTTACTAAAGTAAAAGCTATTGTCGCCAAAAGGTAACCAAAAGCCACTATTCATACCAATTTTGTTTTTAATTTTTTGGTTGGTATAAGTAGTTATTCCTTGCCCGGAAACTGTTTCTATTACATCTGTTAAAAGGTTGTAGGGACTGTTGTGATATGCCCATCGTGTACCTGCATCAGCAACATAAGTTAAGCAACCTGGAGAGGTACAAGAAAAATTGGTTTCATCTAGTCCGGTAGTCATGGTAAGTTGGTGCCAGATGGTAATGTTATCTTCTTGAGGAATAGTCAGGCTGGTAAATCCTGTACCCAGGTAATCAGAAGTTTTATCATTAATGTTAAGCAAACCATCTTTTTGGGCAATACCAACCAAGGTCGCTTTTAAACTTTTTCCTGCAGAGTACCAAATGTGTAAACTATCGGCAGTAAAATTGCCAAAGTATTTTTCCAGTACAATTTTACCGTCTTTTAATACAATAAAAGCATCGGTTAATGAAGTATCCAGATACTGATATAACGCATCGATACTATCCTGGCACCAGTTTAACGATGATGGTGCAATAGTGTCCCAGGTATTACCAATATTTGGTGGAAAATAAAGTGTTTGTGCATGAGTAGATTTATTGGTAACAAATAAAACTAAAAGAATAAAGAACAGTTTTTTCATGTGTATCTGTTTGAATAATAATTGCTTATAACCCCAAAGGTAAGATAAAAATCAATTAGTTTTTCTTGCTTTTTTTAGCAGGAATTAGCATTCCAATTAGCCACAGCAATAACAAGAAACCCAGATTAAATACGATGGAAAGCAATAACATTAAGTAAAAACCTGAAAACAAACCTGATATTTTAGTGAACAATACGGTAACAAAATTTCCTGCCCAGAGTGTGCTTAAGTTAAGTAATAGTATTAAAGCAATAAACAACAACAAACCGGAAAAAGATCCTTTTATATCGGACTGACTCAGGGATATAGCACTGCCGATAGAAAACAATAAATAGAAAAATAACAAGTACTTCCACCAGGCTGTATTTTCTTGATTAACGATAACTTTTATAGTGCTCATTAGCCCGTCATAAATAGATGAAAACACCTGGAAAATACTTTCAGTAATACTTAAATCAGGTTGCTTTATGTTATTGATAACTATATCGTTGAATTTTAAATCAAAAATTAAATAACCAATAATGAACAGAGCAGAACCACCCAATAAAATAGGACCAATACCAATAAAGAAATTACCCAGATTTTGGTAAATGTTTTTTTTGTTAAAACTGTGTTTTACATAACCCAGTTGTGGGTTACTGGCGTTAAACGAAAACAGTTTTACATTAGAAATTTGATGCCCAAAAATTAAAGCAAAAATTAAATGACCTAATTCGTGAACAGCAGTTCCTAACCAACCAAACAAATACAAATAACCAGGCATACCAATAATACCAACGGTTAGTTTTTCGATTTGCTGCGAAATAAGGTGCATGATTAACCCCAAAAACATTATTGGAGCAAGCAATATGGTTAAATGCGTGAGTGTAGCCAATAAAACATCGAGTAAATACTGCAATACGGTTTCCATTAGAGGCTTATTTTTGAAATAATAACATTGCTACGTTTGTGAGCCTGCAAATGAAAGGAACAATTGCTTACGTTGGTTAAAACCAGTAAACTTTCTTTTTTAAGGTTATACAATTTGCTGTTGATTTCTGCATACAAGCTGCCTGAGTGAATATACATACAGATGATCTGATAAGGTTCTTCTACACTGATTTTTTTGTAGTGGTTAGACAGTAATTGCATGTGGGTTAATTCACTCTTAAGCCCCTCTTTTGTCATTAAGTTAAAATCGGTGCAAGTACCTATGGATGTGGTTTTCCAGTCGCCACTAAAGGCATCGGTATCAAATTGTTTTAGGGTTTTGCTGTAGTGATTTTCGTGTGTCACGGTTATTTCTCCTTCCAATACCATTAGTTTACGGTTTATGTTTGGTAATGGAGTAAAAGTGGATTCTGCAACCTCAACCTTAGCAGAACTTATCCGAAAATCGAAATTACGCTCGGCATAAGAAGCCGTTGCAGGAGAAATAAACAATTGTGTGGTGCTGCCTCCCGACCAGTTGGAAGTGATGTAATCTGATTTAGATAGTATTGTAATATTCATCGGTCGACCATTTTGTTGGGTTATTAATAATGTATTCACGAATATTATTTAATTCATTATAATCTCTAATTATTCTGTCGTGATAGCGACTTTGCCATTCAAATTCAATATTGTTTTGGTTTGAAAACCGTTTAACAGATGCCTTAAAGCCACGAATAATTGATGCCAGGTTTCGTGATTGTGAGCCAAAACCATTTGGAGTCCATGTTACTTTTTCGGGTTTATTAATAAATAGAATTCCATGAACATGGTTGGGCATTATCACAAATTCGTCCAATTCAACAAAAGGAAAATGCTGAGGAATTTGTTGCCAAAATTCACGAGCAACTTTTCCAATTTCCGTTTCCCGTAGAGACGCATAATTATGCGTCTGTTTGATGTTTTTATGTTCCTGTAGAGACAGATAATTATCTGTCTTTAAATTGGCTTTGTTTGGAGACGGACAATCGTCCGTCTCTACTGGGTTGGTATTAATGTTTTGAGACGCACAATCGTGCGTCTCTACGATGTTGCCGAAATAATGGATTTTTTCTTTGGTGCAAATGGTAACGAAATACAAACCGTGTGAGCCGTAGTCATAACCTTTTAAACGGGCTGAAGGAATTCGATATTTGTTTTGAAATTTTTCCATTTTTTACCGTAGAGACAGATGATTATCTGTCTCTTTTGTTAGATGATTATCTGTCTCTTTTGTTAGATGATTATCTGTCTCTTTTGTTAGATGATTATCTGTCTCCTTTGTTTTATTATGTTTTGATCCAAATAATTATTTGTCTTTTGTTTGGAGACGCATAATCATGCGTCTCTACCAGCATCATAAACAATTTCATACTTAATGCCTTCCAGATCTTTAAAGAAAAGGGCGTAGTAATGTTCACCGTGTTGTGGGTAAAGTTGTGGAGGGTTAACAATATCGGCTCCAATGTTTTTGATTAACGGATAAAGTTCATCCACCTCTTTGGTAGAATTTACTTTAAAAGCCAGATGGTGTAATGCTCCGGGTTTACGGCGGTGTACAGTATCATTTTTAAAGGCTTCGCGTGGCGAGTTGATGGCAAAAATTAGCAAAGGATGAACATATTCTACCACATCAAA
Source organism: Flavobacteriales bacterium (assembly GCA_050248475.1). Lineage (GTDB taxonomy): Bacteria > Bacteroidota > Bacteroidia > Flavobacteriales_E > Vicingaceae > Vicingus. The sequence goes on from JBFWSH010000027.1 coordinate 41,896, forward strand.
TTCGTGAGCTTTAACTGTTCCTTTCGATTTTTTGGTAATGTCGAAACCCAGAATAGGCATCAGTTTGTCGTAAAACAGTTCAGCAGTTTCAAGGTTTTTAACAGTAATTTGTATGTGATCGATAATGGGTTGCATGGTTATTTTGCTCTAATAATGTACTGGTATTCCAATAAATCGGTATTGATTTCAATGTTGGTAAAACCAGCTTCGGTCAATTCTTTTTTAACCATTTCTTCATCAATTTTATGGTCGACTGGCGGACCAACAGGCAATTCTTTTTTAAAGAAATCGATGACTACCAATTCGCCACCGGGTTTTAAACCTTTTAGCACTTGATTAAAATAAGCCACTCGGTTTTCGATGTGGTGGTAAGTATTTACAATCAGCACCTTGTCAACTTCTTGCGGTTGTAGAGCAGGGGAGTCGAAAGGCAATTTGCGTAACTCTAAATTGGGGTTGTTGTCGAATTCTGTTTCTTTTTTGTGTTTGATGTGTGCTAAAAATTCGTCGTTTACATCACCAGCAATTACGGTAGCACCAGCGTTAAGCAGTTTAAAACTAAAATAACCCGAGCCAGCACCTATGTCTAATATCTTAAGCCCTTTTAGGTTGCCCAAGTACTCCAGCACTTTTGCAGGTTGTTGGTAAGCATCGCGTTCGGGCGAATCAAACCGTTCTATCAACTCTTGGGTAGAGTTTTCGTGCATGTGTTCGTTAGCACTGTTGTGCCCATCGTGGTGCGCATGTTCTTCGTGGTCTGTCTCGTGGTGTTGGTGTTCGTTTTTACAAGCGATTAATGCTGTGGTTAGGATGATGAGTAGTAGTTTGTTCATGGTTTATTTTTTTACAAAACTAAAATAATATTTTTTGTGCTACCGCGAGCGTCTCGCTCGTGGTTTAGTTATAAAAACCACAAGGCAGAGCCTTTCGGGAGCAAGAGGGCTCTTTCATCTTGGTCTCGAAAAGCAATAAAAATATCTTTTGCTGAATTATAGAATTCATCAAAATCGTTTTTCCTTTCTTGCCTTGTTCGTGCCATTATTCTTTATTTTAGTTTTATTTCCTCTATTCTTTTTTCAATCTCCGAACAGTCAAATTCGATTCTTTCTTTTTTGTAAAATGCCAATAAATTGTAGTGGTACGAGTTGAACGGGACGGTACTTACCATTTTGTCTAATTCTCCGAAAAATTCTTCATCATTGCTAATAAACTCTCTAATCCGTTTAAAGTGCCAAACTGTTAGTTGAGCAAGAAAGTCAGGGTTGAAAAACATTGCTATCAATCTATGTCTATATTTTGGCTCAATTAACTTACTATCAACTGATAATATTCTTTTGAGCACTGAATTGTCACGGAATTTTATATTGGTGTCTAAATATTCAAAGTACTTTTCAATTGCTGAATTAATTGCAGTCTTATCTGTTTTATTTTTTAAAAGCTCAAATAGTTCAAATGCCCAATATGTGTCAAATTCAGATTTTGATTTAAATTCTTTGACTTTACTGCTGTTAAAATTCAAGTTGATTTTAAGTAACTCTCTTGAAGCTTCAAATAGAATGTTTTTAGCAACTAGTAAGTCTTTAGCATAGATTATTTGGTCATCAGCGAATCGTATGTATTTAGCACCATACTTGTCACATATTTCATTCATTATTAAGTCATAGTCCTGTAAATAAAAGTTGGCTAAAATTCTAGAACAATCTCCTATTTCATCTTGTGGAATACCAACTGTTTTTAAGTTATAGCCTTCTAATTTCTTATTCCAATTTTGTAGAAAGTGAAAAAGTAATGTAACGACATCTTGTTTCGATTTTGGGATTACGTGT
>JBFWSH010000028.1:0-42398 GCA_050248475.1 Flavobacteriales bacterium
AGAATGGATGCATGATTATAATTACAACAGACCTCACAAATCTCTTAAAAATAAAACGCCTATGGAATATAGATTATCAAGTTAAAAATTCTATTTTTGATTGGATTGAATTGAGGGGTAGCTTACATGACCAAAAGAAGAATAAGTCAACCCACTATCAATTGAAGTTTGATAAGAAGGAGTTCCTCCAACTGGATAAAATTCAACAATAGAGACACCTGAACCAGCTACAGGACAGGGAATATAAACACTATCCAATTCAACCAAATCAGGTTCAGAAATTAGTATACTAGCTGTTAATGGAGAGTTACAACTGTTTGCATCATAAACTGTATAGTTATATAAACCTGCAGTTAAATTGATTACATCCTGTGTAGTAGCTCCATTCGACCATAAGTATGTATATGGCGATGTTCCTCCTATTGGAGTAACATCTATTGAACCAGTAGAATCGCCATAACATTTTACATTTTGTTTGGTATAATTAGAAGTTAACAGAGCAGGTTGAGTTATTGTTACAACATCATTAGCAGTGCAACCATTATTATCAGTAACTAAAACGCTATAATTGCCTTGAGGCAAATTAATCAAATCTTCAGCTGTAGAACCATTTGACCATAAATAAGTGTAAGGATAAGTACCACCAACAACTACTAAATCAACAGTACCATTATTTGTTCCAAAACAACTCATATCTTGAATTAAATTAGCACTTACTTGAAGTTCGTTAGGTTCAGTTATGGTAATATTTTTAAATGAGTAACAATTAGCAGCATCAGTAACTTCAACAGTATATGTATTAGCAGATAATCCTGAAATTGCAGCAGTAGTTTGTGTATTACTCCATAAAATATTGTATGGAGAAGTACCTCCAACAATTACAACATTTGCCGTACCATTATTTGAACCTTCACATGATAAATTTGTTCCTGAGACGTATAATAAGTAATTATTACAAGGTGGTTCGTTAATTAATACACTGTCAAGAATAGAGCAATTATTTTTGTCAGTAATAGTCACATAGTAAACTCCAGCAGAAAGTCCTGTTGCAGTAGTTCCATTCTGAGTCGGAATTGTGCTCCATGAATATGTATATGGTGGCTCTCCTCCAAAAGTATTAGCAGTTGCTGAACCATCAGTTCCACCAACTACAGTTGCATTATTTGAAAAAATAGCGTTTACTAATTTTGTTGGTTCTTCAATCGAAGCTGTAGAAACTGCCAAACAATTGTTACTATCCGACACAATCACTGAATACAAACCTCCAGTTAAATTAGTAATGGATTGAGTAGTTGATGAAGATGAATCATCCCACAAATAAACATAAGGAGCAGTTCCTCCCACAGGTAAAGCTGTAGCTGTAGCTGTGGCATCTCCGTAACACAACAAAGTATCTGCTATAGTAGAAATACCAAAACCTAAACAGCGCGGCTCACTTACCACTACACTTCCTTGGATATTACAACCATTTCCATCAATTACTGTAACAGAATATATTCCGTAACCTAACCCATTAATTGTAGCAGTATTTCCGGCAGGGTTCCACAAATAATTGTATGGTAAAGTTCCTCCTGAAGGTGAAGCTGTTGCCGAACCATCAGTACCTCCATTAGTTGTTGCTGCTGTACTTGACATAGATAAACTTAACGCTAAAGGAACAGATACCGTTACACAAGTATCATGTGAACAGCCTAGATCATCAACAATAGTTAAACAATAGGTTCCTTCCCCAACCGTCGTTGTTGAACCAGAAGTACCATTACTCCAAATATAATTATAAGGTGTAACCCCTCCTGTTACATTTGGATTTAATACTACACTACTTTGATTACACTTTAAAAGCGTATCTGACAAATTTATTTGTAAAAAATCTGGAAAATTTATCACAACTGTATCTGTAACATTTGTACAAGATCCTCCCGATCCTGTTGATGTTAAGTATAAAGATAATGTTCCTGAGGCAATTTCAGCAGGTGTTGGTGTATAACTACACACCAAACTGGTATCACTTGGAGCATAACTACCTGCTCCTCCTGTCCATTTTCCTCCGGTAGCAAAATTTACTGAACCGGACAACTGAACCTCACTAATATCTGGACATAACAATTGGTCATTTCCAGCATTAACTGTTGGTTGTGATGTTTGTACAACAGGCACACTTGTAGTATAAGATGCACACGTTGGGGATATTAAACCATCCTTAATTTCCACCGTATATGTTTGCTGTGTTGTTGCAAAAAATGTAGGACCTGTACCAACTACATTATTTAAATTGTTATACCAAGTATAATTGTACGCATTGTTACCTCCAACACCTTGCGCAGTAAGAGTAACTCCGCTTCCTGGCCCTAACTGACAAAAACCAGCAGGATTAGGGGTTATTCCACCTGTTAACCCTCCCATTGTATAAATTCTAAATGTATCGCAAAGCGTTAAAACATATCCACATTCGTCAGCTTGAGGGAATCCACATACAACGTAATCAATATAAGGAGGAGATGTAATTTGAGGAGTAAAATAAGTTTCAGTACAATTACTTGTACAACTTAACAAGTTATCATAATTACCAGGAGCACCAGGATAGATTGATTGCCAAGTTACAGTCGATGTATCTAAACCTAAAACTTCAATTTTTTTGCTACATCCATTACGAGTAGAGTCATCTTGTGGAAAAGTAGGTTTTGCTATTGATGTAATTAAATATTCATTTGTATTACTACCAGGCTTACAGAATGTTATTCTATGAGGACCAACGCCTGAAATACAAATTGGCTGTCCAACTGGAACACTAGGACCACAATTTATTTGATATGACAATGATCCTGTAGGAACCGCCCCAGAATAAAACTGAAAACTCAATGCTGCAGCATTTGAATCTAAAGTCACTTCAAATGAAGTACAATTAGCCGGTTGTCCACAACAACTTCCATCTCTTTTATGCTGAGGAGACAACCAAGAACCGGCAGGCTGTCCTGTTAAATTAACTGAATAAAATGGAACAGTACCATCACACGAAGGTAATTGGGCGCTTAATTTGAATGATAATGAAGCGAAGTAGAAAAATAAAATTACACTGAAAAAACGCCCAAAATATTGTTTAATATTATTCATTATTAATTATTTAAAATGACTTAAAAAAGTCCGCGAAATTAAAAATAATTAACGAGTTTTTTTGTTTTTAAACCAATTATGCATAATAATTGGTAATCTAATTCAAAATTTTGCACATGGTACAAAAAATTTTTTCCGTTTTTTCCGTTTCTTGTCATACTCATAAACAATAGAGATTTCATGAGCACCTCCTGATTTATTATTGTTCAGCTTAGAAATAGTAATATCATAAGAATACCCTATTTTCAGACGTTTGCTTCGAACTCCCAATAATATTATAACAGCATCATTATTTGAATAACCTTCTTTATATTTTTTAAAAACTGGAATACCTCTATACCAAAATCCCAACGTAAATACATCTTTATCAAAATAAGTTCCTAAATCTAGTTGATCCCATTTTTCTTGAGCCTTATAGTTTGTTGCAACAGTAACGCTACTACCATGCTCAGATCGGGCATCTCCCTCATCTAAAACAAATTTATAACCACCATGCCAAGAAAATTTGATTGGCAAAGGTGTATTGTTATTCAATAATGTCTGGTCAGGTTCGTTCAAATGATCCATAGCAAATCCCGCCCAAAATTTTTCGGAATACAACAAACCTCCACCGCTAAAATCAAGATAGGAAATTCCCTGATCAAGGTTTTCTATAGTAGAAGACGACCCGGTAATAATTTGATCATTAAATCTTAATTTAGATTGATCATAATTACGAAAAGTATAAGACAGCTTTGTTCCTAATCGAGCCATCAATTTCTTGTTTATCTGAAAATAATAATAATATAGCCCTCCGATATTTGTATACCTTAGCCCGCCTGTACCCGCCTTATCGTGAGTAAACATGATACCTACCCCACTGTTAATGCTTGTTACATTTTGATCGTATGCAAAAGAATATGAAACATAAGCTTTTGTAACGGATGGCCATTGATTTCTATAAATAGATGTAAATCTGTGTTGTATTGTGTTACCGGTAAAAGCAGGATTAAGATACATTGAGGCGGTATAAAATTGTGAAAATTGAGGATCCTGAGAAAACATCTTAAAAGTTAACCCCAAAAAAAACGCCGTAACCATTATTAACTTAATAACAAAGCTACCGGGGAAAATATTAAAAGGGCTAACACTATCCATTACTCACTATCGAATTAATGTTAAATCACCTACTTTCGACAACTTTTTGTTATCTATATAAGTAATATCGATTTTCCATACATAAACATCTTGCTGAGCCATTACCCCTCGATAATATCCATCCCATCCAATTTTTATGTCAAATGATTCAAATATCAATTCTCCCCAACGATTAAAAATCAACATATGAAAATCCAAAACATACTCTGTTGTTGGATAAAAAACATCATTCAATAAGGAGGTAGGATCATATGTTCCTCCATTTCCTCCTCCAGGACTTGGTGTAAAAGCATTAGGAATATCAAAAGTATAAAAAGGTTCTATTGTTACCTGCAGTTGATATACATCTTTACATCCAAATTGATTTATTGACGTTAAAGTAACATTATAAGTTCCTATGTCTTGATAAGTATGTGACGGGTTAAATACATTGGATGTATCTCCATCTCCAAAGTCCCAAAAAACAGAAACCGAACCTATAGATAAATCTTTAAAGCTAATGGTTGGATTTTGAATATCGGTAACAAACGGAATTGCTATGCCTTCTGCTATTGGTGAAGGATTAACAATTACTACACTGTTTCCAGTTGATGTTGATACACAACCTCCCGCTGAAGTAATGGTTAAAGTTATGTTATATGTTCCCGAGTTATTGTATATGTGGTTTGATGAAGCATAAGTGGACGTATAACCGTCACCAAACCCCCATAAATAATTCACCGTTGTGGAATCATTCAGAGTATCTTTAAAGTTTACCAATAATGGTTCACAACCATTGGCAATTACTGGTGGTAAATTTATGATAGGAAGCGGAAAAACATTAACTGTTACAGAATCAGAAATAGAATTGTTACACTGATCTGTAACCGTAAAAACATAATCAGTCGTGGTTATGGGACTAACAGTATAAGGTCCAAAGCCATTCGGTAGTCCTTGGTTCCAAGTAAACGTATAATTTCCTATACCCGCACTATATCCCCCTGATATTTGAGTTGCTCCTCCTAAACAAATATCCCCCGAAGAAATTGTACTTAGACTATCCAAATATAGATTTAACACATATATGGTCACACTATCAGTATTTCCTGTACAACCTAAAGCATCAGTAACAAAAACCGAATAAGTTGTTGTTGTACCTGGACTAACTGTATTTGTTTGATTACTTGGTAGTCCCTGATTCCAGTTGTATATGTATCCCCCATTTCCCCCTGTTACCGTTGCTCCTATTTGAATGTTCTCTGAAGGGCATATCGTATCCATTGGTGTTGCCATAACTACAATCAGATCAGGCTCAGTAACTGCTACTGATATGGTATCAAAACAACCATTAGTATCTGTTACCATTACCTGATAATTTCCTGCAACCAACCCTACTGCAGAACTCGTTGTTTGATAACCAGTATTAATGTCCCATAAATAAGTATAAGAAGGTGTTCCTCCCGATGGATTGACTGTTGCAACACCATCATTTCCACCCTTACAACTAACTGGTGTATAACTTGTTAAAAACGATAACGGAAACAAAGGTTGAGAAATGGTTACAATAGTACTATCAATGCATCCGTTAGTATCGTTAACAAACACAGTATAATTTCCTGCAAGCAATCCTGTTATAGAGCTTGTGGTTTGGTTTCCTGCATTTGCATCCCATAAATAACTATAAGGTGCTATACCTCCTGATGGAATTACCGTAGCTGTACCATTGTTTCCTCCATAACAACTCACATTGGTTACAGAGGTTGCTATACTCAATGGTAATAAGGGCTGACCAACTATAACCAATGTATCGAAAACACAATCATTGGTATCTGTTATGGTAACATTGTATGTGCCTGCAATTAAACTCGTTGCTGTACTTGTGGTTTGGTTTCCTGCATTTGAATCCCATAAGTAACTATAAGGTGCTGTACCTCCTGATGGGGTTACTGTAGCTGTACCATTATTTCCTCCATAACAACTCACATCTGTAAAGGTAATACTTGTTGTTAGGGGTAACGGTTCATTGATGATTATTCCGGGTTGGATTATACAATTGTTAGTATCTGTAACAGTTATGGTATATAATCCTATCGGAAGGTTTGTTGCTGTACTTGTGGTTTGGTTTCCTGTATTTGCAGACCATAAGTAGGTGTATGGAGGTGTTCCTCCTGATGGAATTGCTGTGGCTGTACCATCACTCCCTCCTGCACAACTTACATCGGTAGTGCTAATCACCAAACTTATGGATGAGGCTGGTTCGGTTATCGCGGCAGAACTGGTTGTTGTACAGCCATTACTATCGGTTACTACTACATCGTAAGTTCCTGCAACTAAATTTGTAGCTGTACTTGTGGTTTGGTTTCCTGCATTTGAATCCCATAAATAAGTATAAGGTGCTGTACCTCCCGATGGATTTACCGTGGCTGCGCCATTATTGCCTCCTGTACAGCTGACATTTATAACACCGGAAATAACTGATGTCAATACCGGTGGTTCTGTAATTGTTATAGAAATTACTGTATCACAACCGTTTCCATCTGTTAATGTGGCTGTATATGTTCCGGCAACTAATCCAATAGCCGTATCTCCAACTTGAATTGGAGCTGTATTCCAAGTAACTGTATAAGGAGGAACTCCTCCTGATAATGATACTATGCCTGACCCATCACTACCTCCAAAGCAACTTACACCATTAGAAACTGTTAGTATTGAAGCATTAAATTTTACTATCGATAACAAAACTGTATCCGTTGCAGGAGGACAACTTCCATTTCCGGTTGTGGTCAAATATAATGTTACACTCCCGTTTGCTATTTCTGATGAAGTCGGAGTATAAGACGCATTCAAAGTATTATTATCAGGGCTAAACGAACCATTTCCTCCTGTCCAAGTACCTCCAGAAGCAGCAACAACACTACCTGATAAAGCAATTGGAATATCTATTTCACAGACAGTTTGATCCTGTCCGGCATCTGCAGAGATAGCGCTGGCAAATGATGTAACAACCACGCTAGTAGAAGTTGGTGGACAACCAGAAGAATCTCCAACAATAACAGAGTATGTACCAACATTGACAAAAATTGACTGCGAAGTATCTCCAGTATTCCATAAATAATTATAAGGAGGAGTACCTCCACCCCCATATGCTGTAATTGTAGTTCCTGAAGTTCCAAAACATACTGTTGGATTAACCGGCAATATGGTGGCGGCTAACGTTGAATTAAATGTGGATCTAACAGTATCACAGGTATAGGTTGTATCACATCCACCCAAGGGAAAGCCACAAACCTGATAATCTACATAGGGTGGAAATCCAGCCTGTGCGACTACATTAACCGAATCACATGCTGAGGTACAACTTAAATAGTTATTGTATTCTCCTACAGCTCCCGGATAAACTGATGTCCAAATCAAAGAAGGTATCTCATACCCAAATGCATAAAGATCTCCGTTACAACCATCATTAACCACAATATTAGGACCAACACCAGGGTCGGCAACTGATAATATAGAATATTGATTGTTATTGTTTCCGGGTTTACAAAACGTAATGCTATGAGGACCAGGACCATTCAAACACAAAGCCTCACCTACAGGGGTTGGCGGGCCACATGCCACTTGATAAAACAATGCACCAGGGGGGATAGCTCCTGAATAAATATTAAATATAATTCCTTCGGCATTAGAATGTAAGGTAACTATAAACTGAACACACCTATCTGGAGCAGAAGCTCCACAACATAAGCTAGCCCTGGTAGTATCCGGGCTAATCCAGGTTCCATTCGGATCTGTGCTTAAATCGACAACAAATGTAGGCGTACCTGCATCACATTGAGCTTGAAGAGTAAATGGTAAAAACTCCAAACAAACAATAAATGCAATAAATAAATACTTCAACTTGATAAATTTATGTTTACAGTTCATGTATCCTCTACGAAAAAGAACCTATTTATGTTGCTAAATATATTTTTAATTTGATGTAGTAAAGAAGTAAAGTCAGAATCCCACATTCATATCACGTCATAAATGGCAATAAACTCATTCATACTAAGCCTATGTCAGATAAGTACTATATTTATTGTTTTAAAAAAAACTCATAAATTTTGATTTACGAGATTTTTTAAAGTTGCTGTCTGGACAGCGCTATAGACCAATTTTATAGATCTTACACACCATTCCTCCTATCACTTTCTATCTATATTATAGTTGAGACTATATTAACGTGATAAATAATTTCGATTTCTGTCAATTATAGCTAATGTTAATTCCTATATCTCAGCTCCTCTCAATCTTAAAGAAATTCCAGAGTTCATTATATCCTTGCGCCAAAAGATCAGTTATATCAATTCCATTACTTTCATGCGGAATCGTATTGCATGTAACGATGTTGGCTGTTCCTGCTTCTTTAAGCTCCTGGTACGCTTGACCTGCAAATACTGCATGTACGCCAATACAAACGGGAGGTAGCATACCGGCTCTTTTTAAATGGCCTACGGTCTCAATCATGGTACGGGCAGTGGATATAATGTCATCCACTAGAACGGGTGTATAACCTTTATAGTTTTCAACCTGTGGTACGGAAACTTCTACGTCCTTATCTCCATGCCTGATTTTTTCAAGAACAATAAAGGGCGCTCCCGCATTTTCAGCCACTTCTGATACCCATTGTTCACTTTCACTGTCCGGTCCGACCAGTACCGGATTTGTAATGTTTTCTTTAATCCATCCGGATATGTGATTCGCTGCATGTACCACTTTATTGGGAATATTATATACTTCTGATAAAGAACTTCTTCGATGCAAGTGTGGGTCAACTGTTACCAATGTCTCAGCAAATTGAGAAATCAGTGTTCCAAAATAGCTGGAAGTGATCCCTTCTCCCGGATGAAAGCGTTTGTCCTGGCGCATATATGCCAGGTAAGGAGCAATGAGGCAGGTACAATGTGCCCCCAGGTCTTTAGCTGTTTTGGATAGAAAATACAATGGCAGGAGTTTATCATCTGGCTGATGAAGGGTACAGATCAAAACAACTCTTTTTGCTTTTACATCCGATTGAATCCGAACATAGGTTTCACCATCCGGAAATTGCCGGATAACAGCTTCTCCCATTTCGGCACCAAGTTGCCCGGCCAGTTGTTTTGTAATTTTCTCATTACCGGGTAAAGCAAATAGTATTGTTCTCATTCTTTTCCTTTATTGTATAGTCAAAATGTTTTTTTGAGCATGATGGTATTCAAGTGCATAAGCCAGCTCACCTTCGGACTCAGCATGTAATACATACAGAACTTGCCCTTTCCCTACTTTTGTACCTATGGGGGCTAAAAAGTCAACGCCCGATGCTTTGTCCTCCGGTGCCCCCGCTAACTTGGCGATCTTGGCCAGCTTTCTGTTATCTACCTTAACTACCGTTCCTGAATGTTCTGCTCTAATTTCATGCTGGTATTTTGCCAATGTGGGTTCATTGAACCTACCTTGTGCCTTACATATAGCCATGAATTTTTCGTATGCCTTGCCGGATTCAAGAATATGCCTGGCTTTGTCATTGCCGTCACCTAGTTCAACCCTGCCTGAAAGTTCTAGTAATTCACCTGCCAACAATAATGCCCTTTCTTTTAAATCTGTAGGAGCATCGGCTTCATTCCGCAATACTGCAAGAATGTCCCTCGCTTCCAGTGCCGGGCCAATACCTCTGCCTACTGGCTGCGAGCCATCAGTGATAACCACTTTCAGCTTTAAGCCAATAGTATGAGCCACTTTTTCCATTTCCACTTTGAGTTCATTGGCAGCATCAATACTCCTTAATTTGGCTGTTTCACCAACCGGTATATCTATTATTACATGGTTGGATCCGGCTGCGACTTTCTTAGACAAAACAGAGGCAATAAGTTGCCCTTCGCTGTCAATATCCAGCGCTTTTTCCACTTTAATCAAAATATCATCAGCAGGACTTAGCTTTGCGGTTCCTCCTCCCCATGCGATGCAGCCACCTTCTTTTTCTACTACTTTTTTGATTTGCTCCATTGAAAGGTTTACATCTGTCATTACTTCCATCGTATCAGCTGTTCCGGCAGGAGAAGTAATGGCACGTGAAGAAGTTTTAGGCATCGTTAAGCCAAAGGCGGTAACGATGGATACTACAATGGGAGTAGTTCGATTGCCTGGTAGTCCACCAATGCAATGTTTATCAACAATCATATCTCCGGTCCAACGGAGACGTTGACCAGAAGCAATCATGGCTTCTGTAAGAGAAATGATTTCTTCTGTTTCCATGCGCCTACCGGCACAGGCGGTAATAAAGGCAGAAAGGTGGATATTGGAATAATTGCCATGAACAATATCCTGTATAATCTCTTTGAGTTCTGATGATGATAACCTATTACCATAAATCTTTGACCGGACATAGCCCAAAGAATTAATAGGGTGCAAATGCGAAACAGTAATGGTCTCCCCTTCTTTAATACCCAATGAATGAATAGCGCTTTCCGATAAACTGATTTCTCCTTGTTTTAACAAATCTGTCCGAAGTACATTTAAACTTGCTACAATAGATTTATGTCCGTTGGTAATACGAATACGGGTTAATACCTCAAAACCTTCTGAGGCACATACATGGCAATCTTCCCGCATGTAAGCAAAATGTTCGTGTTGGGTATGAATGCCCAAGCGTTTAAATGTTAGTTTATTGCTTTGATGCTCCATATGCTTATTGTTTTCCAATTATCTCCAATGGAATCTCCTCTATACTATACAATTCAGGGATAGTACAATTCCATCCGTAAGTATCTTTGATTTTTACCCTAAAAGTATCGGCTGATTGCTGGTCTCCATGTATAATAAATATCTTTTCTGGTGCATTTTTAATTTCACTCATCCAGTCCAGCAGCTCTGTCTGGTCAGCATGAGCGGACAATACTTGTAGATTGAACACTTCTGCTTTTACTTCATAGTATTTACCATAGATTTTTAACTCGGAAGCGCCTTCGAGCAAGGCTCTCCCTCTGGTTCCTGCTGCCTGGAACCCGGCTAAAAGCACGGATGTTTCGGGTTTTCGCAGGTATTGCTGGAGATAAGTCAATACCCGTCCACCGCTTATCATCCCGCTTCCTGCAATAACAATCTTCGGAGCTTCGTTATCTATTACTTCCCAGGTTTCTTTAAAATCCCGAACGATTCGGAAAGTCTGGCACATTTTTGTGCAATCATCTATAGGAAGTTTATGCCATTCCCGGTGTGTATGAAACACATTCAATACATCGGTTCCCATCGGGCTGTCCATAATCATGGGAATATCCGGGATGGCTTTCTTTTTACGCAATTGCCAAAGCAAGTACATCAATGTTTGCGTTCTCTCGACTGCAAAACTTGGGATGATCAGTGTTCCACCTTTTTTAACAGTATGCAGCACAATGTCTTTCAGCTTGGTCTCCAGGTCTTCTTTCGGATGAAGACGGTTTCCATAAGTACTTTCAACAAACAACACATCTGCCTGTTCTGGTTTTTTGGGAGGACGCATCAGTAAATCTTCTTTCCTACCAATGTCTCCTGAAAAGACAAAGCGTTTCCCATAAATATCCAGTTCAATAAAGGTAGCTCCGACAATATGACCATTGTACTGAAATCTTGCCTTGATGCCTTCAAAGAGTTCCATCCATTCTCCTTCCGGAACCGGTTTAAAATGAGAAATTGCTTTTTCAGCATCTTTCAGGTCATATAGAGGATCTGCTGGTTTATGTTTGGAATAGCCTTCCCTGTTGGCCTTTTCAGCTTCTTCTTCCTGAATTTTGGCGCTATCCCGAAGTATAATGGCAGCTATGTCTAATGTAGGTGAAGTGCCTTGTATAGTTTTATTAAAACCCATCTTCACCAGTTTTGGAAGATAACCGGTATGATCCATGTGACCGTGTGTAAGCAACACAGTATCTATTTCTTCCACATTTACCGGCAGATAATCCCAGTTTAAAAGACGTAGTTTCTTTAACCCCTGGAACAATCCGCAATCAATCATTATTTTTCTTTCACCTGTATCTATCAGATACTTGGAGCCGGTAACAGTTCCGGCAGCGCCTAAAAAGTGAATGGTTATTTTATTCTTCATATTTTCAGTTTTTACATACCACACAATTCATGTGCTTCATCTAATATTTTTTTATGTCTTTGTTCATTGATGCCAATGGACGTTAATAACCCAGGGTGATGACATAGATCCATACACAGTACCTTTTCCTTTTCCAGTAATTTCTTTTTTTCGTAATTGGTAAGAGTGGTAAGGCAGGTAATAGGATGAAGCCCTGCTATATCAATCCGCTCTTTCAGACTTCCTCTTTTCGGTTGGTCCCAGCCAACAAGCATTAACCCAGAGCAATTTCCATACTGGATGGCATCGGAAGTAAAGCGGGTATTGGTGAAAATCCAGCCCTGATGAAATTTACTTTCATTTCCATCCTGTTTGCGCCATTGTTTTTCCACATCCTGAAACCTGGAATGGATATATAAAGGTATTTTTACATCGCAAAAACGACCCTGATCGCCATGAAACTTGCATTCTACCATAAAACGTTTTTCTACTTTTTCAGCTATCACATCTACTTCGTGATTAACACAATGGCCTTTTACAATCATATCAGTCTTCGTCTGAAAACCCTCGTGCTCAAGAATAGCAGCTACAAACTTTTCAAAAGGGAAACCTGACGGCCCCAACTCATAAATGGCCTTTTTGAGCTTGTAACGGGCAGCAGTTGGGCGAGAGCTTTTTTGTAAAAGTGCAAAGGCCTTTTTATAGATTTCTTTGGTGGTGATGCCTTCATATAATGATGCTTCCACTTCATCAATTGTTTGTTTGATAACCATATCGCTTGCTCCTGAGCGTTCCAGCGAACGCCTGAGTTTGGATGAATCAAATATAACCTTTTCGCCTGTTATTTTTATGATGGATATTTCTTGGTGCTCCATTAACTCTTTTGTTTTTGATGATTCTCGATATGGTGTTCCAATAACTGTTTTAAACTATCCAGGTAATCTGAAAAGTTTTTGGTATCCACCTTTAGATGATTGCAGCAGGGAATAGTTATCGGAGTTTCATCCAGGTATTGATACAACTCCGGATATTCCTGCTCAATTTTCAGGGTCAGGTCATTGATTTCCTTTATAAGTTCCTGTAGTCGTTGCATAGGTCATTTACTGTTTACGTTTATACTTAGTACCGGAGTATTAGCATGGTTAACCAGACTCTCGGTAATACTGGGTGAAATCATCTTCATAAATCCTGTTTTGCCATGTGTAGTAAGGGCAATCATGTCCGCTTTAATCGCTTCTGAAAACTTTTGAATACCTCTTTCTTCATTCAAAGCATTATAAATGTTAGTAGTGCATGTACCTCTTGGACATTTTTTGAGAAAGGCCTGCATGTTAGCTTCGGCTTCATCTGTTTCTTTGAAGCTAAAGGGCATGTTCACATACAGCAGGTGAATTTGTGACTTCATTAAGTCCGCAAACTCGATAACCTTGCGAAAGGGCTTATGCACATCTTCTTCAAAGTTGGCTGCAAAAACGATGTTTTTTACTTCAATTTTTTTTTGTTTCTTTTTCACTACCAATACCGGAACCTGGGAAAAACGTACTACTTTTTGCGTATTGGAGCCTATGATTTCCTTAAAGCCTTTAGTTCCATGAGATCCCATAACAATAAAATCGTGCTGATGATGCTTGATGTGTTCATCAATTTCTTCTCGTCCTTTATCAAAGGCAAGGAATTGTTCAGCTTTCAATCCGAGTTTTTCCGCACGTCTTTTGAGTTTTGCCAATTCGCTGTTGGCATGCCCGATTTGTACTTTTGTTTCCGGATACAATTTTTCTTTTTCAAGTGGCAGTTTTACCCAGTTTACAGGTGTCATCAGTAAATGTAGAAAATGAATTTCTGCATTGGCCTTTTTTGCAATTTCTAAGCCTATGTCTTCTGCTGCCCTAGAGCAATCTGAAAAGTCTGTCGGTACTAAAATCTTTTTCATTTTTCTATGTATATTATTTTTATGAATTTGTCTTTTCTTAATATTTATTCAATCCAGTTTAACTTTTTTAAAAGCTGCACAATTAATGTAGAACAAACACCTGAAAGAAAAATGGTTATAAAATCATAAAAACTCACTGTATACAGGTGTAGCACTTCCCTAATTGGTGTAACTATAAAAGCCATAAATATGATAACAATACAAGCAAGTAATGCAAACCATATATATTTATTGGTGAACACTTCATTTTTGTAAAAAACAATTTTTCCAAAAGACATGTTAAACACATGAAACAGTTGAGAGGTTATTAATGTCAGGAAAAGAATGTTATTGCAGAGCTCTTTGTTCCATGGTTCTGCCGGATGTAGTATATAGTGACTGGCTGCAACGGAACCCAATGTAAACAATGACATAACTCCGGCATAGACCCATAAAGACTTCCATTGCCTTGTAGTGATTATTGGTTCATCAGGGTGTCTGGGGTTTTGTTTCATCACCATCGGACTTCCTCTGCCTACACCTAATGCTAGTGCAGGCAATACATCGGTTACCAGATTGATAAACAATATCTGAAGAGGAAATAGTTGAAAATGCAGGTTGAGCAACGCCACCGTGGCTACTATAAACAGTTCACTCAGGTTACACGACAGCAGGTAAATAACAAACTTCCTGATGTTGTCAAAAATAATCCGGCCCTGCTTAATGGCACGGATAATGGAAGCAAAAGAATCATCCTTCAGTACCATGTCAGCCACTTCCTGAGCTACCTGTGTACCCCGTATGCCCATTGCAATTCCGATATCAGATTTCTTTAAGGCGGGCGCATCATTAACACCATCTCCCGTCATTCCTACAATATTTTTATGCTCCTGTAATACAGACACTAGGTCGAGCTTCTGAGCGGGACTTACCCGGGCAAATACTTTGGTGTGGAGCCATCTTTTCTTATCATTTTCCGAAAGATCATTGTATGCAGGCATTTCCTTTCCATTTATCACATCTGTGTCTGTTTCTCCAACAAGGTTGAGTTTTTTGGCAATGGTCAGAGCAGTAGAGGGATGATCGCCCGTGATCATGATGACATTTATCCCGGATTCCTTACATTCTGCAATAGCCTCCTGCACACCGGGAGCAGGGGGATCAATAAATCCGATAATGCCTGTAAAAACCAGTTGTTCCATCAGTGCATTGTCTTTACCTGTTTCTTTCCAAGCAAAAGCCAGTACCCGTAGCCCTTTTTCCGCCAGGCGGTCTGCCCGGTCAAGCCACTGCTGTTTCTGTTCCGGGGTAAAATCTTCCCGGTGGCTGTTGGAATCAATACAGACACAATGATGAAGTAATTCCTCCACAGCGCCTTTTACTGAAACAATATAACCTCCATTATGCTGATGCTTGGTAGCCATCAATTTGGTCTCAGAACTGAATGGTAACTCATCCACTTTGATATGCTCTTTCCGTGTTTCCTGAATATTTGTACCGGAATGCAGGGCAAAACGAAGTAATCCGGTCTCCAATGGGTCTCCGATAGCTTTTTCTCCGGCTTCGGATAATGTATATTCAGCCGTATTGCATAGGATCGCTATTTGTTTTAACCGCTCATAATTCCGGTTGTTTTCCAATCCGTCTCCCTGCGCAAACTCAATAGGGTGGCCATTTTGTATATGTTTGATTTCTGCCCATGCACCAGGAAAGTCAAGGATGCTTACGTCTATTTTATTTTGGGTAAGGGTTCCGGTTTTGTCTGTACAGATTATATTAGTTCCGCCCAGCGTCTCTACGGAAGACAGTTTTTTAACGATCACATTGTGCTTTGCCATCTTCATCATGCCCTGTGCAAGAGCAAGGGTGGCCACAATAGGCAAGCCCTCCGGTATAGCAGCCACAGTAAGTGCAATGGCTGTTTCCAGCATTTCCAGCCAATGGATATTGTTGAGCAGTCCGACAAAGAAAATAAGGATGACCAGCACAACGGTTATCAGAATCAACTTTTTACTGAATACCTGGAGTTTCTTTTCTAATGGCGTAGCCGATTGTTGGGCTGACTGCACCAGGCTGGCAATATGCCCCAGTTCTGTATCCATACCGGTAGCTGTCACCACAGCACGCCCATTCCCGTTGCTGACAAAAGTGCCTTTGTACAGCATATTCTTTCGCTCTGCCAGTGGGGTGTCCTCTGCTAATGATTGCGTTAATTTTTCTACCGGAAGGGATTCTCCGGTCAATGCAGATTCATTGGTCTGAAGTTGGGTTGCTTCTGCTATACGGGCATCGGCAGCAATCATATCTCCCGCTTCCATGAGCAAAACATCTCCCGGAACCAGGTCTTCGGAGGGTATTTCAATGACTTCACTATTACGAAGAACCTTCGCAGTAACCATTACCATTTTCTTCAGGGCGTTCATGGAGCGCTCTGCCTGCCATTCCATCCAGAATCCAATCATGGAGTTAATTACAATCACGACCAGAATAGCCATACCATCTAGCCATTCCTGAAACATAAATGACAGTCCTGAAGCCAGAAAAAGCAGGTAAGACATTGGGTTGTGAAACTGTTTAAGCAATATAATAAGCGGACTGGCCTTCTTTGTATCTGCTATTACATTTTTCCCATACTTTTCCAGTAGTGTCGTAACATCTTCAACAGACAATCCCTTTGTGAGATTCGTAGATAAATCGGAAACTATCTCATTGATGTCCAGTGTATGATATGTATGACTCTTACCCATTTAATGATTATGCTTTATTGCGGCACCACTTTTCAATATATATTCACTGTTAAGAAGGTAGTTACCGGAACTCACTACCAGATCACCCTTCTGCAATCCTTCCGTAATTTCCACTTCATAAGGATTTTCTATTCCGGTTTTTATCATACTTCGCTCGTACATTCCTTCTTCTTTCACTGTCTATACTTTGCTGAAGTTGGTTATCCTGAATACGGCTGTTTTCATATTTATTACTTAACTTTTGTGTGCAGCATTGTTTTTTCTGCTTTTGCAATATTCTCGATTCCTTTAATTAGAGCATCCGGGCTAAAAGAGATACTATCAATACCACATTCTACCAGAAATCTTGCATACTCAGGATAGTCACTGGGGGCCTGTCCGCACAAGCCAATTTTTACTCCGTGTTTTTTTGCTTTTTCAATGGACATTTTAATCAACTGCATCACAGCAGGATCAAATGGGCTGAACACATTACTTAACAACTCAGAATCACGATCAGCTCCCAATGTGAGTTGTGTGAGGTCGTTCGATCCGATTGAAAAACCATCAAAGTATCTTGCAAATTCCTCTGCCAGGAGTGCATTGCTTGGAATCTCCACCATCATGTAAAGTTCCAGTTCATTCTGACCTCTTACCAGTCCGTTTTCTTTCATCAATGCAATGACATTTTCAGCTTCTTCAACGTTCCTGACGAAAGGAAGCATCAGTTTTACATTGCGAAATCCCATATCTTCACGTACCCTTTTCATAGCTTCACACTCCATCTCAAATCCTTCCCGATATAAAGGGTGATAGTATCGGGACGCTCCTCGAAAACCGATCATCGGGTTCTCCTCCTTAGGTTCAAAATCCATTCCACCGGTAAGGTTGGCGTACTCATTGGATTTGAAGTCGCTCATACGGACGATGACATCTTTGGGGTAAAAAGCTGCTGCAATTAAAGCAACAGACTCTGCCAGCTTATGAATGAAATAATTTTTTTTGTTGCTGAAATGGTGAGTGATGTTTTCTATTTCTTCTTTTACTTTCTGATTGGTTATCTTATCAAAGTGATACAGGGCCATCGGATGTATTCCAATAGCATTGTTGATGATGAACTCCATACGCAATAGCCCTACTCCGCTATTGGGCAGTTTCGAATGATTAAAAGCCTTGTCGGGATGTGCAAGAATGAGCATTGCTGCGGTATTGGTTTCAGGGATGCTGCGGGCGTCAATTTCCTTTTCCTCCCATTGTGCTTCTCCTTCATAAACATAGCCCGTATGACCTTCGGCAGTGGAAACGGTAATTTGTTGTCCATTGGCAACACATTGTGTTGCATTGCCCGTTCCCACGATTGCCATAGCACCTACTTCACGGGCAACAATGGCCGCATGAGATGTTCGTCCACCTTGGTCGGTTATGATAGCAGCAGCCTTTTTCAACACAGGATCCCAATCCGGATCAGTTCTTCCTGTTACCAGTATTTCTCCTTTTTTCAGTTTGTCTATCTCTTTCGGAGAATCCAGCAAACGTGCCTTTCCGCTTATAATACTATTCCCAAGCCCGATGCCTGAGCAAAGCAATTTCCCTTTTACCTTTATCTTATATTCTTTGAATAAAGATGTTTTTTTGTTTTGCTGATGCACCGTTTCTGGTCGGGCCTGAACGATAAAAAGGTCACCGCTTTCCGCATCCTTTGCCCATTCAATGTCCATGTGGCGACCATAATATTCCTGTATAATAACACCCCATTCAGCCAGCTGAATGACTTCCTGATCGTTCAAAATCCAAGATTGCTGAAGTTCGGCCGGAGTATCCAGATTTTTGATAGCATCTTCCGGTCTTATAAGACTTTGATTAACGGCGTCTGCATAAATCATCGTTTTTTTCTTACTGCCCATTTTCCTTGAAAGAATTGGCTGGTTTACCTTCCCAATAAAGGGTTTGTAAACAAGAAACTCATCTGTGTTGACGGTTCCCTGTACCACGTTTTCACCCAACCCCCATGCACCTGCAACAAGCACTACATCTTCAAATCCCGAATCCGGATCGAGCGTAAACATTACCCCCGAACAAGCTTTATCAGAACGCACCATCAACTGAACCCCAACTGACAGTGCCACTTTCATGTGTTCAAAACCATTGTCACAACGGTATTTGATAGCTCTATCGGTGAAAAGAGATGTCATGCACCGCTTACAAGCCTTCAGCAAATTATCCTCTCCTTTGACATTCAGAAAAGTTTCCTGTTGTCCGGCAAAACTGGCAGTGGGAAGGTCTTCTGCTGTTGCACTGCTTCTGGTAGCCAGAGAAATGTGATTGCCATATTTCGCAATTAAATGATTGTATCCGTTTAAAATAGCCTGTTCAACTTCTCCGGGAAGGTTTCCACTCATAAGCAGATTCCTGCACTTTTTTCCGATTTCTGACAGGTTGGAAAAATGTTCTGTATCCAACTCTGAAAGTATATTTTCCAGTTGGCTGCCAAAATGGTTGAAGTTCAGGAAGGCCCGGTATGCTTCAGCAGTGAGGGCAAATCCGTCAGGTACAGCAATGCCCTTCCCTGACAGGTTGCGGTACATCTCACCAAGCGAAGCATTTTTACCCCCTACTTTTGGAAGGTCTTCGATTCCTGTTTCGGAAAAGTGCTTTATGTAGTTCATTTTCAACTTCATTTTTTGTTATATTGAAAAATTTTAGTTATTCCATAAAACATTTTTTAACGCAATTTACATGAGCATCGTTACTACATAAACTATAAAAAGTGTTGTTTCCTTCTTGTATTCGTTCTAAAATTCCACTTCTTCTCATAATGTTTAAATGCCTAGAGATACTTGACTGATCAATATTCAATTCTTCATAAATTGCTTTCACTTGTAATTTTTGACATCCACAATTACAAAGCATATGTATAATAGACAATCTTATTGGATGGCCTAATGTTTTAAACTTCTCTGCCAGTTCTCCAAAATATCTTATCTCTTTTTTCATGGTTTAGGATTACTTTTAATTAATATTCTTTTTAACAAATTTGTAGATTAAAATCAGTCCTGAAATAATGACTAACCATAGTATTATCCATAAAGCATGAGTAATCCAATTATGCCAATTGTCATTTTGCATAAAGTGATCTTTTAATGCATTCCTCCACCCATCATATGGAAATGCATAGTTATCTATTTATGTTGTATTATTTAATTATGTAAATATCTACATAGTTAAATAGTGTAAAGGTGATTTTTGTCACCATATAAAGTGAATAATATCACAAAAAAGCCCTATGTTTCTATAGAGCTTTTTCTTCTAACTTCAAATAATTGTGATCTGGACAACGCTAGTGACTAATTTCACATTACTTTGGGTTTACCATATAATTAGTTTATTGTATCCCGAAATTTTGAGTCGATCAAAAAAATAACATCCCATTTATTTCAAACAGTATAACTCCTTTGAGTATTTCAGAAAGTTCATATTCAAAAAACACAACTGTTTTTCTTATTATTCCTTCTTTCTGATCTAACAGCTATCGTACAAAAGTCCTTGATTATTAATAATGTTTTTTAAAAAGAATTTATAGACTTATTAAATAAATATAATTAATAAGATATTTGCTAATATTTCAAGTTTAGACGAATAATGATAAAAGGATTGAGTGATAAAGAAGTTCAGCAAAGACTAAAAACCATAGGATATAATGAACTCCCTTCTTCTCAATCAAAAAACATATTACAAATAGCCTTTGAAGTTATCAAGGAACCCATGTTTATTTTACTGATAATATGTGGCTCTCTTTATTTGTTACTAGGAGACTATACAGAAGGCATCACTCTTTCATGTTGGGTTTTTGTTATTATTTTTATTACTTTCTTTCAACACAACAAAACTGAAAAAGCCTTAAAAGCACTTCAAAATTTATCTTCACCAAGAGCTTTAGTAATAAGAGATGGAGTAAAAATTAGAATCGCTGGGCGTGAAGTTGTTCCTGAAGATATAATTATTTTAAGTGAAGGTGACCGGATTCCAGCTGATGGAGTTCTATTTGAAAGCACAAACCTTACCATAGATGAATCATTATTGACTGGAGAATCTATTGCAATAAACAAAAAAATAGAAGAGCTTATTTTCAGTGGAACTCTTGTTATTCAGGGAAGGGGTATTATGAAAGTAACTAAAACAGGGATCCATACAGAATTCGGTAAAATAGGAACATCTTTACAACGTATTGAACAAAGTCAAACTAATTTACAAAAAGAAATGAAAAATCTTATTCGGAACCTCTTTATTGGAGGTATCCTAATATGTATATTGGTAGTACTGGCATTCTACATTACACGTGGCGATTTTATTAATTCTATATTAAATGGGTTAGCATCTGCTATGGCTATTTTACCTGAAGAGTTTCCTGTAGTGCTTACTGTTTTTCTTACTATAGGATCTTGGCGTTTGTCTCAACAAAAAATTCTGACCCGTAAATCTTCTGCAATAGAGACATTAGGTTCTGCAACCGTTCTTTGTAGTGACAAAACAGGAACAATAACCCAAAACAAAATGGAAATAGTTTCTTTATTCTCTAATAATGAGCTAATAGATAAATTGTCATTCCAGAAGTATCATCCTGATATTCAAAACATACTAAAAACAGCTTTTTTAGCATCTCAAAAAGACTCTGTTGACCCAATGGAAAAAGCCATTGAAGACGCTGCTAATGAGTATCTGAACCCCAATTTATCTGATCTGGAATTTGCCATGGAATATCCTTTTAGTGACAAATTACTAGCAATGACCCGGGTATTCAAAAAAAATAACGAATATGTAGCTTTTTGTAAAGGAGCTCCAGAAGTTATTTTATCCTTGTGTAAATTAAGTAATGAAAAACAGCAAGAACTTTCTGTATATACACAAAAACTTGCAGAAAAAGGTCAACGGGTATTAGGTATTGCAAGTGCAACATGGCGAAAAGAAACCCTACCCGATTCTCAGGAAAATTTTGAATTTGAATTCATCGGATTTGTTGGATTTGCTGACCCTATAAGAGAAGAAGTTCCAAATGCGGTAAAAGAAGCAAACGAAGCCGGAATAAGAGTAATAATGATAACTGGTGATTACCCTACCACTGCTAAAAGTATTGCCATCCAGGCAGGAATAAATGTAACGGATGAGGTAATGACCGGGAATGACCTTAGAAAAATAAGCGATGAGGATTTAAAAGAAAAAATACAATCCGTTAATGTTTTTGCCAGAATAGTTCCTGAACAAAAACTTCGAATAATAAAGGCTCTTAAAGCAAATGGTGAAGTGGTGGCTATGACTGGTGATGGTGTTAATGATGCTCCTGCTCTAAAAGCAGCTGATATTGGGATTTCCATGGGTAAAAAAGGTACTGATGTAGCAAGAGAATCATCATCATTGGTTCTATTGGACGATAATTTTAGTTCAATAGTATTGGCTATTCGATCGGGTAGAAAGATATATGACAATCTGCAAAAAGCAATGTCATATATAATTGCTATCCATATCCCTATTATTGGTTTAACTCTTTTACCTGCTTTTTTTTCTGAATTACCCATTTTACTCATGCCTCTCCATATAGTGTTTATGGAATTAATTATTGATCCTGTTTGTTCTATTGCCTTTGAATCTGAAAAAGAAGAAATTGGAATTATGAAACGTCCTCCCAGAAATCCTAAGAAACGTTTCTTTGGCATAGAAAAAATTACCAAAAGTATGGTCTTTGGCCTATTATTGTTAATTATGGTAATAGGGGTCTACTTTTCATCAATAAAAGAAGGTCATACAGATGGTGAAATAAGAGCTATTGCTTTTTCCTCGCTAATTATAGGTAATATATTTTTAATATTAACTACTCTTTCCAAAACCAGAAATGTTCTGGCTGTTTTGATGGAAAAAAACATTGCTTTGCTTTTAATTATTTTTAGTGCTTTAGGGTTAATGATATTAGTTATTATACTTCCTTATCTCAGAAGTATTTTTAGTTTTGATTACCCTGGGTGGAACCATTTTATCGTTTCTGTAATTGGCTCAGTAAGTTTATTATCAGTACTGGAAATATTAAAGTTTATAAATATTAAAAACTCAAGGAACTATAATAACAATAGTAAACATCTGATTTAAGAATTTAAATCTTACCAAAAACTCCTAACTGAAACATTGCATTTTCAACTGAAACAAAAACTGAAACGTTTTTATCTCCTAATGGCTAAATGAAAAAAAGTAAATAGCTGAAAATAAATAAAATTACTTGAAAATCAAGTATTTAAGCTATCTAAACAACCTATTGAGGCCGTATATGAGACGGTTTTCGAGTATATGGAACAAAAAAAAGCCCCATGTTTCCATGGAGCTTTTAAACAAACTTCAAACTGTTTGCGGTCTGGACGGAACCCCGTCCTTTCTTTTTTAATTTACTCTTTCTTTCTCCAAACACCCTCTCCAAAGCTCTTTTGATAGAGCTTTTCCTGTTAAATAAGGTTAAATCAGAGTTAGTTAAATTAAAACTAACCGAAAACGAAACCGAAAACATGTTTAAAAATTTATTTAAGGTTTTACGACCCTATAAGGCTAAAAGTGTCTTTTATGTAACTATAAACTCAATGATAAAATGGATAATAAAAAATGTAAGGTGGAAAATATTTTAATTCTTCAAAAAATGGTAAACATCTCTGAAAATTCACTACTTACACAAAAACTGTGTTGGAATCTATGTGATAATCTACATGAATCTATAAAAGAAAGGCTTTACGAATGGTTAATTAAAGTGGAAACAAAAAACAAATTCAATGGCTAAATTTAATTTTAATCTTAGAAACCCTGGTTTATCAGATAACTGCATGGTTCATTTGGTTGTGAGATACAATAACTTAATGCTTATATTTCCAACAGGGGAGCATATTAACCCTAAATTTTGGAATAAAAATGAGCAAAGAGCAAAACAAACAAGGGAGTTTCCTAATTACCCAGAATTTAACAGAAGACTAAGTAACATAAAATCTAAAGCTGAATCATTGTTTACTAGATTTTTAAACGATAATACTAATAGACCTCCAACTATTGAAGAATTTAGAAAAATATTAAAGGTGGAATTCAATAAAATACCGACGCTTCAAAAAACCTCTTTGTTTGATTATATAGAACATTTCATTAAAGAATCAAGTTCTAGATTAAACGAAGCAACTGGCAAACCTCTTTCAAAAAGTACCATATTAATTTATAAGAACCATTTGAGGCTTTTAAAAAGTTATGAAACTAGGACAAAAAAGAGAGTAGATTTTGATACTATTGATTTAGATTTTTATCACGATTTTCTTGAATTTCTTCAAGTTGATAATCAGTTTTCCAGTAATACGGTTGGGAAACAAATTAAAACTTTAAAAATCTTCTTAAATGATGCTACAGAGAGAGGTGTAAATAAAAATTTAGCCTACAAGAGTAAACGATTTAAAGTTACTGGTGAAAATGTAGGAGCAATCTATTTAAATAAACAAGAACTCACAGAATTATATAATCTTAACCTTTCTTGGAACAAACGATTAGAAAAAGCTAGAGATTTATTCCTTGTTGGTTGTTGGACAGGTTTAAGGTTTTCAGACTTTAGTCAAATAACTCAAACTAATATAAAAGATTCTTACATAAAGATTGAGACTCAAAAAACAAAAGAAAGTGTTGTAATTCCTATACATAGAGTTGTCAAAGAGATTTTACATAAATACGATAGCGGCACAGGGGTTTACCTTCTTCCTACTATTTCAAATGCTAAATTAAATTACTACATAAAAGAGATTGGAGAAATGATTCCTTTGTTACATTCAAGCGAAACCTTTCAAAAAACAAAGGCTGGTAAATTAATTTATATAACAAAAAAGAAATATGAATTAATAACTACACATACTGCAAGAAGGTCGTTTGCAACGAATCTTTTTCTTAGTGGTTTCCCTTCAATATCAATAATGAAAATAACAGGACATCGAACCGAGGAAGCATTTCTAGGTTACATAAAGGTAACCCCCGAAGATAATGCAAAACTTTTACAATTACATTGGGGTATTGATAGTAATTTAAAAGTTGTTTAAGGAACAACTCTAGTTAGTATCAAATAAATCAATAGATAATAGGCGTTTTTTTTTATTTTGAGAAAGCTTTGATTAAGTAATAAACTTATCATAAGGTTATTTCAATTCAATTAACTCAAATTCTTCATAAGTACCCAAAACTTCATTGTATTTTGAAGCAGTTAAAATACCTTCTGTTATATAGATTGTATGTAATTCCTTTTCAGAATCTGACATTGTTGTATATTTAAAGGTCGAACGTTTATTCACAGAATCCCAAGTTTCTTCTTTCTTAAAAACATTAAAAACTTCATTAAATGATTTATTGGTAGCACATGAAAAAATTATGGCGTGAATGGAAAAAGTAACATAAACATTATTAGGACAGTCAACTTGCGTTAGCTTATCCAGAGTTCCATAAAAAAATGTATTCTCATTTACTTTAAAAGTTTGAGAAAAAATTAAAATTGGAAAAAAGACTAAAACAAACAATAACTTTTTCATAATCAAGTTTTTAAGATTTTTTCAAAGTTCGGTTTTATTATCTTCAAAACAAAATTTTTAGTCATAAAAAGTATCATATATGAGGTAACATAATAGATACAGATGTTAGAACTTTCCACAAAATTAAACTGTGGGTAAAAAGCAATTAGATAAACGTGTTCTTAAAATCGCTAAAAAGTTGAAGCAGATACGTATTGAAAAGGGCTATACCAGTTATGAGCAGTTTGCTTTTGATAATGATATTCCTCGTGTTCAATATTGGAGGTTAGAAACAGGGACTAACTTCACAATAAATTCACTTATAAAGATATTGGATATTCATAACATATCTTTAAAAGATTTCTTTAAAGACATCTAAAATCTTGTTTTGATGATAAATTATTCTAATTGATTATCAATTAGTTAATTAATATTAAAAAAAATAATAGGGTACTCAACGACTCTATAAGGGCAAAAATGTCTTTTAGTGCAAAATAATGCACTATGAAAAACAACCTTTTTTTTATATCCATAAGTGAAGATGAACTATCAAAAATGATTAGTAATTCACTTAAAAGAGAATTAGCAAATCTTTATATTGAGGACAAAGTAAATTCTAACGAATTAATAAGTCGTACAGAAGTATCTAAGCTCTTAAAAATATCTCTACCAACCATTACCGAATGGGTAAAAAATGGAAAAATACCTGCTTATAGAATTGGCTCAAGAGTTCTGTTTAATAAAGAAGAGGTTTTAAACTCATTAACTAAAATTCAAACAACATGATTGACTTTGTTAGAATTGAAGTTGAGAACCCGGACATTGATTTTATATTAAAACATCCTTACTTGAAATTTAAACAAGAATTTTATATTAAAACTGGGGAAATTATTGGAAACAAAAGGATTGCCGAACATCGTGGTTTAACATTTAAAATTTATGATAGTGGGAGATTATTTATACATGGTAGTTTACACAAGTATAAAAATGTTGACAACAATAATCATAATTCATTTTATTTAAAAGAGTTGTATCTCATTATAGGGCATTTAGAGAAAACGTATAAAATTAATCCCTATAATGCTGCAATACATTCAATAGAGTTTGGGGTAAACATCATCCCTCCTATTCCAACACAAGTTGTACTTAAAGGTTTGTTTGCTTTTAAATGGATTGAATTCAAAAATGTTAGCCCTTGGAACGGAAACATTAAACGTGTGAATTTGTCTCAGTATGATGTCAAAGTATATGACAAAGCACAACAATGCGAACTTAAAAACGAATTAATGAGGTTTGAAATAAAGATTACTAAAATGGAAAAATTAGATAAATTCAAATGTATCTATCTCGCTGATTTATTCAATCCTTATTTTATTTCAAGAATGAAAAGAATTTTACTTAATTCTTGGGATGGAATTATATTGTTTGACTTTACAATATTCGATAAGAATTTATCCAATCAAGAACTAAGTCTATTAAAAGATTGGTCAAACCCATTGTATTGGATTGATTTAAAAAATGATACTCCTTATTCAAATAGAAACAAACCTAGTAGGGAATGTACAAAGTTTAAACAGTTGTTCAAAAAACACAATGCTGATATACAACTAAAACTTCAACATATAATATCAAATGAATGGGATAAACTTTCTGAATATGGTGATTCAAAAACGCAGAACGACCATACAAGTAAAGGGTTAATTAGCACCAAGCAATAAAAAAAATGATTACTCTATGTCGTTTTAAAAGAAAAACGCTAAAAGAAAACTCTTTATACAAAAAAACAAGTCTTTAAGAACGTGCAAGACGAATAAAAACAAAAAACTGGGGCAACGCTGAGGGCGACTTATAAACAACTGCTCTTAGACGCTTAATACAAAAACAATAAAATGAGAGAATTAATAGAATCAAATCTAACAACTAAGGACATTGCAAATGAATTTATAAAGATTCAAAAACAAAATGGTGCTAATTTTTTTAAAATTCAGACAAATCAAATTAAGTACTCCATTGTTAGAAATATAACACCAAAAAGTATATCAATCAAGGATATTCAAATTTATAATAGTTTAAATTTCATTCATCCTAAAACTATAAAATTTCACACAAAAACTTTGATATTTTCTTATACAGATTGTTTACTAAAATTATATTTTCAGAACCAGGAAACAATGATGATTAATTGTAAAAATAATTTAATACAAATTAATGCTGGACATTCAATAAAAATAAAATCAATTAATCCATCAACAAATATTAATTTAGTATTAATAATTCTGAAATAATTTATTATTCATAGATTTATTATATATTCGTACTTTTAGTTTTAAAATATTAATTAATGGAATTATTAGTTCCTGCTTTTCAGGTTGAGATTAGGTATAATCACATTTTGAATTTTTCTCAAATAGCACGTGAAATCCTTTCTCCTTATGTAAAATTATCTCAAAGTATTAAAATTGAAAATCAGAATACGCTTCATGAAAAAGTGATACTGAATTTTGAAGAGGAGAATTATACAATAACAGCTAATTGGGATAGGCTTATATTTAGAGGGCAAGGAAGTCTTGAAAAATATTATGCAAATAACTCAGCCATTGAAATGCCTTTCTTTAGTATTCTTGAAAAATTTAAGGAGTTGTCTGTATTTGGCTCAGTTCAAAACATCTTAATTGCAGTTAATTTTTTAACTAAAATTGAATCAAACAAAGAGGAGTTATTAAAATTATTTAAAGAAAGATATTTAACTGATGCTTCAAATAAAATCCTCACTCAAGATTACAATGACATTGCAATTACATTAGAAAAGAGAGAAGAAAACAATGAACTGTCTATTTCTTTTGGTCCTTATTTCGGATTTAATGATTTACTAACAAGACATGTTTTACCAGTTAATTTAGAATCTATTAAACAAGAAATGGACTTTATGGGAATTCTTATTGAGTACAAGTGTTTTGAAAAATGTAATGATATTGACTTTAGTAAATTTAAATCTCTTATGAATTCAGCTACAAAAACTGCCAACAAAATATGGAAACACTAGTTGAGGAAATAAAAATTAGTAAATCTGATATAAACGAAATTTCTAAAGATGAAAGTGATGATGTTTTAAAGTCATTTGCCCCTCTGGATACACAGTTTAATTTTGTTAAAGTTGATTATAATGAAAGTAAAATAACAGAAAAACTATCTTCAGAATCAGAAGTAGATATTAGTCATAATATTTTTAAAAATAGAGATGTTATTTTAAATGAGAAATGGGATGATGTTCAAAGCATACAAGGAAAAATAGTTCATTATACGAAAGACTTCGTTTACGTTGACTGTTTAAGAAACGTAAACGAAAGATTATTTGAACATAGAGAGTTTCCAATTCATTTATTTCAGAATCTCCACAGTTTAACAAAAGGAACACCCGTAATAATTAAGTCTAGTATAAAAAAAGGTTCTTTCAGGATTGATATTTATGATGGTAAAGGCATGGTTAACCTAGAATTATTTAAGCTAAATGAAAAATTAGATTTATTAACCCAAAGTGGATTAGATACTCCATTAACTGAATGGTGAAAATAATTTTTAAAGATGTTGGGCAAGGTGACTCAATTATTATAGAATGGGTTGAAGAAGAAATCAATTGCTTTGGATTTATTGATTGTAATCTATATGAATCAAGAAATCCAATTTTAGATTATGTTATAGAAAAGAATATTAAACTGATAGATTTTTTAATTCTTTCTCACCCACATCTTGACCATTTTTCAGGATTTCATGAACTACTTACTTATTGCAGAGAAAATAATATTATAGTAAAAAAGTTTCTGCATACTGCAATTGTTTCTAAAGAATATTTTTTAACATCAGTAAGAAGCGTTGTTGCAGAAAATGAACTAATGAAGCTTTTTGATTTAGTTAGAATTTTAAGAGATGAAACTGGTATGGGAATACATTCTTTAGATGACAATCCCGATATAGTAAAAAAATTAGGCCAAAATTTCAAATTAGAAGTTCTTGCTCCTTCCTCAGTTGAGATAGATAAATATATTAAAGGCATTAATTTCCCTTTTGATGAGGAAGAAAGTACATGTCACCCAAAAGCTAATTGGCTATCTACAATCATAAAAATTTACAATGATAAATGTGCTGTGCTATTAACCTCTGACTCAGAAAGTTCTACCTTATCTACAATATGTACGAAAAAACCTAAAAGAGTAGACCATAAATTTATTATTGGACAGGCTCCCCACCATGGTTCTGGTGCCAATCTAAACCAAGTATTTTGGAGATTAAGAAAAAGATTCAAAAATACACCAATTGTTATTTCTGTTGGTAAGAATGGATATAAACATCCATCTAAAAAGGTTATTGATTTCTTCGAGAAAACTGGCAATTATGAAATATATAGTACTAATCATGTTGGAAGCCTGATTAGTAAGCCTAAATCTTCACCAGCAATGGATGCCTTAGATATTATAAGCAAAGTAACTACAGTATCACCTACAAAATATAAATACTCCGGAGATAAAGTCTTCATCCTTACTGAAGATATATTAAAAATCGTTTAAACATATAAAGAAGAAACCTTTTTTCTGATTTACGCGTTTTAAAAAAAAGTTGAATTTTTCAACCAATGCTTAGATGAAAAAAGACATAAAAATAAAGCAAACCGAAAACGAAACCGAAAACGCTAAAAAAAGAAACCCTCGTAAAGCCTTTGTTTACGAGGGTTTTTTTGTTAAAGATGCGGTCTGGACGGGACTCGAACCCGCGACCCCATGCGTGACAGGCATGTATTCTAACCAACTGAACTACCAAACCGTTTCCTTTAAAAGGAGTGCAAATATACTTGTTTTTTTTACTTCCAAAAATTTTTTAAAAAAATTTACATCATTTTTTTTCTTTTTATCAAATACGTAAGTAAAATTTGGTGAAACCCTTTGTTTATATCTACTTCAACAAATTCTATTCCATACTGTAAACACTTTGTTTTCAAACCATTGATTTGTTCTTGAATTTGTTTAACGTAATTTTCTTTCACTTCATTTGGATGTAATTTAATTTCTTCACCACTTTCCAAATCAATGAATTGATATGGTCTGTTTTCAAAATTAAAGTCTAATTCCTTCTCTTTATCTACCGTATGAAACAAAATAACCTCGTGTTTGTTATGTTTTAAATGCTGAAGAGCAGAAAACAATTCATCATGACTACCCACATTTTCCATCATATCGCTAAACAAAATCATTAAAGAACGTTTGTGTACACTATCAGCAATTGTATGTAACGATTTTATAGCAAAAGTATTTCTATTTAAGTTAGGTTGATTAATTAACCTCTCCAACTCATGTGTTAAATATTTATGGTGAACCGTACTTGATTTTGCTGGTGTATGTATATCTAATTTATCACTAAAAATACTCAACCCAACGGCATCACGTTGTTTTTTTAACAAGTTCATTATTGCTGCCGAAGCATAAATAGAAAACTTAAGTTTATTAAACTTCTCACTATTTACATCAATTTCTGGAAAATACATGGACGAAGAAGAATCGATGATTAATTGACAACGTAGATTGGTTTCTTCCTCATAACGTTTTAAAAACAATTTATCAGTCCTACCATACAATTTCCAGTCTACATGTCTGGTCGATTCGCCAGAGTTGTACAAACGATGTTCAGCAAACTCAACAGAAAATCCATGAAACGGACTTTTGTGTAACCCTGTAATAAAACCTTCAACCACCTGTTTGGCAATCAATTCTAATTTAGAGTACTGTTGTATTTGTTGTAAATCAATCCTAAAACTCATAACCTCAAATTTAGTTTTTAAATTTATGTTGCAACAGGTTTATTTACTAAATGTTGTTAATAATCAATTTTTTATTTGCTTAAATCAGTTATTAATGTGTGTACTTTTCACTAAAATTAAACACTTATGATTTTAGAAACCATCGATTGGATTATTATTGCTTCATTCCTGATTTTGTCACTATACATTGGATTAAAATTTAAAAATAAAGCCAGTAGTAGTTTAGCCAATTTTTTCCTTGGCGGAAGAAATTTACCTTGGTACATTGCAGGTATGTCGATGGTTGCTACCACTTTTGCTGCTGATACTCCTCTGGCTGTTACAGAGCTGGTTGCGAAAAATGGTATTTCATCAAACTGGATTTGGTGGAACTTTTTAATTGGAGGAATGCTAACTACTTTTTTCTTTGCCAACCTTTGGCGAAGAGCAAATGTATTGACCGAATTGGAATTAATAGAGTTGCGCTATAGCGGAAAACCAGCTGCAATTTTAAGAGGATTTAAATCTATTTACCTTGGTTTATTTATGAATGTGCTAATTATTGGATGGGTAAATTTGGCCATGATATCTATTATTCAAGTTTTTTTTGATGTTGACCCCTCTATAGCATTTTGGTATACCATTGGAGTAATGATAATTGCTATGATTTACTCTTCACTTTCTGGTTTATTAGGCGTTGCTATTACAGATACTATTCAATTTGTTATTGCCATGATTGGTTGTATTATTTTGGCTGTGATTGTGGTTAATTCTGATAAAATTGGAGGAATAGAAGCTTTAAAAACAAAACTTCCAGAAGGCACTTTAAATTTTCTTCCTCAAATTGGAGGAAAAGAAGGTACAAGTCTATCAACTTTAACCATAAGCATAGGTGCTTTTTTCTCATTTGCAGCTATCCAATGGTGGGCAAGTTGGTATCCTGGCGCAGAACCTGGTGGTGGTGGCTACATCGCGCAACGTATGATGAGTACGAAAAATGAAAAAGACGCTGTTTTTGCAACCCTCTTTTTTCAAATAGCACACTATTGTTTACGTCCTTGGCCATGGATTATAGTTGGTTTGTGCTCATTGGTTCTTTATCCTGAGCTAACCGATAAAAAACTGGGTTTTGTAATGGCAATGAAAGACTTTTTACCTGTTGGTTTAAAGGGGTTATTATTTGTTGCGTTTTTGGCCGCTTATATGAGTACCATTTCAACCCAGTTAAATTGGGGCGCTAGTTATTTGGTAAACGATTTGTATAAAAGATTTATAAAGAAATCTGTTGATACTATCTCAACAGAACAAGAAGAAAAACACTATGTAAAAGTTTCTAAACTTTCTACCATTTTAATAATGATAATTGGTGCTTTTGTAACTACTCAAATCAATTCCATATCTGCCGTTTGGGAATTTATTATGGAATGCGGAGCTGGTTTAGGTCTTGTATTAATTTTACGTTGGTATTGGTGGAGAATAAATGCTTGGAGTGAGATTGTTGCCACCATTGCTCCATTTATTGGTTACATTATTGGACATTATTTTTTGATTGATTTGTTTGGCGATTCATTTATAGAAAATAGAGGTCCATTTATGTTTACGGTATTATTTACAACAATATCGTGGTTAATGACTACTTTCTTAACCAAGCCTTCAGAGCATGCCACTCTTTTAAGCTTTTATAAACTAGTTACACCTGACGGCAATTGGAAACCTTTTAAAACCGGAAAAACAGATAATTCAAACTTATTTAAATTAATGATATGTTGGATTAGTTCAATAACGTTGACTTATTCGTTATTGTTTTTAACCGGTAAATTAATTTTGCTGGAGTATTCTCAAGCTCTATTATTTTTAATTTCTGCAGGTATTTCATTCTTTATTTTACGTTACTTTTTAATTCGTACTAATATTTTTAACAATTAACATTTAATAGTTAAGATTTATCGAAAATTTTATTCTTTTGAATTGAAGATTTTTTTGTTTATTTGCATTAAAGAAAATTCGTTTCTAAAAAAATTATAATGGCAAAGAACATTTTTAACTTCAGAAATCAACTAATAGCACTATCAACTATAGCTTTTATAGCTTATGGTTGTGGTGGAGAATCAACTACTCCGGAAGATGATGCAACAATGGAGCAAGATGCAGATCCGAAACAATCTCAACTTATGGAAATTGATGGTAAAGTATTTAGTATACCTTCTCCAATACAAACTGCTGCATTGATAAAAAATTCGGGAACGAATTATAACAAAGAAATGTTAAATGTTCCATCAAACGTAACAAAGTATTCTACAAACTTTAAAAAAGCACTAAATTTAGGTGTTTTTGGTGCTGATTTAGGCTACGTTACTTTGTACGAACAAACACAAGATGCAATTTCGTTTTTAACTGCAATTAAATCTATTGGTGATGATTTAGGTGTTAGTAGTGCTTTTGACATGGAATTGGTTCAACGTTTTGAAAAAAACATTGGAAACCAGGATTCTATTTTATCTTTAGTATCTGACGCATACAAATCAAGCGACCGTTATTTAAAAAGCAGCCAACAAAATGATATAGGTGGTCTTATTTTAGCTGGCGGATGGATTGAAAGTTTATACTTTGCTACCAATGCTGCAAAAATGACTTCAAATAAAGAAATTATTAAAAGAATTGGTGAGCAAAAAACTACCGTTAATAATTTAATTAAATTGCTTACTCCCTATTACAGCAAATCAGAATTTACTGGTTTAGTTGATAACCTAATTGAATTGGATGAGTTGTTTTCTAAAATAGAAATTACATACACCTACATTAAACCAACTGTAGATGCTAAAAATAAAATAACTACTATTAACAGTACCACTGATGTTAGTATTACTCCAGAACAATTAACCGCAATTACAGAAAAAGTAAGCAAAATCAGAGCAGAAATAATCAATTAATTTTAATTAGAAAATTATAATAAACAGGAAAATGAAAAACTTTAGAATAATCAAAATAGTTATCTTATTAATTGGTTTTGTTGCTGTAAAATCTTCATTTGCACAGTGCGATACTATTGCCAGTATGTGTGATAAACACATCAAAAAGGGATTTATTTCTGATGGACAAGATTACCGTTCGTTATTGTTGGACGATGAAGTTGCTGAATTTAATATGGTTCTTTACGGGAACAGTACTTACCGTTTTGCTGCTTGTAGTGGTTTAACCGATGGAAATTTAATTTTTTCAGTATTTGATAAAGAAAGAAACCTGTTGTTTACTAATAAAGACTATGCAAATGCACCTTATTGGGATTTTAAAATAACCAATACTATTGATTGTATTATTGAAGCAAGCTTAGACCCTAATAATTTGGCTTCGGGTTGTGCAGTATTATTAGTTGGTTTTAAACAGTAACAACTTTTTAGAAATTTCTAAAAGGCATTGTTTCGAGAAAATAATGCCTTTTTTTGTATTTTAACAACGAAATATATTACGTATAAAGAATGAGTGAAAGAATACTAAAAGCCTTAATGCAATTATTCTCTATTGTATCTGAAGCTAACGAAATTTCAGATAATAGTAGAGTAATTGTTGAATCTTTTCTTAAACAACAACTTAATCAACAATTGGTTGACGAGTATCTTGCTTTATATGATGAATTTATTGCTGCTAAAACTCAAAAATCAGATAACGAGAAAAAAAGAAAACGTACTTCGGTTAACTCTGTTAAAGTACTTTTAATTTGTACTCAAATTAATGAGGAATTAGCTCAAAAACAAAAAATTATTGTTCTAATTCGTTTGCTGGAATTTATCTATGCTAACAAGGAAGCTTCAGAGCAGGAACTTGAATTTGTTACCACAGTATCAGAAACATTTAACATTCCAAAAGAAGAATACGACTTATGCCTAAGTTTTGTTCACAACAATATTGACCAACCCATTGATTCACCTAATGTATTGGTGATAAACAACAAAAAAGAATCTCATTTAAAACTGGGAAGACACATTTATTCTGAAACTATTTTAGGTGTTTTACGCATTATAAAAATAGAGACCGTAAATATGTTTTTTGTTCGGTACTTTGGTGATTCAGAATTATATTTGAACGGTATTCTTATTAATAAAAGTCGTTCTCATATTTTAAACCAAGGTTCTTCTATCAGAAGTTCTAAAGTACAGCCTATATATTATAGCGACATTATCAGCTCTTTCTTTAAAGACAATAATGCAGAAAAAATTGTATTTAATGTTGAAAACCTTACTTATAAATTTAAAGGTGGCAACATGGGCATGCACCATTTCAATTTTTCTGAAGAATCTGGAAGAATGGTTGGAATTATGGGGGCTAGTGGTGCCGGAAAATCAACATTATTAAACTTACTAAATGGAACTTATGTTCCTACTACCGGACAAATAACCATTAATGGTATTGACATACATCGTGACCCTGAGAAAATTGAAGGTGTTATTGGTTATGTATCGCAAGATGATTTGCTAATTGAAGAACTTTCCGTTTTTCAAAACTTATTTTACAATGCTAAATTATGTTTCGATAATTTAAGCGATGAGCTTATTTCTAAACGAGTTTTAGAGGTTCTACAAAGCATTGGTCTATTAGAAGCTAAAGATTTAAAAGTTGGTAGCCCAATGGAAAAAACCATTTCTGGGGGACAACGTAAACGTTTAAATATAGCACTAGAACTAATAAGAGAACCTGCTGTTCTATTTGTAGATGAGCCAACTTCTGGTTTATCTTCAAGAGATTCGGAAAACATTATGGACTTACTTAAAGAGTTGGCTCTTAAAGGTAAGCTCGTGTTTGTGGTTATTCACCAACCATCGTCCGAGATATTTAAAATGTTTGATAATTTATTGATTTTAGATACTGGTGGTTACCCTATTTATAACGGTAACCCTGTTGATGCAGTTGTTTATTTTAAAGAGTTGGTGCACCATGTAAACAGCAACGAAAGTGAATGTTTAAGTTGCGGTAATGTAAATTCAGAGCAAATATTTAATATAATAGAATCAAGAGTTGTTGATGAGTACGGAAATACCACCACTCATAGAAAAATTCTACCTACAGAATGGTATAAATTCTATTTAGAAAAAATTGAAAAAGCTAATTCTACTTTTAAACGATTAACTGAATCCCCAAGAATAACGTTTAGTATTCCTAATAAATTTAAACAGTTTAAGGTTTTTATAGTTAGAGATGTTTTATCCAAACTAACCAATAAACAATACTTATTAATCAACTTTCTTGAAGCTCCTATTTTAGCTTTTATTCTTGCTTATTTAGTTCGTTACTTCAATTCAGATGTAAATAACGAGTTAGGCTACATTTTTAGAGAAAATGAAAATGTACCTGCTTATATTTTTATGTCAGTAATTGTAGCATTATTTATAGGTTTGACAGTTAGTGCTGAGGAAATTATTCGTGACCAAAAGATTAGAAAAAGAGAGAAGTTTTTGAATTTAAGTAAAGGAAGCTATTTGTCTTCAAAAATTTCTATTATGTTTATCATTTCTGCAATTCAGACTATCTCGTTTGTAATAGTTGGTAATACTATTTTAGGAATTCAAGGTATGAATTTATCCTACTGGCTAGTATTATTCACTACCTCTTGTTTTGCAAACATGCTAGGTTTGAATATTTCGGCTAGTTTTAGTTCTGCGGTAACCATTTACATATTAATCCCTTTTTTAGTAATACCACAGTTATTATTGAGTGGCGTTATTGTTAAGTTTAATAAACTAAACCCAACTATTACTTTACAAGATAAAGTTCCATTTGTTGGAGAAGTTATGGCTTCAAGGTGGGCTTATGAAGCTTTGGCTGTTCATCAGTTTAAAGATAATGACTTTGAAAAACAATTTTATAAGCTTGATAAGGAACTTAAAGTTGTTGAGTTTAAAAAGAATTTTTGGTTAGCTAAATTGAGAGAAAAACTAAGTACTGCTCAAAACAATATAAACGATGCAACTAAAAAAGAAGAGATAGTTAACAATCTATTGTTACTTCAAAACGAAATCACAAAAGAATTGAGCAGAAACACTAAGGTAAATTTCCAAAATATTGACCAACTGACCATAGAAAAGGTAAATGCCACCGTATTTTTAAATACTAAAAACTACTTGCAAGATTTAAACAATTATTACCTGCAAAAGTATAAAAAGGCTAATGCTAAAAAAGATAAACTGGCATCAAAACTAAACAGCGATAAAGAATCTAAAGAACTCTTTATTAAAATGAAAGATACCTATACTAATGATGCGTTAAGTGACTTTGTAAAAGATAAAAATGAAATGAACAAGATTATTGAATTAGATAATCAATTGATTCAGAAAGCTGACCCCGTATATTTAAGTCCCGATGGATTTAGAGCACATTTTTATGCTCCGGAAAAAAAAGTTTTTGGTTCTTATATTGACACTTTTTGGGTTAATATTGGTGTAATATGGTTAATGTCTATTCTTCTTATTATTACCTTATATTTTGATATCCTTAAAAACTTTATTTCAGGAATAGAAAAATTATTAGAGAAAATAAAAAAATAAACCTTTTACAACTATTTCTAATTATTATCGTAATCAGGTTTTATAAATCGATGAGTGTTTTGTTACGTTATGCTTAGAAAGTTAATTTATTTTTTACCCACACAGCTTTTTCTTACCAACCTTAAGAGAAATCACATTATTCTTATTTTGTGGCTCATCCTATTTGGTGTAACTAATCAAAGCTTATTT
This sequence comes from Flavobacteriales bacterium, assembly GCA_050248475.1. Classification (GTDB taxonomy): domain Bacteria; phylum Bacteroidota; class Bacteroidia; order Flavobacteriales_E; family Vicingaceae; genus Vicingus. The sequence continues at coordinate 37,999 of JBFWSH010000028.1, forward strand.
GTTAAATACGGAATATCTAACTTATTTTTAGCACCAGAATATTTAAATGAATTAAGCATTTGGGCTTATATGATTTTAGGGTTTTCTATTGGTGGATTTGTAATGGCTTTCAATATTACTGGTTATGTTATTAATAGTTCAAAGTTCCCCTTTATTGCTGCTTTAAAATATCCTTTTACAAAGTATTGCATTAATAATTCTTTACTTCCTTTACTATTCATTGTTTTTTATTGTATTAAAGTAACGTTGTTTTTATCTGAAAATGAACATGTTTCATCGATTGATATCATTACTTATATTATTGGATTTTTATTGGGATATATCGCTTTTGTTACTTTTTCATTAACTTATTTTTTTTCCACCAATCAACATATTTTTAAATTGTTAGGAATAAACGAGCCAAAAGAAACTGATTCCAAAGCTGTTAGTTCACTATTGTTAAAAGATAAAAATTGGTTTAGCATATTTAAAAACAGCAGAAAATGGCATGTAGAGTATTACTTACATAACCCTTTTAAAGTAAGACAAGCTCGAGATATTTCACACTACGATTTAAATATGCTTAGGTCAATTTTTAAACAAAATAATATTAATGCAACCATCTTTGAAATTGCCATTTTTGTGACATTTATTGGTTTAGGTTTTTTGAACGAAAAACCTATATTTATGATACCTGCTGCATCAAGTATTGTTTTATTATTTACCACCATATTAATATTGTTTAGCGCAGTACATACCTGGTTAAAAACATGGGCTCAGTTTACTTTTATTGTTTTATTTATACTCATCAATTTATTATCAAAAAATCAAACCTTTAGTTATTCTAACAAAGCTTATGGTCTTAACTATAATGGTAAAAAAGCAGAATATTCTAATAGAGTAATTGATTCACTTCGTTTCAGTTTTGAAAATATCGAAAACGACAAAAGACATCAAATATCTATATTAAATAATTGGAAGAATAATTTCGACACCCTGAAAAAACCTAAACTAATTTTTATTAATACGAGTGGTGGTGGTTCAAGATCATCGTTGTGGACCTTTTACTCTCTACAACAATTAGACAGTTTAACGAGGGGAGATTTATTTAAACAAACTCATTTAATTACAGGCTCTTCAGGAGGAATGATTGGAGCTGCTTATTTTAGAGAATTATATCTACAACAATCAGAAGGTTTTATAAACAATATTTATGATGAACAGTATCGAAAAAATGTAGCAAAAGATTTGCTCAACCCTATAGCATTTTACATGGCTACCAACGATTTCTTTATTCGTACAAAGAAATTCCACTACAACAACCAAATTTATATCAAAGACAGAGCTTATGCATTTGAGCGACAGCTATTGCAAAATACCAATTATATTTTTGATAAACCATTAAAAGATTACAGGTCTTTTGAAGAATCTGCTCAAATACCGATGATGATTTTTTCTCCCGCAATTACCAATGATGCTAGAAGATTACTCATTTCAACCCAACCTATCTCGTTTTTGAGTAATAACCTGCCTCGTAATAATGTTTACACTCAACCCATTGCCGAAAATATTGAATACAGTCGTTTATTTAAAAATCAAGGTGCTGATGAAACTCGGTTTTCAAGTATTATTCGGATGAGTGCTACATTCCCATACATTATGCCAAGTGTATCGTTACCTTCAAATCCACAAATAAATGTATTAGATGCGGGATTACGTGATAACTATGGCTCACTAACTACATATAAATATATCCATACCTTTAAAGATTGGATTGATAAAAATACCAGCGGTGTAATAATTTTAACATTTCGCGACAAACAAAAGGCTCATGTTATTGACAACAACCCTCTCCAATCTATAATGGAATCTATTAGCTTACCTATTGGTAGTTTGTATAGTAATTTATTTGTTATGCAAGATTATGGTTTAGACGACATGATGCAGTATTTGAGTTATGATATCAATCAATCAATTGATATTATTGATTTTGAGTTGGATAATTCAAACGATGTTATTTCATTAAGCTGGCACTTAACAGCAAAAGAAAAACAAAAAGTGCTAAACTCAATGAATTCTAAAAACAATCAAAAATCAACAGTTCGATTGCTTAAATTGCTTGAAGAGTAGCCTTCTTTTTAATCTATCCTTACATCATTATTATTTCCATAAAAATTGAATAATTTGGCTCTTTATTCTTTTTTACCTTTTTAAATGTTTAAAATCTTAAGTAGAAATAAGTTGCTGATGTTTTCTTTATTGATTTCGTCGGTTGTTTTATTTCTACTTGACTTGTTTTTAGGTTCTATTCAAATACCATTTAAATCCATTTTACACATTTTAACAAATAGTGGATTAGAAAAAGAAAGTTGGCAAATTATAGTGATTAACAGCAGATTACCTAAGGCTTTTGCCGCAATTTTGTGTGGATCGGCATTATCTGTTAGCGGACTGCAGATGCAAACATTATTCAGAAACCCTCTGGCTGGTCCATACATTTTAGGTATAAGTTCTGGTGCTGGTTTAGGAGTTGCAATATTTACTATGGGATTATCGGTTTTTGGCATTTCAGTTTCCTCCCTACATTTTTTTGGTAGTTACTGGTTAATTGTATTTTCTTTTTTAGGTTCTTTAATTGTCTTACTCATATTACTTGCATCAATTTACAGGCTTAAAGATATGATGACTGTTTTGATTCTTGGAATAATGTTAGGGAGTATTATTACTTCGTTTATAGCCATTATACAATATTTTAGCTACGATAGCCAGTTAAAATCGTTTGTTATGTGGACTATGGGTGATTTAAGTTCTATCAATCTAAATGAAATATTAATTATTACTCCTATTCTATTTTTAGGATTAGGTTGGTCCTATGTTCTTTCTAAGCAATTGAATCTATACTTATTGGGTGAAGACTATGCCAAAACAATAGGTTTAAATGTTCGGAAATTTCAATTAAACGTGGTTATTATTACTGCATTACTTACTAGTGTTGTTACTGCTTATTGTGGCCCTATTGGTTTTATTGGCATTATAGTTCCTCATTTGGCCCGATTACTTGGTAAAACATCTAACCATAAAATCCTAATTCCATTTTCTATTTTAATAGGAATAAATGTGATGCTTTTTGCAGATATCGTTTCTGTTTTACCTAACTCCGAAATGGTATTACCAATAAATGCTATTTCTTCATTTATTGGTATTCCTATAATAGTCTGGGTAATTTTTAAAAACAAACGTATAACTAATGTTGGTTAATGGATAAATTAATTCACATACAAAAATTAGCAATTGGTTACAACAAGCGAGCTATTATTGAAGATATTAACACATCTTTTTCTTCTGGTGAATTAATCTGTTTGATTGGTAGAAATGGTGAAGGAAAATCAACATTGATAAAAACACTTTGTAAACTCATTCCCCCTATTTCAGGTACTATTTTAATAAACAATAAAGATCTAGGTAATACTCACCATAAGGAATTTGCCAACCTCATAAGCGTTGTTCTAACAGCTAAAATAGCCATCTCAAATATATCTGTTAAAGAATTTATCTCTTTTGGGAGATATCCTTACACCAATTGGATTGGTAAATTAAATAGCAAAGATGAAAAACTGATAGATTCTGCTGTAAAAATGTGTGGGGTAGAAAAATTGACAAATCGTAATTTTGATTCATTGAGTGATGGTGAAAAACAGAAAGTAAATATTGCAAGAGCAATTGCCCAAGACACACCTATTATAATTTTAGACGAACCTACTGCACATTTAGATCTAGTAAACAACATTGAAATATTCAAACTCCTTCAAATCCTAGTAAAAAATCACAATAAAACCATTATCTTTTCTACTCATTATATGGAGTTGGCTCTACAAATGACTGATAAAGTTATGGTAATAAACCAAGGTAAGTGTTTCATAGAAACTCCAAAAAATATTATTGAACACGGAATTCTAAATCAATTATTTGATAATAAAACTGTCCAATACAATGCTCAATTAAACAAATTTGAATTTAATGTTTAATACTTTTCATGCCCATTTGTTTTTAATGGCATAAGCTATTAATTCAGCAGTATTTTTTAATTCCAGTTTTTGCAATATATTTCTTCTGTGAGATTCAATAGTTCTTGAACTTAAACACATTAAAGAACCTATTTCAGCATTAGATATTCCTTGAGAAACATATTTTATAACTTCTCTTTCTCTGTCAGAAATTACATTTTTTGAATAGTGTCTTTCTCCTTCATTCATCATGTTACTAATAATAACTGATGAAACATCAGAACTAAAATATAATTTAAGACCGTTGCACGGTAAATTTTGTTAAAAAAAGCAAAAAAAATAGTATTAACAATTTGTATTTCAATAAGTTAATTTGTATTTTTGCTTTATGAAAAAAGCAATCCAACCTACTTTAGC
>JBFWSH010000029.1:0-41447 GCA_050248475.1 Flavobacteriales bacterium
TAGTTGTTACTGTAATGACTGATTTATTAAGAAAAGACCTAGAAGCAGCCGGAATCATTAAAGGTTTATCTTCAGGATTTTAATACTTAAAACTATAAAGATTATGAAAACAATTTTAAAAACATCGAGTATTCTACTATTATTTTTAGTTGGATTTACATTTAATTCTTCTGCTCAAAAAAGCAAACAGAAAAAAACGGCTGGATTCTACGATTACGAAACTGAATGTTTAGGAGTTGAAGGAGATGGTTCACAAACTGTAAGATCACATGGTAAAGGTAGAAACAGAGAAGATGCTATTGAACAAGCTAAAAAAAATGCAGTAAAAGATGTTCTTTTCAAAGGAATCTCTAAAGGTAGTTCTGAATGTAATACAAAACCTTTACTTTTTAACCCTAATGCCAGAGAAAAATTTGAAGATTATTTCAATGCATTTTTTGCAGATGGTGGTCCTTATAAGGAATTCATTACCGGAGAAGATGGTTCTGATATGCACAGTGAAGTTAGAAAAGGAAGGTCTCAGGCAGGCTCTCAAGAAAATTATGGTGTAGTTGTACGTGTACAACGAGCTAAACTAAAAGAAAGGATGATTCAAGATAAAATCATTAGTCAATAATTATAATTAATCTAAACTAAAAAAATGAAAAAAATAATTTTAACCACTTTATCAGCAGTATTAATTTCTGCTGTATCTTTCGGGCAAGCAAAAAAACCAACTATTATGGTTGTTCCTAGCGACAACTGGTGTATCTCAAATGGATATGTAATGGAATTTGATAATCAAGGAACGAAAGTAAAAATCCCTAATTACAAACAAGCATTTCAAGAAAACTCTGATTTAAATGTAGTAATTAGTGCTATTAATGGTATGATGTCAGAAAGAGGATTTCCCTTAAAAAATATGGAATCAGCCATAAAAACATTAGAATCAGAAAGTGCTGAAAATGCAATGTTAACATCAAAATCAGGCAGCGAATTAGCAGAATCTCCTGTTGACGCTTTGAAAAGAGTTGCTAAAGCTGATATTATTATGCAGTTAACTTGGACAGTAAACACTACAGGCCCAAAAAAATCCATTACATTCAATTTACAAGGTTTAGACTCGTATACTGATAAACAAATTGCTACAGCAGTTGGTACAGGTGCTCCATCTTTTTCAGCTGAGCTACCAGTTTTATTACAAGAAGCTGTTACAGCTCACATCGATAATTTCAATGCTACATTAATGAATCACTTTAACGATATGTTTGAAAATGGTAGAGAAATTATTATTAGAATCAAAAAATTCGATTCTTGGTCAGAAGATTTAGAAACCGAATATGATGGAAAAGAATTAGGAGAAATTATTGAAGAATGGATGGCTACAAACTCAGTAAAAGGAAGATTTAATACAACCGATGCAACAGAAAATATGATGTTGTTTGAACAAGTTAGAATACCTTTATTTAATGAAAAAGGAAATGCTTCTGATGCAAGAGATTTTGCTAAGGGCTTATCTAAATACTTAAAAGCTGCTCCTTTTGAAATTACTAACAAATTAATGATGAAAGGTTTAGGACAAGCAGTTATTGTTTTAGGCGAGAAATAACCAATTTACTAATTAACAAATTAAACTATGAAAAAGTCAATTTTTAATATCGCTTTAGGTTCAGTTCTAGTCTTATCCTCTGTGATTACAGTTAAAGCTCAGGATAAAAAAGATGATTTGGGTAGAGTTGCAATAACGGCATGGGTTCCTGAACAAATAGAAGGAATGCCTACTACTGCAAAAAGCTCATTAGCTAATAAACTAACACAAGTTATCAATTCTAATGGTGTTGCAGCTAGTAGCTTTAACTCTCGTTTTGTGTTAACTGCAAATGTTACGGTTTTAACTAAAGATTTAACTGCTACAGCTCCCCCAATGCAAGCTTACACTTTAGATGTAACATTGTATATTGGTGATGGCTTTGACGGAACTTTGTTTGCTAGTCAATCTGTACAAGTTAAAGGTGTTGGGCAAAATGAAACTAAAGCATACATGGCTGCTTTAAAAAACATTAAACCAACAGATCCTAGCCTAACAGCCTTTGTTGAGAAAGGGAAACAAAAAATTGTGGAATATTACAATTCTAAATGTGACTTTATAATTAAAGAAGCTAATACTTTAGCATCTCAAAATAAGTATGAAGAAGCTATTTTCTTATTAACAAGTGTTCCTGATGCTTGTGCTCAATGTTACGACAAAGCTATTGCTGCTATTGGACCAATGTATCAAAAAATGATTGATAGAGATTGTAAATTAAAACTAGCCGAAGCTAACAACATATGGGCTGCAAACCAAAGCATGGATGCTGCAGATCAAGCAGGTGCAATTTTATCTTCAATTGAACCTCAATCAAGCTGTTACGGTGAAGTAAAAGCACTAAGCAACAAAATAGCTGCTAGAGTTAAAGAAATTGATGCCAGAGAATGGAAATACATTCTTAAAGATCAAGAGCAAAAAAGCGAAATGATTAAAGCCTACAGAGATGTTGGTGTTGCTTACGGTAATGGTCAACCTAAATCAGTTACTTATAATGTAAATGGTTGGTGGTAATAATTAATTACTAAAAAAATGATTATGAAAAAGATTTCAATAATATTATCTATTGCTTTTATTTCGAGTTTATCTCTAAAGGCACAAAACAACGATTTAAGTTTAAATGTTTTAAATTTTATTTTTTCTAAATACGAGTTAGGTTTTGAGCATGGTTTTGGAGATAAACAAGGTGCTGGAATTAACATTAATTTTGCAAATAAAAACATGTTTGAAGCCGGAGGAAAAAGTTACTCTGAATTTAATTTAATACCAACCTATAAGTATTACTTAACTCCAGAAAAAGGAAATGATGGCTTTTATTTAGGTGCTTATGCCAGATATAGAAGCTCAAACTCAAAAGACAATGAATTCACAGCAATAAATAAAACAACTTTAGTAACTACTGTTGAAAAAACTGATGTTTCTTCATCTGCAATAGGTCTAGGTGCTTTAACCGGATACAAGTGGGTTGCTAGCAATAATTTCTTTATTGAAGGTGAATTTGGAGTAGGTAAAATATTATCTAACTCTATTACCGTTAGTAATACCAATGCTGAAAATAATAATACTAACGCTGATTGGAATAAAAATGATTACTTGCCTGTTTATGGTAACAAAATTGGTGTTGACATGAGATTTGCATTTAAAATAGGATTACGATTCTAGACTTTAATCTTTTATTATTAAAAAAGGGTTGGATTTATCTAACCCTTTTTTAATACCAATAAAAATCGTTAACAAAAATTAACAGAATTTTTGCAACTAAAATTGTTAGATTTGTGTAAGACACAAGAAACCATTCATCCATGATAAAAAAAATAACATTATTCCTTCTTATAACCACCTCATACATAAGCATAAGAGCTCAATTTGCTACAGAAGGTGGTAGGAAGTTCGACGCTTTACTTCAATACATTAATTACGCTTATGTTGATTCCACGAAAGAAAATAAAATTGTTGAAGATGCTATTGTAGCAGCACTAAAAGAACTCGATCCTCACTCAGTATATATTTCTGCAGATGAAGTAAAAAAAATGAATGAACCCTTGGTTGGTAATTTCGAAGGTGTTGGTATTCAATTTAACATTCTTAAAGACACTTTAATTGTTGTATCACCTATAGCAGGTGGACCAAGCGAGAAAGTGGGCATTTTAGCTGGCGATAAAATTGTGGCAGTAAATGGTGAAAATATTGCAGGCATTGGTTTACAAAATAGTGATGTACAAGATAAGTTACGAGGAAAGAAAGGAACTAAAGTAAATGTGTCTATTCTTAGAAATTCATCAAATAAATTATTAGACTTTACCATCACTAGGGATGAAATTCCAATTTTTAGTGTTGATGCCTCATTTATGGCAACTCCGGATATTGGATATATTAAGATAAATCGTTTTGCACAAAATACTGATAAAGAATTTACTGATGCTTTAGAAACTTTGAAAAAGCAAAAAATGAAACACTTAATTATCGATTTAAGTGGTAATGGTGGTGGTTATCTGAAAACTGCTATTCAACTAGCCGATGAATTATTAGATGATAAAAAATTGATTGTTTTTACAGAAGGTAATAAAAATCCTAAACAAGAGTATTATACTGCTGTTAAAGGTGGTTTTGAAAAAGGTAAATTGGTTATCTTAATTGATGAAGGTTCTGCTTCTGCTTCAGAAATTGTTTCGGGAGCCATTCAAGATTATGATAGAGGTTTAATAATTGGTCGTCGTTCCTTTGGTAAAGGGTTAGTTCAAAAACCATTTACATTAACTGACGGTTCTGCTATTCGTTTAACGGTTGCGAGGTATTTTACTCCATCAGGAAGATGTATTCAACGTTCATATGAAGGAGGTAAAGAAAATTATTACAATGAGTTAACTCGGCGCTATGAACACGGGGAGTTGATGACAGAAGATAGTATTACTTTCCCTGATTCTTTGAGATATGAAACATTGAACAGTAAAAGAACTGTTTATGGTGGCGGAGGCATTATGCCAGACGTTTTTGTGCCTATTGATACAACGCTTTATTCTGAATATTTTGGAATAGTTAACCGAAAAGGGTTGTTAAATGATTTTACCTTATCATTTATGGACAACAAAAGAACGGAAATAGAAAAAAAATATGCTTCCGTTAATGATTTTGCTACTAACTTTGATGCCGAAAAAGAGTTGTTTAATCAATTTATCGAGTATGCTAAAATAAATGAAGTTGAACCTAATGAAGAACAAATTAATATTTCTAAACCCATTATTATAAATAGGTTAAAAGCTTTAGTTGCCAGAAATGTTTGGGGAACCTCTGCATTCTATCAAATTTCTAACGAGTTTAACAATTCTTATAAAAAAGCCATTGAAGAAATAAACAACGATTCATTTAAAAAAGAAAAATTAGTCTATAACTAAATTGATAAAACAACATGAAAGAAAACATTAAAATTGGTTTACTCAGTATTATAGCTTTAACATTAGTTGTCGATACTTTTGTTATGGATGATAATGACAGTTCATCTAAGCTAACAGAAACAATACAACCTACAAACAACCTAGTTTCAAATGTAGCTGCTCCCACACCAAACGACCCTAATATTCTTGCGCCACAATCCCCCCAACAAATTACACAGTCTGAAACCAGAGCAAAAACAAGTATAAATTTTGATAAATCGAGTCATAATTTTGGAGAAATTGAACAAGATTCAAAAAATATCTATGTTTTTAAATTTACGAATACTGGTTCAGAACCTTTAATTATTGAAAATGCAAGTGGATCTTGTGGTTGTACAGTTCCAACTTATCCTAAAGAACCTATTGCTCCTGGTAAAACTGGAGAGATTGAAGTGGTTTACAGCCCAGGAAAACAAGAAGGAGAACAAACCAAAACAGTTAGTATTACAGCTAATACTGATCCAATTGTTACAACTTTAAATATTTCCGCTAAGGTGCGCAAACATTAATTTATTGATTATAATTTATAGAATTCTAAAAGGGGATGTCATTTTAAAGAATACATCCCTTTTTTATTTGTTAAAATGGATTGAGAAAAATAATTCCATAGATAAATTTAATAACGCGTTTAGATTTTATACTTTTAAAGTGAATTTATAAAAATTATAAAAATGGGATTTCCTTCTGACATTGAAATAGCACAAAAAAATGTAATGAACCACATTACAGTTATTTCAAAAAAACTTGGTATAAACGATGACGATTTAGAAATGTACGGCAAATACAAAGCTAAATTACCATTAACATTAATTGATAATCAAAAAATTGTAAACAGCAATTTAATTTTGGTAACTGCACTCACTCCCACTCCTGCCGGAGAGGGAAAAACTACCACATCTATTGGTTTAACAGAAGGGTTAAACAAAATAGGAAAAAAAGCCATGGTGGTTTTAAGAGAACCATCTCTTGGACCAGTATTTGGAATTAAAGGTGGCGCTGCTGGTGGTGGTTACGCACAAGTTGTACCAATGGAAGATATCAACTTACACTTTACAGGTGATTTTTCAGCTATTGAAAAAGCTAACAACTTACTATCAGCTTTAATTGATAACAACATCCAAAACAAAACCAATAATTTAGGTATTGATGCACGTACAGTAGTTTGGAAGCGTGTAATGGATATGAACGACCGTTCTTTACGTGATATTGTAATTGGTTTAGGCGGTACCGGAAATGGAGTCCCTCGACAAGACGGATTTAACATTACCCCTGCTTCAGAAGTAATGGCTATATTATGTATGTCGCAGAGTTTTGAAGATTTAAAACAAAAATTAGGCAATATTTTCATTGGATTTACTTTTAGTAAAAAACCTGTTTACGCAAAAGATTTAAAAGCCGAAAACTCAATGGCCATTCTTTTAAAAGATGCCATAAAACCAAACTTAGTTCAAACACTAGAAGGAAATCCCGCCATTATACATGGAGGTCCTTTTGCAAATATTGCACAAGGAACCAATACTATTTTGGCTACAAAAATGGGGCTATCGCTAGCTGATTATGTAGTAACAGAAGCAGGTTTTGGTGCCGATTTAGGAGCCGAAAAATTTTTAAATATCAAATGTGTTTCGGGTAACTTAAAACCAAAAACATTAGTATTAGTAGCAACAATTAGGGCTTTACGTCATCATGGAGGAGCTACAAAAGAACAATATAACGATGTAAGTATTGAACGAGTAAGCAAAGGTTTTGCTAACTTAGAAAAACACATTGAAAATTGTAAAAAATTTGGGCTAAACCCAGTAGTAGCAATAAATGCTTTTCCATCCGATTCTGCCGAAGAAATTAAATTAATACAAGATAAATGCTCGGCAATGGGAGTTAAAGCTGTTGTTGCCGAAGGTTTTGCAAAAGGAGGTGATGGAATGACCAATCTAGCACAAGCTGTTGTTAACGAAATAAATGCAGGAACAAATAACTTTAAACCTCTTTACGATTGGAGCTTACCGATTAAGGAAAAAATTGAAAAAATTGCTAAAGAAATTTATGGTGCTGATGGTGTTGATTATGCTAAACAAGCTTTAACTGATTTAAAAAAGATTGACACCTTGGGCTTACAAAATTTACCGGTTTGTATGGCTAAAACGCAAAAATCTTTTTCTGATAACGAAACCTTAACTGGACGACCAACAGGTTTTAGGGTTACCGTACGTGAATTTGAATTTGCGACAGGTGCTGGTTTTGTTATACCAATTTTTGGTAACATGATGCGTATGCCTGGTTTACCGGAACATCCAGCATCTGAAGGAATGACTATTGATAACAACGGTAAAATTTCGGGTTTATCGTAAATGACAGAGTTAAACACCCCCAACTCAAATGTATTGTTAGATTTGGTCAAGGTAAAAATGCCTTTTGGCAAATATAAAGACACGTTAATTTGTAACCTGCCTGAGTTTTATTTAATTTGGTTTAAACAGCAAGGTTTCCCAAAAGGTAAACTGGGTATTTTGCTTGAAACCATGCTAGAAATACGCATAAATGGATTGGAAGATTTATTAACTCCATTAAAAAAAGCCTCTAATATTTAGAGGCTTTTTCTTTGTCAAGTGATCCGCTCAGGATTCGAACCTGAGACCTACTGCTTAGAAGGCAGTTGCTCTATCCAGCTGAGCTAGCGGACCATTAACCAAAAAACCAACCGCTAAGTTGGTTTTTCTAGTCGGGGTGGCAGGATTCGAACCTACGACCTCCTGCTCCCAAAGCAGGCGCGATACCGGGCTACGCTACACCCCGAATGTGTATTGATTTCGCGGCTGCAAATATAGTCATACTTTTTACATTCCGAAATATTTTTTAATTTTTTTTCGTTTATATTCTAATCCCCATTATACAAATATCATCGAGCTGTTTCTCATTAAGTTTCCAATCCTTTAACTTCTTTTTTAAAATCATTAATTGTTTTTCACATGGTAAACTATAAATATCTACTAGTAATTCATGTAATTGTCTGGAACCAAATTTTTTAGATTTCTCTCCTCCTATTTGATCTTGAAAACCATCAGAACCTAAGTAAACCATTTCTCCTTTTCGTAATTGTATTTTATGAGCTTCAAAATTTCTATTTTCCTCGATTTGCCAACCACCTAATGGAAAATTACTTCCCTTTATTATTTTACCTTCCAATTTATTTACAATCAGGATTTTACGTTTAGCACCAGAAAATTCTAATTCAAACGTATCTTTATCAAAACAACATAACGCAATATCTATCCAATCGTTTGAGTAAATATTTTCATTTTCGTCTTGAAAGGTTTCTATAAATTTTTTATCAAATTCATTGAGAATATGAGAAGTAGATGTTATTTTTTTTCCTAAAATAATATGATTTAAGAAACTTTGAGCCAACATTGTTAACATTGCACCAGGAACTCCATGCCCTGTACAATCGCCTATACTAAACAATACTTTGTTACCTACCTCTCCTATCCAATAAAAATCGCCACTAACATACGTTTGAGGTTTATACAAAACTAGCGAATCACTAAATAATCGATTAAAATGTCGTTTTTTTGGCAAAACTCCACCCTGAATTATCTGCGCATACCTGAGACTTGATTTCAATTCTTCATTTGAATGATACAATGATATAAAACGACTTTTTAAGTGTTCATTATCAATCTTCTCATTACTTTGCAGCTTGTCAACCAAAAATTGGTTCGAATATTTTTCTTTTTTCACCATTTCACTTATACATTCTTTATACTACAAGCGGTTAGAATAGATTAATAAAATCCTCTTAGGGTGATCACTTTTATATTTCAAAGGTATTTTAGTTATGTTAAGTCGATATTAATACCATATTAACTTAGACTAATTATATTTTTAGCGGTATTAATAATAGTATCGGTTGGATAAAAAAAGTTAATAACTAAATCATTCTAATTTTATAGTTTCTGTTTCAAATATTAGTTTTGCTTAGTATTTTATAATTTATAAAAATGAAAAAACAATTAATCGAATGTGTTCCTAATATTAGTGAGGGACGTGACGCTACTAAGATTAAAGCTATAACTGATGTAATAGAAACTATTGAAGGTGTAAAATTATTAGATGTTGACCCTGGAAAGGCAACTAACAGAACAGTAATTACTTTTGTAGGTGAACCCCAAAAGGTGATAGATGCGGCATTTTTGTTAATTAAAAAAGCATCCGAATTAATTGATATGAGTAAGCATAGTGGTGAACACCCACGTTTTGGAGCTACTGATGTTTGTCCATTGGTTCCTATTTCTGGAATTACTATGGAAGAAACGGCTAGATATGCCCATCAACTTGCTGAACGAGTTGGAAAAGAATTACAAATACCTGTTTACTGTTACGAAAATGCAGCTAAAGAACCTAAACGTAAAAATTTAGCTAACTGTCGTTCTGGCGAATATGAAGGCCTAAAAGAAAAATTGGTTAATCCAGATTGGAAACCAGATTTTGGTCCTGCAGCTTTTACCGACAAAGTAAAAACTACAGGTGCAATTGCCATAAGTGCACGTGATTTTTTAATTGCTTATAATGTAAATTTAAATACTACTTCAACCCGTAGAGCAAATGCGGTGGCTTTCGATATTAGAGAAGCTGGCAGAGTTCAAACAGACAAAAATGGTAAAAATGTTTTGGATACCAACGGAGAACCTGTTCGTATACCTGGTAAACTAAAAGCAGTAAAAGGTATCGGTTGGTTTATCGAAGAATATGGTATTGCTCAAATCTCATACAACTTAACTAACATTAATATTACTTCTATGCACGTTGCTTTTGATGAAAGCGATAAAGCTGCAACTGCGAGAGGATTAAGAGTTACTGGATCTGAATTAATTGGTTTAATTCCATTACAAGCAATGCTTGATGCTGCTGATTATTACTTGATTAAACAAGAACGTTCTTTAGGTTGCTCAGAAAGTGAAAAAATTAAAATTGCTATAAAATCATTAGGACTAGATGAATTAAAACCATTTAACCCACGTGAAAAAATTATTGAATACCTTTTAGAAGATGAAAATCCTTCTAAGAAATTAGTTGATTTAACCCTAAAAGATTTTGCTGATGAAACAGCTGCAGAATCAATGGCTCCAGGTGGCGGATCGATTTCTGCTTACGTTGGTACATTGGGGGTGGCATTAGGGACTATGGTTGCTAATTTATCAGGACATAAAAAAGAATGGGATCATCGTTGGAAAGAGTTCTCTGATTGGGCAGTTAAAGGGCAACAATACAAAAACAAATTACTACAATTGGTTGATGAGGACACTAATGCCTTTAATAAAATTATTGATGGATTCAGAATGCCTAAAGAAACTAATCAGGAAAAACAATTAAGATCTGAAGCTATTGAAAATGCTACAAAATATGCTACGGAAGTTCCTTTCTTGGTTATGGAAACAGCATACAAATCAATGGAAATAATGCAAGCTATGTTAAAAGATGGTATGCAAACCTCCCTATCCGATTCAGCTGTTGGGATTCTTTGTGCAAAAGCCGCCGTTACGGGAGCTTATTTTAATGTTAAAATCAATGCAAAAGATATAAAAGACAGAACTTTTGCTGAAAACATCTTAAAACAAGGAGAAGAAATTTATCAAAAAACAATTTTAATTGAACAACAAACTATTGAGTATGTTAATTCAAAAATGTAAATCGTTAACATTTATTATTTTAATGTTTGTTGAATCAATTGTGTCAGGACAACACACTATTGATGTAAAAACCCTTTTACCAGATACCTCTTTTGAAAATATTCATGTGAAAAAACTGTATTCCGATACCAATTCAACATCGTTTCTTATTTGGGTTAAATCAGACGTTAAATCACACAAACATGTTACCCATACCGAAACTATTCAAATTATAGAAGGAAACGCTTTAATGACCATTGAGGATAAAATATTTGAAATAAAAGAAAATGATTTTTTTGTTATACCTCAAAACACCTTTCACTCAGTAAAAGTTACCTCTACTACTCCTTTAAAACTCATTTCTATCCAAAGCCCAATTTTTGATGGTTCCGACCGTATATTTGAATAATTTTTTTAACTCAACTCATTTATTCTATATCATATTGGCTTGGTTATTAACAATGAATTCTTATTTATTAACATTTATGAGGTTTTTGTTTATTTAAATTTGCATAAAAACAGAATTCGTCTATATTTGTTATGCTTTTATAGAAGAAATATCAATGTTTAACTTAAAAATTTAATAAAATGAACAAAGCAGAATTAATCGATGCAATCGCAAAAGATGCAAAATTATCAAAAGCTAGTGCTAAAACTGCATTAGAAGCTTTAACTGGAGCAGCTTCAAAAGCGCTAAAAAAAGGCGATAAAGTTACTTTAATTGGTTTCGGAACATGGTCAGTGTCTAAAAGAGCTGCAAGAACAGGAAGAAATCCTCAAACGGGTAAAGAAATCAAAATTGCAGCTAAAAAAGTTGTGAAATTTAAAGCAGGTGCTGCTTTAGCTGACAAAGTAAAATAATTTTTTATAGAAAAAATTATTGCGAAAAGCTACTTCAAAGTTGAAGTAGCTTTTTTATTGTTAATAAACCTCTCATAGCTTTTATTCTAACTGTTTTTTTTAACGAACAGATTTAATAAATTTGCACTTGATTAAAATTTATTTATGCACCTAATTGCTCCATCCATTTTGTCTGCTGACTTTGCTAACCTGCAAGTTGCTTGTGAAATGCTTAATAAGAGTGAATCCGATTGGTTTCATATTGATGTTATGGATGGTGTTTTTGTTCCTAATATTTCTTTTGGTATGCCAGTTATTAAAGCCATAAGAAAACATTCGACTAAAATTTTTGATGTTCATTTAATGATTGTTGAACCTGACCGATACATCAAAGACTTTAAAAATGCTGGTGCAGATATTCTCACCGTTCATTTTGAAGCTTGTACACACTTACACAGAACCATTCAAGCTATAAAAGCAGAGGGAATGAAAGCAGGTGTCTCCCTTAATCCTCATACCAATGTTAATGTATTAGAAGATGTAATTCAAGAATTGGATTTGGTTTTAATAATGAGTGTTAATCCTGGATTTGGAGGTCAATCGTTTATTGAAAACACTTATAATAAAGTTGAACAACTTAAAAAATTGATACAATCAAAAAATGCCAAAGCGTTAATTGAAATTGATGGAGGAGTTACCTCTTCCAATGCTAAAAAATTAATTGATTGTGGTGCTAATATATTAGTTGCAGGTAGTTTTGTTTTTAATTCAGACAATCCTACTGAAACGATAAAAAATTTAAAAAATATTTAACAATGAATTTATTAAAAATTTGTTTTGCAACCCTTATTATAATTGGAGTTCAGTCTTGTAAAAATGATCAGACAACAACTGAAACTACCGAACAAGTTACTCCAAAACTAGATATTTCGGAAGAGACTGTTGATATTAATGGAGTAAGTCATTTTATCAAAAGAATGGGACAAGGCGAACCATTGGTTGTACTTCATGGTGGACCTGGTTTATTCCATAACTATTTGGTGTCAAATTTTGAAAAATTAGCCGAAGAATATCAAATTATATTTTACGACCAAAGAGGTTGCGGAAAATCAGCTTTTCCAAAAGATACTACATCTATTACAGTTGAGAATTTTGTTGCTGATTTAGAAGCAATCAGACAACATTTAAAAATTGAGAACTTAAACCTTGTTGGGCATTCGTGGGGTGCCATTTTAGCTATAAGCTATGCTAAACAATTTCCAAATAACTTAAAAAATCTCGTACTAATTGCTCCGGCACCTGCAAATTCGGAATACTTTGACCAAATGTTTAAGAATATGCAAAACAAACGCAAAGATGAAGATATCAAAGAAATGGTTAAAATAATGAGCTCAAAAGATTTTGACGATAGAAACCCAGAAGCTGTTTTAAAAGCTATTAAAATTGGTGACAAAGTAAATTTAGCAGATCAAACAAAAATTGATGCATTGTATGCAGATATGACTTTCACCAAAGAATCGGCAAATAATATGTTATTAGTAAACAGTATTATGGAAAAGAATTTCTTTAACTACAACATTACTGAAGGTATGAATCTAATTACATGCCCTACTCTAATATTGCTAGGAGATTTAGATAATGTGCCTTTTGCATCCGCTCAATTGTTACAAGATAATTTACAAAATGCGCGTTTAGAGGTATTAAAATCTGCTGGACATTATCCATTTTTTGAAGCCCAAAAAGATTTTAATTTTGCTATTGAAAACTTTTTAAATCCTGAATACGAATAATGAAGAAATTAGAGTTTTCATTAACACAAGATTTTATTGAATTAATGAAGCTACTTAAACTTTTAGACCTAGTAGAAACTGGTGGTCATGCAAAAATAGTAATAGAAGAAGGCTTAGTTAAATACAACAATGAAGTAGAGTTTAGAAAACGAAAAAAGCTATTTAAAGGGGACATTGTTCAGTTTAACAATCATGAAATAAATATTATATAGTTATGTCAACTGAAAAAACCCTTATACTTAATCACCAACAAATTACCCAAAAAATTGATAGAATTGCCTATCAAATTTTAGAAGATAACTATCAAGAAAAAGAGGTGGTAATAGTTGGTATTGCCCGTAATGGCTATTTGTTCGCAGAAAAAATTGCAGAAAAACTAAAAAAAATATCAACAACTGATGTTAAGTTTCATTTGGTTCAACTTACCCTTGATAAATCAAATCCACTTAAAAACAAAATAGAGCTAAATAAACCTTCCGAAATTTTAAACAATAATGTTATTATTTTAATCGATGATGTGTTGAACTCTGGTAAAACGCTTATTTATGGGGTTAAGTATATTTTAGATTATCCTATTAAACGAATGTCGACAGCTGTATTGGTTGATAGAAATAATAAAAAGTATCCTATTGGCACTCACTATACGGGGTTGGCTCTTTCTACTACTCTTAAAAACAATATCTCTATGGAATTTGAGAAAGGTAATTTCTCTGCTTATTTGAGCTAAAAAAAGGAGCTCAATTAGCTCCTTTCTTAATCATATCATCTACTCCCTTGGTAAAGTTTGCCGGGCCTCCAGCAACATAACCTGTTTTACCTAATGCCTCAATTTTGTATTGATTGGTTTGAGTATCTTTATCTAAATTAAATACCCAAATAGTTGGATAACCTGTAACTTGAAAAGCTTGTTGCAACCCTGCATTTTGTTGTTTTATTTCTTCGGGTAATTGTTTTTTTCTTGGAAAATCTATCTCTACTAAAACTACATTCTTATCTGCCCATTTTCTAAATTCTGGCTTATCAAAAACTTCGGCTTTTAATTTTATACACCAACCACACCAGTCTGTTCCTGTGAAGTTTGCTAAAATTGGTTTCCCTGTTTTCTTTGATATTTCATACGCCTCATTCAAGTCCACCAACCATCCATCGGCATGTGCTTTATAATTACCTTTTAAAACTCCTTCTTGAGCAAATAATACAGTCGTACTAATTAATACCACAAATACTAAAACTATTTTTTTCATCTTTAATTTTTTAAAAATCACGACTCAAATAAACAATAACCATACCACTATTGTATTCCGTGCATTTTCTTTTTAACTGATGGGGTTAACAACACCAATACCACACCAGCAACAATTGGAAT
This sequence comes from Flavobacteriales bacterium, assembly GCA_050248475.1. Taxonomy (GTDB): domain Bacteria; phylum Bacteroidota; class Bacteroidia; order Flavobacteriales_E; family Vicingaceae; genus Vicingus. Next base: position 14,658 of record JBFWSH010000029.1, read on the forward strand.
AATAGTAAAGATTAAAAAGAAACCTGACAACCCATACTCTTCAGAAATTGGCTCAATAAAACTAGCAGTCATACCTCCTAAATAATTTGCTACAGCTGTAGCACCAAACCATACGCCAAAAATAATACCTAATAATTTAGGAGGGGTAAGCTTACTTACATACGATAATCCAACAGGTGATAAAGTAAGTTCACCTAATGTGTGAAATAAATAAGCAAATACTAAAAACAACATGCTTATTCCTGCAGTTTCAGCTCCATTTGGAATAGCTAATGAACCAAATGATAAAACACCAAAACCCAAACCTAACAACACTAAACCAATAGCAAATTTAATTGGTGCTGAAGGATTTAATTTAGTTTGCCATATTCTAGAAAACAAGGGCGCAAAAGCGATAATAAAGAAAGAGTTTAGAATGCCAAACCAAGAAGCGGGTACTTCTGTTTCATTTCCTTTTATTACATCAATTTTAGCGGTAATCTTTGTTTTAGATAAAGCTGCTTTTTCATCACTAAGTTCAATATACTTTCCTTTTAATTGAAGTAAATTAATGTTATCACCAACCGCTAAATCTCTTGGTGATCGAATTGTTGGTGTAACCACTACAGTTTGCATTTCTCCTGATTCTTGAAGAACTTGTTCTTCATAACTTACTTGGTAAGCTTTCATGTTAAATTCATTATTCAGCATCCACCCAGCAATAGCCCAAATTAAGACAAAACTAATGGTTAACGCACCAACAGATATCGGATACGATTTAAATGTTTTTTTAAACAACATACCTAATACAACAGTAATAATAACCAGTGGAACAATTGTTAATAGTAAATTAATCCAAAAGAAAATTGTTGAAGTTGAACCAGTTAGTATTCTATTAGTAAAATCTTTAGCAAAAACAGTCATTGAGCTACCTGCTTGTTCAAATGCCCACCAGAAGAAAATAGTAAATATGGCTAAAATCACAACTACCACTACTCTATCTTTTGACTCACCTTTTAAGTTCGGGTTGGTTAATATATAACCAATAACTCCAACCATACAACCAATAATTACTGGTCCAACCCATTCATCAACTTCTGGCAACAACATGGGTACTACAAAATACAATAAAGCGGCAAGTGATGCTGCAACTACTGACCAAATAACTACTCTTGAATTACCTTCTTTTATCACCTCTACTTCTTCTACTTTATCATCAGCTTTTACAAGCAATTGTTGTTTAGGAGACAAACCAACATTACCTAATATTTTTTGCCCAAAATAAAATTGAATCATTCCTAAAAACATAAAGATACCGGCTAATCCAAAACCATAACTCCAACCGACTTTTTCACCAATATATCCACAAAATAATATTCCCATAAATGCTCCTGCATTTATTCCCATATAAAAGATAGTGTATGCACCATCTTTTTTATCGCTTCCTTCAGGATACAACCCTCCAACTATCGATGATACGTTTGGCTTGAATGCTCCATTACCAAGTATTAACAAAGCTAATCCAGTATAAAAAAAGAATTCTGTTTCAAATGCTAAAGAAGCATGCCCTAAAGTCATTAATAAAGCACCAATTAATACCGTTTTTCTAGAACCCAATAATTTATCAGCAATTAACCCCCCAATAATAGGTGTAACATATACTAATCCTGTATATATTCCATATAATTTTCCTGCTTCTGAGGTTGTCCATTCCCAACCACCTACTGCAATTTCACTAATAAGAAACATGGTTAGTAAAGCTCTCATCCCATAATAACTAAAACGTTCCCACATTTCAGTAAAAAACAGTGTAAATAACCCTGCTGGGTGACCTAATATTGTTGCATTGTTGTTCTCCATTATTTATGTATTTTTAGTTAAAAAGTGTGCTAAAATAGTTAATTTAAATTATAATTTTTCTAAAATAAAATTTGTCATCATGTTATAAAGATGCAAACGAGTAGTTCCTCCTGATATACCATGGTTTCTATTAGGGTATGAGAACTGACTAAATTGTTTGTTAGCTTTAACTAAAGCATTAATCATTTCTGCTGTATTTTGGTAATGCACATTATCATCCGCAGTTCCATGAATCAACAAATAATTTCCTTTTAATTTTTCTACATGATTTATTGGAGAATTTTCATCATACCCTGTTGAATTCTCTTGAGGAGTTTGCATATAACGCTCAGTATAAATATTATCGTAATATCTCCAGTTTGTAACAGGAGCAACAGCTATTGCTGCTTTAAATACATCGGCACCTTTTAGCAAACAGGAGGTTGACAAATAACCGCCAAAACTCCATCCAAATATTCCTATTCTACTACCATCAATATAAGGTAAAGTTGAGAAATATTTTGCTATTTCTATTTGATCTTCTGTTTCATATTTCCCCAATTGTTTGTAAATACTTTTTCTAAACTCTGATCCTCTTCCCTCTGTACCTCTATTATCAACCGAAATAACAATGTAGCCTTTACTAACTAAATGTTGAAACCAATATTTGTTAAAACTATCGTACTGATCCATTACTGTTTGGTTACCATCACCCCCATAAACAAACATGAACAATGGGTATTTTTTAGTAGCATCAAAATCAACTGGTTTCATCATCCAGCCGTTTAAATCCTGATTATTTACCTTAACCATTAAAAACTCCTTTTTACTTAACGAATACTCTTCCATTCTGTTTACTAACGGCTGATTGTCTTCTATTATCCGAATCGTTTTTCCTTGATTATCATTAATAGTTATCAAATATGGGGTATTTGCATCCGACCATGTATTAATAAAATAATTAAAGGTGCTGCTAAATTCAGCATTGTTTACCCCATTTTTAGCATTTAGTTTTTTCTTATCCTTACCTGAGAGTTTAATACTATATATGTTTCTTGTAACAGGAGATTCTTCAGTAGATTGGTAATACACCACCCCATTTTTTTCATCAATTCCATAAATATCGTTTACCTCCCATTTTCCTTTTGTAATTTGGTTAATTAGTTTTCCTGATAAATCGTACAAATACATGTGGTTAAATCCATCTTTTTCGCTAGTAATTAAAAACTGGTTTTTTGTTTCTAAAAATATAGTTGTTGGTATTTCTACATATCTATCATCTTTTTCCTCATACAGCAATTTTGATTGATTATTCTCTACATTAACCAAATAAACAGCCAAGTTGTTTTGTAAACGATTAAGTGTTTGAATGGCAACATTTTTAGAATCATTACTCCAATTAATTCTTGAAATATATTCATACTCAATAGGTAGGTTTAATTTGGTATTTGATTTGGTTTTTAAGTCGTAAACATAAATGGCAACTTTTGAATTTTCTTCTCCAGCTTTTGGATATTTGAAATTTATTTGTTCAGGATATAAATCGTTATACAATTCCATGTGCCACTCTTTCACTCTACTCTCGTCAAATTTATAATAGGCTATTTTAGTTCCATCAGGCGACCATTCAAAAGCTTTGACCAATACCAATTCCTCTTCATAAACCCAATCTGAAGCACCATTTATTAATTCTCCTTTTTTACCATCTGTGGTAATTTGTGTTTCATTGTTGTTGACTAAATTCTTATAGTAAAGATTATTTTCTTTAACAAAAGCTACCTCGGTACTGTTGGGAGAAAAAGTTGCATAAAGTTGTTTTTCACCTTCCGATAGTTTTGATAAAGACTTGGTATTTAAATCATAAACAAAAAAATCAGCTTTCGTTGAATGACGGTAAATAGATTCTTCTTCAGAAGCAATCAACATTTTGGTTTCGTCAGCATTAAAATTATAATCATCAAACGAAATAACTTTATCGTTAAACTTCAAGTCTTGGTTATTAACCAATTCCACTCTAAAGCTTTTATCTTCATATGAATATTTAACTAAATCATTCCCGGTTTTTGTACGTTCTAGCGATGTATAAAACACACCATTATTTAACGACCTAACTCCACCAACAGTTCTTGCATAAAACGAATAGGTTTTCCAAACATCATCAATAGTTACTTGCTTTTTTTGCGAAAAACCTTGAGTAATTACGATGCTAATGAATACGGTTAAAATTGAAATCTTTCTCATGTATATTAATTTTTGAAACCACGAATTTAACCAAAAATGAATGATTATACCCATATCATCTACTGATAGTTTTGAGTAATTTCGCCCTAATTTATAAATAACAACATGAATACTTATCGAGATTATAAAAATCATTTAAGCAAAATTGCTGATGTTGAATACGCTATTTCGGTGTTAAACTGGGATCAAGAAGTATTTATGCCCGAAAAAGGTGCAAAACACAGAGCCCAACAAATTTCTACCTTATCAGGAATTGCTCATGAACTTTCAACAAATGAAACATTTGGCAAGTTATTACTAAAACTATCCAAAGAAAGCCTTTCAGAGATTGAACAGTTAAACATAAAAGAGTCGTTAAAAAATTACGAACGTAATAACAAGTATACCACAGACTTTGTTCAACAAATGAGCAAATCTATTTCTGAGGCTTTTATAGCTTGGCAAGAAGCAAAACAAAAAAGCGATTTTTCTGTTTTTGCCCCAAAATTAAAAGCTTTGGTTAAACTAAAACGAGAAGAATGTGAATTGCTTGGTTATTCTAGACATCCATATGATGCCCAATTAGATTTATACGAACCAGGTGCTACAGTTGAAGATTTAGATATCATGTTTAATAATGTAAAAAAAGAATTGGTTCCTTTTGTTCAGAAAATTGCGGATGCAAAACAGAATGATGAGAGCTTAATGTTTAACCACTTCAATAAAGAGAAACAACTTGCTTATACTGAAGAATTGTTAGCCCAAATGGGTTACGATTTCAAGGCTGGTCGACAAGATATTTCTTCACATCCGTTTACAACCAATTTTGGGCCTTTAGATGTTCGGGTAACTACCAGAGTTAATGAAAACAATTTGAACGAAATTATGTGGAGCAGTATACATGAAGGTGGGCATGCATTATATGAACAAGGTTTGTTGGAAGAAAACTATGGATTACCAGCTGGTAGTTACTTATCGTTAGGTATTCACGAATCACAATCGAGGTTATGGGAAAACAATGTGGGTAGAAGTTTAGGATATTGGAAACACAACTATAAAAGACTTCAGGAAATTTTTCCTGAGAACTTAAATCCATATTCTGCCGAAGACTTTTACAAAGCAATGAATATTGTTAAACCCTCATTAATTAGAACCAGTGCCGACGAGCTAACCTATCATTTTCATGTCTTAATACGTTATGAGATTGAAAAAGAATTGATTTCTGGTTCCATTGAAGTAGATGATTTACCTGAAATTTGGAACAAAAAATACAAAGACTATCTAAATATAGATGTTCCAAATGATGCAAAGGGTGTATTACAGGATATACATTGGTCGCATGGAAGCTTTGGTTACTTCCCTACTTATTCTATAGGTAGTTTTTATGCTGCGCAATTTTTTAATCAGGCTAAAAAAGAAATAAATGGGTTAGAAATTCAAATTGAAAATGGAAATCTAATTCCATTATTAAAATGGCTTAGAGAAAAAATACACATTCATGGCAGATTATTTGCAGCCAACGATTTGTGTATAAAAATTACTGGAGAAAAACTTAATTTTAAGCACTTTTTAGATTATGCTAAAAACAAGTACAACAAACTTTATCAACTGAATTAATAAATACAATAGATTATGAAAAAACTTATAATTATTTTATCTGCTGTTGGTTTAATAGCATGTAAAAATGGACAAAAATCTACCACTGTAAACAAAATGACTGCAACAGAAACAACAAACCCTCAAAATCAGATCTTTGATGTGATTGTACAATTTATAAGTAAAGGAGAGGGAATTGCAAACGACCTTAAAACCAAGTTTGAAGATGCTGTAGCTGATTTTAACAAAAAAAACCATACTAATATTGAGGCAGAAGTACGCCATTGGGGACGTGAAGGAGAAACAGACTTGAATTATAACTTGAAAAACTTATCAACAAGTCAAAAAAAGGCATTTATTACAATGGTTAAGGAAACCATTGGAGAAACGGATATGGCTTTCATAAAATATAACGAAAAGGGTGTTCAAAAAAGATAATCAAATTTAAAAAATATTCAAAAAGATATAAGAACTTTGCATCCTCTAAGTAGCTAGGCTTAGTTTAGGTATCAATTTTAAATTTAACATTCTAAAAAATTATCATGGAATTTAGTGGAGAATTAATTGCCAAATCTTTAAATGATATAGGTATCAAAGGAATTAAAGAAATTATTTACAACCCATCTTTCGAAAAGTTGTATGAGTATGAAATGAATCCTTCTTTAACAGGATTTGAAGTTGGTCAAATGACTGAATTAGGTGCTATAAATGTAATGACTGGTGAATTTACTGGCAGGTCACCTAAAGATAAATACATAGTAAAAGATGATGTAACAAAAGATACCATTTGGTGGGATTCTGATTACGCTGCAAATGATAACAAACCTACTACCCAAGCTGTTTGGAATGACCTAAAAAAAACAGTTACGGATCAACTTTCTGAGAAAACCTTATTTGTTGTAGATGCTTTTTGTGGAGCAAATGAAAATACTAGATTGAAAGTTCGTTTTATTGTAGAGGTAGCATGGCAAGCTCATTTTGTAACTAACATGTTTATTAGACCCACAAAAGAAGAATTAAAGAATTTTGGAGAACCAGACTTTATTATTTTAAATGGCTCTAAAACCACTAATAAAAAATGGAAAGAACACGGTTTACATTCTGAAAATTTTGTGGTTTTTAATTTAACCGAAAAAATGCAGTTAATTGGTGGTACCTGGTATGGTGGAGAAATGAAAAAAGGAATATTCTCGATGATGAATTATTACTTACCATTAAAAGGAATTGCGTCAATGCACTGTTCAGCTAATGTTGGTAAAAATGGTGATACTGCAGTATTTTTTGGACTATCTGGAACTGGTAAAACTACATTATCTACAGATTCGAGCAGACAATTGATTGGGGATGATGAACATGGCTGGGACGATGATGGCGTATTTAATTTTGAAGGTGGTTGTTATGCAAAAACCATTAATTTAGATAAAAATTCAGAACCCGAAATTTATGCTGCAATAAAAAGAAACGCATTATTAGAAAATGTTACCGTGGATGTTAACGGTAAAATTGACTTTAGTGATAATTCGGTAACTGAAAACACAAGAGTTTCTTATCCTATTAATCATATTGAAAATATTGTTAGACCAGTTTCTAAAGCAGGTCCTGCAAAAAAAGTAATTTTCCTTTCAGCTGATGCCTTTGGGGTTCTACCTCCTGTTTCTAAACTTACTCCAGAGCAAACCAAATACCATTTCCTTTCTGGTTTTACAGCTAAATTAGCGGGTACAGAAAGAGGCGTTACCGAACCTACTCCAACTTTCTCAGCTTGTTTTGGTAAAGCCTTTTTATCGTTACACCCCACTAAATATGGTCAGGAGTTAGTTAAACGTATGGAAGCTAACGGTGCCGAAGCATACTTAGTTAATACTGGCTGGAATGGAAGCGGCAAACGAATTTCTATAAAAGATACCAGAGGTATTATAAATGCAATATTGGACGGCTCAATAGAAAAAGCTGAAACTAAAGTAATTCCTATTTTTAATCTTAGAGTACCTACCTCATTACCAGGTGTAGATACTAATATTTTAGATCCAAGAGATACCTATACAAATAAAGAGGAATGGAATGAAAAAGCAAATAAATTAGCTGGTTTGTTTGTTAAAAATTTCGAAAAATATACTGATAATGCCGAAGGCAAAGCTTTAGTAACTGCAGGTCCCTCTGTTAGTATTGAAGCATAATTTTTCATTCTTAAACAAAAAAAGCCTCAATAACTTAAGTTATTGAGGCTTTTTTTGTTTATCTAAATATTTTATTTTTTTGCGGCTGGTTTCTTTGTTGCAGTTTTTTTTGCTGGAGTAGCTTTTTTAACTGCCGGTTTTGCTTTTTCTACTGATGCTTCTTTAGCTTCCTTTTTTGGTTTAGGTTTTACAGCAATCTTAACACTTTCTTTTCTTTTTCTGGTAACACCATAACTACCGTTACTAATTTTACCCCTTTTAGTTTTTTTGTCGCCTTTACCCATAATATAATTTTTTATTTATAGTTCGTAATCAAACAAATATAGAAAAAAGAGTGCTAAAACGAAATTTTTTAACTAAAGAATTTTATACTTTCAATTCGGAAATAGTTAACCATGACATGAATCCAATACTTATTTCTAAAGCATCTTCATCAATGTTAAATTTAGAGGTGTGGAGTCCTGCATTAATACCTTTATTATCATTCCTTACTCCTAAACGATAAAAGCATGCTGGTTTTACTTGCGAATAGTAAGCAAAGTCCTCTGCAGTCATTCTAATATCCAAATCAATAACATTTTCTTGCCCTAAATAATCTACTGCTGCTTGTTTCGCATGCTCCGTTAATTGTTCATTATTTACTAAAAAAGGATATCCCAGTTCAATATTAAAATCAATTTCAGCATGATATTTTTTTGCTACCTCTAATGCTATCGTCTTCATTTTACCATGTGCATTTTTTCTCCATTCCTCATCCATAGTTCGAAAAGTACCTTCAATTTTAACTTCTTCAGGTATTACATTGGTTGCACCGTTACCTGTAATTTTCCCAAATGCTAATACTGTTGGTATTGGTGTCTCCTCACCTTCTGTTTTCGAGTAAGCAGGAATGTTTTCCATAAAAGCTTTATTTAACTCCAACAATAAAGATGAGGCTATTAACAAAGGATTGTTATACTCACCTGGTAAAGCAGCGTGACCTCCTTTTCCTTTTACGGTAACATATATTTCATCAGTACTCGCCATATACATCCCTTTTCTAAATCCTACCTTACCTACTTCCATATTAGGAAAAACATGTTGTCCAATTATAGATTGAACATTTGGGTTATCAAAAACACCTTCTTTAATCATTAATGAAGCTCCTCCAGGCAATTTTTCTTCGCCTGGCTGAAAAATTAATTTTACAGTCCCCTCAAACTCACTTCTTAATTCTTGTAAAATTTTCGCAACACCCAATAACGATGAGGTATGAACATCATGACCACAAGCATGCATTACTCCTTCATTTTTCGATTTATAATCGATTTCATTAGTTTCTATGATAGGAAGAGCGTCTAAGTCTGCTCTTAAAGCTATTGTTTTTTTAGTTGGATTTTTTCCTTCAATCAATGCAACAATTCCTGTTGTTACCAATCGAGATATTTTAGTTATTCCAAATTCTCTTAACTTTTGTTCTACATAATTGGCTGTCTCAAATTCTTTGAATGATAACTCTGGATTTTGATGTAAATGCCTTCTAATGGCTATTACATCTGATTTGTATTTTGCCGCTCTATCCTGTATTATTGACTTAATATCCATAATTATATATCTAGACTCAATGATAAATAAAATATTGGTTTATCGGTAGAAACACCATTTTCAACCCCCCATGCCCAATCAGCTCTTAAAAAATAACCTAGAACAGTTGTTCTAGCACCAAAACCATAACCACCAACAATTGGGAACGAATCTTTAAATACAACAACTGTCAATGGTCCATCATTAATAATTTCTTTGGTGATCCTATTTTCTTCTCCGAAAGGATCTAATCCGTCCCAAGCCATACCAGCATCAGTAAACCCAATTAATTGGAAGTTTTTAATAAAGTTAGATCGAATTGGTCTTCGAATAAAATAAGAGAAAACGGGGAAACGAACCTCACTATTCACAACTGCAAAATTTGATCCTCTACGGATATTTTGAGGAAAACCTCTTAGGTTTGCAGCTAGTGCTTGATACCTATAATCTATTTTTCTATTAATATCCTCCTGATTGATGAAACGGCTTGAATTACTAAATTGATCAAACCAATTATCAACGCTACCCAAATAATAGATTAGTTTTTCTTTACCAAACGACGAACTTGCTGCAATACGATTTACCCAAATTAACTCTCTACTCAATTTTAATGAGTTACGTAAATCAAAACCAACGATTTGGGTATTTCCATTTTTTCCATCTCTGTTGTCAAATGCTTCTTGATAATACTCTGCAAATACTTTAAATTTTGTGCCGTAATAAATGTTTAACATTTTAGGTAATGAGTTGTCGAAAACATAAGCTGCTTTTAACGTCCCCCTATATTCATTCAAATTATCCGCTAATAAAGAAATCCTATCAATCGATTTTACAACGATCACATCATTTCTAATTCCTGTTGTAAACTGAATTGACGCTACTTCGCTAAATGGATATTTTACAGAGTATTTACCAATATTACTTGTTACTCCATAAATATCAAATCCATCAGTTGCATCTGCAGTACTTCTTGCAAAGGTGTATTCTTTATCTCTTCGTTGTGCAAAATTCTGTAACGTCATAAAATACTCTCTGGAACCTGAAGAAACTCTTGCACCACCAAATAATTTATAATCTTCGAATAAATCAACCACCCCAAGTTTTAAAACACCACCAACATCCGGGCCAGTAAACGGTCCTCCGGTAAATATTTGATATTCTTGATTAACGAACGAATTAGATAATTTTAATGAAGAATTATCATTGAAAAAAGACAAATTATAATTTCGTTGATTTGGTAACTTAAATTCCTTTAACAAACTATCTTTTGAACTATTTCTATCGTCTCCGATTATAATGGTTCGTTTGTTCATTTTTTCTTTTTCTTTCTCAAAAATATACTTATCAATGTTTACAGTTTCAACCACAGTATCTTTATTTAGTTGGACTGAATTAAATAATACTAATGGAACCTGAGGAGATGTATTCCCTGCAAAAGATAAAGTATCGACATTACTCTTAACTATAGAATCAAAAGTTGGGTATGGAGTTAGAATATTGGTGTACTCTTTACTTAATAAATGATATTTATAATTGTCTAAAATTATTTCTGTAAAATTCCCTAAAGGGTTTATACTTTGCTCGATTATACCACGACTATTATTTTGCTGACTGGGTCTTGTTTCATAAAATTTATGGTAATGAATACTGGTATCAATACTGGTAATAAAACTATCTTTAACTGCATGATAACGATTGTTTATTCCATTTTTAACACCTAAATAATAGATGGCTGAATCCACTCCATAAGGCTGAAATTCAGAGTCTTTAGTTGTAGTTACTTGAAACAATGATTTTTCTTCAGAAGTGTAATCTAAAACCCAAACATCAAATTGTTTGGTATAACCAAATTCCTGATTTTTAGACTTTGTTCCTAAAGAATCGTTAGCACGATTAGAAGAAAACACTATTTTAGTTGAATTATCAATAAACTTTGGGTTTAGATCATCATAAATATCTTGTGTTAAGTTTTTGTGTGAATTAGCAGCAATATTATACAAAAACAAATCGGATTGACCTTTATATACTCCAGAAAAAACCATTTGTTTACCATCTGATGAATACGCCATGTCAGTTACTTTTTCCAAGTTAAATAATGCCTTTACCTCTATTCCTCCTGAGTTAATATCAAAATAATGCATCATTAACAAGCCTTTTTCTTCGGTAACAAAAGCCAGTATTTCACTTGCAGGGTGCCATGCTAAAACAGGGTAAGTTTTATCATTGATACGATACATTTTATATTCGCGCTTATAAATTTTGTACTTTTTGTTGGTTGATGACAAATAGGTGACATAGATTTTGTATTGACCTAATTGATCGGTAACATAAGCAAAAGATTTCCCATCAGGGCTAACCCTAAATTGTTTGTATTCACGATGTTTTCTTAATTTGAGTTTTTCGTACTCTTTATACACCAACGAATTATCTGGTAAATTTTCATAATCATGCTGGTAATATTCTACCCAATCTTTTCGTAATGTTTTTAACGAAACCCCTAAAACATATAGAAATCCTTTGTCAACACTTTGTGTCAATCTGGTCATGTATAAAATATTAGGAATTACATTATCACCATAAGTATTGGCTATGTATGCCCACAAGGAATGGCCAGCAACATTAGCCTCTTGAGTATTTAACCGATTAAATTTTTGGTAACGTCCAGATTGAATACCATCTCTAACCAGGTTTTCAATTTCAGGGTTCCATGATTCTGAAATATAAGATGTTAATCCTGTAATGTACCATTCTGGTAAATTCAGCAAACTAGAATTTTTAACTACCTGTCCCCAACTTGCTCCATAAACTTGTTGGTTAATTAGTACTTCAGCAATTCCGGCTTTTATCTGTTTATCAAAATCGGCATGGTTTCCATTAAAATAGATAAACACTTTTGAACCCATTATTTGAGTAACGCCTCCTATCTCACCATTTTCTAAACTCAAGCCAATATTACTTTGTTTAAAATCAGATTGTTTATTGTAAATAATAAATTGAATTTTTTCGCGTAAATCAAAATCAAAAAAATCTTCTTGTTTCTCAATAAAGTCTTTTGCTACTTTTGAGGTATAAACAGCTAATTCATTACCTCCCGTATAAAAATAGGTTTCGTAATTATCAAAACGATAATACTTCCATTCGTAATTTTTAAATTGCACTCTATTTTTACTAAACCCAGTATTGGTACCATTGTAGAATTGTGCTTTTGACTGAGTGTTATTGAAAACAATCAAAATCAAAACCAGCAAAAGAAACTTATATCTTCTTAAAAGAGTAATAACGTAATCATTTAAAGTAGTTGTAAAAATAACCAATTTTAGCTCAAAATAATTAGGCAAAATATATTCTATCATGTTTATTTTTTCGATTAAGTGTACTTTTACATTTTAATTAAAAAAAGTAAGATGATAACAATTCAGACCTTTGTTTATAACGGATTTCAAGAAAACACTTACATATTGCACGATGAAACCAATGAAGCTGTGATTATTGATCCAGGTTGTTATTCAAATGCAGAGCAAATCGAACTATCAAAATACATTACTAACAATAACTTAAAACCAGTTAAACTGCTTAACACGCATTGCCATATCGACCATATTTTAGGTAATAATTACGTAAGTTCTAAGTTTAATATTGAGTTATACATGCACGAATTGGATTTGCCAACCTTGCATGCTACAACTGAATATGGTCATTTATATGGTTTTACGGTTGACAAATCACCAGAGCCTGCTCATTTTATTAATGACGGTGATAAAATTACGTTTGGAAACTCAAGCCTTGATGTACTTTTTGTTCCTGGTCATGCTCCCGGTCATGTTGTTTTTATAAGTCAAGAACAAAAATTTGTAATTAACGGTGATGTATTGTTTAGAGGTAGTATTGGTAGAACAGATTTACCAGGAGGAGATCATAATACGCTTATCAAAAGTATAAAAACAAAAATGTTTACTTTACCAGATGATTTTGTTGTACATACAGGGCATGGGCCAAGCACAACAATTGGTTACGAAAAAAAATATAATCCTTTCTTAAATTAACTATTGAAGCCAACTGTAAATAATATTGAAACCCCATACCAACCTGTTAAAGACAGAAGTAAAGCGACAATTACTATTGCTGTTTTTGCTTTTTTTATTGGTTTTGCTTTGATGTTGTTAATTTACCCTTTTATTTTAATCAACTTTTTTAAGCTAACTCAATTTTTTGTCGGCTTTACAGTAGTTGGTTTTCTAATCCCACTAAAGTTGTATCGAAAATGGTTTCAATTTATAAAATATGAAATGGTTTTATTTAATATTTTAGGTGTTGGTCCTTTCTTTACAGGTTTATTTTTGTTGCTAAACTTATTAATTACCACTGATGCTCAAACCATTAATTACAAAATTATTGGCAGTAAAATATCTGGACAAAACATAGAGCTTAAATTACAATCAGAAATAGGTGAGATAGATCCTAAGATAACAAGTATGAATAATGTCGACATAGAAGAATATATTTCGGCAAAAACAATCGATATTACATTAGCTCAAGGAATTTTTGGGTTAACTGTAATAAAAGACAGGACTTTTAAACCATAAGTTTTGTAAATCCCTTAACAACCAATAGCTGCATTACCGATAGTAAGCTGAAACTCTTGTTTAACATTTACACCTTTTGAGTTTTGTGCAGGCTTCCATTTTGGCATTTTACTAACTAATTCAACCAGTAATTTATCAATTTCTAATTTTCCGGATGTCATAGATATGCTAACATTGCTAATTCCACCTTCTTCATTAATCGTAAAATCAACCATACATTGCTCTATGTCATTTGGGACTTTACTAATATTCTCTTTTAAATATTCTCTAATGTAATCGCGTTCACCTTCGTATTTAGCTTCTGTATCAGGAATAATGTATTCCGCTCGTACTTCAGGAATCACGGTCATGGAAACATTTATTTCATTATTTTCAATGCTGTTGGTTGATGGATTATCGTACTTGTACTTTATGTGTATAATGATATCAGTATTTAAATCGATAGCATTTAAAATATTTTTTTGCTCTAGAGTCAAAACATTGTTTTTACTTTTAGCTGTCATTATCTTTCCATTACAGGTAGCTAAAATTTCTACTGAAAGATACGTGGTAATCCAATTTTCAGGATAACCTGAAATAACATCGTTAATTAATTGGGCTTTTTTAAGTGTTTCTTGCTGAACAGGTCGCCTGTATTTTGCTCGTATTCCATACCTCAAGTCTTGGTTAACTGGAACAGTGTCTTTGAACGATATATCTCCTAGATTTTCAACATTTCCGTTATGAGCTTCGCCTTTATTTATAAAACTAATAATACCAACTGCAAATAATACAGTACCTATAATCATTATTCTTTTTTTCATCATCTTCAATTTTAAATTATTTAAGACAAAGCTAGCTTTATAGTAAACAAACTATGTAAATCAAATGTAAAATGATATTAATGGAGTGTAAATTAACCTTATTACTTGAAAGAATGCAGAAGAGAAGGGATTCGAACCCCCGATACATTGCTGTATACACGCTTTCCAAGCGTGCGCCTTAAGCCACTCGGCCACTCTTCTGTATTTTATTTACCTACAACCACAAACTCTGTTCGACGGTTTTTAGCCTTACCCTCGTCGGTATTGTTATTAGCAATTGGTTTGGTTGAGCCAAAACCTTTAAACGATAATCGTGTAGGATTAATATCTTCCAAAATTAAATAATTAAACACTGCTTTTGCTCTGTTTTCAGATAATAACAGATTTTCTTTCGCATCACCGACATTATCGGTATGTCCGTGAATAGCCACTTTTACTGTTGGGTTATCTTTTAAAAAAGCAATAAACTCGTTCAATACCAAGGTGATTTTCGGAGTAATCTCAAACGAGTTGGTTGCAAAATTGATGTTATTGATTTTATAAGCCTCTCCTACTTCTATTGGTTTAATTTCTACTGCTTCAGTTCTTACCGGTTTTCCAATCACAATTTCATCAGAACTTATTAATTGTGAGCTAAATGCATATCCTTTCTTTTTAGCTGTAAGCATAATATCTTCGTCTTTATCAACTGTCATAACTGCAACATATTCACCTGTATGTTGGTCAATAACACCTTCTACTTCTCTATTTGTTTTTGTATTCTTTAACATTACTTGAGCACCTTCGGGTACTTCACCTTTATTGTTTTTGATCTCACCATTAACAAAAACTACTTTTTGTGGTCGGGCTTTTTCGTATAAATCAAACGAATAAATATTCAAATCTTTAGTAACGGCATCCTCCGAACCAAAATACGCTTTATCACCATCACGGTTAACAATAAACCCATGTTCATCGTTTTCAGAATTTATAGGATATCCAATGTTAACTGGTTTTGAAAATTGATTGGTAGCTGGATCCAATTTAGAATAAAAAATGTCATAACCACCTAACCCTAAATGACCTGTTGAAGAGAAATACAAAGTATAACTATCAGAATGCATAAAAGGTGATTTCTCATCGCCTGTGGGAGTATTAATCGTTTCTCCTAAGTTAATAGGATCTCCCCACATTCCATCAGGTCGACGTTCACTTTTGTAGATGTCCATGTTTGGAGCAAAAGGATCTGTAACCCTGGTAAAATAAAGCGTTTTATTATCTGCCGAGATAGATGGTTGAGCTTCCCAAGTTGTTTCAGTATTGATGTTACTTCCTATGGATTGTAATTTTGTCCAGACACCATCTACAAATTCTGAAAAATAGATATCAGCATTATCAAACATTTGTCCTCTTCCTGCAGGATTAGTTCCTCTATATGGAACTACTTCAACTATAGTAATAAAAATAATTTTATTGTTTACCGAAATACTTACCCCCCCTTGAAACTGCCCTAAATTAAATGGCTCTGGCATTGGTATCCCTCCACTAAACTTGTCTTTCGCAATTTGTCGACTTACTACAAACAACTCTTTGTCTCCACCATCAAATGAACCTTTAGTTTCATCAGGCATTTTACGAGTAAAATACAAGTATTTGTTATCAGGAGATAACATAGGTAAATACTCATCTTTTGAGGTAGCTGGTCCAACAACCAATTGTGGATTGAAAGGTACTGTATCTTTCAATAAAGCAAAATACGCATCAATGTTTTGAATCCTGTCGTAAGCTTTTCGCTCATCTTTTTTATAAGCTTTAGGAGAGCTTAATATGGTTTGGTAATAGGGTTTTGCTTTACCATAATCTTTCATGCTGTAATAATAATCACCTAAACGCATTGGAGCATAAAAACCTCTATATTCGGCACATATTTCTATTATTTTGTTGTAATACTCCAGAGCCCGATTTACATGTTGCTGGGCTTCTCTGGTAGATTTAGCAGTAGCCGATTTACGTTCATTAATATTAGCTAACTCATCGTAAGCTTCCAAAAAATTCTCATCAATTTTAATGGCATCAAGTAATGCTTTATAGTAATTTTCGTAATCTCCTTTTTTAGCGGTTTCAACAAGTTTTAAGGCTTTTTTTTTAGGTTCAGGACACCCTAAATCTTCCTCTTGAGCAAAACTAAAAGAAGAAGAAAAAAATAACAATAAAACTATTAAAAACTGCTGTTTCATGGTAATATCAGAAATTATTTCTGAGCTTCTGCTTTTGCAATTAATTTATCCGCTTCTTCTTGAGCTTTTGCTTCAACCTGGTCAGCCTTAGTATTTGCTTCAGCTTCAACTTTTTGAGCCTGTTTATCGGCAGTTTCTTTTAATTTTTTACCAGATTCTTCAGCTAATTTTTTCTTAATAAAATTGCCACCTGCTTCATCTAATAATTTTTGTGCTTGTTTATCAGCTTCAGCTCTTATGGCATCACCAGCTTTTTTACCTTCTGCACGTATTTTATCTGCTTGATTTTTAGCTTCAGCGACCAATTTAGCAGCCTCTTCTTTCGCTTTAGCTATAGCTTGTTCTTTCGCTTTATCAACCTCTTGGTTAATTTTTTCTTTAACCTGTTCTTTTACATCTCCAACAATATTTTTTGCTGCACCTTTTAAATTGGTAGAAATTTGTGGCTCGGTAACTGTCCCACCAATCAATACATCAACATTTATGTGTTCTGCAGCTTTAATATCTAAACCTAAACTAGATGCTTGTGAAGTCATTTGATTCATTGCATTACTTACACCTAAATCTTTACTTGGTATTTTAAGTGCCATAGTATAATCAATAGTCTGATCTAAACCACTAGAACCTGACATTGTACCAACTGTATTACCTAATTTAACATCAAAAGGTTTTGTAAAAACTCTACCGTCTCTTATTTCATACGTAATATTAGTGTTAGACAATGCAACTGTTTTCAACTTATCATTTTTAAGTACATCTGCCAGTTTTACCATAGGTTTAAAATCCCTTACTTCAATATTTTTCGTTTGAATAACACCTCCACCATTTAAGGTTTGTAAATTAGGCTCCATTTTGTCATCTAAAACACCAACAACGGCTAATTGAGTATTAAACTTACCATGAGTATTTTTAACAATTGGTGCCATTTCTGTAACTGATGTGAATGTATTTGCCACCTTCTGAACATCAAATTCTTTAATATCCATATCAAACTTAATACCTGGTTGTTTTGGATTGGTGGTTTCATAGAAACCATCCATTATCATACTTCCATCCATCAAATTCATACTTAAATTCTGCATATCAATTTTTTGGTCGCGCACCACTAATAATCCTTTAACATTATCTATTTGAATATTATCGTAAATAATTTTAGTGAATGATGAAGTCAAGGTAAAATCAATATTTTTAGGCACTTCAACAACTGAAAGAGGTTCTTCTTCAGTAGCAGTTGCAGTACTTGCAGATGCCTCACTATCACTCATAAACTCATTTACATCAAGATTTGCAGATGTAAGATTGAAACGACCTGTTAATACCTGATCTTCACTAAATACATATGATAAAATATTGTCAATTCTACCATCAGCTTGTAAATCTGTTTTACCAATTTTAGCATCAAAAGCAGTTAATTCAACAAATTGAGGAGAAAATTTTAATTCCATTTGGTTTAACATTACATCATATGGTAAAGAATCACTTTTATATAACATTCCTGTTAAACTCATTATACCTTCAGCATTAAACTCTTCATATTTTTCTTTTTCAATTGACGACATTCTTCCCTTAATATTAACATCAGAAGTGAAAATCCCATTCATTTCATCACCTTTTTCTATAGGCATGATATCTTTTAAAGTAGCCAAATCAATTTTGGCTTTTAAGCTAGCCAAGACGTCTGGGTCTGAAATTGGTGATTTAAGCAACAATTTAGCATCGATAGGATTTCCAGCCATTTCCATGTGAAATTTCTTTAAATCAATTACTGTATGGTCTTCTACTCCATCAGCATTGGTTACATGCAAATCAACCTGAATGTTGTTTACCGATTTTGGTAAATCAGGATATTTAAACATGGCATTCTCTACAATTAAGTTTAAAGCAAATGCAGGTAATTTGTTTTCTGCATAAACTCCTTTTGCAAAACCATCTAAAGCTAATTTACCAGCTGTTTTAACGTTTTTAAAGTCAGTCATATAAACCGCAGGAACCATAGAAAGAATATTCTTGAAGTCAGTCTTTTTAGCACTGAATTTCAAATCCATATCAATGTCATCTGTTGGCATAGCAACAAAACCATCTAAACCAAGAATCAACTCATTAATTTTAAATTCATTTTCTTTAAATGTATATTTAGAGTTGGCTAAATCAGCATCAACATCAGCATTTGCTTCCACAACAGCATTTCTCATATAACTAATTCCATCCATTTTTAAATTTAGGGTATCAATAGTCGTTTTGGTTTTTAAAGAAGTGAAATCAGCTGTCATATCACCACTTAAATTGAAGTTTAAACCTATAATTTCTGTCAACAAACTCATTGTTTCGTCTTTATATACAATTCGAGCATTATTAATGGTTAAATCCTTAAGCCCTAATTTAAAATTTGAAGGTTCTTCCGCCACAACTTCCTCTTCCTCAGCAGACGTTTTCATAATATCCCAGTTAGCTGTAGTGTCAGCTAAAACAATAGCATTTATTATTGGGCTTTCTATTTTAATAGTTTTAATGTTAATTTCTGAACCATTGATAACACTCATTAAATCTACCTTAAGTGTAAGATTTTTAATATCAGCCAAAGCTATATTTTCAAATTTGTCAATACCTTCAATCTTAACATCATCAATAGAAAAATTAAAATCAGGAAATGTACTAATCAATCCCATATCAAATTCACCAAAATCAACTTTAGCGTTTAGCATTGTATTAGCTTCCTCTTTCACCATTTCAATAATTTTACCTTTAAACATAAAAGGCAACGAAATGATAATGATTAATAATATTAATATTGAAATTCCAGTAATTTTAAGGGCCTTTTTCATATAACTTAAGTTTTTATGCGTTTGTCAATAACTGTGCTAAAATTAGTGTTTTTATAGAAATAGTTATGTATTAATTTTCTTCTGTTTTAGCAATAATAGTAGAAACTGTAATATCTCCTGTTACATTTACAACTGTTCTACACATATCTAAAATCCTGTCTATTGGAAAAATAATTGCTATCCAAGCAGGATTTAAACCAACCGAATCTAGTACAATCATTAGCATTACTAAACCAGCGCTTGGTACTGCTGCAGAACCAATAGATGCAAGGGTTGCTGTAAGTACAATAGTTAATTGTTGAGTAAAATCTAAATCAATCAAATGAATTTGAGCTAAATAAATTACGGCTACTGCCTGATACAAACTTGTTCCATCCATGTTTACAGTTGCTCCAATTGGCAAAACAAAATTTGAAACTTCCTCTGGTATTTTTAAATTATCGTTGACACATTCCATAGTAACCGGCAATGTTGCAGCACTTGAACTTGACGAAAAAGCCAACAATTGCGCAGGACTAATTTTTTTGAAGAAATCAATATAGTTGAACTTTTTCACAAAGATTTTTATCAAAAACGGATAAACAACAAATGCCATTAACACCAAACCTAAAACCACCACAATACTATACCAACCTAAATTGATAATTATTTCTTTAATGGCATCAGGATTATCACCGGCCATTTCGGTAAGTTTTGATGACATTAATGCAAACACAAAAAATGGAGAGCCCGCCATAATAATATCAACCATTTTTAAAAATACGTCATTAAACGAATCTAAAAAAGTAGTAACATTTAAGGCCTTTGTTTTATCAATTTGAAGCAAAACAATTCCAAAAAAGATGGCAAAAAAGATGATTTGTAACATCAACTTATTGTTTGATAATGAAAGGAAAATATTGTCAGGAACCATTTCTACAATAAAAGCTAACGGACCTGCTTCTTTGGTTTGTTGAGCTGTTTTTTTTCTATCCTGAATACTTGCGTCTGATTCTGTTCTTAATTTTTCTTCCTGAAACTGTTGATTAGCTTCATCTAAATAACTAACGTACTTTGGATTTATCAAGAAATTTTTATCATCTTTAATTTTTACATTGTTCTCTTGCGCCCACAGTTCGTATGAAATTCTATTTTTTATTTTTTGGTCGTCACTTAAATTTTTACCTGGTTTTATGGTATTTACCAATACCAAACCCAAAGAAACCGCAAATATGGTGGTAAGCAAATATGCAGAGAGTGTTTTAAACCCCACTCTACCTAATTTTTTAATATCCGACAAACCTGATATTCCCGTTATAACAGAAAAAAGCACCAATGGGATGGCTATTAATTTTAATAAGTTAATAAAGATATCGCCCCAAGGAGCAATCCAACTTTTAGTAAATGATGCCCAACCTAAACTTGAAGAAACATAAGCCCAAACAACACCTAAAATTAACCCTATTATTATTTTCCAATGTAATGCAAGTTTTTTCATTTGGTAATTATCCATTTAATTTAACTGTTTTATTACGTAAAAGGTGATCAACAACAACCATAGCCGCCATTGCCTCAACTATAGGAACTGCTCTTGGTAAAACACAAGGGTCGTGCCTTCCTTTTCCAGAAATCTCTGTTTCATTTAAATTTGCATCAACCGTTTGTTGCTTTTGCATAATGGTAGCAACAGGCTTAAAAGCTACATTGAAATATATATCTTCTCCATTACTTATCCCTCCTTGAATTCCTCCAGAATTGTTCGTTTTTGTTTTAACTTTTTTATTTTCGATATAAAATTCATCATTATGCTCAGAACCTTTTTGAGTTATACCAAAGAACCCTGAACCTATTTCAAACCCTTTTGATGCATTTATACTTAACATCGCTTTTGCTAAATCAGCTTCTAATCTATCGAAAACTGGAACACCTAAACCAACCGGAGTGTTTTTAACCACACAACTTACCATTCCTCCAACAGTGTCTCCTTCTCTTCTAATTTTATCAATAAAACTATACATGATATCTGCAATTTGACCATCAGGACAATGTACTGCATTAGTGTAAGTTAAATTTAAATCTAAATCCTTATACGATTTTAATAATTTAATATCTCCTACTTGTGAAACATAACCGTTTACAGTTATTCCGTAATGACTAAGTACCAATTTTGCAATAGCACCTCCAACAACTCTACAAGCTGTTTCACGTGCTGAACTTCTTCCTCCACCTCTGTAATCTCTTACACCATATTTTTCGTGATAAGTATAGTCGGCATGTGATGGTCGAAACACATCATTGTTATGATCGTAATCTTTTGATTTCTGATTAGTGTTTTTAATAACAAAACCTATTGGAGTACCTGTGGTAACGCCTTCAAAAATTCCACTTAAAAATTCAACCTGGTCACTTTCTTTGCGTTGAGTAGTAATTTTCGACTGACCGGGTTTTCTTTTATCCAATTCATTCTGAATAAAATCAACATCTAGTTGCAAACCAGCAGGGCAACCATCAACAATACCGCCAATAGCCACACCATGAGATTCTCCAAAAGTAGTTAACTTAAAAATATGTCCAAAACTATTGCCACTCATAAGTAATTACGAAATTAACACTAAAATACTATTAATTATAATTTAACCCTTCAATCATTTTTTTACTAATTTCGAAACATAATTACAAAAACAATGGGTAGAATCCTAATCAAAAACATTAAGGAGCTTGTTCAAGTACTTGATACTAACGTACGAAAATTGTCAGGTAAAGAAATGGCTCATTTATCAACCATTAAAAATGCCTGGCTTGCTATTGAGGATGATTTAATTGTTGGTTATGGAGAAATGGCTGACTGGGAAGGAATTTCTGACTGGACTAATTTAGAAGTTATTGATGCTACAGGGAAAATGGTTTTTCCCACATGGTGCGATTCTCATACTCACTTAGTTTTTGCTGCTAGCCGTGAAGAAGAATTTGTTGACAGAATAAATGGATTAACCTATCAAGAAATTGCAGCTAAAGGTGGAGGTATTTTAAATTCTGCTAAAAAACTACAGGATAAAACTGAAGAGGAACTTTATAATGATGCTTTTTTAAGAATACAAGAAATACAACAATTAGGAACAGGTGCTGTTGAAATAAAAAGTGGATATGGTTTGTCGGTTGATGCTGAACTAAAAATGTTACGTGTTATTAAAAGACTTAAAGAAACATGCAACATTACTATTAAGTCAACATTTTTAGGAGCCCATGCTATTCCAACAGAATATAAAGAAAGTAGAACCGACTACATTGACTTAATCATTAATGAAATGTTGGCTATTATTCAAAAGGAAAAATTAGCTGATTTTATTGACGTATTCTGCGAAACCAATTATTATACACCTGAAGAAACGAATAGAATTTTAGAGGCTGGAGTTAAAATTGGTTTAACTCCTAAAATACATGTGAATCAATTTACTTCAATTGGAGGAATACAGGTTGGAATTAAAAATAAGGCATTATCAGTCGATCATTTAGAAGTTATGACTGAACAAGATATTTTAGACTTATCAAACGCTGAAGTTATGCCTACCTTATTGCCATCATGTTCATTTTTCCTGAACATTCCTTACGCTCCAGCCAGAAAGCTAATAAATAAAGGACTGCCTATTGCCTTAGCAACAGACTTCAATCCTGGTTCTACTCCTTCCGGTAACATGAACTTTATTTTATCTCTTGCTTGTATCAATTATAAAATAACACCTGAAGAAGCTATTAATGCAGCAACTATTAATGCAGCTTATGCAATGGGTCTAGAAAAAACACATGGAAGTATTACAATAGGAAAAAAAGCTAGTATATTCATTACCAAAGAAATACCTTCTATTGCTTTTTTACCATATTATTTTGGTTCTAATTCTATCGAAAGAGTAATTACAAATTGATATTATTTATAAATTTTATTTACAACAAAGTAATCGCCCTTTCTTGCACTCTTAGAAGATTCCAAAGTACTCAAAGATCCTGGTGTTGATGATTCCCACTCTCCATTTTTAAGTTCACCTTTAACTTTAATCGTTTGATTCAAAAATTTCAACACTTCTTCTTTTGAAACATAACCTTCATCAAATTTAACAAAGTAAGTTTTTTCATTTATTTTAAAATAAATTTCTTTGGTTGGAATTTTCTTTTTAGTCAATTCTACAAACTCACCAATAAACTGGTTATTCTTAAGTTTGTCAGAACTATCAACAGATATTGTTTTTTGACTATTACAAGCAACTAATACTGTTAGAGTTATTAAATAAGAATATACTTTTTTCATAATGAACTAGTTTCTATAAAACAAAAGAGGCTCTACTAAAAAGTAGAGCCTCTTCATTAATCTGTTTACTCAATTATTGTTTAACAAAAGATTGAGTCATAACATTGTCATTTGATGAATTTTTAATAGTGTAAACACCATTATCAAAACCAGTAACATCAATACTTAAATTGTTTGATCTTACTACATCAGTATGAACTAATTGACCTAAGTTATTGAAAATTTCAACTGTAGAACCAACAGTAGCATTTTTCACGTTAATAGAGTTAACTACAGGGTTAGGATAAACCTCAAATGAAGTTGAAGCTAAATCTTTAACACCAACTGTTAATGGAGCTACACCAAAATTTGGTCTAATCACAAATGGTTTAGAAAAACCTGCACCAAAATTCTCAACCGCAGTCCATGCACCACCTGCATTACCATCCCATTTAACATAAATAGAACCTGTTTTAAAAACATTCAATGTATTTCCAACAGAAATATTTGAATCATTTTCTTCTACAGCTACAGCATACATTCCAGCAGGTAAAACTAACCCATCTTGAACATTTAATGTCCATAAATTATTTTTTGTTGTATCCATTATAATAGTCTCCGTAGTTTTCAAAGGAGATCCTGTTGGTACACCTGCAGCAGTAGCATAAATATGTACTCTTAATGGTTGACCTAATAGACGATTGTTTCCATTACCAATAAATATACTCACAGAAGTAAGGGTATCACCATTTATTAAATTGAATGTTTGACCTAATCTCGAATTTTGGCCAGGACCAGCACCAATTCCTAATGTTCCTGTTACACCACTAACATTAGCATAATCTCTAGCATAAGTAGAATCATCCACCTGAACAATATAAAATGCTGTATCATTAGTTGCATTAGCATCAGCAGAATCTGTTGAAGCGATATACTCTACATAATAATCTCCAACTGCAGTTGGAGTATATCCTGTAACAGTAAAGTTTCCAGTACCACTTACAGCAATTGTTTGAGGAGCAGAAGTTTCAGTATATACTTGAGTCATTGTTCCTAAATCATAAACCGAAACAGTCATTTGAGAGTTACCAGCAGGAATAGCACCATTGTTAACCATTGTTCCACCACCAACTATGTTTGCAGCTTGAGATAATGGATAAATAGTGTATGCAACAGGAGTAGCAGACATAGCTAAATCAGCACCTGTTGGAGGAGCTATAGCTGTAAAAGTAACAGTATTAGTTGCACCTGCACCTACCGCATTAACACCTTGAGCTGCACTAGTAATGGTATTACCACCATCAGCCCAATCATCGACCATAATAATATCATAGGTGGACCCAATAGTTAAACAAAAGGGACCCTCCGTTACGGTAGTGTTATTAGCATAACCACCTGCAGGGCTTGCCTGCGCTCCACCACCAGTACAACCTACAGCAGTATTACCTCCTGCAAAAATAGTAGCAGGAGTACCACAAGCTGTACCTGTTGGAACTAATTCCCAATACAATTCATAACCGTAGGTATCAGTAGTTACATCAAAAGAAACAGCTACCTCACCTGCCAAACACTGAGCGTTTGAATTGCTAACAAAACCTAAAAAGGCAGCAATTGCTAAAACACCAGCTTTAGAAATCTGTAATAATTTTTTCATAAATTTATTTTTTTGTTAAATTAATAATTGTTCCAAAGTTAGAATTATTTTTAAAACAATACAAATGTTATTTTTGTAAAATAATCATTCTATTTCTTAAAATAAAAAAGATAGTAAAAAAACAAAATGAAAGATAATTTAATATTCGTACACATCCCTAAAACAGGTGGTACTACTCTATATGCAGCTCTTAATAACACTTTTTGGAATGCTGACCCTAATTTTAATTATAGACATATAATTGAAAAAACGAAAATATCCAATGCAGGTGACATTTTTGACATGAACTCAAATGACAAGTATTTAGAGTATAAAATTCTTATGATGTTAAGACATCCTGTAGACAAAATCATTTCTGAATACTACTTTTTTAAAGAAATGCAGACGATATTAAATTTTGTTAAAAATAAACCTAAAAATTTGACCGAATATGTATTAGAAAAACAAACAAGTAATGCTACTATCAATTTTTTAAAAGGGCGAAGACTATATGACACGAAATTTGCAACAAGAAAAGATTTAGAAGACGTTATTGAAAGCATTGAAAAATTGAATATTCAAGTTGGACTTTTTGAAGAATTTCCTTTATCATTAAAATTATACACTGAAAAATTGGGTATTAATTGGAATAAAAACATTGACATTAAACGAACAACTTTTCAACGACCAAAAACAAACGAATTAAGCGATTCAATAAAAGAATTAATTATTGAAAACAATAACTTAGATTTTGAACTTTACAATTACTACCTGAATAAATTTAAAAAAGAGACAGCTAATTACAAAAAAGTTGATATAAATCTTATTAGAAATAGATATAACGATGTTCTTCCATATGCTTTCAATGCATGTTTATTTGGATTTTGTTTAGAAAACAAGAAATTTTTATCTCAAAATTTTGAATTTTTTAAATTACTAACATTCCATTTACTTAAAACAAAACAAATTAAAGATGGTAAATTATTTACCAATATTTGGAATCAAACATTTTTAAATGCGGTATCAATCCATTTTCCTGACAGTGATTTTTATCAAAAAATTAAATTAGAAGGCGAATTTAATTTAGACGATCCTTTAGAA
>JBFWSH010000030.1:0-36605 GCA_050248475.1 Flavobacteriales bacterium
TCTTTTTTTCCAAACATATTAGTAATATCTTCTAACGATATTTCTGTATCTTCAACGGTATCATGAAGTAAAGCACAAATAATGGATGTTGCTCCTAAACCAATTTCCTCAGCACAAATTCGTGCTACTGCAATTGGATGATAAATATAAGGTTCCCCCGATTTTCTTCTGACATCTTTGTGTGCTTCAGTAGCCACATCAAATGCCTTTCTTATCCGGGCTAAATTTTCAGGCGTTTTTTTACAATGTACTGCCGAATCAAGCATAGCTTGATAAGCTTGTTCGATTTCAAATCTTTCTTTTTCTAAATCAATTTCCATTGTATATTAACAATTTTCGTATTTCCAATTTCTACGTTTGCCTTCTAACAACCATTCTATAGTTTGGTTGAGTCGTTTAAGTTTAGTCGATTCTTGTTTTGCTTCAGTAATCCACTCAATATATTCTTTCTGATGAGTGTAAGCAAAGTTATCAAATACCTCCTGTGCTTTTGGGTTCTGCAATAAAGCATCTTTCAGTTCTTTAGGAACAACCAGTTTCTTTTTTTCCTTCGGCACTTTTGGCAGTTGTATTCCTTTTTCGTTAAGCATTACTGCCTCTTTTATCAGCATCATTAAAATTTCATCAGAGGGTAAATCGTTCAACGATTTTATTTTTCCGAAACTACCCATTCCATCTTCAGAAACATCCAAACTTTTAATTAATTTCTGCTTCCAAAAACCAAATGCGCAATGTTGTTTAAAAGCTGCCATATAAAACAACAAACCTTTGTATTCAAAATTTGGCATTCCCCATTTAATCACTTCTTCTATATCAGGATTTACCTGATGAACCATGGCTCTCAATTTAGTTAATATGGGCTGGGCAAACTCTGCCGACTTTGCTATATATTCATCAACTTTTGGGTTTTTCGGCATTTTTCTACACTCTTTCTATTATGGTTGCATATCCTTGACCAACACCAATACATAAGGTAACTAAAGCATATCGTTTATTGGTTTTTTTCAATTCAATTGCTGCTGTTTGTAAAATACGGGCACCAGTCATACCAAGTGGATGACCCAAAGCAATGGCTCCTCCGTTTGGATTTATTCTTGGGTCATTATCTGCCAATCCCATTTTACGAGTACAAGCTAAACTTTGAGCCGCAAAAGCCTCATTAATTTCAATAATATCTATATCGTTTAAGGTTAAACCTGCACGCTTCAATGCTTTTTCTGATGCATAAACAGGTCCAATACCCATAATCCGAGGTTCAACCCCAGCAATAGCACTCGATACTATTCGAGCCATTGGTTTTAGGTTATATTTTTTCAAGGCTTCATCAGAAGCAACTAACACAGCTGCAGCACCATCATTTAAACCTGATGCATTCCCTGCTGTAACTGTTCCGCCTTCTTTTCTGAAAGCTGCTCTTAATCCTCCCAGTACTTCCAAGGTAGTAGTTGGTTTGATAAATTCATCTTGAGAAAATACTTTAGGATCACCTTTTCGTTGAGGAATTTCAACAACAACAATTTCTTCAGCCAATCTTCCACTTTTTTGAGCAGCTGCAGCTTTCATCTGGCTCCAATAAGCAAACTGATCTTGGTCAGCCCTACTAATGTTATACATATCAACCAAATTCTCTGCGGTTTCACCCATACCATCAACACCATACAATGCTTTCATTTTTGGATTGATAAACCTCCATCCAAAACTGGAATCGTGCATTTCTACATCTTGTCCGAATGGTTTAGAGGCTTTTGAAATTACCCAAGGTCCACGAGTCATATTTTCAACACCACCAGCTACATACAAATCGCCATCACCTATTTTAATTGCCCTTGAGGCATTAATAACTGAAGCCATTCCTGATGAACACAAACGATTTACGGTTTCTCCACCCACTTGCCAAGGTAAACCAGCCAACAAACCACACATACGTGCAACATTTCTGTTGTCCTCTCCAGCCTGATTGGCACAACCAAATAACACATCTTCAATTTCTTCGGTTACCACATTGGGATTTCTTCTTATCAATTCTTTGATAACGATTGCCCCCAAATCGTCCGTTCTAATCACCGATAGTGTTCCTCCAAAATTTCCTATTGGAGTTCTTATGGCATCTACAATAAATGCTTCTTTCATTATAAAATCTGTTTTATGTTAAAATAGACAGTAAAGTTAATAAAAAATTGAGGCTGTGAAAGATGGTTTTATGCTATTACAAATAAAATTACACTAAATCAAATTCAACACTACTCTTTACATCACCATTTACAACAATAGACAATTGATGTTTACCAGCATAATGTTTCCGAGTAGTTAAATCAGCAAATTTGTGTTTACGAATCAACTGTTTTTTAGTATTGCTGGAAAACATGGCTTCACTTATTTTAAATATTTTGGGTGATAATGTTCCGTTCGATTTTATAAAATGAATGATGTATTCCAAACGTAGGGTTTGTTCAATTTTATTAAAATTTTGAACATGAAAAGAAAATGTAAACTCCTCGCCTATTTTTAGCTTACTGCTCGACAGACTTAATTCTTCGACTTCAATTTTTTCAGCATTAGCTGTTCCAAAAATGGCAAGTGCTTCTTTATTTCCTGCTTTTAATAGTGTTCGCAATGCATGTTTTACAATCCAATCGGTATTTTTGGTTTTACCATGCCATTTTTTACAAATGTCTAAAACCAACTTGGGGTGATTTTTACTAATGTCGTTTAGATGATTGGCAACACTTTTTCGAACATAAAGCGATTCGTCGTTCTTTAGATTTTCAAGTATAGGTAAAACCGGGTTAGGATCTTTTATGAAATTTCGTAAAAGTTGTGCCCAAGGTAATTTTGGTCGAGAACCTTCACTTGACAAGCGCCTAATATGATGATTGTTGCTTTTACTCCAAATCAATAATTGTTTAGTAGATTGGTTTGGGTATTTTTCAATAAACGGACGAACTGCAAATTCGCTGGTGGAATACTGAGTCAGTAATTCCAAAGCTCGAATAGAAACCTCAAAATTATCTAATCCATACACCTGAACAAAATCAGGAAAAATAAACCCTTGTATACCGGAAAATTTTGGAGCAATTTTTAGTATTTGTTCCACTTGTTTTTCGAATGTAAATGGCAAATAATTGTATAGTGTATTAGTAATTTTTCTCATTCGCTGTTTTAGCTCAAGAACTTCCCAATCCGAGTCCAAAACCTCAACGATAAATGCTTTTTTTTGAAATGATTTATCTGCCAAAAAAAATTCATCAGCCAAACGACTGATGAATTCTTTATTAAGTTCTTCTTTAAGATTCATGTACTACCAAATTTTAACTCTTAAACTATCGTTGGCAACCATTTTGTTTCCTGATTTACAACCAAAAGCTTCATCAAACTCAACCAAATTGGTTAACGGGCCTAAAACTCTATATTTTGTAGGTGAGTGTGGGTCAACATTAGCTAAACGAACAGCTTCTTCGTCTTTAATGTTTGAAGCCCATACTTGTGTCCAACCCAAAAAGAACCGTTGTTTATATGTAAATCCATCAATTGGTTTTGGTTCAGTTTTTCCTTCATACGATTTTAACATTGCATAATAAGAAAGTGTAATACCGGCTAAATCTGCAATATTTTCTCCTAAAGTCAATTCACCATTCACATAAGTTTCGTCAACTACGTGGAAAGCATTAAATTGGTCAACTAATTTACCGGTAAGATGTTTAAAGTTATTTAAATCTTGCTCACTCCACCAGTTTTTCAAGTTACCATCACCATCAAACTGACTACCTTGATCATCAAAACCATGCGAAAATTCATGACCAATAACTCCACCAATACCACCATAATTAATTGCATCATCAGCATCAGGATTAAAGAACGGAGGCTGCAAAATTGCCGCAGGAAAAACAATCTCGTTCATAGTTGGGTTATAATATGCATTTATAGTTTGTGGTGTCATTCCCCATTCCGTTTTATCAACTGGCTGACCAATTTTAGCCATCATTTCAGCATATTCAAAAGCTCTAACATTCATCATGTTTTGAACAAAATTGTCCTTTACTATCTCAATTGAAGAATAATCTTTCCATTTATCAGGATAACCAATTTTGTAGGTAAACTTGCTCAGTTTATCCAATGCTTTAGTTTTGGTTGAGTCACTCATCCAGTCTAACTTCTCAACTCTTTCTTTAAATACTCCGGCAATGTTATGAATATAACCTAACACTCTTTTTTTCTGTTCTTCTGGAAAATGTTTTTCAACAAATAATTTTCCGATTTGTTCTCCAACAAAATTGTTTGAATTTTCCAAAGCTCTTTTCCAACGGGGCTTCATTTCTTTAACACCTCTCAACGTAGTAGAGTAAAAAGCAAAATGTTGTTGTTCAAAATCACTACTTAAATAAGGAGCAAAATCATTAAGTGCTTGAAATTTCAAGTAAACTTTCCATTGGTCTATCGAATATTGTTTTAGAGTTTTATTTAGAGTACTAAAATATTTAGGTTGATCAACCACTAGTTCAGCAACTCCAGAAACATTAGCAGCTTGCAAAAATTTATTCCAATCAAAAATTGAACACAGTTTTTGAATTTCATCAACCGTCATTTTATTATAAGTTGCTACAGGGTCCCTTCGTTCTAATTTTGTTAACGAAGCTTTAGCTAATTGAGACTCTATAGCTAAAGTATTTTTTGCATTTGTAGTTGCTACTTCTTCTGTTTCACCTGACAACTTAAACAATGACACCATATGTTTTTCATATTCAACTAAAATGTTTTTGCCTCTGTCATCCGTTGGAAAATAATAATCTCTGTCTGGTAAGCCTATTCCCCCTTGTCCTAAATAGAAAATATTTTGATTACTATTTCTTGCATCAACATATACATAATATGAAAATAATGAACCAGAACCCTTCACTTTCAAGTGAGCCATTGTCTCTATTAAACTTTGAATATCAGTAATGGCATCAATTTTAGCTAACAACGGTTTTAATGGTGATATACCCAGCTTATCCGCGTTAGTTGAATCAAAAGCAGCTGTATAAAAATCTCCAACTTGTTGTTTAGGTGTCCCTTTCTCACCTTTCGATGCAGAGGCATCTTCAATAAGTGCTTTTAATTTAAGGTTATTTGATTCCATTAAAATATTAAAACTACCCCATCGACCTTCGGTTTCGGGCACAGGATTGTTTTTTTGCCAATTTCCAATAGCATATTGATAAAAATTTTCACAAGGCATTGCTGTAGAATCAATATTTGCTAAATCAAATGCAGGAATTTTATTCGATTCTTCTACTTTTTCTTCTTTTTTAGTTTCGGAGCCACAAGAACTTAAAATGGCCAATCCCACTACAACAAATAAGTTTGTCTTAATTTTTTTCATCAGTAAAAATGGTTTAGTTAGCAGCCTTAAAAGTAGTAAAAATATCCCTTAAATCATCTTTTGTCCTTTTTTAAGGTTTTTTTGTGGAATTTTAGCTTTCCCATCATCAAGAAAATAAAACAATAAATATTTGATGTTATTTTTAAAAAGTAAAAATATTTCAAAACACTCCGACATTGAGTTAATTGCTGAATACAAAAGCAAAGGTGATAATACTGTTATAGGAGAATTGTTTAAACGTTATTCTCACCTAGTTTATGGGGTTTGTTTAAAATATTTAAAAAATGAAGATGAAAGTAAGGATGCTGTTTTAGAAATATTTGAGCAATTGTTGGTTGATTTATTAAAACACGATGTGAGCAATTTTAAATCGTGGTTACATAGTGTGGCTAGGAATCATTGCTTAATGTATTTAAGGAAAGAACAAACTCAATTGAAAAGAGCCAACGATTACGAATATGCTTTTGATGAGGGTGATGATTATGAAACTCCTTTTCAAATTCACGAAAAAGAACAACAAGAAGTACAATTGACTGATTTAGAAAAAGCATTAGGTGAATTGAAAGAAGAGCAACGCATTTGCATCGAACTGTTTTTTTTGAAAGAAAAATGCTATGAAGAAGTAGCTGAATTAACAGGATTTACAATGAATCAAGTAAAAAGCTACATACAAAATGGTAAACGGAATTTAAGTTTAAAATTAACCACATAAATTAAAAACAAATACGTAAAAAAATTATGATTACTTATTACTAAAAACAATGAAAAACTTACAAAATCACATATTTTCGACAACGACTTGCATCTCAAAGGAAACTATGTTAAAGTTTATCAATAAACAACTTTCACAAAAAGAACTCCACCAGGTACAAACACACCTTATTGATTGTGATTTTTGTAGCGAGGCTTTAGAAGGGATGGCTCATGCTAAAAATCCATCTATACTCTTTACCATTGATCACCAAATTGATAACTTAACCTCAAAAAAATCACCATCGATTGCACGAATATTGTTAGTTGCTGCCTCTGTATTATTATTTGTTTTTGGAGGATATTATACCATCAATAATTTTAACGATGCTACTAAGTTCAATGAAAATGAAATTTCGTTTAAAGAACCTCAAAAAAATACTGTAGAAAATATTTTACCTGAACAAGAAGAATTGTTGCAAAAACAAAAAGAACAAAAAGAAGAGGAAGGTGAAAAAACCATTCGAACAATTAACATAGAAACCCAAAACAAAGAAGAAGAAATAGCGGAAGCAGAAGCCAATGAAAAGTGGAGTACAAATTTCAGTACTATAGAGGAAAGTCCTGTTGAACAACAAATTTACCAAACTGAGTTAGCTAAGGATAAAACAACAAATTCAAGCACTAGCTTGGGCAACACCTATAAAGCAACCATTCAAGATAATGAAGATGTAATGATGGATATGGACAAGACCATTGCTCCTGCTCCTAAAGTAGCTGATGAAAAAGCTAAAGCTGATATGAATCTCGAGCAAAAAACAGCCAATCAATTAACTACTAAAACAACTGTTACGGATAATTTAAAAAAATCGGGTGAAGTAAAAAAACCTGCTAAAAAAGAGATGGAAGCTCTTAACTCAAGCAGTGATGATGATTTTAAAAACAAAGAAAGTGATGAAATTGCTGTAAAAAAAGAAGAAATTTTAACTCGTACCGAAAACACTTTGTTTGAAGAAACTATTTCTACAACAGAGGTATCCGGGGGAATATCTACTGGTACTACTATGAATACTAGAAATATTCTTGCTGATGGTATAACATATTACAATCAGAAAAAATATACAACTGCAGTAAAAGAGTTTGATTTGGTTTTAAACGGAACCGACAACGCAACAAAAAAATCGGAAGCAAGATGGTACAAGGCGCTTTGTCTGATTGAGTTAAAAGATATTACTGAAGCAAAAAAATTGCTAACCATGTTGACGCAATACAATAACACTTACAGCAAACAAGCTGAAGAAAAATTAAAGGCCTTAGAGTGATGTGTTAATAAAACATAACAAAAAAAGGGTTTTCTAAGAAAACCCTTTTTAATACCTTTTGTTGCACTAAATTAGTGAGCAGCAGGAGCTTCAGTAGCTTCAGCAGCAGTAGTATCAGCAGCAGCCATTGCAGCAGCTTCAGCAGCAGCAGCTTCAGCAGCAGCAGCCTCAGCTTCAGCAGCAACTTGCGCATCATAAGCAGCAACTGAATCAGCAGCAGCTTGTTCTTGTGCAGCAATTTCTTCTTGACTTGGACCACAAGCCACTACCATTAATGCTATCATAGCAACTGGTAAAATCATAAATTTTTTCATAATAATGTTGTTAATTAATTTTAGGTAGGCAAATGTATGTCAACTTTTTTATAATTAAAAAGCATTTATAATAATTTTAATTATCTGATTATTAAATAGTTAAAAATTATTTTTTTTTAAGTAGCATAAAATTGATAATAAATGTTTCTTAAAATTGATTTTTTGAGTGTTATTTGTTAAAAAACTGTTAATTTTTCTTTAATCAAGAGGGTTGACTTTTATCATATATAACGCAAGATAATTTCATAACTTTGGAGCTGATATTACAATAAGAGTATATGGAGAAAATTGTTGGAGTTGAATTAAGTCACCGATTTGCACCTATTGCCGTACGAGAACGTTTAGCATTGAATAAAGAACAAACTCGTGTTGCAATTCAAAAGTTGAAACGGCATTATAAGGAAGTTTTTATTATTTCTACATGTAATAGACTATCTATTTACGCTTATGGAAAAAGCCACAACGAAATAGTTGATTTTTTTGATTCATTTGGCAACTATCGTCAATACCTTTCTATTCTACCTGATACAGAAATTGCAATAATCAATTTATTTTCTACTGCTGCTGGTTTAGAATCTCAAGCTGTAGGTGAGCATCAAATTATAGGTCAAATAAAAGATGCTTTAGATATAGGAAGAGAAGAACAATCGATTGGTCCCGTTTTAGACGAATTGATTAGACAAGCCATTCATACTGGTAAAAGAGTAAGAATGGAAACTAATATTGGTAAATTTTCAGCATCACTTGCCACTGTTGGTTTTGAATTAATTTCTCATCACGGTTATAATTTTGGTGATTCTACCTTCTTGGTAATTGGAACCGGAAATATGGCAAATTTAGTTGCTACTGTTTTAGATAGAACCCCCATAAAAAAACTATATGTTGCAAGCCACGATAAAGAGAGAGCTCAAGAAATGGCTAAGGAATGGAATGGAACAGCAGTTGAAATGCAGAACATTCATCAAGCTTTAGCTGAAGCAAATATTATTGTTGGAGGTACCCAAGGAGAAATAAACTTGCTTCATGAGGAAACCATGGCAGAAAGTAAATGCCCTCGAGCAAAATTTGCTTTAGAAACCGGAGGAAGTAAATTATTTATCGATTTCGGAGTACCGCGTAATTTTAATCCTGATTTAAAGAACCACGAAAATATCTCATTATATGATTTAGATGACATCAAAAAAATTACTTATGATGGCTTATTAAAAAGATACGATGAAATCCCATTGGCAAGAAAAATTGTAAATCAAGAATTAGAATGGTTTATGGTTTGGCTAAAAAACAGAAAAGTTGCTCCGGTTATCGAAGCTTATTGGAGTAATTTGGAAGAAATGAGGGATGAAGAACTGAAATGGCTAATCCCTAAAATGGGGGATTTATCTGAACATCAAAAAGAATTGTTGATGCGATTTTCTCACCGTTTACTTCGAAAAATTTCGAGCCCAACCATAGACGGGATAAAAAATATTGCTCAAAACATTCATATTCAGGATAATCCCATCAATACTGCCAAACAGATTTTAGATGTAAACAACGTGGATATTTTTGTTCCAAAACGAAAAATTGTAGTTGGAACAAGAGGCAGTAAACTTGCCTTAACTCAAACCAATTGGGTAGTAGAGCAGTTAAAAGCCTTACAACCTGATTACGAATTTGAAACCAAAATCATCAAAACAAGTGGTGACGAAGGAAACATCAATGTAGTAGGTGCATTTACATCTGCATTACAGCGAGCAATGTTAGCTAACGAAATAGATATTGCTGTTCACAGCTACAAAGACATTCCAACCGAAGAAGTTAATGGTTTAAGAGTGATTCCGATAACAGAACGAGAAGATTTTAGAGATGTATTGATTTCAAAATCAGGAAAAAAATTATTGGATTTACCCAAAGGAGCAGTTATCGGGACAGGAAGTTTAAGACGTACTGCACAATTAAAGCAATTTCGTCCAGATCTGGAATACAAATTTATTCAAGGGAATGTTGATGGGAGAATTCAAAAAATGGAAGCTGGTGAATATGATGCAATCATTCTTGCCGCTGCTGGACTAAGGAGACTCAACATGATTGATTATGCTACGGAAATTTTGGATTTAAATGTTATGCTTCCTGCTGTTGGACAAGGAATTTTAGGTATTGAGACAATTGACAAAGAAGGTTATGTATTAGACTTAGTAAAAAAACTTCGTCACGAACCGACCAAATATGCCGCAGATGCCGAAAGAGCTTTTTTAATAGCTTTAGGTGGTGGATGTAACCTTCCAATAGCAGCTTATGCAAAAGCAACAAACAATAACATAGAAATTGAGGGCGTCTTTGCTTCAGAAGACGGTGTTCACTTTTCAAGAAAAACTATAAAAGGGAAAGTAGAAGAACGAAGAGAATTAGCTAGGATTTTAGCTTTGGATCTAAAAAAAGAAATCGATTTTAAAAAAAAGGAACAACTAAGTGAAACAACCTCTAAGTCGTGTTAAGGTTTTAATACCTAGACCAATTGAACAAAGCAATGAATTTGCTGAAAAACTTGAAAAACTAGGTGCAACCCCTGTTGTTTTCCCATTAATTGAACTTAAACCAATTAACACTCAACTACTAATTGATACTTATTCAAAAAATAATTTTGATTGGTTAATCTTTACTAGTGGTGTAGCTGTAAAATGTTTTTTTGATGTGATAAATCCAAGAGATGTAAAATCAAAAATTGCAGCTGTTGGTTCTCAAACTAAAAAAACAATAGAGAAATTAGGTTTAAAAGTAAACTTTATTCCGATGGCAGCTACCGCTCAAAAACTGGCAAAAGAGATTCCTGTAAAGGAATCTGAAAGTATTTTTATACCTCAATCAAAAATTGCCAATAACACCATTACCAAAATTTTAGGTAAGAAAAATAAAAACATTACCACATTAGCCACATATGATAATACACCTGTAGATTATTCGAAAGAACAAATTGAAGAAGTTTTAAACACTCCAGTAAATGTAATTACATTTACTAGTGGTTCAACAGTTAATAGTTTTATGGATTTAATTCGTAAACATAAAATTAAGCTTGATACAGTGCACACCATTTCTATTGGCCCATCAACCACAGCTGAAGCTCAAAAACGCCATTTAGGCATTGACGCTACTGCTGAAACCCATACTATAGACGGTATAATTGAGGAAATTATAAAATTATATTCGTAAAAAGTATAAATCCATAATTAAACATGTTGCAACTTATTTAGGATATCTTTTGCCTGATGCCATTCGAGTCTTGGACCAAATTGAGTTACCACTTTTGATGATGCTAAAGATGCTAGTTTTCCTGAATCTGCAAAGCTATGTCCATTGGTAATTCCATAAAGAAATGCACCAGCAAACAAATCACCCGCTCCATTAGTATCAATAGCCTGAACCTTATAAGGCTCTATATCAATAAATGTATCGCCATCAAAAATCATTGCTCCATTTTTTCCAAGAGTAATTACAAACCTTTTGGCATCGTGTTTCAGCTGCTCACGAGCCTCATGGAGGTTGTCTTTTCCAGTATAAAGCATTGCTTCTTCTTCATTACAGAATAACAGATCTACGCTTGCACCAACAACTGATTGCATCGATTCTTTAAAATATTTTACCATTGATGGATCAGAGAAAGTTAACGCGGTTTTCACCCCATTTTCTTCTGCTACTTTCTTAGCATGTTTCATAGCATCCAGCCCATTATCAGAAGTAACTAAATACCCCTCCATGTATAAATACTGAGAATCCTTAAGTGCTTCTTCTTTAATTTCATTTCTAGAATAATTTGATGTTATACCCAAAAAAGTGTTCATTGTCCTAGAGGCATCTTCAGTTGTCATTACCAAACACTTCCCCGTAATTCCTGATTCAAGATTTTCATTATGCAAATTAGTTTCAACACCGTTAGATATTAAGTCCTTCATATAAAAATGACCATATTCGTCGTTGGCAACTTTGCATGAATAAAAGCTAGAGCCTCCAAATTGGCTAACTGCAATAATAGAGTTTGCTGCAGAACCACCACATTGTTTGTTACTTTGACTCATGTTAATGGCATTTGAAATTCGAGTTTGATGTTCTTCATCCACTAAAGTCATTAATCCTTTTTCTATGTTGTGACTTTTTAAGAACTGATCATCAACTTCTGTTACAATATCAACTAAGGCGTTACCAATCCCAAATACATTATACTTTTTGCTCATTCTGTAATTAATTAATAGTTAATAAACTCAAAAAAAATTAAGTTATTTTTCTGCAAATATATTGTATATTTAAAAACTTTCAACTAATATTGCACCCCGATTAACGGAAATTCCTCCTTAGCTCAGTCGGTTAGAGCATCTGACTGTTAATCAGAGGGTCCCTGGTTCGAGCCCAGGAGGGGGAGCAAAACAATAAAAAAAGCCTTATGTTCTATAAGGCTTTTTTTATTGTTAAAATTATAGGTATATTTACTTAATCAGCTAAGTAATAACGCTTATAATTAAATTGTTTTGTTTAAATATTTTATTTTAATATTCTCTCTTTTAACCTTATTTAATAAATATATAGCTCAAAATCAATCGACTAAACAAGCGAGCAAATTTTTTAATAAGGGCGATTTTGAATTTGCACTTCAAGAGTATTCCAAACTTGATACGTCGTTGCTTAGTTCAGACGATGATTTTAAAATTGGAGTGTGTTACTTTCTCTCTAAAAACAACCAAACAAAAGGAATTCCCCACTTAAAAAAATACATTCAAAATACTGATTCTATAATACCTGTCGCCTATTATTACTTAGGTAGCTTACTGCATAAAAACTATGAGTTTGATGCTGCAATCCAACAATTACAAGTATTTCTGGAAAAATTAGAGTTAGAATACAAAAGTAATTCACTACCAATAGATATTTATTCTGAATTTAAGAAAGGTGCAGAGATTCTTATTGACAACTGTAATAATGGTAAAATAATGGTAAAATCACCAAGAAAAGTTTTAGTAGAAAACCTTGGTGATAGCATAAACTCAAAATACCAAGAATACGCACCAGCAATATCAACTGATGAAAAATACTTAGCATTTACATCTAGACGACCATCGAAAAATAATTCTAAGGTATCAGATGACGGTGATTTTTATGAGGATATCTATTTAGCCGAACTAAAAAAGGGTAGTATTCTTGATATGAAAGCTGAAATTGAAACAAATTCAGGTTTTTTAAACTTAGTAAGCAAATTTGAATACTCAGCACCGATTCTCCTTCCAGAGGTTATCAATAGTAAAGATCATGATGCAAGTATTCAGCTTTCTAATGATGGTAATAAATTATATTTCTATCGAAATTCTGATGTTTGGTCTAGCGAAAAAAACGATACATCATGGAGTACTCCTATTCAACTATCTACAATCAACTCAACATCCTTTGAGCCATCCATTTTTATAACTCTTGATGAACAGACTATGTTTTTAACAAGTGAACGAGAAGGTGGTTACGGGAAAATGGATATTTATTATGCCAATAAAGATTCTATAACAGGTAATTGGGGAGAGTTAATAAATCTTGGTCCTAAAATAAATACTGATAGTGATGAAGATATTTCATATGTTGATCCAAGTAAAAAAGTGATTTATTTCTCCTCAAAAGGTCATACCAGCATGGGGGATTACGATATATTTAAATCAATTAACAAAAATAATGAATGGAGTGCTCCAATTAACATGGGAAGCCCAATAAACACTCCATACAACGATGCTTTTTTTATTATGACACCCCAATATAATCGTGGTTACTATGCTTCTGAACGTCCTGATGGAAAAGGTGGAATGGATATTTATCGTCTTACATTTGCCAACGAGAGAAACCCTTTGGCAGAATTGGCAGGACTGGTCTTACAAGGAGATTCATTAGTTCCTGCTAATTCTAAAATTACAATGAAAGAGATTGATAGTCAATCAGAAATAACTGAACAATCGAAAGAACATACCGGAGAATACTTACTACTTGTGGAACATGGAAAACTGTATGAAATGTATGTAGAAACTGAGGGGTTTGCTCCATACAAAAAAACATTTCTGATCCCTAAACAAATCGAATATTTTCAGCTTTATCAAGAAATACATCATGTATACTTGAGAGACTCATACGGAAATATAATCGGTCAACAAATTATTACTCACAACGCTTTTAATGATATTGAAAATGCTACTAGGAATGATACCTTAAAACAAATGTTTTCTAAAAAAGATTATTCAGATTATGTCAGAAACAATAGCAATAATTCTATCGAAAAATTTGTTGATATCAAATTTTACATAACAGAAGATTCGCTTAAAACACTTTTACAACATGATGAAAAACTGAAGTTTATTTTTCCTTCATATGCAGACATTTCATTTGCTTATAATAACGATAGTGAATTCAGGTATGCATTAAACTCATATATAAATGGAAATACTAAAGACTTGTCTTACCTTAGCAAAAGTTCTATTGTAATTAATAAAATGAACACCTCAGTAGAATTGGAAGAAGAGTTAACAAAACAAATTAACCCCTTCGAGAAGTCATTAATTGTCCAATTTGATTTCAATGAATTTACCCCAAATGAAGTAGGAGAAAAAGAATTGAACATTATCTTGAATTTTATGAAAGCTAATGATGTAGTAAAATTCTTAATTAAAGGGCATACCGATTCAAAAGGCTCTGAAAACTACAACAAAAAACTATCCGTAAAAAGAGCACAAGAATCTTATCAATATCTTATTTCTAACGGAATAGAAAAATCAAGATTAAAGTTTAAAGGATTTGGTAGTTCCAATCCTATAGCTCCCAACACAAATATAGATGGTTCCGATAATCAAGAAGGAAGGGCACTAAATAGGCGGGTAGAATTCGAATTTATTAAATAAATTCTCTAATCCACTCCAAAGCATCCTCTTCGTTCCTGAAATTTTAACTTCTTTATTATTGGATAAAGAAACTCTTGCCATAATGATTTAATAGTTAATAAAAAATAACTTTATCTTAAAAGCTGTATCGTTCCATTCTCTTTATATATTACATTATCATAACCTTTAGCATTGATTACATAAAAATAAACTCCCTCTGGGCATATATTTCCGCTATTTGTTCTACCATCCCATACTTCATTGATAGAGTTTAGCGTGTAAATAAGATTTCCCCAGCGATTAAATATTTCACATTTAAATTCTACAATACTTTCAGAAATTACCTTAAATAAATCATTTTGATGATCATTGTTTGGAGTAAAAATATTTGGGATTAACATAGAACTTTCTGTTTCTGTACAACTTATTATATTGACTGTAACATCATCATTATTTATACAACCTAAAAAAGATACGGTAACTGAATAAATAGTAGTAATATTAGGTTTTACATAGATTGATGAGCTGGTATCACCTGTATTCCATAAATAAGTCCCTCCTCCAGTTGCTGTAAGAGTTGTCTCAGAATCTTCACATAATTGAATATCATTTCCTGCATTAGCATTTGGTAAAGGCGTTACATAAACTGTAAATTGCTGGGTAACCGATTGACCAGTACTATCTGATACAATCACTTCAAAGATGGTTGTTAAAGAAGGAGTAACACTTTGAAAGGTATCCACCGGAAGATTGTTGTCCCATGAGTAAGTATATGGTGGAGTTCCTCCTGAGATACTTAAACTGAATGAAGCTGTTTCTCCTTCACAAATGGAATCGATACCATTAATACTGGCAGATAAAGGGGGAACTGAACAGTTGATTACAGATACCATCACAGAATCACTATCAGTGCAGCCTAAATTGGAAACCTCTACAAAATAGGTAGTGGTGGTAGAAGGCATTACACTGATCGAGGAAGTAGTAGCTCCGGTGTTCCATAAATAAGAACCACTACCGGTAGCCATAAGTACAACCGCAGAATCATTACAAATCTGAACATCATTACCAGCATTGGCAACAGGAAGAGGTGTTACATATACAGTAAACGATTCCGT
Source organism: Flavobacteriales bacterium (assembly GCA_050248475.1). GTDB lineage: Bacteria > Bacteroidota > Bacteroidia > Flavobacteriales_E > Vicingaceae > Vicingus. The sequence continues at coordinate 15,670 of JBFWSH010000030.1, forward strand.
GATGGTTTGGCCGATACTATCAGTAATGGTTGTCTGATAAGTGGTGGTTACATTTGGCGTTACACTTTGAAAAGTATCTACGGGTAGTCCATTATCCCATGAATAGCTATAAGGCGATGTTCCTCCGCTAATGCTTAAACTGAATGTAGCGGTTTCACCTTCACATATAGAATCGATTCCGTTGATAGTTGCTAAAAGGTTGTTGTTGGTTGAACAATCGACGATGGAAACATCATCGATCAGGTAATAGGCCCAGTTGTTAGAGTTCCACGTATCCAACCAGGTAGTATCCTGAGTAGCCTGGGATGAAAAACTACCAATGGTAATGTATTGTTCTCCTCCAACAGCAGTATAAGCTCCGGAAATTTCCATCCAGTTATTCCTGTCATCAAGTATTTGGGCACTGGCATCATTTATAATTTGAGGGGTGACAGGAATATAGTTAAAATTACTTGGAGCTGGGGCAATAGATGAAGTTCCTATATACATTCCTATATCATTTACCGCGACATCATAAATTTGCTCTCCCCAACTATCTACTTCATCAGCTAGAACTACATAAAAAGTAACACAATAGGTGTTACCGGCTACTAATGGGGTACTTAATTGACTGTGTAGATATTCTCTAACTTCAAAATACCCCTGGGTAGCAAAAAAACCTGCATATCCATTACCGGTCCGTGCAGTTTGATTACCGGATATATTGTTGGGAACCCCATAATTCCCAGCATTACACGCATTATACAGGTCACAGGTTCCATGAGCTGATACCCAGGGAGTAGCTTGATTTAATTGCCCCTGATTATTAGGACAACTGGTGTAATTTTCGAAACTTTCGTTAACTACCAGATTTTGCGCCTGCAATAAAGAGGCGTTTAACAAAATAAATATATATATTAATTTTTTCATAGATCGCTCTTATTTAAGAATAGATACCTTCCCTGTTAATGATTTTTTTCCATCGCGACTGTCTCTGTAATGGATTATCCATATGTATACATCCTGTTGTACTATTTCTCCCTGGTAAGAGCCATTCCAGCCTTCATCAATATCTTCACTTTCATAAATCATTTCTCCCCATCGGTTAAAGATCTTCAGGTTGAATTCTTCCACATTACTTCCTTTAGCTTTAAATACCTCGTTGATCCCGTTTCCATTCGGAGTAAATGCGTTCGGTACCCAAATGGTGGTTTCGGGAAGTATCTCAATGTTTAAAGAGGAAGTGTCTGAACACCCGTACGAGTTGGAAACAATTTGCACAACCGTATAAGTTCCTGTAGATTCATACAGGTGTTCCATGACACTGTTGCACATATAAGATTCATTACCATCGCCAAAATTGATGTAACAATATTCACTGTTTACCGCTTCATTGTAAAAGGTGACCTCCGATTCGTTTTCATAGATAGTTAAATCATCGGCAGAAATACCGGCTGTAGGTTGAGGATATACTTCTACAGCACAACTTTTGGTCAGGGTATCCATGCATCCGTTAATACTGGTGGCAATTAAGGTAACAGCATTACAACCTTCGGTATAAAAAGAGTGAGGCACAGGATTTGCCAGGTTGGTGGTGATATTATCGAAACTCCATAAATAGGTGGTAGCTCCTATGGAGGTATTCGAAAAAGTAGCTTCCACTGGAGGACATCCCTTGAAAGTTCCAACAAAATCTGCCATAGGTCTGGGGGTTGAGGTAACAGAAATGGAAGCGGTATCCTTACAGTTATTGGCATCGGTTACTTCCACTAAATAATCTTCTTGTCCTTGTGGTTGTACAGTAATGGTATTAGAATTCCCATAGCCGAACCAGTTGTAATTATAACCTGCTATTCCACCAATCGCAGAGGCGACTAAGGTTACATTTTCCTCTTCGCATATCAGGGTGTCTCCGGTAATGTTAGCCACCAGATCAAGAGGTTCTGAAATGGTAATGGTGTCGGCAGAACTGCATCCGGCAACATTGAATACTTTTACCCAATAGGTACCAGAAGAGAGATTATTAACAGCAGGAGTAGTGTCTCCTGTCGGCATCCATAAGTAAGTATAAGGTGGATTCCCTGCACTTACATTTGCAATAGCGCTTCCATCTTGTAATCCGTAACAACTTACATTGGTAGATGAAACGCTGATGGATGGGTGGTTAAATACGGTGATTAAAACGGAATCTTCACTTAAACACCCATTGTTGTTGGCTCTGAAATAATACATAGTGGTAGCAGCAGGAGTTACCGTATATGAATTACTATTAGAGCCACCTACCCATTGAACAGTACCAATATTGGCTACTCCATTTAAAGTAATAGAATTTCCTGAACAAATACTATCATCCATACCTGCATCAATCACAGGAATTTGGTTTACTGTAACAGTTGCTGTATCAGTATAAGATAATCCCACAGCATCGGTTACAGTTACATAAAATATAGTGGTGGTATCCAGACATACAGTAAAAGGTCCTTGATCGTTTCCAATATTGGGCGACCAGGTGTAAGTATAAGGAGGAGTACCTCCTATAGCGGCAGATGCTTCAATATTAATACATTCTCCTTCACAAATAGATGTATCTGTTATTGATGTATATGGTCCGCATAAACCACTCACATTTATTGTAATTGTAGCTGTGTCTCTTACACACCCTTCCTCTACTACTACTTGATATGTTGTTGTAGTTTCTGGATTAACAATATGCGGACCAGCACCCGACAATGTATTCCCTAAAGGCAAAATCCAATTGTAGGTGGCAGCAGAAGAATATCCTGTAACAGATGTTGTAAGAATAGTACTATCTCCACAATTAATAGTAGTTGAAGGAGCACTAAGATCAATACCATAACAAATTTCAAATAATGTAACATCTTCTACATACATGTAATTGAACGAACTACTTCCAACCATTTGTGTAGAAGCATCACCCCTGAAATTCCCTATAACAATCCAATCTTCTCCTCCCGTAGCACAGAAGGTGCCTGTAACGGTGGTACAGTTTCCATCAATCATATTTCCCGAAGGATTCTCTACCTGGGCAGAAGCATTGATAGTAGAACCAGCACCCAAAAATTGATTGCCTCCATTCATGGTTTGAATATTGATCAGCCCCAGATTATGAAACCAGGCACCAATTCCGTCACATGAGGATAAGGTGTTTCCTGCTGCGCCTACTTTAGATTTTACGACCATACTAAAACAGTAGATTTTTCCTGCTTGTAGGGGAGTAGATAATTGAGATTGAATATATTCTCTTCCACTACTGAAAGAAGATCGGGTAAAAATTCCCACTCGTGCATTTCCGGTAATGCAATTGTTATTAGCATTGTTGGTAGATCCTGCACAAGGGCTAAAGTAATCGGGAGAGCTTCCTGCGCCAGGATAGTTATCTGTTCCGAACCAATCGGCTACTGGAGTTTGTGAGTTGTACAATTGAATGTCGGAAGGGTCGCAACTTCCGGTAGCAGTTTCGAAACTAGGGTTAGTAATTAAATTGGAACCGCAGGTACCGGTACATTGAGCAAAGCTATTTAAACTTAATACACTCAATAATGTAAAAGAAATGACATAGAAATACTTCATGGGGTAAGTTTTAAAGTCTTATACAAAGGGACACTATAACAGGGAAAAATGAAAACACAATTTTATAAAATAGGGACATCGAAAAACATGTTAATTTTATTGTAAATTATTTGTTTATAGGCATTTAACCTATTTTATTGTTTAACTATTTTTATGGAAGGAATGTATTGTTGATTGTTAAAAACAGCAGTTAAAAAATAAACTCCTTTGGAAAGATGATTCGTTTTTATGTTCAGTTTTGTATTTCCTTTCTCAATGTTATCCGGTTGATTGATTATCACTCTTCCCAGGCAATCCATTAGCATGATGTTGAGTGTTCCTGATAAAGGGGAGGAAACAGTGAAATTTAATTCATTGCTGATAGGATTAGCATGTACATTTAGATGGATATCGCTTAGCTGATTTTGGCATTGTATGGCTTTAGGCTCGTAATATTTAAAAGAGCCATTATAATCTGTTTGTTTTAAACGATAATAAGTTGCTTCCTGATAATTAGGTGAATAATCGACAACAGAATAATGGTTAATCTGATTTGAATTTCCGGCTCCATTAACGATTTGAGAAACTTCGTAATGAAGTCCGTCAATTGATTTTTCTAAGGTAAAATAATCATTATTGACCTCTGTAGCTGTTTCCCAGCTTATTTCAACAAATTTGTTATCTATGCATTTCACATCAAAATACATTAATTCTACAGGTAGAACAACAGAAACTTCATACAATGCTACATCATCTAAATACACATAACTAGCTGTAGAGGAACCATCCCATGTTGTGTTTGCATCTGATTTAAAATTTCCAATAATCACTTTGTCTTCTGTGCCATCTGCTACAAAGGTGCCTTGGACAATGGTACAAGTATTGGTAATGATAGAGCCATTGGGTTGCTCTACCTGAGGAGTTCTGTTTTCTGCCGATCCAGGTCCCAGATCCTGAGGTCCACAGGCAAAGTTGATAAAAGGTCCTCCGTAAAAATGAGCGCCTATACCATCAGTATTTAATTGTTTTTGTCCGACACTACCATATTTACTCCTTACGGTCATGTGAAAACAATACGAAACCCCTGCAGTTAAGGTGGTGGTTAATGCTGTTTGAATATACTCCCTTCCAAAAAAAGATTTATTATATACAAATAAACCTACTTTTCTATCACCACTTGCACAATTAGAGTTGTAAGAATTAACTGATACACCACACCCTGAAGAGGTGTTAGTTGCATGTGCAAGATCGGCCGTACTACACCCGGAGCCACTATCGTCGCACCCAATCCAGGAAACAAGGGGAGAAGAATCGTAATAGATTACTGTGGAGGAACATCCTGAAGTGTTTTCAAACCCAGAGTTAGGAATTAAGTTGGAGCCTGTAACAGTACATTGTGAAGTTGCTGTACTGTATAAAGAAATAAAGAGTAAACACAAAATGACAGAGAGATAATTAAAGTATTTCATGGGTTCATGGGTTTTTAAGTTTTTTGCGTAAGTAAAATTGCTTAGGGTTGAGTGTTTTTTAAAACAAATATTTGGTGTTTGTGTTTGTTTGGAGATGTCTCTTAAAAAACATAACTATTTGTTAATTTGATAGTTAGCTTTCATGGTTTTAAAAAAGAGCAAGTACCTTTTACAGTAACTTGCTCATCTATCTATCATAATTAACTAAACAAATGTTCGTTAGGAGTTCATAACAATACCTATTGCAATCAATGATAGTGCTATTAAAATAGAAGTAAAAACACACAGCACAAAAAGCTTTTCCATAAACGACACATTGTTTTTATTGGAAAACAACATACCGAATACAGATTCTACTAAACTCTTCATGAAATATAATTATGAATAATAACTGCATCAAAGTTGATAGTTATGAATGGGGTGATCAAACAAAGATGAGAAGTATTGGTAAATCGTATGGAATAAGAATTTATGTTTAATATATTGATAATTAATTAAATAACTTTTATATTTTAATGTAATTTACCTCCTGTTGCTAACAGGAATCTTTGTTAAAAGGTGAAAATATTACCTATATTTGATACAATAAACTCCAAAAATGCATCAGAAATACATAGGATTAATAGAATTAATAAAATCATTGTCTCCGGTCGAAAAAGCTTACTTTAAAAAGTTTAAAGCTATTGAGAATGATGATTCCAGGCAATTACAATTGTTTGAACTGTGTATCAAACATGAGCACATGGGCAGTGAGAAGATAGAAAACATGGCTATTAAAACCTTTACTAAGAAGGGATACCACCAGTTGAAAAAACTACTTTTCCATTCCATTTGTGATATCATGTGCTATTACAACAGGAACAAACAAGACCGGATCAAATATTACTATGAAACTCAAAAAATTAACTTCCTGATTTCTCAGAATCTGAAAAAGGAGGCCGCCAAATATGCTTACAAACTAAGAAAGGAGCTTTGTAAAACACCTTTTCATTCATTGATATCTACTTTGTATGGCATTGAAAATTTTGTCTACTTCGAATCCCAGGAAGCAGACAATTTTTGTGAATCGTTAAAAGAACATTTTAATGTAAATGAGGTAATTAAGGGGATGAAAGAACTGAACGATAGCCGGATTTATTTATACTCATTATATTTTCTTAATAAAAATAATTTAAACCTGTCGGAGAAAAATAAGGTGATGTTAAAGACAATTACCGATTATTATGAAAATGAATATGCTGATGATGCAGTATTTTATTCCAAACAGGCAGAATTAAATCACCTGAACAGCTTAGCGGTTAAAGAAACCACATCAAGTGACCACCAGATAGAGTTAGCAATTAAACAGCTTCAGCTTATAAAAAACAACCTTGATTTTTTCACTACCGATGCCCTGCTGTATAGCTATAATTATTTAATCGTTACGGGCATAAAATTAAATCATCATGATGAGGTGGAACCTTATTTGAAAGAACTGGAATTGTGCCCTGTCAGGACACAAGCCCAGGAAAAAATAAAATATTCCATCTTGTATGATGTTCTCTTAAAATATTCGGCGACTAAAAATGAGATGGAAGAGATTCGGAAAACGGTTGATCGTTATTATGAAGAAAAAGAACAATTTACGTTTAAATTTCCAAAGATCTATGATGCGGAAATTGCTCATTATTTGTTATTCGCTAACATTTTTACTGCTAACACCAAAAACAATAAAAAATTAATCATTGAATATGCTACGACCAATTTAAGAAAGAACAATCCTGAACTATATGAGGTATACAGAGTGTTGGAGATTTTAAATTTAATTGAACTGGAGGACTTTGATGCCGTTACTTATAAGATCAGAAATGCTAAATTGGCTTTTAAAGAAAAAAACAGTTTATATGGACTAATTTGTTTGATAGATAAGGTTAAAAACAAATTAGAAGTTTTTGATGATAAGGAGACCGAAAAAATAATAGAAGAGGGTAAGCTACTATACCATAATTATTATCAAAACGATAATTCACACCTAGTATTTTCAAATTTTGATTTATCAAAGTGGTTTAAATTAAAGTTAAATAAGATGTAAACAAAAAGCTCTTCAAATTGAAGAGCTTTAATTGTGTACCCGGAGTGGGAGTCGAACCCACACTCGTTAGAACACGAGTTTGAGTCGTGCGCGTCTACCAATTCCGCCATCCGGGCATACTCAAATCAAATTGAGAGTGCGAAAATATTCATTACTTTTGAATTTGAAAAGATTTTTTAAAAAAAAGTGCAATACTTTTAATGATTTATTTGGCTTAGTATTAATAAATTAATAAATTTGCAGCCCTTTTGATTTTAAGGAAATACCATGATTGAACCAACAGTAAAAATATTTAGCGGTAGAGCTTCGATGTATTTAGCAGAAAAAATTGCTAAATCCTATGGCGTTTCATTAGGTAATGTTATCATCAATACTTTTAGTGATGGTGAATTTCAACCTTCTTTCGAAGAATCTGTAAGAGGTGCTGATGTTTTTATTGTTCAATCTACCTTTCCTCCTGCTGACAATTTAATGGAACTTTTATTGATGATTGATGCTGCTAAACGAGCATCAGCCAGAAGAGTAGTTGCCATTTTGCCTTATTTTGGATTAGCTCGTCAGGATAGAAAAGATAAACCTAGGGTTCCGATAGGAGCCAAATTGGTTGCAAATATGTTAGCTTCTGCAGGAGTAACTAGAGTTATGACTATGGATTTACATGCTGACCAGATTCAGGGGTTCTTTGAAGTTCCTGTTGATCACCTTTTTGCTTCAACCATTTTTATACCTTACATCCAAAGTTTAAATCTTGAAAACTTAACCATGGCTTCACCAGACATGGGTGGAACTAAAAGGGCAAATGCTTATGCTAAATTTTTACACGCTGAAGTAGCTGTGTGTTACAAGCAACGTAAAAAAGCTAACGTAATTGAAGACATGTTTTTAATTGGTGATGTTTCAGGTAGAGATGTTATTATTGTTGATGACATGGTTGATACTGCCGGAACATTAACAAAAGCTGCTGATATTATGATAGCAAATGGTGCAACAAGCGTTAGAGCAATTGCAACACACGCAATCCTATCAGGAAAAGCATACGAAAGAATAGAAAATTCACAACTAACCGAATTAATCGTAACCGATTCTATCCCATTATCACATCAATCTGATAAAATAAGAGTACTTTCGGTGGCTGATTTATTCTCGGACATTATAAAAAAAGTATTTCATCACGAATCAATAAGTAACACATTCATTTGCTAAAAAATAATATAATTTAAATAACCATGAAATCAATAGCATTAAAAGGAAACAAAAGAACTGAAAGAGGATCATCAGATGCTAAGTCACTTAGAAAAGAAGATAAAATTCCTGCAGTATTATACGGCGGTAAAGATAATATTCACTTTATGGTAGATGATATTCCTTTTGGAAAAATTATCCACTCACCAAACGTATATTTTGTTGATTTGAATATTGACGATACTACTGTTAGATCAATCATTAAAGATATTCAATACCACCCAGTAACTGATAAAGTATTACATATCGACTTTTTAGAAGTAATTCCTGGAAAAGAGGTTACAGTAATGTTACCAATAAAAATTACAGGTACATCTAAAGGTGTATTAAACGGTGGTAAATTAAGAACTGTAACAAGAAGATTAAGAGTTAGAGGATTAGCTGACGCTTTACCAGAAGCAATTACTGTTGATATTACTCCATTAAAAATTGGACAATCAATTAAAGTTGGTGAAATTAAAGTTGCTGGTTTAACCTTGTTGGATGCTCCTAATGCTGTAGTTGTTGCTGTTAAAATGAGTAGAGCTGCTGTTTCTAATTCTAGCGACGAGGAAGAAGAAGGTGTTACTGAAGGTGCTGAAGCTACAACAGAAGCTGCTGCTGAATAATTACAACCATGAAGTATTTAATTGTAGGATTGGGCAATATAGGCTCAGAATACGAAAATACTAGACATAATATTGGATTTTTAATATTGGATGCCTTGGCTAAGGCATCCAATATTTTTTTTGAGCCCAACAAACTTGGCTCTACTGCTACCCTTAAATTTAAAGGCAGAACGTTTATTTTAGTTAAACCTTCTACCTACATGAACTTGAGTGGAAAAGCGGTAAACTACTACCTTCAACAAGAAAAAATTTCTGTCGATAACCTGTTGGTAATTACCGACGATATTGCTTTACCTTTTGGAACAATACGTTTAAAAGGAAAAGGAAGCGATGGTGGGCACAATGGATTAAAGAATATAGCTGAATCTCTTGGTCATTCTAACTATCCGCGTCTACGTTTTGGAGTAGGAAGCGATTTTGTTCAAGGCAAACAAATCAACCATGTTCTAGGCAATTTTGCTCCCGAAGAACAATTGCTTTTACCAGAACGACTAACAAAAGCTACTGAAGCGATTAAAAGCTTTGGAACTATTGGACTGGGAAGAACTATGAGCGATTTTAATGGAAAATAATTATCCAAAAAGAGCAGAAAACACTTCGTCAACTCTAGAAACAAAAATCACTTGAATTTTTGGGCTTGTTTTGGTTAAACCTTTTTTATTGTATTTAGAAACAAATATTTTTTCGAAACCCAATTTCTCTGCTTCAGAGATACGTTGGTCTATTCTACTTACTGGGCGAATTTCTCCACTTAAACCAACCTCAGCAGCAAAACAAACGTTAGAAGGAATATAAACATCTTCTCCACTTGATAATACAGCACTAATTACTGCCAAATCAATAGCTGGGTCGTCCACTTTTATTCCTCCTGCAATGTTTAAAAACACGTCTTTTTGAGACAATCTGAATCCACAACGTTTTTCCAAAACAGCCAACAACATGTTTAATCTTCGTGAATCAAAACCAGTTGATGAACGCTGTGGATTACCATACGCTGCAGTACTCACCAAGGCTTGTATTTCAATTAACAAAGGGCGATTACCTTCCATGGTAGCAGAAATTGCTGATCCACTCAATTGCTCTTCTTTGTTGCTGATCAATATTTCGGAAGGATTTTCTACTTCTTTTAAACCTTCTCCATACATCTCATAAATACCTAACTCGTTGGTGGAACCAAAACGATTTTTAATAGAACGTAACAATCGATAAATATGGTTTCTGTCGCCTTCAAATTGCAATACCACATCAACCATGTGTTCTAAAATTTTCGGGCCAGCAATGGTTCCATCTTTGGTGATATGACCTACTAAAAACACTGGAGTATGTGTTTCTTTGGCATATTTCATCAACTCTGCCGTGCATTCTCTAACCTGAGAAATACTTCCTGGTGACGAATCTATGGTAGAAGTGTGTAGCGTTTGTATCGAATCTATCACCAACACATCAGGGTTTAATTCTTTGATGTGATGAAAAATATGTTGAGTTGATGTTTCGGTTAAAATGTAACAATCGGGATTTTTATTACCGATACGTTCGGCACGCATTTTAATTTGTTGTTCACTTTCTTCGCCCGACACATACAAGGTCTTTTTCCCTTTTAATCGCAACGCCATTTGTAACATTAAGGTAGATTTACCAATACCCGGGTCGCCACCAAAAAGCACCAACGAACCAGGAACCAAACCACCACCCAACACTCTACTCAATTCTGTTCCAGGTAGTTTTATTCGTGGAATATCTGCAAGTTGGATATCTTCAATTAATTGTGGCTTGCTTGTTCTGTTAATGTTAAAAGCAACATTAAAATCCGATTTATCGGGTTTTGAAACAATTTCTTCGGCAATGGTATTCCATTCGTTACACGAACTACACTTGCCCACCCATTTTGGAAATTGAGCGCCACAATTTTGACAAAAAAATGTAGTTTTTACTTTGGTTTTAGCCACAACAGAGATTTAGAATGCCAAATTAAACAAAAACATCGGTTTCATTAAAACTAGTTTTAGTAATTCCTATCTTTACCTTATGCAAGCCGAAAAACTAAATATTAAAAGTTGGGCAGAAGAAGATCGCCCGCGTGAGAAGCTATTATTAAAAGGTAAAAATTCCCTTTCTGATGCTGAATTGATTGCTATTTTAATTGGTTCTGGCAATAAAAAAGAAACAGCTGTTGAATTAGCCAAACGCATTTTGACAAATGTAAACAACGACCTCAATCAATTAGCCAAACTCAGTTTAACTGATTTGATGCAATTTAAAGGTATTGGCGAAGCAAAAGCTATTAGTATTGCCTCTGCATTGGAAATAGGCAGACGACGAAAAGAAAGTTTAAGCGAAAAAAACACCAAAATAACTTCCAGCAAAATAGCCTACGAAATAATTAGTGATGTGTTAACTGACTTACCTCATGAAGAATTTTGGGTATTGTATTTAAACCGTAAAAACGAAGTGATAAAAAAAGAACACATCAGTAAAGGTGGTGTAACTGGTACAATTGCTGACGGAAAAATTATTTTTAAAAATGCGATAAACAACTTGGCTACGGCTATTATTTTATGTCATAACCACCCTAGCGGAAATCTTACCCCAAGCAACGAAGATATTAAACTTACCAAAAAACTTAAAGAAATAGGAGTTTTAATGGATACTCCCGTTATCGACCACATAATTGTCGGCAACAATAATTACTTTAGCTTTGCAGACGAAAATTTGCTGTAAATGATTTTAGTTTATTCACATAAAATAACCAATCGAACCAAATATATTTTTAGGTTGATTTTTATTGATGTATTGAAAACCAAAGTAACATTTACTGAAAACAAGACCGATTTTGAAATCAGCAATTTTCCAAAAATAAATTACAGCAACCACAAAACCGAATCAGGCATATTTTTTAAACCCTCTTATTTATTGTTCGAAAATGGCATTAAGGAACAGGAAATTGAAATTTTTGAATACCAGCAAAATAAATGTTTTTTTAGAGTTAGTACCGATTCTGCTATGCCTTTTGATGTATTTGCAGCTAGCTTTTATTTAGTTACTCGTTACGAAGAATATTTACCTCAAATTCGTGACCAGTTTGACAGGTTTACGGCATCAGAAAGTTTAGCTTATCAACAAAAATTTTTAAAAAAACCGTTGATTAACATTTGGGCTAATGAGATTGCAAAAATTATAATAAGCCATTACCCTCAATTCGTTTTCCCAGAAAAAAAATTCGAATACATTTCTACCATTGATATTGACAATGCTTATGCTTACAGACATAAAGGCATTATGCGTATTGCTGCCGGTTTATTAAAAGCACTGGTAAAAGGCAACGATTTTAAAGATAGGGTTGCTGTACTACTAAACAAAACTAAAGATCCTTACGACACATACCTAGATCAATTCGAAATTCATAAAAAATACAACATCAAACCCATTTATTTTTTCTTACTTGGCGATTATGGGTTTAACGATAAAAACATTCATGCAAAAAACCAAAAATTCCAATCTTTAATAAAATCGATAGCCGATTATTATGAGGTTGGCATTCACCCTTCTTATGCTTCAAATAGTGATGTAGCCATTTTAATTAAAGAAATAAACCGACTAAAAAATATCACTCATCGCGATGTAAAAAAAAGTCGCCAGCATTTTTTAAAACTAACCTTACCTTCTACTTACCGTAATTTAATCGACAACGATATTTTAAGCGATTATACCATGGGTTATTCTGGGCAACCAGGTTTTAGAGCAAGTATTTGCAGTCCATTTTATTTTTATGACTTAGACATCGAAGCTCAAACCGATTTAATAATTATACCCTTTGTAGTTATGGAAGCCACGTTTAAATACTATCTAAAATCTACCCCACAAGAAGCCACTAAAGAAATAAATGAGTTAATTGATGCTGTAAAATTGGTAAACGGAACATTTGTAAGTGTTTGGCATAACGAATCACTATCAGAACAAGGCATTTGGAAAGGTTGGAGAGAGGTTTACATAAATGTATTAGAAAAAGCTTCAACAACTACTCAAAACTAGCAAGTGAGTTCACTATAAATAAACTATCTTTGAAATATTAAAGCTTATAACTAAAAAAACATGGAAATAATTAATCTAGGCTCGAGCAACTCTATTTTCAATCAGTTTATTGCTGAAATAAGAGATGAAAAAATTCAGAAAGACAGCATGCGTTTTAGAAAAAATTGTGAGCGTTTAGGTGAAATTTTTGCTTACGAGATAAGTAAAAAATTAACTTATGAAGAAAAAGAGGTGACTACGCCATTAGGTGTTTCCAATGTTAGTTTAATCAAAGATCAACCTGTATTATCTACTATTTTGCGAGCTGGATTACCCGTTCATCAAGGTTTATTAAATTATTTCGATAGATCAGATAATGCATTTGTTTCAGCATACCGTAAACACCATAAAGATGGAAGTTTTGATATTGAATTAGAATATTTAGCTAGTCCGGATTTAACAGAACGAACAGTTATTTTATGTGACCCCATGTTAGCTTCCGGGGCTTCTATTGTGGTAACCTATAAAGCACTTTTACAAAAAGGGATCCCAAAAAAACTTCATGTGGTAATTTTAATTGCCAGCACTTCTGGGTTAGACTATGTAAAACGTTTTTTACCTGAAAATACTACCATTTGGGTTGGTGCCATTGATGAAGAGTTAACAGCTCAATCATACATTGTTCCGGGCTTGGGTGATGCTGGAGATTTAGCTTATGGTTCAAAAGAGTAACCCATTAATGTTGTTATACTAGGTTTGTCAAAGTATCTATTTTTGAATTTGAAATAAATCTTGAAAACATATATAAAAATCTATATGTTTTGATTACCTTTGTACAAATTATCTGTATGTCGGTTGTTTTTGAAATAGGGTTACTGTTGGTATTTACAGCCATTAAGTTTTTATTTGCTGCTGGTTATTTACTAACCGATAAAGGTTACCCTTACTTCCAAACTGTACTTATTTTAATTGCAGGTGGAACTATTGGCGTATTTGTATTTTATTACTTTAGTGCTTTTGTAAATCGATTAATTAATCGTTTTATCAAACGTAATAAACCCAGAAAAATTTTCACTCGCCAAAACAGAATTATCGTTAAAATAAAATCGAAATATGGTATTTTCGGCATAGCTTTTTTAATGCCCATTTTCTTTTCTATTCCTATAGGATGTTTTTTAGCATCTCGATTCTATGCCAATAAAAAATCAACCATTCCAATTTTACTACTTGCTGTTGTTTTTTGGTCGTTTGTTTTGCCTATTATTAAGATTTATTTGTAATCCGTAAAAACAAAACGCCAACACTAATGTGTTGGCGTTTTGTTTCATAAAAAATTCAATACAATTAAGCCAATACTTCTTTTACTTTATCGGCAGCCTCTTTTAACAATACAGCAGAAAGAACTTTCAAACCTGAATTATCAATTAATTGTTTAGCTTCTATCGCATTTGTTCCTTGTAATCGAACAATAATCGGAACAGGAATATCGCCTATATTTTTATAAGCATCTACAACACCCTGAGCAACTCTATCGCAACGAACAATACCACCAAAAATATTTACTAAAATAGCCTTAACATTCGGGTCTTTTAATATTATTCTAAATGCTTTTTCAACTCTTTCTGCATTAGCAGTACCACCAACATCTAAAAAGTTAGCAGGAGAACCACCCGAAAATTTAATAATATCCATCGTTGCCATTGCTAATCCGGCACCGTTTACCATGCAACCTACATTTCCATCTAATTTAACAAAGTTTAACCCTGCAGCTTTAGCCTCTAGTTCTGTCGGATCTTCTTCTGTCGGGTCATGCATTTCTGCAATATCCTTATGTCTGTATAATGCGCTATCGTCAATATTTACTTTTGCATCAACAGCAATTACTTTATTATCCGATGTTTTCAATACAGGATTAATTTCAAACATAGAAGCATCTGTACCTTCGTAAGCAGCATACAATGCAAAAACAAATTTGGTCATTTGTTTAAACGCCTCACCTGACAACCCTAAATTAAAAGCAATTCTTCTAGCTTGAAAACCCTGTAAGCCAACTTTTGGGTCAATTTCTTCTTTAAAAATTAAATGGGGAGTATGTTCTGCAACATGCTCAATATCCATACCTCCTTCAGGAGAATATATAATAACATTATGCCCGGTTTCACGATTCATTAAAACAGACATGTAAAACTCTTCTGTTTCTACTTCTCCTGGATAATATACATCTTGGGCAATCAACACCTTGCTTACTAATTTACCCTTTGCATTAGTTTGCAAGGTAACCAAATGCCCTCCTAAAATACCTTTAGCAACATCCTCAACTTTGTCTAATCCCTTTGCTAACACTACACCTCTTGAACCTGTTTCGGTAACTGTACCCTTTCCCCTACCTCCAGCATGGATTTGTGCCTTAACAACATACCAAGATGTACCTGTTTGTTCTGTTAATTTTTTTGCAGCTTCTACAGCTTGCTGTGGGGTATCAGCTACAATACCTTCTTGAATGGCAACTCCATAATGTTTTAGTAAAGATTTTCCTTGATATTCGTGTATGTTCATGTATAGAATATTTAATTATTTTTTGAGATTCAAAAGTAATTTTTTTGGCTTTGATTTCAAAGGGGATTTAAATAAAGTTTTATAACGAACTCAACTTCTGTCGAAGCATAAATTCAAGTTGGCTATTTACTCTAATGATGGTATCCATGAGTGATTTATTTTCCTTTCGTAAACGATATACTTCTGATGCCTGCTCTATTACAATTTTCAAATCTTCGTTATCCCATGGCTTGGAAATATAACGATACACTTGTCCTAAATTTATTGCATCAACAACAGCTTTCATATCAGCATATCCAGTAACTAATATTCTCATACAATCCTTATGCTCCTCAATAAGTGATGCAAAAAATTCTACTCCAGTCATTTCAGGCATACGTTGGTCAGAAAGTACAACTTCTATCTCATTTTCTTCCAATATTTTTTTTCCTTCCTTTGCCGACTCAGCAATAAAAACATCAAAATTTCTTCGAAACACCGCCTTAAACGAATTTAGGTTATCCTTTTCATCGTCAATATAAAGTACGCTAATTTTTTTAGGAGTATCTTTTTCTATTTTATTTTTTGATCCCATATTTCAAATATATTATTTTTTTATCAAATCATATTAAGCATAAATATAAGTATAAATACTTAATATATTAGGTACTTATGCTTAGTAAATTCAATGGTTCCCGCACTTGTATTTTCATTATTTTTCTATAATTTTAAAATCTTAACTTACATTACTTATTCATGATTTCGACCATGCTTTCAAAAAACAAATACAATTCAGGGGCTCATCAAAGCGAAATATTTGAACCTAAATTTTTTGATTTGAATAATGAAACATCGGCTAAAGAACTAGAAGTATTGTTATCTACAACACCTTCTATTATAATTATTGATGAAATATACAGTCAGTTACAAGAATTAGTTAAGCTAAAACACCCAAAAATAAAATTTACCGCCGAACAATTAGAGCAAAAAATCACTGAGCATTTAAATGGCGTTAAGTTAGATTATTATGGCTATTGGATTTATTATCCATGGCTAAATAAGTTAATTCACTTGCTTAATGAACATGAATTTGTAGAAGTTAGAACAAATCGAAATCAATATAAAATAACTCCGGAAGAAGAGGAATTATTAAGCAAAAAAACTATCGGAATAATTGGACTCTCTGTTGGCAAAGCTATAGCTTTAACTATTGCTATGGAACGTATTTGTGGCGAATTAATTATTGCAGATTTTGATGTAATTGAACTATCGAACCTCAATAGAATACAAACTGGAGTCCAGAACTTTAATGTGAAAAAAACCGCTGTTGTTGCGCGTGAAATTGCTGAAATTGACCCCTATTTAAAAGTAACCTGTCTATCCGAAGGATTAACAGAAGAAAATTTAACTGAATTCTTTTATCCGAATGGCAAAAAATTAGATTTATGTATTGAAGTGTGTGATGGATTGAGTACCAAGATATTTGCTCGACAAAAAGCTAAAGAATATAAAATACCTGTTGTTATGAACTCAAGCGATAGAGGAACAACTGATATTGAACGATTTGACTTAGATCCTGATTTACCCATTTTACATGGATTGATAGACCATTTGGATCTGACACTGGTAAAACAAGCCAAAACTAATGAAGAAAAAGTTCCTTACCTATTACCCATGTTAGGTTTGGAAACTTCATCAACCAGATTAAGAGCATCTATGTTAG
Source organism: Flavobacteriales bacterium (assembly GCA_050248475.1). Classification (GTDB taxonomy): domain Bacteria; phylum Bacteroidota; class Bacteroidia; order Flavobacteriales_E; family Vicingaceae; genus Vicingus. The sequence goes on from JBFWSH010000030.1 coordinate 32,875, forward strand.
AGATAGAACAGACCATTACCACATGGCCTCAGCTTGCTTCAGGAGTGATTATAGGAGGTGGAATTTGTACTGATGTTTGTAGAAGAATTCTGTTAAACCAATTCCATGATTCAGGAAGATATTTTGTTGATTTAGAAGAGATTATAAGAGATGTAAATACTCCCAAACTAGCAGATGATAAAAAATTAAATATACGAAATGCCATCACTAAAAATGATATGGTAAAAATAGCTCAAAGTTATGATGCAAAAAAATACATCAATGAGATTAATTTGGATGAACACACAATAAAAGTATTGGTAGAATCGGCTACAAAGGCTCCATCTGGAGCTAATATCCAGTCTTGGAAATGGCTCTACTACGAAAAGAAATTATACTTATTCCTAAATCTTAATTATACTGCAGGTCTTTTAGATTGCAAAGCAAGTACTTCTTTTGCAGGACTGGGTGCAGCAGCCGAAAACTTAGTTTTACAGGCTCATGCCTGTGGTTTAGAAATCATTTCAGAAGAACTTCCAATGAAAGAGGATAGCAAGTTAGTTGCTATTTTTAGTTTTTTTGATTCTGTATCTAAAGAAATTGAAAATTTAATTGAACCACATATATGTGACGAGCTTGTTAGAGCAATCCCTAATCGATTGACCAATAGAAACATCGTTAAAAGACAACCCATTGAAAGAGAGAAACTAGAAGAATATAAAAAAATAGCTCAAACTATATCTGGAGCAGATATGATTATTATTGACAACGAAGAATTACTAAATGAAATAAAAGAAGTGACTGCCAAAGTTGACAGAATGAGAATTATGCATTATGGTGGTCATGACGATTTGATTGCCGAAGTAAGATGGAATAAAGAAGAAGTTGAAAAAACTATGAATGGAGTAGATATTTTAGGAACAGTAGATTTAACGCCTACTGAATTAGCTGGATGGAAGGTTTGTAAAAATTGGAATGTTGTCAATCATTTAAATGAATGGGGACTTGGTACAGGATTGGAAAAAATTCAAAGAAAAAATATAGATTCGGCTTCAGCTATTGGTCTAATCACGATGCCAAAATTTAGTCAAAATGATTTTTACATTGGAGGACGAGCACTTGAAAGAGTATGGCTAGCAGCTACCAGAGATAATATTTCTGTACATCCAGCATCTCTTTCAACATTAATATTTAATAGTTTAATTTATGCTGAAAAAAATGGGTTTTCAGATACAATGAGAAGTGAAGCTCAAGAATTATATAAGAAATTTATCACACTATTTGGAATAGATAAAGATGTCGGACAAATTTTACTTTTTAGGTTTTTTAAATCAGGTCCTCCTAAAGAAAAATCAGTAAGATACCCGTTAAATGAGGTTTTATATATTGATTAAAAATAAAGATTTTTAATGTATGAATAATATAGTGCCTAAGCATTTAAAAGTAAGAGGTTTTAGAGCTTTTGACGAACCTTTTTTGTGTGAAAAATACCTTAAAGGGCATATTAAAGTTCTAACAGATTATAACATAACTAATATCACATCGAATAATAATTTATGGATGAAGAACCCAAACATTTATTGTTTAATTGTTGAGGAGAATGAAACAAATGAAATGGTAGGAGGCATTAGAATTCAATTAGCGGATGGTATACTTCCTCTTCCTGTTGAAGTTGCAGTTGGTCACATGGACAAAAGAATTTATGATATGGTTAATCAATATGCGATAAATGGCGGAATTGGAGAATTGTCTGGATTATGGATTGACAATAGATTAAGAGGCTTAGGTGTTGGAGTATACATGGTTCGAGCAGCTATTGCATCTTCTAGTCAATTAAATTTTAAAACAATGACTGGTATTTGTGGTGATGTTACTTTAAAAATGTTTAATGATGTAGGATTTGTTATAGATAATACTATAGGAGATAATGGTCATTTTCATTATCCAAATGAAGAACTTATTGCTCATTTGGTTGGAATATTAAATGCTATAACTTTAGAAAATGCAGCAGAGTATGATAAAAAAATTATGATTTCATTAAGAAATAACACAGTTCAACAACGAATCGAAAAAGACACAAGAAAAGAAGTAATTATTGATTACAATCTTAATTATCCAAATATTGTAGAATTAAATTATGTAAGCCAAAAATAAATCAAGAATACACATACTCTCTCTAAACAATAGTGAAAAACAAATATGATTAGAATAACCCCTTTTTTCTTGAAATTTTTAAGTTTAATTGTTATTTTAAATAGTAATATATTTTTGGGTTACACCCAAACACCAATCATCTTTTCAGATATAGAAAGTGAGATGAAAATTGGTTCTTACTCTGCAATATTTGAAGACACATTGTCTAACAAAACAATTGATAATGTTCTAGGTAGCCCATTTATATTATCATCTACTGATGTTTTAAATCTTGATGTTTCAAAGTCTACTTTTTGGATAAAATTTAAGATTGAAAACAAAACGAATGTAAACAATTTATTGTTGCACATTACTAACCCCATGATAGATGAAATAACATTATACAGTGTTAAAAATTATAACGTTGAGCAACAGGAAAGTATTACAAGTAGTGTACCTATTTATAAAAGAAAGTATAATCATCAGGATTTTATTTTCGATTTAGATATCACTTCTAATACATTATCTGAATTTATTATAAAGGTTAAAAGTTCTAAAATGATAATACTTCCTATAAGGATAGGAACCTCAAGAATAATTGATAAGAATACTCGAACTAAGGATTTAATTTTTGGAATTTTCTTTGGGATTATGTTGGTTATGTTTTTATATAATTTATTTATCTATTTTACAGTAAGAGATTCCAGTTATCTATATTATGTCATTTACATTTTAATTGTCACCCTAACACAACTAAGTTTTCAAGGATATACTTACAAATATATTTGGCCTAAAAATATTTGGTTAATAAATCATAGTTTTTTTATATTAAGTGCAATGGTAGGAATATCTGCTGGTGAGTTTATTAAGTATTTCTTAGAAATCAAGAAATATAGTAAATACCTCTACAACGGCTTTTATTTTTTCTATGCGTTATATGTTTTAGGTTTAGTTTTTATGTTTAGTAAATCGTATCAAATAAGTCATAAACTAATCGATTTAACAGCATTATCCATTTCTTTTTATATTCTTTTTGCAGCTTTTAAAATAATGAGAAAAGGCAATCGATCAGCTATTTTTCTTTTAATTTCATGGGGTGTCTTTTTAGCTGGTGTAACTATTTTTGCAATGAAAAATTTTGGAATACTTCCATCTAACAATTTTACTGAATATACTATGCCTATGGGTGCTGCCATAGAAACTGTACTACTTTCTTTTGCCCTTGCTGCTAGAATTAATGATTACAAAAGAGAAAAAGAAGAATCACAAAAAATAGCTTTTATAGCCTTAGAAGATAAAGAAAAGTTAGTTAGAGAACATAATGTTATGCTTGAACAAAAAGTTGAAGAACGAACAATAGAATTGAATAAAACTTTAAACAACTTAAAGGAAACCCAATCTCAATTGGTTGATGCAGAGAAAATGGCATCACTTGGTCAGCTTACCGCAGGAATTGCTCATGAAATAAACAACCCCATTAACTTTGTATCATCAAATATCTCCCCATTAAAACAAGACATCGACGATTTGAAAACGATAATCGAAAAATACAACGAAATAAATACTAATAATTTTGATGAGAAGATTAAAGAAGTTGAAGCTCTAAGAAGTGAATTGGA
>JBFWSH010000031.1:0-30986 GCA_050248475.1 Flavobacteriales bacterium
GCTTGAGGCTGCACTCACGGTATTGTTTGGGGTTACGGTGATTGTGCCTGTAGCATTTACTGTACCGCATCCGCCTGTTAGTGGTATGCTGTAGTTAAAGGTACCGCTTGCTGTTGGGGTTCCGCTTATGGTTATGGTGTTTCCTGACCAGTTTGCACTTACTCCTGATGGTAACCCCGTCGCTGCTCCTATTCCCGTAGCTCCTGTCGTAGTATGGGTGATGTTAGTGATTACTATATTGATACATACTGTTGGAGATGAAGATGCTGGGGTAACAGTATTGTTAGGATTTACTGTAATTGTGCCTGTAGCATTTACTGTACCACATCCGCCTGTCAATGGTATGCTGTAGTTAAAGGTTCCACTTGCTGTTGGTGTTCCGCTTATGGTTATCGTGTTGCCTGACCAGTTTGCGCTTACTCCTGATGGTAACCCCGTCGCTGCTCCTATTCCCGTAGCTCCTGTCGTAGTATGGGTGATGTTAGTGATTGCATTATTGATACATACTGTTGGAGAACTTGATGGAGCCGAAGCTGTCATTAATGGATTTATCGTAATTGTTGCTATTCCTTGAATTCCACAAGGCATTGTCCCTAGTGTATAAGTTATTGTATGTGTCCCTGCTGGAGCAGTATTTGAGTTTACAACACCAGTAGTTGTATTTAATGAAGCTCCTAAGGTTGGTGAACTATAAACACCACCTGGATCTGCAACTAAAGTAGGGGCTATATTTCCTGAATTTATACAAACAGTAGCGTAATCCATACTTGTAAAAGAGTATGGAGCGGTTACAGTAATTGTTTTGGTAGACGAACCCGTACAACCATATTCATCATCCCAACTGTAAGTAACCTGATAACTTCCTGGTCCAGCAACAGCAGGATCAAAATAAGTTAACCCATTTGTTGTTGTCAAACTTATTGAACCAGCGGGTGCATTTGATGACCATGTAGCAATACCGTCAGGATAGAAAGGCCCAAATCGTTCACAAACACCATTTCCGGAATTACTAGTTCCAGAGCCGTGTATTATAGAACTATTTCCAGCATTATTAACCTGCCAAGGTATATTTCCAGAAGTATTACATAGTTCTAAATAATAAGGGGTTGTTGCGCTTAGCCATCCACCATAGACAGTATATGTGGTACTATTTGGTATAGTATTAGCAAAAATAGCAGTTCCAGAACCTAAAGCAGCTGTTCCCCCGGAATAAATCCATATTTGATCGTTACCATCTACATTTCCTGTTACAACAAAATTGAAAGATGGGCTAATATAGTTACCAGAAACAACAGTATCGTCGGCAGCAAGATATACCCAGTCATCCGTACACGACATGGTAGACGGGAATGGTGTTATTTCTGTATAAGGCGATACATTAATTTCTGCATGATAATCTACCGTACCACAAACTGGAGCTGCTACGTCTACATCAATATCAAAATCACACAATGAATTTGCTCCACCAGCATTATCACCATCAACCATTATATAATAAGTGGTACCTGAAACACCAGTAAAATTGATAGCTGAATTTGATGAAATTGCTTGCTGACATATTACACTTGTAAATCCTGCACAGTTACCAGTCATAATAGTAACATCAACACCATTTCCACTACCAAAACAAGATATATTTGTAATATTTACGGTCGTTTGTCCGCTATTTGGAGATGTAAAAGTATACCAAACATTACCTTCGGTGTTTCCTTCACAATCTTGCCAATCGCTAGTTTCTACAGTTGCACAGTAATCTGTTCCTGGTACAGGAGCTGCATTTACCGTTAAATTCTGGGGAGAAGCACAATTGTCGTTAGCAGGAGGAGTTCCTCCTGTAGATGTTGTTGTGTAAGTACCTGTACCGCCATTGTAGTCCCAAACTCTAATCCATACAGTTGCTCCAGGAGTTAATCCAGAAGCTGTAGCATAAGCATCTAGTCCTGTTCCACCATCATCATCACAACTTCTTAGTGTTAATGTTGAGCAGTTTGGACCTGAATAAATACCAACCACAGGATCGCCTGTAACAATTGCAGCATAAACAGTCACATCACCATTTGCATCTACAACTGTAGTATACCAAGCATCATAGGCTCCAGAGCCTCCAGGGCCACCAATTTGACCAGCAGTAATATCACTACCAACACTACTACATCCAACACCATTTTCGGTAGAAGGGTTTGTTACCCCTGAGTTGGTAAAAGCATTGGTAAGATTTATTGTGTTTGGAGCACAAGCATTTGGAAGTGGTCCTGCAGCACAAGGGGTTGATGCTAATTGAGAATAAGCCTTTGTTAATGAAAAAAAGCTTAGTATAATGGTTATGTATAATCTTAATTTCATTACTTAGATTGTTTAATTAATTCCATATTTTTATTATATTCTGACATATTATTGCTACTTTTTAAAATAGATAAAAAGTAACTTTGTTCCTGTTTTGAAACATTCAATATCCCCTTCGAATTTACATATTCAATAAATTCAGCTTTTTTAAGGTTATATTTAGAATTGTTTTTATCAATCCTGTTTCTTCTTTCAGACGAGGATAGTGAATTGTCTTTGTCAATAATATTCCTTTCATCTTCTAAGGAGTATAATTCTTGAAGTAAGGATTGGTTTTTATTTGTTAAAGCATTTTCGACAGAACTGGTAGAAAATTGAGGAGTTCTGGTATTTGGATTAACCACATTAATAGTGTCTGTAACACTATTTTGGGACAAATTTGTTGCATGGTAAGGCGTTGGTTGTTTTATAATTTTTTCACTTTTTTGTGCATAAGTAAAAGAGAAAAAAACTATGGATAAAGTTGTTAAAACCAGATTAAGTTTCATAATTTATTAAGTTTAAAAAATTTGTGAAAATATTTCTATTTTGAAGTAAAAGTATATTTTTTTTAACAATTATTCGTTGGAAAAATTAAGACGTGAAAAAATATTTTAGGTTGCATCAATGATAAAATACTCGTTTCAAACTAATGAATCGAGTATTTTTAATTTGCACTAACTAAACAGAATTGTTTATTAAGGAGGTATAATGAATCAAAAGTATTGCTAAAACCTGTTAACTACTGTTAAACACACGTTAACAAATGTTAAAAAGTGTTAACACACTACGTATTGTATAGTTAAACGGTAAATTTGTTCTTAATAATGAAAAAAAAATTTATATACATTTTAATCGCAATTATCACTTTTGCATTAATTGGTTTTGTAGCTATTCAATTTTATTGGATTAATAGTGCTATTACGTTAAAAGAAGAAGAATTTTTTAGAGACGTAAAATCAGCTATCTACTCCGTTACTAATAAACTAGAAAAAATTGAATCGGTAAAGAGAATAAAAGCTTATCAGGAAAGCAGGAAACTTTTTAACGAAAAAGCTGCACTACTCTACTCCTCAATAAATAACTCAGAAATTGACTCGTCTGTTTCCTTTGAAAAAAATGGTGTACAATACCATATTAACGAAAACACGAAAAGTTCTTCTAACGGAAATGTGTATGAAAAAACCATTGAATCTTATTCTGATAAAGGAGTTTCTGAAGTTCATTTTAGAATTGAAGCTGGGACAAACAGTTCAACAAAGAACATTATTGAGGATTCCATTCTGGCATTTAAACAAAATGAAAAAATATTGTTGCTAGATGATATGATGCGTAACTTATATCAGACCAACACTTACAAACCAATCCTGCAACGTATCGACAGAAAAACGCTTGATTCATTGTTAAAATCAGAATTTTTAAATAGAGATATAACAGCTAAATTTGAATATGGTATATTTGATTATGATGGAAATGCACTTTTAGCAGACTCTTCCTTTAATATAAATAAAATTCGTCAATCTAGTTTTTATGCTCAGTTGTTTCCAAACGACATGATGGAGATCCCTCATTTTTTAAGTATTTATTTCCCTAATCAAAAAGGATATTTACTTAAAACCATGTGGACTATTTTATTAACTTCCATTATTCTACTCGCAATCATCATTTTTGCCTTTACCTACACCATACAAACCATTTTCAAACAAAAAAAATTATCTGAAATCAAAAATGATTTTATCAGTAATATGACTCACGAATTGAAAACCCCTATATCAACTATTTCTTTGGCTTGTGAAGCTTTAAATGACAAAGATATTGGCAATGATAACAAGATAAAATCAAATTACATCAATATGATTAGCCAAGAGAACAAGCGACTTGGATTACTTGTTGAAAGTGTTTTGAAAAGTGCCACTTGGGACAAAGCAGAGCTAAAACTTAAACTGGAAGAATTTGACTTACATTCTGTAATGAATGATGTTGTTGAAAATATCAAAATTCAAGTATTGAGCAAAGCTGGTGTAATTATTAAACATTTAAATGCAACTAATTCAGTAATACTTGCTGACAGAGTCCATATTACCAACATGATTTACAATCTACTTGATAATGCAAACAAATATTCACCAAGCAATCCTGAAATAATATTAACTACAGAAAACATTCGCCAAGGAGTACTAATAACTGTTTCAGACAACGGGATTGGGATAAAAAAAGAAAACCTAAACAAGATATTTGAAAAATTCTATCGAGTTCCTACTGGCAATGTGCATAATGTAAAAGGGTTTGGTCTAGGACTAAGCTATGTTAAAGCACTTATTGACAAACATCAAGGAGAAATTCACGTGTCCAGTGAACTTGGCAGAGGCTCTTGTTTTAAAATTTATCTCCCATTTAATATACCACAAAAATAGATGTTATGAAAAATCCAACCAAAATATTACTTGCCGAAGACGATACCAATCTTGGAAATCTTCTATCTGATTATTTGAAAGCAAAAGGGTATGAAACAGTTTTAGCTGCAAATGGCGATGAAGCTTTTAATCATTTTGCAAAAGGTGGCTTTAACCTTTGTTTATTTGATGTAATGATGCCTATAAAAGATGGTTTTACTCTAGCTAAAGAAATCAGAAAAATAGACGAAACTATTCCAATCATCTTTTTAACAGCAAAGTCGATGAAAGAAGACACACTTCAAGGTTTCAGATCTGGTGCCGACGATTATATCTCTAAGCCATTTAGTATGGAAGAATTACTGGCAAGAATTAATGCTGTTTTACGAAGAACATCTTCTCAAACAAAAGAAGAAGTTGCCCATGTCTTTAACATCGGTAAATATACTTTTAATTACCAAAAAAGGATATTGATAATAGACAACAAAGAACAAAAGTTAACTTCAAAAGAAAATGAGTTACTTCGTCTTTTATGTCTAAATCAAGGTAAAATGTTAGAACGAACATTCGCACTAAAAGCTATTTGGGATGATGATAACTATTTTAATGCCAGAAGCATGGATGTTTACATTGCAAAACTTAGGAAACACTTAAGCGAAGACGAAAGAATAGAAATTATGAATGTACATGGAAGAGGTTTTCGGTTTTTTGTTCACGACTAAATTTAATATCCTTCTATTGATTTTTATCATTAATAAACTACATAAGATTATGTAGCTTTGTTTGGTAAAAATTAATTTTGATGAAGAATATTCTTTTCCCAACCGATTTTTCTGATAATGCTAACCACGCGTTGGAGTTTGCTTTAAAAATTGCATATGATTTTAATGCCAAGTTGCATATCATTAATACCTACCAAGTGCCTTATACTCAAGCTGTACCAACTACTCAGAAATTACTAAATGCATTAAAGGAAAGCTCAATTACAGAGCTTGACGAGTATGTTAAAAAAATAATCTCTCGACATGAGTACAAAAATTTAAACATTATCTATCAAGCATATGAAGGTAGCTTAATTAATGTAATCACTGATTTAGAAAGAAATCTCTATTTTGACTTAATTGTATTAGGAACAAAGGGAGCAAGTGGTATGAAAGAAATGTTAATTGGTAGCAATGCTGAACAGGTGGTTTTTCATGCAAAAACATCAGTATATGTAATACCAAAAAATGCCTCTTCATTTTTGTTCGAAAAAGTAGCTTTAGCAATTGATTTAAATCCCATAAATGATAGCTCTATATTCAATTCTTTTCTATTGATGTGTAAAAAATATCATACAAAAGTTGATCTCATTACAGTTGTCCAAAACACTAATGACACGAAAAGCGAGAAAACTAACATAGAAATATTAAACTCAATTTTTGCCGATTTAACGTTGTCTTATCATAAAATTTTTAATAGTGATGTCTTATCAGGGTTAAATAATTTTGTTGAACAAGAAAAACCAGTAGTGTTAGCTGCCATTTCAAGAAAACATTCGTTTTTTGAAACCATTTTTAGTAAAACTATAACCGACAAATTGACTTGTCGTTCCAAAATTCCTATCTTTGTAATTAAAGAAAAATAGATATCTTATGTTAAAAGAAAAAGTAGAAAAAGCACTTAATGACCAATTGTTAATAGAAGCAGATTCATCACAAATATATTTAGCTATGGCTTCTTGGGCTGAAACTCAAGGGCTTGGAGGAACAGCTCAATTTTTATACAAGCATTCCGACGAAGAGCGTATTCATATGCTAAAACTTGTTCAATACATTAACGAGCGCGGAGGAAAAGCTATTATTCCAGCACTACCTAAACCAGCAAAAGATTTTAAAACTCTCAACAACTTATTTCAAACTTTATTGAAACATGAAATAATGGTTTCTGATAAAATCAATGATTTAGTTGAAACTTGTTTAAAGGAAAAAGATTACACTACTCAAAATTTTTTACAGTGGTATGTTGCCGAACAAATTGAAGAAGAAGCTTTAGCTAGAACTATTATTGATAAATTAAATATGATTGGTGCGGATAAAAGCGGTTTATATATGTTTGATAGAGATATCGAAACCATTACTGTACAATCAAGCATTGTGATTCCTAAATAAATAGTTGTTAACAATTATTAATTAATGTTAATAACTACCTTTTTCAATATAGCTTATTAAAATCTTAACTTATTATATTTACCACCTCATTTCCTTAAGATTTGAGCAAAATTTAAATATTATTTAGTTTTTGAGTATATTATGAAACATCTTTTTATTGTTCTTCTTGGGGTATTTTTATTTTTCAGTGCAGACTCATATGGGCAATTTTGGAAGAAAAAAAGTGGTTCAGCATCTGGAAAATCAGGTTCATATGAAGCTCCAAAAAACAAGGATGCATTTAAGGGCAAAAACAAAAAGGGACCCAACGTTAATAGCCCTGGAAGCCCTAAGTCAAAGTCAAAGTCAAAAATGTATCAGCACTCTGTTTCAAAAAAACCGGTAAAACTTAAGAACAATTCAGAATTTTCTTCATCAAAAAGAAGGTATAAATCTGCAACTGCTAAACCAAAAAATAGCGAAAAAAATGGTTCTTCAACCTCGAGCGGAGGAAGAAAATCTGGGAAAGGGCGTAAGAAAGAAAAATAACTTTTCTAAAATCCTATTCGTTAAGTCAAGCATCTATTCAATTTTTTTTGTAAATTTCCAGTCTTAATAAGTTTGGCTAGAATTTTGTAATATATTTACGTTGTGAAAAAAACGATATCAATATTCATATTTTTATATATCTTAAGCTCAGGCTTTAAGTTAGATGGGAATATTGATACCAACGCCAAAATCAAGGCTGTTTTTATCTATAACTTTACTAAATACATCGAGTGGCCTCAATCGTACAAAGAAGGTGAATTTACTATTGGAATTATTGGCGAAACTTCGCTATATTCTGAACTGATAAAAATGACTGAAACCAAAAAAGTTGCTAATCAAACTTTAGAGGTTAAAAAATTTACTTCTCCTGCCGAAGTTACTAAATGCCACATACTTTATGTTAGTAAGGATAAAAGCCAATCATTAACCGATATCATTAAAAAAGTAAAAAACAACAGCACCTTGTTAGTGACTGAAGAAAGTGGATTGGTTGACAAAGGTTCAGGAATAAACTTCATTATCAAAGACAATCGTCAAAAATTTGAATTAAATAAGAGCAATGTTGAAAAATATAAATTAAAAGTAAGTTCTAACTTAGAAGCCTTAGCGTTTACAGTAAAATAAATGACAAAACGAATATACATATTAATCCTAACACTACTAATTACTCAATTAGGGTTTGGTCAGTTTATTGGAAAAGACGCTGTATCAAAAGCATTGTTTTACCTGCAAAAGAATGAATTGGATAGTGCAAAAAAATATATTGACGAAGCAGACAAAGACAGTGAATTGATATCCCATCCTAAAACCCATTACTATAAGGCATTGATATATAAGGATTTATATAAGCAAAATGAAAAAGACAACAAAGATTCCCCTTTAAGATTAACTGCTACTGAATGCCTTAAAAACTTAATTGCACTTGACTCTAATAACGAATTTACAGAAAGTGGCCATAAAATGATGACATACTTAGCTTCAACGTTTTATAATGATGCGGCTAGATCATTAAACCCACAAGTTTATAAAAATGCAGAAAACTACTATAAACATTATAGAGACTTAATGTTGTTAGCTAGCCCTTCTACTGATTTGATTCAACAAGACATTAAATTTAAGTTGGCACTAGCCTCTATGTTAAATCAAAATTTAGAACGACAAATTGAAAGAGATTCAGCAAAAGTTGAAGAGGTAAAATTAATCTACAAGCAAATCCTAAGTTTAGATTCTGAAAATGGGAGTGCAAATTACAATCTTGCTATTTTATATTATAACGAAGCTGTTGAAATAATTAATCAGATGGATTATGATATGGATCTTGAGCGATTAAATGAACTACAGGATGTTTGCATTAATCTGTTTTTAAAATCCTTACCTTATATGTTAAAATCATACGAATTAGGATATAACATTAAGGAAACTTTAAAAGGACTGGAAAATATTTATCATGGATTAAACGATACGGAGAAAGAAGAATTCTATAAAAAAATCTTAAAAGATTTAGAGGAGTCCGAAAAGTAAATGAATTTTAGATTTACCATAGGAAAAAAAATTGGAACAGGGTTCGGAGTTTTAATACTCTGTGTAATTATTGTTTTTTATACTACCTACCAAACACTTAACTCAAGTATTAAAATTAACGACGACATTACCAATGTCAACAATCCTTCAGTTGCTTCATTAGAGGATTTACGATTATTGGTAGTTCGTTCAAAAATGTTAATTTACAATTGGATTTATTACCAATCCAATGCAGATCATCCTGATAAACAGAACTTAATAAGATTAAAAGAACGAGACTATCCTTTTATTGAAAAAAGGATAGTTGCATTGTCAACCAATTGGACGAAAAAAGACCAGAAAAAAATTGCTGAAGTTTTCAAAAATTTAAATCAACTGTTTGAATTGCATGAAGATGTAAAAATGCTTTTACCTGACTGGGATAGCTATGAAGATCCTGAAAGTAAATTCTTGGCCAATTTTATGGTAGGTGATGGTGGTGATATTTATACCAAAACAAATGAAATTTTATTTCAATTAAACGATTTAATTGATAACCAAAAATTTGAATCAACTTCAGTTACTGAATCGATGCAAACATCGTTTAGTTTTTTAAAACAACTTTTTAAAATATTAGGTATTGCTTTAGTTGTGGGGGGTGTATTAATTGCAATTTTTACCACAAGAACCATTGTTACCCCTGTATATAACTTAAAACTCATTTTATTAAAATTGAGTAAAGGTATTTTTCCTAACGAGCGGATTAGAGAACGTAGCGATGAAATTGGAGAAATGACAAATGCCCTGAATCGACTAGTAACTGGTTTAAAAAGCACCAAAGATTTTGCCAATGCTATCGGTAGTGGTCAATTTTCTACTCACTATGAGCCTTTAAGTAATGACGATGAGCTTGGTCATGCTTTACTAAAAATGCGTGACGACCTTGCCATAAACGAAAGGATTCTTGAACAAAAAGTAATTGAACGAACTGCGGAGGTAGTTAAACAAAAAGAAGAGATAGAAAAACAAAACGAGAAAATTAGTGAACTATATACTGAGGTTACAGATAGTATTCGTTATGCTAAAAGATTACAAGAAGCTATTTTACCACCGGACGATTTAGTAAATAGAATACTTCCAAATTCCTTTGTACTATATAAGCCTAAAGACATTGTTAGTGGTGACTTTTATTGGATAGAAGAAAAGAATGGTAAAGTTTATTTTGCTTCAGTTGATTGTACTGGACACGGAGTACCTGGTGCTTTTATGAGTATCGTTGGTTATAATGCCTTAAATAATGCTTTGGGAAAATGTGATACTCCCGCCGAAATTCTTGATTCATTGAACAAAGAAATTAGCCAGACCCTACACAGAAACTCTACTACAGGAACAGCTACAAAAGATGGTATGGATTTATCTCTTTGCTGTTTTGATCCAATGACACTTGAACTTCAATATTCTGGAGCATTTAACCCATTATATATTATCCGCAATAAAGAAATTGAACAAATTAAAGCTGATAAATTTCCTATAGGATCTTATTTTGATGGAAATCCACAACACTATACAAATCATATCATCCAGCTACAAAAAGATGATTATGTATATATCTTCTCTGATGGATATGCCGATCAGTTTGGAGGACCTAAAGGAAAAAAATACATGTACAAACAATTCCGAGATTTTTTACTTGATTTAGTTGGAAAGAAAATGGATACTCAACGTAATTTTCTTAACAATAATATTGAACACTGGAAAGGATCCTTAGAACAAGTTGATGACATTTTAGTGATAGGATTGCACATTGCGTAATTCACTAAAATCAAGTTTTTTATTCCACAGATAATCAACCTGTTATCGTATCAATTTATTTGAAATTAAATTTGACTAGCATTAGTTAGATTGCCTATATTTGTTTCCTCAAACTTTTAATTTTTTCAACCAACTTGATTTTTAAAAGATTAAGCTGCAACAATTTTGACGAAACTTTCGTCGTGTACACACTAACTGAACAGACTCATTATTATAAAAATATGAAAAAAGCCATTTTCATCGCAATACAAATCTTTATTTGTTCAATCGTCTTTGCCCAGGCACCCGAGAAAATAAATTATCAAGCTGTAGCTCGAAATTTAAGTGGAATACCTCTGGTTAATCAACCTATCAATGTTAAATACGAAATTCGCTCTGGTTCTTCTTCTGGAACTCTTGTTTATGCTGAATCTCATTCGTTAACTACTAATCAATTTGGTTTGTTTACTGCTGAAGTTGGTGGTGGTACTCCAACTTTTGGAACAATGGCTGGTATTGCTTGGGGAACAGCTCCTTTTTATCTTTATGTTGAGGTTGATGGTGATCCTATGGGGATTACTCAATTGCTTTCTGTTCCTTATGCGCTATTTGCTAAGGAATCTGCTAATGGTCCAGCTGGTCTTCCTGGTAAAAACAGCTTAATGAACATTACTCCTGAACCTGCTGGTGCTAATTGTTCTGCTGGTGGTAATAAGGTTGAAAGTGGTTTGGATGATAATAATGATGGTACGCTTCAACTTCTTGAGGTGGATTATACTTATTTTGTGTGTGATGGTGTTGCTGGTCCTACTGGTCCTCAAGGGCCTATCGGTCTTACTGGTCCTGCTGGAAATACCGGCCCTGCCGGTGCTAATGGGGTGGGTATTGATTCAACTGTACACAACGCTAATGGAACAATGACTATTTATTATTCTAATTCTACAAGTTATACTACTAATGATTTAACTGGCCCTCCTGGAGTGAATGGAACTACTTATTTCCCTGGTAATGGTATTGCTTTTAACAATGATACTATTATAAACATCGGGGATTTATCATCAAGTAATGAATTACAGACACTATCTTTGAATGCAGCACAAGATTCCATATTTATTACTAATGGTAATGGAATTCAGCTACCATCACCTATCCCAGACACAGATTGGTCACAAGGGATTGGTGTAGTCTATAATAATACAGATTATATAGGGATAGGAACAACGAATCCTTTATTTTCTCTTGATGTAGTATCTTCTGACACAGTGGTTGCTGCATTCAGAGGAAACAACCCTGATTTTACTGCGATATCATTATCCAATACAAACTCTACATCGAATGTAGGAATTATTTTATTAACGGGTTCTGATACAGCTCTTTTGGGTGTTAATCCTACAGATAAAATGTTAATACTAGACAACTCCATATCTGGCGGACATATTACTTTAAATGCAGACAGTACAATTGTTTCTTATGCTGAAGTTGTGGGGAATATTGCTAATGCAAGGATTTATAATAAAACAAATACCATTTATAATGAATCCGATTCTATTTTTAATTATTCAACTACTGGAACTAATGTAAATGTGAATCAAGGTCTGTTTTTAACTGATTCATTGTATGTATTAGGAAATAATGCTTCAAATTTGAATTGGGTATTAGCCAATGATGGTAATGGTCAAGCTAGATGGACAGATCCCAACCTAATTACTTCTGGGGGAGATCAATGGGGCTCACAATCTGTTGTTACCAATTCAACATTAATTGGCAATGGAACAATTGGTAGTCCATTGGGCGTAAACAGCAGTAGTTTTATTACAACTGAAATTGATGGCGACACCTTAAATGAATTACAAACAATATCTGCTTCGGGAGGAACATCTCCTCAAATAGATTTATCTAATGGCGGAGGTAATGTTAAAATATTAGGGACTGGAGGAACAACTGTAAATCAATCCGGAAACGCAATAACAATTAATTCAACTAGTGGAACGACATATACAGCAGGAACAGCAATTAGTGTGTTAGGCGATAGTATTACAAATTTAGCTCCCGACCAAATCATTACACTTCAAAGTGCTGGAGCAACCACTGTAACCGGAATCTATCCTTCCTTCACTATTTCTTCAACCGATAGCGTAAATGATGCAGATGCCAACCCTACTAATGAATTAATTACTTCTTTTAGTTTAAATGGGACAAGTGATACAATAGTGCTGAAAGAAGCTTCTAATACTTTTACTATTCCAAAATCAAGTTTCAGCGATGGAAATGGAATTTATTCTGGATCCGGAACGCTTACTACAAACACTACGGTTACACAAAATGCAAACAACATAACATTTGTTGGTGGAGGTCTGAATCCGACTGCAATATTCAGAAATGGTGGTGCAGTTGGTGCTAGAATACAAATAGATGCAACAAATGTAGGTACATCTCCAGGCTTAAATTTAACTAACAATGGCACAAACTGGGGGAGTGTAAATGGAACAAGTAATGGACTTCAATTAGATGGGGGTTCGGGTGCTAATGTTGGAATAGGTGTTGCTCCAGCCAACGGAAAATTTGTTGTTCAACATGCTGCTACAGCTGCATATCCCACATTTAAATTAAACCAAACTGACCTTAATTTAAACAGAATTCATTTTACTAATACCCCTGTTGCTAATAAATATTGGGAAATTGCTGCAGAAACTGATGCAAGTAATGTGAATGCCGGATATAGCATCAATTATTACAACGGATCAACTTATAATATACATTTCTTAACCTATGGTAATGGACAAACCGCTATTAATGGAAGTGGATTCGTTCCTGGTCCAAACAAATCGATGTTTGACGTTTTTGGAGCCACTACATTACACGATAGTTTAACCATTAATACATCTTATGGAAATGCATATACATTTCCTGTTGTTGATGGTTCTCCTAACTTTCTAATGAAAACAGATGGCGCTGGTAATTTAAGCTGGGTAGATCCAACCAGTTTGGGAAGTAGTGGCTGGTCGTTAACTGGAAATGCTGGAACAAATCCTACAACTAATTTTATTGGTACTACCGACACTAATACTTTAGCATTTAGAACCAACAATATTGAGCGATTGAGAATTACTAATATAGGAAAAATTGGTATCGGCACAAATGCTCCAAAATCAATGTTACAAATTGGCTCAAGGCTTCATTTAGATACAGTTAATGTGGGTGGTATTACATATAATCTTTATGGGTACAACCTAACTTATAACGGATCAAATTTCGTAAGAACTGTTGCAGGAACTGGTATAGTAAATTATATGGGTCAAGATGAGTTTGGAGTTGAGATTTATGGCACTGGAGCTGCTGGAACAAACGCAACGTCTACTTTGGGACAATTTACAATAGACACTACAAGTGCAAAAATTAGAAGTAAAGAAGGTTTAGACATACTATCAATGGGAAGAGATACTTCGTTATACTTAAGAAATAATACTGCTAATAGTTCTATTATTTTATGGCAAAATGGGGGGGGGAATAGAACCGGATTAAAATCTTCAAATACTACATCAACCGACTTACTGTTTACTCTACCAAGCGATGCAGGAACAAATGGATTTTTGTTAAAAACAGATGGAACAGGAGTAATGAGTTGGGTTGATCCAAGTACTTTTAGTGGTACAAGTTTTTGGACTCAAGTTGGCGATTCTTTATTCCCAACTATGCTTTCAAACAATGTAGGTATTGGAACCAGTTTACCGAAAGCTAAACTACATGTAGAAGATGGGGCAAATCTTCGCCCTGAAGTGCTTTTACAAACTACTGCAGGAAATTTTAAAATCGGTTATCGTTATAAAACAGCTTTAGCCGAATGGTCAATGGGACAAGGAGAAGCAACTGGACAACAATTTAGAATTACGGATATACAATCAGGAATTGTGCCTTTTGTTATTGAACAAGGCTCTGGAAATATTGGTGTCGGTACAGTTTCACCATCTCAAAGATTACACGTAACAAATGGTCAAATATTAAATAACTGGTCTAATCCAAATGGTGATGCAAATCTATACATATCGAATTGGAACAGTGGTTCGGGACCAGGATATAATACAGGAACATTAGGTCAAGTAACCATTGTTACATCAGATGCTGCTGAATCGAAATATGCTATTCAAGGACACGCAGGTGGAGATGGTGGAAGTAAATATGGTATGTATGCTACTGCAAGGGGTGCAAATGGATCAAATACTGGTGGTTATTTCTCTGCATTAGAAGGAACTAGTAATTATGGTGTTAACTCTACTGCTTTTGCCGCTGGTAGTTCTACTGCTACAGCCATTTACGGGACTGCACAAGGTAATGGTACAGGAGCTACTTACGGTATTTATGGTCAAAACGCATCTTCTTCAACTGGAGCTGCTTATGCTGGGTATTTTCAAAACATGAATAACTCAGGAAGTATCATTTATGGTTTACGTTCAGAAGTTTCATCTAATTCAACCAACAACCAATATGCAATTAGAGCTGATGTTACTGGTTCACCTTCTGCAGGAATAAGATACGGTGTTTACTCAACTGTATTTGGAGGAACGACTAACTGGGCAGGTTATTTCGATCAAGGAGATGTATATATTCAAAACACATTGGTTTTACCTACCGGAGCAGGAGTGGGTAAAGTGTTAAAGTCCGATGCCACTGGGCGAGCATTTTGGGATACATTAGCGTCAACCAATGATGGTAAAATCACTTTAATTAACAATACTGGTGCAGTTTCTGTTCCTGGAGATATTGTGGTTATTGGTTCTGGAGATAATTCTTTTGCATTGACTAGTACTCCTGGAAATTATGCAGTTTTAGGTGTTGTTATGGAAGCTGTAGCTAATGGTCAGCCTGCTAAAGTGGCTATTTCTGGTGTTGTAGATGTAAATATTGATGGATCTTCAAATGTGGTAAGAGGTCAGCATTGTATTACGGGTAATGCAAATGGAAAAGCAAATGGTATAGCAATACCAAATGCAGGATCGAGCATAGGTGTTTATTTAACATCAACGGCTGCAAATGGGATTGCTAAAGTATTATTAAGATAATAATTGAATAAGATATACACTATACCTATGAAAAAACACATGTTAATTACTACTTTTTTAATTTTAGCTGTTATTTGCTTAAAAGCTCAAGTTGAAGTAGTTTCTACAGGAACATCTACTGCTTATGTTGTTAATATTCCTGGTGCATTTACTTTAAAAAATGGTATTCAAGTAACTTTCAAATCGCACATCAATAGCACAGCAAGTGCCACATTAAATGTCTCTGCTACTGGAGCTATTTCAATTCGTAAAAATGGTGATTCAACCCCATTATCAGCTGGCGATATTTTAGCCAACCAAGTTGTAACTATGGCTTACGACGGTACATATTGGCAAATGGTTACTCCTACTGGAACTCCTGCAACAAGTCCCAATTATTGGACATTAAACTCTACCCACATTTACAACAATAATGCAGGGAATATTGGTATTGGAACTACCAATCCAACTGGAAATCTTCATGTTTATGGATCAAGTCCTCGACTGTTTATTCAAGATTCTCAAACAACATCAGCAGCTTATCCCTCTATAGAGTTAGGAAACACAAATGCTGGATCATTTAATTCCCAAGCATCAATATCTATTCCTGGTTCTGGCGATGATTTACAAATAGCAGCAAACAATGCTATTCGTTTTAATACCAGTTTTACTGAAAGAATGATAATCTCTAACTCTGGGAATGTGGGTATAAGGGTTAATCCGACAGCAGTATTGCATTTAAACGGAAGCTTAAGATTGGATAATTTATCTGGTACTGCTCCAGCTATTGGATCTGTTTTAACATCTATAGATGCTCAAGGTAATGCAGAATGGCAACCGATTCCTCTCGCTTCTAATGTTTGGAATCAAACTGGTAATGCTGGTACTGTTGATGGAATCAATTTTATTGGAACCACCGACAATGTTCCTTTTACTATAAGAGTTAACAATGTGCAGGCAGGCAAAATAGATGCTTCACTTTCAAACTCATTTTATGGTTATTGGGCAGGAAGAGACAATAATACAGGTTCGTCAAATGCTGCTATCGGAGCAAATGCTTTGGTGCTTAATACTGCTGGAATCAGAAATACTGCTCTTGGTACAGGTGCTTTACAATCAAATACTACAGGATCTGATAATATAGCAATTGGAGCTTTTGCAGATGTTAAATCTTCTAACCTAACCAATGCCATAGCAATTGGAGCAAATACTATAGTAGCAAGAAGTAATAGTATGGTTTTAGGAAAGGGAGTAAATGTTGGTGTTGGTATGACATCACCTAGTGTTTTATTTCACATTCAGGATTCTACCGCATCAGCAGGAAAAATATTAATGCAAGTTGAAGATAATTTAGGCTTTCCTGTTTTAAGTGTAAATAATGATAGAAAAGTGGATGTAAATGCTGCTTTGAAAATTAATGACGGGACTCAAGGTTTAGGTAAAATTTTAACCTCTGATGCAGCTGGCAATGCTTCATGGAAGGCTAATCAAATTGCTTTCTTTGCTGGAGGAGGAGGTAGTAATGATGGTTCAAATCTACAAAGTTTGTCCTCAGGTACTGCAGAAACTTTACAATTTGAGGTAGCACTATCTAGTTTCTTTTACAATCAAGGCAATGGATATAACCCTTCCACTCATAGGTTTAAAGCACCCGTTTCCGGGGTTTATCAACTTGAAGCCTCTGTAGAATTTGCTGGTGCTCCTACAGGATATTTTTTCATTGATATGATGCACATTTCTGGTAAAGGAATTACCAGTCAAGAAGGGTTTTTTAACACCATTACACAGAACAGGTGTACAAGAACATTAAGTGCTACCGTCCATTTAAATGTTGGTGAAGAAGTATGGATTCAATATCTAAATACGAACGGTGCAGCTAGCTTTTATAAATCTAATTCATCATTCAGTGGGCATTTAGTTTATGCGGATTAAATAACGATAACAAATTTTGTATGAAAAATAAATTGACATTATTGGCATTAGCACTCCTTTTAACGATAGGAGTTTTTGCCCAGGCACCCGAGAAAATAAATTATCAAGCTGTAGCTCGAAATTTAAGTGGAATACCTCTAGTTAATCAACCTATCAATGTTAAATACGAAATTCGCTCTGGTTCTTCTTCTGGAACTCTTGTTTATGCTGAATCTCATTCGTTAACTACTAATCAATTTGGTTTGTTTACTGCTGAAGTTGGTGGTGGTACTCCAACTTTTGGAACAATGGCTGGTATTGCTTGGGGAACAGCTCCTTTTTATCTTTATGTTGAGGTTGATGGTGATCCTATGGGGATTACTCAATTGCTTTCTGTTCCTTATGCGCTATTTGCTAAGGAATCTGCTAATGGTCCAGCTGGTCTTCCTGGTAAAAACAGCTTAATGAACATTACTCCTGAACCTGCTGGTGCTAATTGTTCTGCTGGTGGTAATAAGGTTGAAAGTGGTTTGGATGATAATAATGATGGTACGCTTCAACTTCTTGAGGTGGATTATACTTATTTTGTGTGTGATGGTGTTGCTGGTCCTACTGGTCCTCAAGGGCCTATCGGTCTTACTGGTCCTGCTGGAAATACCGGCCCTGCCGGTGCTAATGGGGTGGGTATTGATTCAACTGTACACAACGCTAATGGAACAATGACTATTTATTATTCTAATTCTACAAGTTATACTACTAATGATTTAACTGGCCCTCCTGGAGTGAATGGAACTACTTATTTCCCTGGTAATGGTATTGCTTTTAACAATGATACTATTATAAACATCGGGGATGCTGATAATAACCCAAACAACGAACTTATTACCTTAACCAACCTAAACGGTAATATTATTGAAATTACTGAAAATGGAACCTTACATACTGTTGATTTAACTTCAATTTTAGGAAGTACTTACACTCCTGGTAATGGAATTGATATTACAGGAAATATAATCTCAACAATAGATAATGATACTTCAGCTACTAATGAAATTCAAACTTTGAGTGTCAGTGGGGATACTTTATACCTGAGTAATGGTAATAGTGTTATCCTTCCCTCTTTTTCTGAAACAATTACCTCTATTACTGATAATGGTGATGGAACCTATAATTATACTGACGAACTTGGATTAGTAGAAGTAATCAATACTCTTGATGCTGATGCTGACCCGACAAATGAAATTCAAGATTTATCTATAGTTGGAGATATTCTAACTATTACAAACAATGGTTTAGCAACAAATATTGATTTATCTCCTTATAAAGAACTACCTGTAACTGCCAGTACTGGAGATATTCTACAATGGAATGGCTCTTCTTGGGTTGCCGCTATAGATGCTGTAAATGATGCTGATAATGACCCAAACAACGAAATTGAATTACCTGCAACTGCAACTACTAATCAAGTATTAACATGGAATGGTAGTGCTTGGATAGCTCAAAATCCAGGTTCTGGAGCAGACAACTGGGGGTCTCAAGCTGCTGTAACTGATGGCTTATCAATTACTGGCGATGGTACAGCTGGAAATCCAATTACTTTAGCAACATCTATACCAACTAATACTTCTGATTTAACAAATGATAGTGGTTTTATTACGAGTCCTAATGATGCCGATTCTGACCCTTCTAACGAGTTGGAGTTGCCTTTGATTGGTAATACTTTGGGGGATGTTTTAACTTGGAATGGTTCAAGTTGGGTTGCCGGGGTTGCTCCTGCTGATGGTGACTCTGATCCAAATAATGAAATCGAATTACCTTCTACTGCAACAACTGGTGATATCTTGGTTTGGAATGGTAGTGCGTGGGTAGCTGGTATTGACCAAACTGCAGATGGTGATACTGATGCTACAAATGAACTGGAATTGCCTTCTACTGCGGGTACGGGAGATTTACTTTATTATAATGGTACAAGCTGGGTTGCTAATCCAACTCCTGCGGATAATGACAATCAAAATTTAAGTAATATAACTTCTCCTGGTTCGGTAACTATTAATATTACAGGTGGATCTAGTACCACTTTTAGTATCGATGATGCAGACTCTAATCCTGCTAACGAATTAATAACCAGTTTTGGGTTAAATGGGACTAGTGACTCTTTGGTTATAACTGAGGCAGGAAATAATCATGCTGTTTCTTTATCTACTTTAATTCCGACAGGAAAATGGACGGAAAGTGGTGGATTACTTTATCCAACTACTTTAGCTAATAATGTAGGTATCGGAACTAATAGTCCTATTGCAAAACTAGAAGTAAGTGATGGTGTTTCATTAAGGCCTGAAGTTTTACTTTCTACAACTGCAGGTAATTTTAGAATAGGCTATCGATACAAGACAGCTTTAGCGGAGTGGTCAATGGGACAAGGAGAAGGTACTGGACAACAATTTAGAATATCTGATGTACAGACAGGTATTACTCCTTTTGTAATAGAACAGGGTTCTGGAAATATTGGTGTTGGAACCAACAGCCCTACTACCTCTCTCCATTTAAATGGATCATTGCGTTTGGAAAATATGTCCGGTACAGCTCCAGCGATAGGTTCAGTGTTAACATCTATGGATGCTCAAGGAAATGCAGAGTGGCAGCCAATTCCATCCGCCACTAATGTTTGGAATTTAAATGGTAATTCAGGAACAAATTCAGGAACAAATTTCGTTGGAACTACAGATGCTCAAAATTTAGTATTTAGAACTAACAATATTGAACGTGTACGAATAACACAAAAAGGACAAATAGAAATCTTAAATACAGGTTCTTCGGTATTTATTGGTAGTGGTGCTGGTGCAAGTGATGACTTAACCAACCGACAAAATACGTTCGTTGGTGATTTTTCAGGAAATAAAACAACATCTGGAAATTGGAACACTGCTCTTGGTTATGGTGCTCTTACAGATAATATTACAGGCACAAGCAATACTGCTCTTGGTAGAGTTGCTTTAAGTTATAATACAGGAAGTAATAACACTGCTACAGGTACTTACTCTCTTTTTTGGGGGACAACTGGTAGTGGGAATACTGCAACAGGAGCATATGCTGGACAAACAAATACTACAGGATCAAACAATACTTATTTAGGATATAATGCTGACGCAACAGTTAATAACCTTACCAATGCTACTGCTATAGGTTACAACACTCAAGTATCTCAAAGCAATTCTTTGATACTGGGAAACAATGCTAATGTTGGTATAGGAACAAGTACTCCCACAACAACTTTTGAAGTAGCTAATTCTACATTAAATACAACTGCAAAAATTACAAATACCTTTACTAGTTCTGCACAAAAAGTGGCGGTTGATGGTTCTGCAACAGGTGGCGGTGCCGCAGCAAATATGGGAGGTAGTTTTGCTGCAACAGGTAGTACGCTTTCCAATTACGGTATTTATGCAAATGCCTATGGTAATTCGGGTTCTAAAACAGGTATAACATCAAGTGCTACAGGAACAGGAACAAATATTGGGGGGCAATTTTCGGCAACTAGTGGAACAAATAATTATGCTATTATCGTACCTAGTGGCGGCGGGGATGTAGGTATAGGGACTAGTTCACCTCTATTTCCACTTGATGTTAAAACTTCAACCGCTTTAAGATCTGCTTATTTTGAAACCAACACCAATTCTGCATCAAGTACATTTGGTATTTACAGTACTGTACAAGGTACAGGTACAGGCGCAAAAAGAGCTGGTAGCTTTGAAGCTTATAATGGTTCTGGTGAAAATATTGGTGTTAGAGGATATGCACAAGGAAGTACAGCAACCAACTATGGTGTTTATGGATGGAGTACTGGAGCTGGAACTACTAATTATGGTGTTTTTGGTTCTGCAACAGGTGCAACAAATAATTGGGCTGGTTATTTTTCCTCTGGAGATGTTTATGTTCAAAATAATTTATCTGTTGGGACAACAACACCTATTTATCCCTTACATGTTGTAGGAAATGCATTATTATCTGCAAATGTACATTTAGGATCCCCTACTCCTGTCTCAACTTCAGCCAAGGTTAGTATTTGGGGTTCTGGCTGGGCAAATACCTTGAAAATTTATGGTACTTCTGACGCTCAAGTAATGATAGTAGAAAGTGCCGGAAGTGTTGGTATTGGAGCGACCATAAATCCTGCTTATAATTTACACCTTGAAAATAATAGTGCAGCAAAACCTACAACAAATACTTGGACAGTGGCTTCAGATGCTCGATTAAAAAAAGATGTTAAACCGTTTGAGGGCGGACTTACAGATATACTCAAAATTAACCCTGTTTGGTTCACTTATACTGGTGAAGCTGGAATGCCTGAAGACACTGGTGTTGGCGTATTAGCTCAAGAATTAAAAAAAATTGCTCCATATATGGTTAATGAATGGGAATATAAAAAAGAAGAATCTTCTAAAGGTGAAAAATATTTAGGTGTAGATAACGGTGCTATGACTTACATGCTTATCAACGCTATCAAAGAACAACAAAAAATGATTGACGATTTGAAAAAAGAAGTTGAAGCATTAAAAAATAAATAATGAAAAAACTAATATACATACTAATCCTAATACCTGTCTGCATTAATGCTCAAGTGGTTCTTGAAAGACAAGTTATTGGAAGTACTGGAGGCTACCAAGTAGGTACAACGATGTCTATCTCTTCAACCATTGGAGAACCTGCAATACAAACCTTATTTTCAGTTAATAAAATATTAACTCAAGGATTTCAACAACCTACCAATAATGTAGATTCCTTAGTTACTTACGAAGTGATAAACGAAAGTTGTAGAGGTGCTGAAAATGGTTCAATATTTATAACTAATGTTTTGGGATGTGCTGGCCCTTATACTATTTTTGTACGACCGGTGCTTGACACTACAATTTTAGCTGATGAAACAAAGTTAAAAGCCGGCACCTACCGGGTTAGAATAGTAGGAGCCAACGGTTGCTTTTTTGTAAAACTTGTTGATATTGGGCTGGATAGCGATGAAGATTGTAAACTTAAATTTTACTCTGGATTAACCCCTAATGGTGATGGTAACAACGATACTTGGTATGTAGATAATATAGAGCAATTTCCGGAAAACAATGTTAAAATTTTTAACCGTTGGGGAGATATTGTTTGGAACACTTCTAATTATTCTAACGAAGATGAAAAAGTTTGGAAAGGAACCAATAATGCTGGTAATTTATTACCAGATGGTACCTACTTTTATTTAGCAGATATTGCTGGCACCATTTACAAAGGATGGGTCGAAATAACTCGATAATTGATTACAGAAATTAAGAACTATGAAAAAATATTTATTCATACTAATTATACTCTCCACTATTAAGGGATTTGCACAGCAAGATCCTATTTATAGTTTGTATATGTTTAACCCGCTTGGAGTAAATCCGGGCTATGCCGGTAGTAGAGAAATGTTGAGTGGTGTTTTGGTTCATCGTAGTCAATGGGTAGGATTAGAGGGAGCTCCTGTAACACAAACTTTTGCTATAAACAGTCCCTTAAAAAATAAAATAATGGGCCTGGGGCTTAACGTAACCAACGATAAAATTGGACCAAAAAACATTTTAACAGCAACTGCTGCTTATGCCTACCGCATCAAAATTGGATCTGGAAGACTGGCATTTGGACTCAGAGCAGGAATACAAAACTATAATTACAATTGGAGTAAGATTGACTATAAAGATACCGAAGATCAGATTCCAACTACAGCAGTGGGTAGTTTTATTATCCCAACATTCGATTTCGGAATGTATTACAACACTAACACTTTTTATGCAGGTATAGCTCTTGACCATTTAAATCAAGCACAATATAGCTTTACTAAAGCCATGACCAATACAGAAAATGGAGCAAAAGTTTATTCACATATTACAGGAACCGTTGGCAAAGCATTTGTTCTTAACGATAAGTTAGTGTTAAAAACATCAGCTTTAATTCGGGGAGATGGCCAGCGAAATGGAAATATTGATTTGAATACAAGTGTTGTTATCAATAAAACTGTACAATTTGGTGTAACACTTACCACTCGTAAAAGTATTATTATCTTAGCCGAATACAACATCAACAAATATTTTAGAATGGGTTATGCTTACGATCATAATTTTAGTGCTTTAACTAAAACTACAGGAAGTGGTTCTCACGAAATTTTTATTGGATATGATTTGGATTTGTTTAAATCAAAAGTAATTTCACCACGTTATTTCTAAGACAATACATGAATAAGATAAAACATATTTTAAAAGTACTTCTTCCTCTGTTATTGTTAATGTTTAATGGTGTTTTTGCTCAACAAAGCAAAGCTGATGATTTATTTGAACAAGAACGTTATTTTGAAGCTATAGAAGTTTATCAGAAAATATTAAAAAAATCGCCTTCAAATATTGAAGCTACTCAAAACATTGCTTTCTCATATAGAAAACTAAAAGATTATCAAAATGCTGAAACCTATTATGCAAAAGCAGTTGAGCTAAATCCAAAAGAACCTGCTAATAATTTGTATTACGGTCAAGCACTAAAAAATAACGGAAAATTTTCTGATGCCAAAGTTCAATTCCAAAATTATTTAAACAAAGTGCCTAATAGTTTAGTGGGCAAACTTATGCTACAATCATGTTCTGATGTTGCTAACTGGGAAGTTGATCCAAAAGAGTTTACTGTATCAACATTTGAAAATATCAATTCCGATAAATCTGATTTTTGTCCATTAACCTACGAGGATGGTATAGTCTTCGTTTCCGAACGAGGATTAGATTTAGTTAATGAGAGTGCCAATAATTATTCCGGGACACCCTATTTATCAATATTTTTTGCCAAAGAGGCAAAATCGTACAAAAAAGCCAAGCATTTTTCAAGTCAACTAAACTCCCTTTATCACGACGGGCCTATTTCTGTCTCTTCTGATAACAAGACCATCTATTTTACTCGTGCAAATAAAGAAGAACGTGGAGAAAAATTTGCTAACAAGCTAAAAATATATGTAGCTACTCTAGAAAATAAAAAATGGAAAAATATTAAGGAATTTAAATACAACAGCGTGAAATATTCGGTTGCTCATCCTTGGATTTCTGCCGATGGAACTAAACTGTTCTTTTCATCAGACATGCCTGGAGGATTCGGTAAAATGGATATTTATGTTTGTAACCGAGAAGGAGAAACTTGGGGTAATCCAATAAACCTAGGAAATGAAGTAAATTCAGAAGAAAATGAAGTTTTCCCTTATTTTAGAAAAGATGTTTTATATTTTGCTTCTGATGGGCTATCAGGATATGGAGGCTTAGATATTTACTCAGTTTTTGCAACTGATAATTGGAAAAATCCTAAAAACTTAAAAACACCTTTAAACTCTCCCAAAGACGATTTTGGAATTTTCTTTACCGACGATGAAAACGGATATTTTTCTTCTGACAGGGAAGGTGGAATGGGTAGCGATGATATTTACAAGTTTAATTATCAAAGTATCGACAAACAAACATCAATGACTGGTGTTTTGGAATATGATAAATTACCAGCTTCAAATGTTAATATTACTTTGTTTGATGAAAATGACCAAGCCATACAAACCACTAAAACTGATGAGAATGGAAAGTTTAAGTTCAATAAATTAAAAATGGACGAAAGTTATTTCCTAAAAATTAATGAAGAAGATGATACCTTGCTTGCAAAAGCTAAAATGTACTTAACCAATTCTAAAGGTGAAAAAGTTCAATTGGCAAATGATATTGGGAAAGGGAAGTTTCAATTTCAAGCTTTGCCTTATGATAAATATGACGAATTACCTTTACTAGAAGAAGTTGATGAAAGTTTATTTACAATAAGTGTGTTTGGACAAGCTTATCAAAAGCTTCCAGGTGATTACTCTGATGGTTTAGAAATTTGGGTAGTTGATGAAAACGGAAAAATAATTGGGAAAACTAAAACTGACAAAAACGGTAGATTTAGTTTTGATAAACTTTCTCCTGACGAACAATATTTATTTATGTTAGCAGAAGATGACCCAAGTATAAACTTAATTATTGTGGATGAAAATGGTAAAGTTATAGATGCCACCAAACGCTTGATTGATGGAAAGTATAGATATGTTCGATTAGCAAACGAACAAAATGTAATTACATTAATTAACGAACTTGATGAAGTTATAAAAATTGGTGAGAACGATAATTTTGTTATTTCAAAGATTTTTTACGACTATAAATCTTCAGATATTAACCCTGTTGCGGCTAAAGAACTAGACAAATTAGTTTTAATTCTGGAAAAAAACAAAGGAGTGGGTATTGAACTTTCATCTCACACCGATTCGAAAGGAAGTGATGATTACAATGCCCGATTATCTCATGAACGTGCCCAAAAAGCAAGAGACTATATACTTTCAAAAGGTATTAATACTAACAGAATTACGGCTAAAGGTATGGGTGAATCACAACCGGTTGCACCTAATACAAATGAAGATGGTAGCGACAACCCAACAGGTAGAGCCAAAAATAGAAGAACCGATTTTAGAATCATAAAACGATATTAAACTCTTGAAGAAAAAACTGCTTTTTTTCGTTTTCACGATATTTTACTACTTTGGGGTTAGTCAGCAAACCAATATCAAATTTGGTCATCTAAGTATCAAAGATGGTTTGTCGCAAAGTGAAGTGCTTTGTATTATTCAAGACAAAAAAGGATTGATGTGGTTTGGTACCCAAGATGGTTTAAATCAATATAATGGATATGAATTTCGAACATTTTCACATGATATTTTAGATAGTTTATCCATCTCTAGCAGTTTTATCCATGATGTAATTGAAGACGAATCTGGTCGTTTGTGGTTTGCTACCGAAAATGGTTTAAATATTTACGACAATGGCACCCACGGATTCAAAAAAGTAACCAATAATTCACCTTCCGAAAAATCGAAAAACAATGTTTGGGCATTAGTCGAACAAAAAGATTTTATTTGGGTTGGTACTGATAGTGAATTACTAAGAGTAAATAAAAAAACACTATTAGTTGAACCCATAAAATTAAACACCATCACTTCATCAAAACAACTAAAAATTAGAGATTTGATATTTATTGATAAATCAAATTTATTAATTGCATCTGAGGGAAACGGAATAATTGAATATAACATTCAGACAAAAAAAAGCACTCAATATACCACCGAAAATAGTTTATTATCAAGCAACATTGTATGGAGTTTTTCCATATTAATGAAGAATCAAATCTGGATTGGAACTAATAATGGAATTAATATTCTTAACGATAAAACTGATAAAATATATAGCGACCATAAACTCAACCAACTGATTGAGAATGCTTCAGTGACAAAAATCTATGAAGATAAATCGGGGGTTGTTTGGTTAGGTACTGAAAAATCGGGTTTGTTTAAAATCTATTCAAACGAAAATATTGATCATTATACCTATGATGCAACCATTTACACCAGTTTAAGCAGCAATAAAATTAACACCATTTATGAAGATAATTCAGGTATTATCTGGATTGGGACTCAATCTGGCGTTGATAAATTTGATAAACAAAAACAATTTTTTAAACATTACCAATCTCTTCCTAATAATAAAAATACCATTAGTAGTAATATGGTTTGGAGCATTTTCCAAGATAATTCCTCTACCCCAATCTTATATATTGGAACAAACAAAGGATTAGATGTTTTTAACAAAGAAACTGGTGAAACACATTTTATTGCTCCTAAATTTAACTACCTAAAAGAACAAAAAAATGAAAGTGTTTATTCCATTTATAAAGACCATACGAATACCATTTATGTTGGTACCGATGGTGGATTACTAATTTATCAAAACAACAAACTTACTCCTGTAAATTTTTTAGATCCAACTCAGCAAAACAGAACATATTGTATTCTTGAAGACAAAAAAAACAGGTTATGGCTTGGGACAAAAGAAGGACTTGTTCTAGTTAATTCTGATAGAAAAACAGCCCAATCATTTAATGCTTCTCCCAACAATAATCACTTAAAAAACGACCTAATTCGCTCTATTATTGAAGATAAAAATGGGAACATTTGGGTGGCTACCGATGGCGGTGGTTTTGCTAAAATTATTGAAGAAGATGGTAGATTTATTTTTAAAACTTACTTGAACAACCCTGCATACTTAAACTCTTTGAGTAATAATAGTGTATTAACAATGCTCGAAGGTAAAGATGGTTTTTTATGGATAGGAACCTTTGGAGGTGGATTAAATAAATTCAACACCAAAACTGAAGATTTTGTAAGATTTACAGAAAAAGAAGGATTGGCCAATAATGTTATTTATGGAATAATTGAAGATAATAACAACATACTTTGGATTAGTACAAACAAAGGATTATCAGTATTTGATAAGAAAAACAGTAGTTTTAAAAACTATGATGAAAGTGATGGACTTCAAAGTAATGAATTTAATGTAGGAGCTTTTTATAAAAACAATTATGGTGAATTATATTTTGGAGGGGTAAATGGCTACAATTCATTTTATCCCGACGATGTTCATTTAAATAAATCATTACCTAAACCACTAATAACCGATTTTTACTTATTTAATAAACCTGTGGAAATTGGTAAAAATTCGATTTTATCAAAAGATATTTCAGAGCTAAAAGAAATTACTTTAAAATACCGTCAAAATGTAATCTCATTTAAATTTGCTTCTTTACATTATTCGTACCCATTAAAAAACCAACACGCCTATAAACTTGAAAATTTTAATGAAGACTGGGTTTATATTGGTAACAATCGAATTGCAAACTATACCAATCTTGACCCAGGTGAATATATTTTTCAGGTAAAAGTTTCAAATAGCGATGGTGTTTGGAATGAAGAAATTGCCCAAATAAAAGTTATTGTACTGCCTCCTATTTGGGCTACATGGTGGTTTAGATCGTTGGCTATATTTGTAATACTCGCAATAGTATATGCCTACTACATTACCCGTATAAATAGAGTAAAAGCTCAAAAATTACTATTAGAAGTTCAGGTGAGGGAACGAACTTATGAGGTAATAAAACAAAAGGAAGAAATTGAAGCTCAGAAAAAATTAATTGAAGAAGAAAAAGATAAAACAGAAAAATTACTACTGAATATACTCCCTGAAGAAACCGTAGAAGAATTGAAGTCGAAAGGAAAGGCTACGGCTCGTCAATATCGCTTATCTTCTATAATGTTTACTGATTTTAAGAGTTTTACAAAAATTGCTGAAGAGATAAACCCCCAAGAGTTAGTTGCCAGGTTAGACCAATATTTTATTGAATTTGACGGTATCATTCAAAAATACAATATCGAAAAAATAAAAACCATTGGAGATGCTTACATGTGTGCAGGAGGTATCCCTATACGAAACAAAAGTAACCCTATAGATATTGTATTGGCTGGTTTAGAAATTCAGCGATACATGTCAAAAGTACACGAACAAAATATTGCAGAAGGTGAAAAACCATGGGGTTTACGTATTGGTATTCATACCGGTGAAATTATTGCTGGAGTTGTTGGTATTAAACGTTTTGCTTACGATATTTGGGGCGACAGTGTTAATATTGCTAGTAGAATTGAAGAAGCCAGTGAAATAGGTAAGGTGAACATTTCTGGTGCAACTTATCAGCTTGTAAAAGAATTTTTTGTTTGTGAATATAGAGGTAAAGTTAAAGCCAAAAACAAGGGTAACATCGACATGTATTTTGTACATGGAATACGTGCAGAACTTTCTGTAAATGGTGAAGGTATAGTACCTAACAACTTATTCCAAAAATATGTCGACCTTCATATTTATAGTGGTATCAATTACCGTAAAGCTGAAAAATATATTGTGAGTCGATTAGAAAAAGAATTACCTGACAATCTGCACTATCATGATTTAAGACATACTTTAGATGTTTGTGCTGCGGTAGAACGATTAGCATTAATGGAAGGTGTTGAAGGTGATGATATTTTCCTTTTAAAGACGGCTGCTTTATACCACGATGCAGGTTTTGTTAAACAATATGCCAATAATGAGGACATTGGAGCTGAATTAGCTCAAAAAGTGCTACCAAGATTTGGTTATACCCAAGATCAGATTGAAGTTATACATCAATTAATAAAAGCCACAAAAGTACCTCAACAGCCAAAAAATCATCTTGAAGAAATCATTTGTGATGCCGACTTGGATTATTTAGGCGGTCCAGAATTTCATCCGATTGCCGATAAGCTAAAAAGAGAGCTAATGGAAAGAGATATAGTGAAGAGTGATAAACAATGGGATGAACTTCAAATTAAATTTTTAGAAGCTCACAAGTACTTTACTAAAACGGCTATAAATCTACGTCAAGAAAACAAATTAATAAGAATTAACGAAATAAAAGAGCGGTTAAAAAATTATGAATAACTATTTATTCTAATTTTGTTCCGTAACTCATTTCCATTAAATGAAATTTAAACACCTTATACTTTCCTACTTTACACTTCTAGCAATAGTCTGGAGTATAATCTATTCAGGTCCCATATTATTCCAGCACCAACAAAAATTTAATACAGAAAAGTTACAGTCAACATCAAAACATGATGTTCATTTAAATTCTATTTATTCAGACGAAGATGAATTTTTACTTTTCAATTTATTCTCAAACAAAACCGAAGAAACATCAGAGTTCAATGAATTTGAAAATGAACCTGAAATAAAATCATTCATCAATCAATTCATAAATGTTCGTTCAATAATACTCGAACTGGTTGATGTAGATTATTATGTTACCAATAACACTAATTTTTTATTTTCTAGCTGCAGTATTCCAATAAAATACTGCTCACTCAAAATTCCTTTCTAAAAAATCCATTCTTTCTTTTATCTCGATTTTCTCCATTGGAGTAATTTCTTGATTTCAATTTTCTTTTTATTCTAACAAGAAAAAAATGGATTTATGCAACAACCAGAAAACGTGGATAAAACAATCCATAAATCTGAAACAGCTGAAAAAATTTCAGAAATAGTACATCATTTAAAACACTACCTGCCCTCACAAGCTCCTTTAAAAGATTTT
Organism: Flavobacteriales bacterium; assembly: GCA_050248475.1. GTDB lineage: Bacteria > Bacteroidota > Bacteroidia > Flavobacteriales_E > Vicingaceae > Vicingus. The sequence goes on from JBFWSH010000031.1 coordinate 30,685, forward strand.
GTGCATCACAATACCCTGCATGCTTTTCAGCAACAAAAGTTTCACGATGCTATGCAGCATGCTGCCGAAATATTTGGGTATCAGGTTTATTTATCATTAACTGATTTCAGAAAATTACATCAGGAAGGTAAAATCAATGATAAAATTCTAAACCAAAAAATAATCGCTAAAAAAGGTGAAACTAAACTAAAAATATGGCGAGATAATGTTTTAACAGAAGACTACGACACCCATTTTCATCAACGAATTGGAGCTTTACGAAATTTATGGAAATCTGATTATAAAACCAATTTAGATAAATA
>JBFWSH010000032.1:0-11141 GCA_050248475.1 Flavobacteriales bacterium
GCTAATTAAATAAACAACCCCATTAAATTTGTATAATAAAATATCTCCCCATTAAAACAAGACATCGACGATTTGAAAACGATAATCGAAAAATACAACGAAATAAATACTAATAATTTTGATGAGAAGATTAAAGAAGTTGAAGCTCTAAGAAGTGAATTGGATTACAATTTTTTAGTTGAAGAACTAAATGGCATTATATCAAGCATAGAAAACGGAGCAAACAGAACTACAGAAATAGTACGGAGTTTGCGTAATTTTTCAAGGTTAGATGAAAGTGATTTAATGTTAGCGGACATCAATGAAGGTATTGAATCTACCTTAGTACTGTTAAGAAGCGAATATACGGGTATTGAAATCAGAAAAGAGCTTGGTAACTTACCAAAGATAGAATGTTATCCTGGTAAATTAAATCAGGTATTTCTAAACCTTCTTAATAATGCCATTCACGCTGTAAATGACAAAAAAGATTCTGAAAACAAAAAAGTTATCGAAATTAGAACATTTTCAGAAGATGAAACCATTGGTATATCAATAAAAGATAACGGAATTGGCATGAATAAAGATACCCAAAATAAAATTTTCGACCCTTTCTTTACTACTAAAGAAGTTGGTAAAGGAACCGGGCTAGGTTTATCCATTGTGTATAGAATAATTGAAAACCATCATGGTACCATACATGTTGAATCGGAAGAAAACAACGGGACTATCTTTACGTTAAATTTACCCAAACATCAAAAACAATAACTATGACTAAAATTAAATTACTTTATATTGATGATGAAAAAGACAATTTATTGGCTTTTAGATCAACATACCGACGAATTTTTGATGTGTTTTTAGCTAATACAATTAGCGATGCTAATAAGATTTTGAATGAACTGCCCATAGAAGTAGTTATTGCTGATCAACGTATGCCCGAAATGACTGGAGTAGAATTTTTTGAATCAATCATCAATATCTATCCTAATCCTATTCGGATATTGCTTACAGGATATAGCGATATTAAAGCTGTCGAAGATGCTATAAACAAAGGAGAAGTTTATCGTTTTATTAATAAACCTTGGAACGAATTCGAACTTAAATTAACCATAGAAAATGCATACCAATTATATCACTTGCGAGAGCAAAACAATAAGTTAACAAACAAGTACCAAAAAGTTTTTTCTGAAAGTAGTGATGCCATACTTATTTTTGACGCTAAAGGTCGAATTATAGACTTTAATAAGGCTGCGTTAGTTATGTTTGAAACTATAAAACTCAACTTATCACTTTCGTATTTTTCAGAATTTATTACCAATGAAGATGAACTTGAATCAATTAAACAAAAAATTTGTGAAGATGGAATACTAGATAATTACGAATGTAAAATAAGCCCGAAAATTGGACACCGAAAAATTTGTTTGGTTTCAGCAAATAAAATATGTAATAACTATGGAGAAGTAACAAGTTACCAAGCAGTTGTTCGTGATGTTACCAAACGAATGAACATGCAACAAATGCTATTAAAAACTGCTATTATAACTCAAGACAAAGAAAGAACACGTATATCAAGAGATTTACACGATGGCATTGGACAGACTTTGTTGGGTATAAAATTCCAATTAAATCAATTACTTGAAGACGTTCATGAAAATCATAAACAACAACTCTCTGAAATTACAGAGAATGTACTAGCTACTATCCAACAATTACGTAAAACATGTTACGATATTTTACCTCCTTCTTTATCCAGCTATGGCATACAAAAAGCAATAATTAATTTATGTGATAATTATCCAAACAACGATATTGCAATATTGGCTGTTTTCAAAAATGATATTATTACTTCCGACAAGGAACTTGAAGTATCTATTTATAGGATAGTTCAAGAATTTATAAACAACTCGGTAAAATATGCCAATTGCTCTGAAATCATCATTACTTTTTCTTTAGTTAATGACCAGCTAAACATGGTATTAACAGATAATGGAATAGGATTCGACATTAACAACTATACAAAAGGTTTAGGTATAAGTAATATTGTTTCGAGGGTTAAATCATTTTATGGTACAATAAAAGTGGTTAGCAACCAGAAAAATGGAACAAAATATACGATTAACCTGCCTTTTATAAATGAAAAAGTGAATATCGATAATTTAAACCTAAAGGGTTAACTTTGTGTTGATGATTCAACTAAACAACATTCATAAATCGTATGGCTCTCTTGAAGTTTTAAAGGGAGTTAATCTAACCATCGAAAAAGGCAAAGTAATTTCTATTGTAGGTGCTTCTGGTGCTGGAAAATCAACACTATTACAGATTATTGGAACGCTCGACAAACCAGATGAAGGTACATTAAAACTCAACAACATTGATGTGTTGAGCTTAAAAGACAAAAATCTTTCGTTATTTAGAAATAAAAATATTGGTTTTGTATTTCAGTTTCATCATTTATTGCCGGAATTTACTGCTGTGGAAAATGTTTGTATTCCAGCATTTATACATAAAACATCAAAGGCCGAAGCAGAAAAAAGAGCCATTGAATTACTAACTTCCTTAGGATTAAAAGAACGATTACATCATAAACCATCTCAGCTTTCAGGGGGTGAACAACAACGAGTTGCTGTTTGTAGAGCTTTAATAAACAATCCAGCCGTTATACTTGCCGATGAACCATCGGGAAATTTAGATTCAGCTTCTGCGAAAGATTTACATGAATTGTTTTTTAAATTGAGATCAGAGTTTAATCAAACTTTTATCATTGTTACTCACAATGAAGAATTAGCCAATATGGCTGATCAAAAATTGCTAATGAAAGATGGAAATATTGTAAGCGACAATTAAAACTCAATACCAAAATCTTGTTTAAGCCTAATCAAGTCTTGTTTAAAATAGGTTTTACAAAAATCTTTTTCTTTTTCAGTCATTTCCCTATAAACTTGTTCCGTTCTATTTACCTCTTTAATTTTTTCAACTACTCCTGTTTTAAAAATAAAACTTCGCACAAAACCAATTTGCAATGGTTTTCTGATCAACTTTCGTAGCCAATTATCTCTATTAATTAAAAAGTTATTCAACCCCTTATTTTTAACTCCAGATGCCTTATTCTTTTCTGTTAACGGAACTATCTCGAATTTATCCAACCCTAAAAATTCAAACAATTTATTTAAAGTTTCTTTTGGGGTTTTATTCAATTCATTTGTAGTGCAAATAAATAATTGTTCTTTTTTAAAATACTTTAACCAATTAGTTAAATGATGATGATATAAGCTACCATAAAAGTTACAATGGTTATTTTGAAAAACAATATCCTTAGTTTTTAGGTATGCCGGTTCTAAAGATTCACTTTCAATAAAAGAAGTTTTTTCAGAAATATATCCATTGTTAATCGAATACTGGAAATTTGAAAAAGTTCGCTTTGCAGGATCTCTCAGAATAACAATGAGCTTAATATCTGGATTATACTTTTGAATCTTTTCTGGAGCATCTGCATCCATAAACAAGTAGGTATCTGATGTACTAAGAATTCCTTTTCTATTTTCAAAAAAAGAATGTAAATATTCCCGTCCTCTTTTGAAATGTTCTTCAACAGAAAAATAGGTTACCTCTTTTATGGTAGAAAAATTAATTTCAGGATGCTGATTTAAATACTCGACCAACGAAGTTGTGCCAGACCTACCCGCTCCTATTATAATATTATCTACTAACAATCCATTTTTTCTTCAAATATAAGTTTTATAATATTTTGATTTAATAATTCTATTTTTGAAAAAAATCACGTGAATGATAAAGCAACTCAAACTAATATTTTTTAAAAACTTCTCAAAAATTGATGCTGTTTTAAAATTTCCAAGCCTAAAAAATGGGGAAATTGCTATTCAAGTTGGTTTTGACATGACTTCGGCTGTTACTTCTGATTTATTTGAATTGTACAGAAGAGTTGCTCCAACAGGAAAAATTATTGGAATTGACCCTGACCCACGAAATCATTCCTTTGCAAATAAAATTATTGAGCAAAATAATTTTAATATCATCACCATTCAAAAAGGCACTTTTTCCAAAAAAGGACAAAGCAATTTTTTATTAGGCAAAATAAGTAGCTGGAATCAACTTGGTAACATCGCAATTGACACTTCTGCCGATTATGAAGAACACGAAATAACTGTTGAAATTGATACTATTGACAATATTGTCTCTGATTTAAACCTTGACATTGAAAAAATATCACACATCAATTTAACATGTAATGGCGCTGAATACGACACATTGCTTGGTTCAGAAAATTTATTAAAAAAAGTGAAAAATATTTCTTTAACTATTATTGCTGGTCGTTACGATGAAAGTGGAACCATTAATGGAGAACAGGACTATAAATTAATTTTAAATTATTTGAACAGTCTCGGTTTCACTTGTGAATTTAAAAGAATGCATCAATTCTTTTGGTGGGGATTTGTTGTTAGGACATTAATAAATCGTAATTGGATTTACAACAAAAATAACTATGGTTTAATTATGGCATACAAAGGCAATAAAAAGACAAAATGGTATCAATCCTATTCATAAAAAAAGGGAAGCAATTGATTGCTTCCCTTTTTTATTTTTTTATATTCTCATCCTATTACTTAGCGTAATTCACGGCTCTCTTCTCTCTAATCACAGTTACTTTAACCTGGCCAGGATAAGTCATTTCGGTTTGAATTTTTTGAGCTAAATCGAACGATAAAGTATCAGCTTCTGCATCTGTTACTTTACCACTCTCCACAATAACTCTCAATTCTCTACCAGCCTGAATAGCATAAGCTTGTTCTACACCTGGATAAGACATTCCAATGTTTTCTAAATCTTTTATTCGTTTAATGTACGATTCCATGATTTCTCTACGAGCTCCTGGACGGGCACCAGAAATAGCATCACAAACTTGTACGATTGGAGAAATAATCGTTGTCATTTCAATCTCATCATGGTGAGCACCAATCGCATTACAGATATCTGGTTTTTCGTTATACTTCTCAGCCAACTTCATGCCCAAAATAGCATGTGGCAATTCTGGATCATCATCAGGCACCTTTCCTATATCGTGTAACAACCCTGCCCTTTTAGCCAGTTTAGCATTTAAACCAAGCTCTGATGCCATTGTAGCACAAAGGTTAGCTACCTCCCTTGAATGTTGTAGTAAATTTTGTCCATAAGAAGAACGGTATTTCATTCTACCTACCATTCTAATTAATTCTGGATGTAACCCATGAATTCCTAAATCAATACAAGTTCTTTTACCAATTTCTATAATTTCTTCTTCAAGTTGTTTTTTTGTTTTATTTACAACCTCTTCAATTCTTGCAGGGTGAATTCTACCATCAGTTACCAATTGGTGTAATGATAAACGAGCTATTTCACGTCTAACAGGATCAAAACAAGAAAGAATAATTGCTTCCGGAGTATCATCAACAATAATCTCCACACCAGTTGCTGCTTCTAAAGCTCTAATGTTTCTACCTTCACGACCAATAATTCTACCTTTAATTTCATCACTTTCGATGTTAAATACAGATACAGAATTTTCTACCGCTTGCTCGGTAGCAACACGTTGGATAGTTTGTACAACAATTTTACGAGCTTCTTTGTTAGCATTAATTTTGGCTTCATCCATTATGTCTTTGATGTGTGCCATAGCATCAGTTCTGGCTTCTGCTTTCAATGCTTCTATCAATTGTGATTTTGCGTCTTCAGCACTTAAGCCAGAAATAACTTGTAATTGTTCTACTTGTTTACGGTGAGATTTATCAATTTCAGCTTCTTTGTTTTCAATAACCTCTAATTGGTGGGTTAAATTTTCTCTGATTTTATCTAATTCCGCTTCCTTTCTTTTTACATCCTCTATTTGTTTAGAAGCTGCATCGTTTTTTTGTTTTGCACGATTTTCTAAATCGTTAATTTTTCTTTCACGCTCCGTAATTACTTTTTCGTGCTCCTCTTTTAATTGAAGAAATTTTTCTTTTGCTTGAAGTAACTTTTCTTTTTTCTGAACTTCTCCTTCAGCTCTTGCATCTTCTATAATTTGCTGGCTTTTCTTATCTATGCCTTTTTTATAGATGATGATGGTAACTACTGCAGCTATTACAGCCCCAATAATTAACCCGATTAAAATACTTAATACATCCATTGTTAGTTAATTTTTTAATTATTTACTAATGGAACTTGAACACTTAACTTTACTTAGGTATGGGTATAAAAAAACCCGTACAATAGTGGCTTGGATAAACCCAAGAAAAAAATTAATGGAACTGCCAAGCATGTTCAAACTTCCCGCGTCCACAAAAGTGAATTCCCATAAAGGGTTTACAAGGGGCCTGTTTTCGTTAGCTTATGAGCATTGTTCCAACTAAGTAAAGTGTTAGTTTATCAAACAAAGTGTTGTACGGGAATTTTTAAATATCTATACTGTAATTAAAACTACAATAATAATTCTCGATAGTATTGCTAATTTATTTAAAGAACGTTACAAATAGTTATCAAAAAGCTGTTCAATCTGAATCAAACTTTCTTCTAAATTTGAGTCACCATCAACAACTGTTTGTTGTTTTTGATAACTGGTCGATACCAATTTTAGTGCAACCATAGCCAATAAATCTTGATAATCTTTTACAGCATACAATTTTTCATATTCTGCAATGGATTTATTTATTTCATCGGCTACTTTTCTAACTCCCTCTTCCTCTTTAGCATTAATCGTTAAAGGATAAACTCGGTTTGCAATTTTTATTTTTATCGACAAATCTCCCATTTAGGGTTCAACTATTTGTTTATTTGAGCAATACATTTATCTATCTCCCGTACCATTTCGTTTATTTTCAACTTCACATCTTTGGTACTTTCACTCTCAACACTTTTCGAAATTTTCAATACTCTAACTTTGTCCTCTAATTCCGATAGTTGCTGATTTTTCTGATTCAATTTTTCGCTTAACTGAGCAATTTCTAACAAAAGTTGTTTATTTTTTTCAGTAATGGCTTGGTGTTTTTCAATCACCAACTCAGCTTTTTTTCTGAGATCCTTCACTAAAACAGATAAATCCTTCATTAATTAATTGTTAAATCATTAAAAAAATTCAACCTCCACAAATGTAATATTTTTAAACACAACATTTGTGAATATTATTTTTAAAGTTTAAGTTTTCCATGAAAACATGGTACTAGTTTTGTACCAGAACGTTTTTAAATCATCCATTTTTTTTAATGATTAAATTTTTCAATCTTTTTCTATTTCAACTACTAGTATTAATTGGCTATTCCCAATCTCCTGAAAAATATCCAAAAAATTATTTTAGATCTCCCCTAGATATCCCTCTATTACTTTCTGGTAATTTTGGAGAACTCAGAAACAATCATTTTCACTCAGGTTTAGATATTAAAACACAAGGTGTAGAAGGTAAAAATGTTTATGCTGTTGCTGATGGTTTTGTTTCACGAATTAAAATTATGCCCATTGGATATGGCAAAATAATTTACATCACACACCTTAACGGATACACCTCTTCGTATGCCCATCTCCAACGTTTTAAAGGTAAAATAGCTGATTACATCAAAAAATATCAGTACGATAATGAAACGTTTGAAATGGATTTTTATCCGCCAGATACAGCGTTAATAGTTAAAAAAGGTGACATTATAGCTTTATCAGGAAATTCTGGGAGTTCTGGAGGGCCACACCTACATTTTGAGATTAGAGAAACCATTTCTGAATATGCTGTAAATCCACTTTTATTTGATTTTGAAGTGAAGGACGATGTAAAACCTGTAATTAAGAGTATTACTGTTTTTCCTTTAAACGATACTAGTTTTGTAAACAATCGTAATACCACCCAAGAGTTTACAGTTACAGGAAGCAATGGAACTTACCACTTGAATAATAATGTAATAATTACTGCTTATGGTCAAATTGGGTTTGGCATAAATGCATACGACCAACAATCAGGTGCTTCAAACCAAAATGGTGTGTATAGCATCATGTTATTCGACAATAATGAGCTAATTTTCAAATCCGAGTTATCATCATTTAGCTTTGACCATTCGCGAGCATTAAACTCACTTATTGATTACGATATTTATTTAAATAAGAAATCTCGTTTCCAAAAAAGCTGTATCGAACCTAACAATCCTTTAACCATATTTAAAGAACAAAAAAACAATGGAACAATATCTATTTCAGACAAAGAAACTCGATCAGTTAATTACATGGTTGGTGATATTAACAAAAACACCTCAATGTTAGCATTTAATATCATTGGATCAAAACCAGAAGGAATTTCAATTGCTACAATAAAACCCAAAATAGATACTATTTTTAAATATACTGACCATAACATTTTAGACAAGCAAAACATTGTTGTTAATTTTCCAAAAGGAGTTTTATACAACGATTTACATTTACAATACCAGGAAAAACCAGCAAAAAGCAACACATTAACTCCTATATACCAAATTCATAACGATTATACACCAATTCATGATTACATTGAAGTTTCGATAAAAGTGGCTCGTATTTCAGAGGAACAACGTAAAAAAGCAGTAATAGTAAATTACGATCATAATAATGTAATATATTCAAGAGGTGGAGAATGGCGAAACAATTATTTAACAGCAAAATCAAAAATTATGGGTGGTTTTTCGGTTATGTTAGATACCATTCCTCCTGTTGTAAATTTGGTAAATATCTTTACCGGTAAAGATATGTCGCGCAACTCATCAATTGTAGCTACTATTTCTGACAACCTAAGTGGCATTAAAACCTACAGAGCTGAAATTGATGGTAAATGGGTATTGATGGACTACGATGCTAAACGAGCTAGATTAGAGCACGAATTTGATAATTTACCTTCAGGAACACACCATTTCAAACTCGAGGTTACCGATTTTGTAGGAAATGTAAAAACCGTCGAAGCTTCGTTTACTCGCTAAAAATAATTTTTTGAGTAATTACTTCACTATCTACTTTTAAATCAATAAAATAAATTCCTTTGCTTATGTTTTGTTTAGCAAAGTCTATAATAAAGTTATTATTACCAACTTGTGTATTAACAGTATTAGTTAAAACAATTTTCCCTGAAACATCTTTAACGGTATAGTTCAGTTTGCTTGATTTAATTTTACTAAACATTATGTTTACCACTCCATTTGTTGGGTTCGGATACACCATTACATCTTCAATATTTTTATGCTCTTCAACTCCAACAACTCTATAAATATCTCTATACTCTATTGAGCTAACTATCCCTGCAGTTGTAATAATTTTTAATAATGGTACACTCATACCATTAGCCAACCACTTATATTCAATTTCTTCAGGTCTACTAAAATTTGTTCCAACACCCAAAGTGTCTAAATAAAAAGTATCTACTTTGTTCAGTACCGATTTTACACGTAATACATTGAAAGTACCTAACGGCGTAGTTAACGAACCCCAGCCATCAACAACAGAACTTCTATCCATAGATTGTCCATAGGCAGCTAAGGAAGGGATAGTTACTAAAAATTTAGAGCTCGAAAAATTAGAATCATTATAGTTTAAGGGAAATTCATATTCTACATCTATAGGCAAGTTGCGCGTAGATGAAGGTATTCCACTAATTTTGGAACCAAACCCAACATTTTCAAATTTTGATGTAGAGTTTTTAGAAAAATTAAATACTTCAGTAATACTTAATGGTATAGGTACTATTGGAGGCATTACAAAATCCTGTCCCCGTTTTGCAAAACTGGCTTTGTGACTTGAATACAAAATACTATTATTAAAGTAATACTGGTAAGCCAGAGGTGTTGATGTTACTGAAAAAAAAGTATCTATCTTCTGTGAATTTGGAGATAACATAGAAAAATCCCAAACATAACTCGGACCTGTTAATTTAGGATCTTTACCCTGAATATTATTAGTAACACTCAACCTAATGGTATCATTAACAACAGGCATATCTGCTGAAGTAATCGTTATTTGTGCATTTGCACAAATAACAACAAAAAAACAACCAACCAGTAAAATAAAATTTCTCATAACATCATACATTTTTAAACCAAATGTACAATAATTTATTACTATCTCAATAAGAGCTAGTTATAATTAATTTCAACTTGAAAAAATTTAACAGGATGACGAAAAAAAATTGAAAAAAAGTGGAGTCTTCCGATATTTTTTCAAACTCTTTTATAGAAGATTTGAAAAAATTAAGCTTGTTAAATCAACATTTATTACAAAGTGTTAATAGTTAATCATAAATACTGTAAAATATTTCCATAATTATATAACAGAAAGCTATACATTACTGATTATCTTCGATTTAATGTTTTTTGTCATTGTATGAAATAAATAAAATGACTACATTTACGTTATAGATAAAAAATGAAAAAGATTTTTTCAGCCATATTAAGCCTTGTGATTCTGTTTACTTCAATGGGATTTACTCTTTCTTCTCATATTTGTGGAGGAAAAAAGGTTAAAACTGTTTTAGATCTTGGTGTTTCTGATGTCTCTTGTGGAATGGAGAAGACAGAAAGTAAGTGTCAGACAGATAAGCAAATGAAATCAAATTGCTGCCAGGATGAATTCCAAAAAATTCAAATAAATGATAGTTACACTCAAGAATTTATTAAGGAGAAAATAATTACATCAAATTATGTTCTACTTTTTGTAGCTGTATTGTTTGACTTCTTTCCAAATGAAAACATACAATCTTTTATTTATAAAGATTATATACCACCACCTTTAATAAAAGACATACCAGTATTTTTTCAGTCTTTTTTAATTTAAATTGTTTTGATATTGATTAACGTTTTCTTCATTCAGAAGGAAAAGTAAATTGTCGTATATGACATTTTTTCAACATCAAAATGATTTAATATGTTAAACAAAATAATAAGATTTTTTCTTGAAAATAAGTTAATAGCTGTTTTAACACTATTCTTATTTGTGGGTTGGGGAATTGCTACCGCACCTTTTAATTGGGAAACAAGGTTAATTCCCAGAGATCCTGTTGCTGTTGATGCTGTAAGCTACCCTGAAAGTAGTCCAATTAAAAATAGAATTCTACGAGCGACCTAAGAAGCGAGTATAAAAAAAGAATTACTAAATTTAAACTACTTATGAAAAAGACACAATTTACAGAACAACAA
>JBFWSH010000033.1:0-7349 GCA_050248475.1 Flavobacteriales bacterium
AACGGTTTCGGGCTTTGCGTTGGTGGGCTTTTGAAACCGAAAACTCTCTGCCAGCACCAATGTTTATTAATTGCTCAAATGTTTCTACTCGCACTGTCCGCCCACTAACGCAAAGCCCGTGTTAGCGGTAGTTTTTATTTGTGTCTATAGTTAAACCGCAATAAAGTCGGATTTTTATTTTGTCCTTCATTTGTAATAAGCATGTCCCCGTTGTCTAAAAAAGTAATGCCTTCGGCTTTGTTGAAAATGTCTGGATTCAATAGTTCCAAATGTTCAATATCGCCATTAGTTGGATTGAATATGAAGAATAAATGGTCGGAGGCGGAAAGCAAAAATAACTTTTTAGTTATTGGATGAATAGCAATTGCCGAAGTCATAAACTTAATAAAGGGCTCTGTAACCTGACCATTTTTTTTCGTCTTAGTAGGAAGGTTAATTTTATTCGTTTTTGCATATTCTTTAATATTTTGAAGGTCAAATTCAAATAATGGTTTCTCTGTCAACAGCTTTGTTTTTAGGTCAAATCCATAAATCACCCTCTTGTCTTTATATTCAGGGCCCTTTGCAATTTTCCCTTTACTTGCAATTAATAATCTATTGTTGTCAGGGTCGTAACAAAGTCCTTCGTTATTATTTGCAGGAATACCTGTCGTATATAAGGTCAGTTTGAACTTTGGAGATTGGTAATTCGATATTTCAAATAGAGTTCCGTCACTCCTTAAAATATACATTGAGCTGTCAACTCGTGTAATCCCTTCATAATCCCCGTCAATATTGAAGCTGTATTGCTTTTGTATTTCATTTTTAAGTAGGTCGTAAATAAAAAGAATTCCGTTTTCATCTTGGATGCAAGCAAAGGTTACGCTGTCGATGTCTGTCAGTCCAGAAATTTCTCTCAAAGTGTCTGGAAGAACGAAAGAAAAATCAGGCTTACTCAAATTATAGCCCGTTATTTTTGCATTATTTTTATAAGTCGCTGCACAACCAAGTAGTGTCAAAACTAATATTCCAATAATCTTTGAAGTCGTTTTTTTCATAATTTCTGTCTGTCTTTTAAATATTACCGCTAACGGTTGTGTGTATGAGCAGTAGCGGAGTAAGGGAGCCGAAACTTTCAGTTTAACACCAACGCAAGCTACTGCAAAAATTCATTTGCTAATTTACGAAAAGCAAATGAATTTGCAGTAGCGACAAAGAATGTAATAATCTTGATTTTAGCACTTAACCCGCTATTGCTTATACACGATGTTAGCGGCTGGTATTATTTCTTTTCCAAATTGCTCCATTCTTTGTGCTTAACTTATTCAATTCTCCTTTCTCGGTAAGACTATCAAGTATTTTTTCGCTTTCCTCTCGCGGTGTACCCGATAATTCAGAAAACTCTCTTGCTGTTAATGTGCTGTATTTTAAAAACAAACTTTCCCAATTTTTACTGTATTCTCCCTTGGTAAAGTCTGGTTGAATTTTTAGGATTGCCATTTCATAAAAGGCATACGATTTCGAGCCATAAACAAATTCATTTTTACCCGAACCGCTTGTAAAAAACATAGTTGGAAATCCTCGCACTCCATATTGTTGAGCTAATCTTAAATCTTCTTCAAACAAATTTTTTGCCGTTCCCTCAAAATCAATTTTTAGTTGCTCAACATTTAATCCAGTATTTTTTGCAGCAGTTTTGATATGTTCCCATTTGGTAATGTTTTTCTTTTGCAAAAACACCATTTCTCTTAATTCCCTTAAAAATAAAATAGCTTTTTCTTTGTCCTGCATTTGTGCCGCTTTAAAGGCAATGGACGGAGGATATGATGAATTAAGCGGGTCTTCCAACCACACATCACCGTCTATTGGCATATCGTAATAAATGCTGACTTCGTCCCAATGGTGTGCTACATCTGATGGTTTGCTTATTCCTCCGCTATTGTAGTTCCAGTCGGGCAGTAGTCCACCCATTCTGTATTCTATTTCAATATGTTGTCCGTATTCCAATTTTAATTTTCTTAATTGGGGTTCTATACCCCAACAAGATGAGCAAATTGGGTCGGTAAAATAAATTACTTTTATTTGTTTTTCGGTATTTGCCACAACTTCCGAAGTTGAATTTTTTTTATCATTATCGGGTATTTCGCACATTCCGGTTTGTGGGTCGCACAAAAGTGGATTAGTTTCATTTTTCATTTCATTATTTTTTGATTGTCCTTGACAAGTTGTTATGCTCATCAGTAAGACCGAGATTAAAATTATATTTTTATTAAACAATAGCATATTTGGGTTGAATTTTTAGATAAGCAAAATAAGAAATTGAAAGCGTGATAATTGCAAAAATCAATAATGCGTAGGCATTGTAATCCATTGCTATATGTGCCACGGTTGCTGATATTAGATTAATAGTAAATCCTGCATAAGCAAAACCTTTTAGCGTTTTGGGAACTGATGGAACAATGAGTGCCAACGCACCCAATATTTTTGCAACGGCAAGTTCTATCCTAAAGTAGCCTTGGGTAAAGCCAAGATGTTCAAAAGCTCCTTTTATTTCCTTATTTGTAAGGTAGGTATAAGCACTCAAAAACATATAGGCAACGAATAAACCTGTACTTGTCCAATAAATAATCTTATAATTTTTCATTGTATTGAAATTTTAATTGTTAAATAATAATGCAAAACTATGGTAAACTTAATGTATATTTGCTATGGATTTCCTTTTAGAAAGTAGTTTCTAGTTGGAAACTATGTATTAAGATTAGCAAAAAACTAAACTGTGTAAGTCCATGAGAAAGAGAGCAATAATAAACGATACTCCTGTTTGTCAGGTAAGAATGCAAGCCATTAGCGACTCGATGGGTATATTGTCTGGAAAGTGGAAGTTCCATATTTTGGGGACACTCATAGAAGGCAATAAACTTGGGTTTATGGATTTGTTGAGGGAAGTTAACGGTATAGGTACAAAAATGCTATCAAAAGAATTGCAAGATTTAGAAATGAACCATTTGGTAAGTAGAACTGTAATGAATACAAAACCAATAACCGTAGAATATTCCATTACCGATTATGGTAAAACACTTTCTCCTGTTATTGATGCTTTAGCAAATTGGGGAATTGAATATAGACAGTCGATTTATGGTAAGTAATATGTTGTATTGACTGGTTGTTTTATACTTGCCGCTAACGCCACAATATGTTGCGTTTTTAGTTGTTTAAGACTACCAAAGTAATGAAATTTTGTAAAAACCCCATTTAGCAGAGAAGGAAATAAGTAAAAATAAAACTTAAAAATCCCTACAAGCAAAGTTGAAATTTGCCACCAACAAGTACGCACCTACAAAATGAATGGAGCAAACCACCTAAGCCGCAAAAAGCAGAACAGTTAGCAACAAAAAAATGCAATATATTGAATGTTACCACACGTTTATTCTTTTTTAATTGTCTGTGGAGCGATGGCAATTACATACTTATTGGCATTTTTGGTTTGTGAGTGGGATTTGTGCGAATGACCAATGTGTATGGAATTTAGTTGGGACTTTTATATTTTAAGCCCAATAAGACAAACATCATCCAATTGCTCTAATTCTCCTTTCCAATTATTAAATTCTTCGTTCATCAAATTTAATTGCTCTGACATTGAATAGTTTTGAATGGATAACAAAAAATTTCTGAATTGTGCATAGCCGTATTTCTTTCCTTTTAGTCCACCAAACTGGTCAGCAAATCCATCGGAAAAAATGTAAATTGAATCACCTTTGTTTATTTCAAAACTATGATTGGTAAAGGTTTTGTTTTCGCCTGTTCCTCCAATAGGTTGTTTATCAGCTTTGGTTATTATTATTTCATTATTTCTAACTAAATATAAAGGGTTATTTGCTCCTGCATATTGCAGTTGGTTATTTGAAAAATCAATACAGCATAATGAAATATCCATTCCGTCTCTTACTTGATTGTCTTTTTGGCGGAGTGTTTCTTCTACTAATTCATTGAGTTTATTTAATATTTGTGCTGGTTCGGTTAAACCAAACTCATTTATAGCTCTGGTTAATCCATTATGTCCTACAATACTCACAAATGCTCCAGGAACTCCGTGTCCAGTACAATCAACGGCTGCAAATAATATTTTATTTTCTTTTTGTTCTAACCAATAAAAATCTCCACTTACAATGTCTTTTGGTTTATACAAAAAGAAAGAGTTGGGTAATAATTTTTTGATAATTGGTTCAGGTGGTAATATAGCTTCTTGTATGCGTTTGGCATAAGTGATACTATCAGTTATTTCTTTTTGTTTTTCTTCTATTACTATTTTTTGTTGATTCGTTACTCGAAAGCGTTTAAAAAGAAAAATGGAAAAAATGACTACCAACACTAATCCTCCTATTACAGAAAAAATAATGGTGTTTTTCCGTTTGTTTTGCTCATAGGTTATGGTTGCTTGTTTTTCTTTTTCTTTATTTAATAATTCAATTTCTTTTTGCTTTTTTTCGGATTCATATTTTTCCGCTAATTCTGTTATTTGTTGTGATTTTTCAGAATCAAATATGCTATCCTTTATCAGAATATACTGGGCTTGATATTCATAAGCCTTTTTATAATTTCCCATTTCTGAATAAATGTTGGCATACATATCGTAAGTATCCATCAGCATATCTTTAATTCTACCTTTTTTTGTTGCATAATACATCGCTTGGTCATTAAAGTTTAACGCCTTTTTGTAATCTTTCTGGTCTAAAGAAATACTACTTAAAGTATTAAATGACATAGCGATAGAAAGAGGGTCATTTGTTTTTAAGGTAGCTTTGTGCCCATCATACATATATTTTATTCCTTTTTGTTTATTCCCTATTTCGTAATAAAATGAACCAAGATTAGAAAGGATAGCACCAAGAGATTGATTATCACCAATAGCTTTATATATTTCTTGAGCTTTTTCCATATACTCAATAGCTTTACCAAAGTTTTCTAGTTGATAATAGACTACGGCAATATTATTTAATAAAGCTCCTATTCCTACCGAATCCTGTAATGATTTTTTTATGGATAATGCTCGTTTATAATATTCGATAGATTTATCTGTATTTCCGAACCGAATAGAGATGATTCCCATAGCTGTTAATGTAAATGCCAAGCCCTTATCATCACCAATGGATTCTTGTATTTCCATTGCTTGAACATAATAATTTTGAGCCACATCATAATCTCCAGTATATTGTTTTTCCCATCCGATTTCTAGATATGCATTCCCTAATCCTTTTTTGTAATTTATCTTTTTAGACAAGTTGATTGCTTGTTGGATATTTTTTTCAGAGAGATGAATATTTCCTTCACTTCTATATTGTTGTGATAGGGCAATCAATAAATTAACTGTTCCTGTGTCTGTTTTAATATTATTCAATTCTGTTTTTAAGCTGTCAATTTTATTAGAGGTCGGGTTTATGCCTATTCCAAATATAGGTAATAGTAAAAATAAGAATAGTAAATTTTGGCAGCGTTTGAACATTGGTTTTAAATTGTAAAGAAGATGCATTGATTTGTGAAATATAAAAAGAGGCTTTGTTAAAAAATAACAAGCCTCTTTTTCATTTAACAATAACTTACTTGGAAGAAGAAGCTGCTCCTCCGACCAAAGTACCACCAGCAGCTCCAACGGCTGGGCCTCCAATAGCAGTTCCAACCAATGCACCCACAATAAATCCACCTAAATCACGAAGTGCTTTACCAAACCATCGAAAAGTAGCTCCACCAGAAACAGCATCGTGCCAAGCACTTTTTTTATCGTCAAAAGTAGTTGCCCAAAACTGAACTACAGCAACAGAAGCAGTACTCATTGCATACATTATAGGCAACTCTGTTGCTGGTATATCATTTCTTGAAAGTAGCGAGTTTTGTAACCCTTTCATTGCAGCAACAACCAATATGGGTTTTTCATTTTGCTTGGCAAGGATAGTATTAATAATTAATTTATAGTATTGTGCTTGATTAACAGTTAGGAATCCTTGAGCGTATAAAAAGTTAGCAAATTCGGCATAATTGTTATCAACACTAGATTTTACTATTTCATTAAAATACATTTCAGCATCATCAAAAGAAATAATACTTTCAACATTAATGGTTGGAAACGCATTTTTACAAAATTCTGTTGAGGCGACAAAAGCTTGTTTAAAATCTAAATCAAGATAGTTTGGAAGTGTAGCTATATACATTAAGCTTTCATTATGCAACTCTGCTGCATTCTCATACATTGTAAAAATTTGTTGATTTGAAGGACAGCAGCAACTTGGCTGGCAATTAGTTTGATTTTCCATAATTTTTATTTTTAGTTAAACATTTGGTTACAGTGTTATCCCTATGATAAGGCGTAAGTAAAATTTTCCGGCATCTATTTCTGGGCCATCTTTTAAATTGGTATTATCAGTATTCCATTTGATTTCAGTAACAGGTATGCTGTATCCAGTTTTAATTCCAATAATTAGTTTGTCGCCTGTTTCTTTATCAATGGTTGGTGCGAAAGTGGCTTGTCCTCCAAAATTTGCTAAAAAATAATCCGCAGCTATTTCATATTGATTGGCTGTTCCTGATAAAAATCCATTTACGGTAGTGTTGCTGGGTGTTTCTGTTAATATTTTTGTGTTTAACATAGTGTAACCTAACCCTCCATAAGCAAAAAATTGTATTTTAGTTTCATTTACAAAAGCATATCCTAACATCACATCAAAACTTGTCCCTTTTAATTTAGTAGTATTATTTTGGTTGGATGCGGTCTGTTGATAAATAGAAAAATCATATATATTTACAATGTTTGATTTACCAAACAGTTGATAATAACCACCACCCAACGACAAGCTATTCTCACTTAATGTGGCTATTCCATGATCAGAAAGAATTGTATTCAAATTATCATATTTTTGTGATTCTAGTCCTATTTGAAAATTCATTACAAATAAATTTTTCTTAGTAAGCGTATCAGTTTCATTTTGTGCAAAAAGAACAAAATAATTTACTAACAACAGAGATAAGGAGATTAAATTTTTCATAACAACTATTTCATAGACAGAAATCTTGTCGCGAACAAGATATTGAACACGCAAAAATAGTTATTTTTATCGACCAATCATACTTTTTACCCTATAAAATTACCAAGCAAAATACTTCTGCATAACTCGAAGAAAGATTGGAATTGATATTTCGATTTTTTTTGTGTGAGTTTACAGAAAACAAAACAGTCAGCAAAAAGTCAAGACGAGCGAGGGCAAAAAAGCAAGTGTTTGGCAAGCGAAGCTTAAGCCTGTGTGATGGGGCTTGCCAAACTCTTGCTTTGTGTGGTGGTTTTTCATAACCGTTTTCTTTTTTTCTGTGAATGTGTGGTAACG
>JBFWSH010000034.1:0-6459 GCA_050248475.1 Flavobacteriales bacterium
AATGGATGCATGATTATAATTACAACAGACCTCACAAATCTCTTAAAAATAAAACGCCTATGGAATATAGATTATCAAGTTAAAAATTCTATTTTTGATTGGATTGAATTGAGGGGTAGCTTACAAGGTGATAAGAAGCTAAAATACACATTTCCACATCTACACATTTTTTCTTAATTTTAATCTATGAAAAGTAATTTCGTCATTTTATGTTGCCTTTTTATTATTGCTCTTTTTTCTTGTAAAAAAGATGCTGATATACTCAAACCTCGAAATTTAAACCAAAATTATGCAGGTTTGACCGTTGGTAAATATGTTATTTATGATGTTGACTCTACTTTTTATAATGTACCGTTTAACATAACCGCAAATTATAAATTTCAACTAAAAGAAGTTGTTGATTCAAAATATATTGATGCACAAGGCAACGACGCTTACAAAATAATTCGATACAAAAAAGATACTGCAGTATCTTCAGATTGGATTCATCAAGTGGTTTGGAATGCAACTATAAACAACTCGAATTTTCAAAAAGTAGAAGACAACATTCGGTTTGTTAAATTAATTTTTCCTATAAAAAACAATAAAAAATGGAATGGAAACTCCATGAATACCTTATCCTCATGGGATTATGAATACACTTCCACTCATCAAACAGAATTAATTGGAAGTACTATGCTAGATTCTGTTACAACTGTAACCCAATTCGATGATGAAAATGAAATATTGATTCAACGTCAATTTTACCAAGAAAAATATGCTGTTAATATTGGCTTGGTTTATAAGAAAAGTGTTGATGTTAAGAAACTCTTCGATTCCATCTCTGGCACTTTCAAAATTAGTGAAGGGTTAGATGTTACCTACACATATAATTCGCATGGGTTTTGAGTAACTCAAAAAAAACTAAAGCTAGCTTTAAATTAGAAGACAAGCTTTTTAAAAAAGCTTGTCTTCTATATTTCTGAATAACAATTAAATTATCTTCTTAATAATTTTGTTGAATACACCTTGTTCTGACCAACAACTGAAAGCATATAAATTCCATAACTTAAATCTAAGTTATTGATTTTAATAGCGTTTAAGCCTTTCGTTACAAATTCATTTCTATCAACAATTAGTCTTCCTCTATAATCGTATAAATAAATTTTAAAGCTATCGTCCATGTCAGTATTAATGTTAAAACTAACTTGATCGGCTGTTAATACCATTTGAGTTACTTCAACTGAGCTGTTCGAGCAATTTGAAGCAATAATATTATGATAACTTACAGTTCCGTCAAAGTCAACTTGTTTTAATCTAAAATAAACAATTTTGTTTTCCGATTCAACAGTTGTTTGATAATTATTCGAAACTGACGACGTACCTGAACCATCTACCACTGAAGATTCAAAAAACACGTAACCATCATAACTTTTCTCTAAAATAAAATAATCGTTATTGATTTCTGTTTGTGTTGTCCATGTTACGATTATTTCTTTATCTGAACATGTGCTTGAAAAATCAGACAAAGTAACTGGAAGTGGATTGGCATTATCAACCAACACCCAATTTTCAAAAAAATCGGCTGAGGCTATTGCCGCCCCGCTTACGGTTCTTGCTCCAACATTAACTGTTCCAAAAAGTTTGTAAGCCTCCCAATTACTTGAACCTGTATTAAAACGTTGAGCTTGTAAATTTGCCTGTGTAATTGTATTTGTTCCTCCTATCTCGTTTGCAGCATTATCGTAGGTAAAACTTAATGTTACATTTGGTTTTGCAGTATAACTTAGTGCATTAATATGCCAATAACGGTCTATTACATTTAACGAACCATCTGTTGCTGGTACTGTAGATTGCCACATGTTTGTTACTGCTGATGGCCAAGGGACATTCATGTCTGTAGCTGTTTCCCAAGTTGACAAAAGCAATCCACTATTTGCCCCTATTGTTCCAGCTGTTGTTTTATTTATCGATAGAGGTATTTTTACACCACTATTTGTTGTCCATGGTATGGTATAGGTTCCAGTTGTAGCTGCAATGTTCCATTTTATTCGGTCAACTTCTGCCTCCGACTTTATGTTTCCACCAGTACCTGCAACAGCTAATGCATTTGTTGCAGAATTATCTATTACCAAATAAGCACCATTGTCTATCACCAAATAGGCATTATCGTTTATTACCATTCTTGCTTGGGAAAAAGCTAAAGTGGTAAGAAAAATAAATAATATTAAAAGTAAATTTTTCATAATTGTAGAATAATACTTTTACTTATCTTTAAGTAATTGTTCAAGTTTTATCTCTAATGCTTTAATTCTTTCTTCTTGAGATTTTATTATCTCTTGTTGTTCTTTTATCGCTTCAACAGCAATAGGAATCATTAGTGTATAGTTTACAACTTTAAAAAGTTCTGTTTTACGTTCAAATTTTTCATCAGCTGATTTTGGAATATTTGAATTTAATACCAAGTTTTTCTCTTTTACCATTTCAGGTATAATCAATTCTAAATCTTGCGCAATAAAACCATACGACAATCTATTTTCGTCATAACCAATTCCAGGATACTTTTCAGTATCCATATAATAAGAAACGGGTTCAATTTTTTCAATCATTTCTAACGCCCCAGTAATAGGTTTGATATCTCTTTTAAGTCTTCTATCGGAGCCGGAATAAGTGCCGCCACAGAATACATCAGCATTAAAATAACCTGACCATCCAGAATATCCTCCAGAAAAAGACAGAGAGCCTTCAACAGCATTACCACTTTCATTATTTGCAGCACCATATACTCCAATTCCACCAGAACCTGTTGTTGTTCCATTCAAGCTCAGCCCCATAATAGCTGCAGCACTTAATGCAGAAGCACTATAATTAGTTACTCCCATAAAGGTTCTGCTGCCATTCGCTGCATTCGAATTATAAATTTGTTTAAGTCCTCCAGAAGCAGAGGAATTTTCCCACAAAGTAATCCAACCAGCTCTTCCATCAGAAACAAAATGAAACATATTTCCTGGTGTTATTGTATTTATACCTATGCTATTTGTACTTGCATCAACAAAAAACATGTCATCTTGTCCATCCGACTCTACTCTAAAATCAAAATCATTAGAAGCATCATTAAATACCGCTTCGGTTGCACTCATTCTAAACCTTTCAATACCATTAGTTGCAAAACCAAATGTATTAGCTGCAATGCTATACATACCAACATCAGGATCCGCAGCCCAAGAATAAAAAGGAAGAGCGGCAGTACCTCCTGTACCTCCTGCAAAAACCTGATCACCATTACTTTTCACACTAAACCTTACAGCGTTGTTAGTTCTAAAATCTAACTGAACATTATTAGTTGTTCCTAAAAAATGAGTACCACCTGTAATGTTACCGTTTCCAATAATTTTCCAATCATCACCTCCAGTCGAAAATCTTGTCCAATTCGGAGCCGCTGGTGTTCCACCATTATAGTAATACCCAGGTGTTACAGCTGTAGCTCCTGCCCCTGCAGTAGCAGTATTATAAACCAACAATGAAGTAGTGGGTGCTGCAATTGGTCCTGCTGCATTAGTTGCAGTTAAAGCAACACGAGGTACAAGTAAACCTTTGTTTGTAAAATCAACATCTAAGCCAGCACTAGCGGCTGGAGCAGCACCTGTGGCATTAATACCTATGTTTTGCGAAAACACATGGTTGCCATAACCAAGTATTAAAAAAAGTAAACTTGAAAGAAGTAATCGTTTTTTCATCGTAATTTAAATTTAGTTCATAATGTTTTTTCTTCTCTTTTAAAAAAGAAGTGGTTCAGCAGAAAGCTGTAGGATTTTCACTTCGTTAAATACAATCTAAAAAATTATAAATTAGTATATTACACTACGTAAATATACTGAAATATTTTAAGTATTAAACGAAGTTTAAAAAAAATGGTTGCTTTTTAACATCACTCATTGCAAATTCCCTTGTAAAATAAGGGAATTTTGTTAAAAAAAGTTTTTAACAATTTTAAAGTTTGATTCAAGTGAAGAAGAATAGAAGAAGAAAAAATTATTCGATTTTACCTATTTTTTTTCAAAAATTAAACTATCATTTTTTATTGAATAGCTATTTTGTAATTCTCGTATAATTTTAATGGTATCTTTGATAATATTTCCGCTAGTTATTGAAAGCCTAATAGTTGAGTCGTTTAATATAGTTTTTTCTTTCCCAATATTAGTATTGATTCCTTCAGCATTTAATAACTTTGGTGTATCATTTTTTATAGATTGTGCTTTTATAACGATACTTAAACAGATAAACAAAACAACTAGAATAAAATTTTTCATAATTTTAAGGTAAAACAGTTAAAGTCATGTGGTGCATATCTGGCATTGAAGAAGCGTTAATAACAGCATCATAAGTACCCCAAATACCTCCTCTTTGTCCTTGCACAATTAATGTATAGGTAGTTCCAGGTGTTAAACCTGTTATGTTTTTAGTAAAAGTACAACTCCAGGGTGTTAAAGTGCCTCTTGTGTCGTCGTATGATTGCATATGTGTGTTTGTTCCTCCCACAGAAACACCTGTAGTGCTATTCCAAACTCTAAATTGAACATAAGCCATTGAATTTGTGTAAGCAAAACCAGAAGATGAGAACTGAACAAGTGCAGTTGTTTTGGTAGCTGTAAAAGTAACTGTTACTGGAGCAACTGATGCCCATGCTGCAGTGCTTACAGTGTAATCTGCAGCTAGTGAAACACTAACAGGATTATTTGCTGAGCTTAAAAGTTCCTGCCAAGGTTGTGCTGCATTGTTGTTGGTTTTTCTAAAATATATTTTTTGGTCAAAAAAGCTACCGGAGAGTTGCATCGCATAGTTATTTGTATTATTACTGTGTCTTACATCAATTAAATGCCACCAACTAGCAGCTCCAGCCGGGTAATTAGTAGGGCTTGCTGTTTCAAAAAAACCAGACTGAGCACCAGCGTTTCCTTGTAATCCGGCATTATCTCTAGATTCGGTACGAACATTTGAGTTACCAAATGCAAAAGTTCCAGTGTTTAAATCTAAACGATAGCCTGGTGTTGTAGTTCCGATGCCAACATTACCTCCTGCTTCAATTCGCATTTTTTCAGTAAAAGAATTGTTGTTGTTGGTAAAAAACCTTAAATCACCAGTAACATTGGTTACTGATGCTGCAGTTAAATAACTTTCAATGGATGCAGCTCTTCGCTCATTTAATGCAGCAGTTGCAGCAAAATTAATTACACCTGTTCTATTTCCATTTGTAACTGTTGCACTACTTAAATTAAACTGAGCAAAATCATTTGCTGAAGTTCCCCAATCATGTAAATGAAACAACGATGGTGTACTACCTACATTTAAGTTTACAGTAAATGATGTACCTGCTCCAATTCTTAATTGTGAACTATTGTCAGATTTAATTCTAAATCGTTCAAATCCATTGGTTGCAATTGCAAAATCTATTGCATCAGTTGTTCCTATAAAATTATCTGTTACAGCAGTGCCTATTGCAGAAGTTGGTGCTATTGTTCCAGCATTACCCAAAATACTCCAATCTTTTCCTCCTGAACCCCCAAAAGCTATCCACTTTGTGCCATCCCAATAATAATAACCAGGAAGCACATTGTTTGGTGATACTCCAGCAGTTGCAGTATTATATACTAACAAAGATGTTGCTGGGGCAGCAATTGGTCCTGCAGCATTTGTTGCTGTTAATGCAACCCTAGGCACCAGTAAACCTTTGTTAGTAAAATCAATATCGAAACCTGCACTAGCTGCAGGAGCTGCACCGGTTGCATTTACACCTATATTTTGCCCAAAGGAAATATTATTGGTTAAAAAAATGATACCTAAAGCTAGGTTTAATCTTAAAAATTTACACCTGAAATTATTTTTCATAAATAATTAATAAATAGTGAGTAACAGCATATATTTATTGTTAAGAATATTAAAATCGTAAAGTTGAGTAGAAAACTAAATCATTATAAATCAATACCTAACAATAACACGAAATTAAGTAATTAACTTATTGATTAACAAAAAGAGAAAAAATAAAGATTTTTTTAACTTATCACAACCCAAGTTCATTGATAAACAACATAGTTTACTTACTTAAGTTCAACCTGTTTCCTAACCAAAATTGCAATCACTTCATTATAAATCTCGTCAATATCCTTTGGCGATTGAGTATAGAATTTTAAACTTTTGTCAAACTCTTCCTTAGAAGTATTATTCCTCTTATAAATTTCGTCAGTGATAGAAATAATATCTATTTGATGGTTTATTTGATGAAATTTATAGACTGCTTGCGACAGTTCCATTTCGGCAATAATCTCTGCCATGGTAGCTTTAGATAAATACTTTTGTTCCTGCTTCTGCGAACAAGATAGAAACAAGAAAATTAGAGGAATTAAAAGTTTAGTCGACATGAAAGATACTTAAGAAAACTCCATTCGATAGCGTTCTAAGTTAAAAAGATTAAGCAGCAACTTT
>JBFWSH010000035.1:0-4217 GCA_050248475.1 Flavobacteriales bacterium
GTGAAACTAAACTAAAAATATGGCGAGATAATGTTTTAACAGAAGACTACGACACCCATTTTCATCAACGAATTGGAGCTTTACGAAATTTATGGAAATCTGATTATAAAACCAATTTAGATAAATATGTTCATCCGATTTTATTTCGATTAATTGGTGCGTATTTAGACCAAGGTATTAGTTTAGATAAATTTCCAACTCAAAAAAATGGGTTTTTGGAATCAGTAAAAGCAATCGAAAAAAACAGTTTTGTCAAAATATTTAAAAGTAATCGCGTTAATAAGCTTTTAGAAGGTACGGAACCTCTTTTACCTAAATTATTAAATCTAATTGTTGGCGACGAAGCCTACTTCGAACAATATTTATTCGACCAGCAATTTGCTCATCCAGGTTGGTCGGGCATGGTTGCAGTTTTGGAAGATACTCCTATAAGTTTATTGGATAAACGAGCCATTACTTTAGCTGATTTTATTACTGTAGAACTTTTACTAGAAATTGATGTTCTTGATAAAAAATTTGGAGAAACCTGGAAGCCAATCTCACACAATTTAAACCAAACCTTACCACCTCTTTTCTCGCCTTCCGAATACAATGAGCTTTATGAGGTATATTCAATTTTGCAAGAAGCCTACGAATGGACGTATTACGATGAAGTAGTTAAAGGTTTGCAAATGGTTAAAAATTATGACAGCAATTTAAGTTCTGCTAGTTTTCAAGCTGTTTTTTGTATTGATGATAGAGAATGTTCGTTTAGAAGATATCTTGAAAAAAACGACAAAAAAGCAGAAACATTTAGTACTGCTGGATTTTTTAATGTTCCTTTTTATTTTCAACCCGAACATGGTAAGTTTACCACAAAGGTGTGTCCTGCCCCTCAATTTCCTAACTATTTAATTAAAGAATATGAAGCCAAAAAGCGTCACAAAAAAAATTCACATTTCAATAGAAACACTTACGGCTTTTTTGGTGGTTTTATAACTGCTCCAACCATGGGGTTTTGGTCGGCATTAAAAATGGCTAAAAGTATTTTATATCCAACAGAAACTGAAGCATTGGTTTCTTCTTTTAAACACATGGATAGAAACGGAAAACTAACCATTGAAGCAAAAAATACTGACCGTAATTCGCACAATTTACAACTTGGTTTTACAACTGAAGAAATGATTGATAGGATTGAAGGCTTACTTAAAGGTATTGGTATGGTAAATGACTTTGCTCCTATTGTTTATTTAATTGGTCATGGTGCAAGTAGTGTAAACAACACACATTATGCAGGTTACGATTGTGGAGCATGTTGTGGAAGGGCTGGTTCAGCAAACGCTAGGGTAGCTTCATTTATGGCGAACAAATTAGAGGTTAGAGCAGGATTAAAAGCTCGAGGGATTAATATTCCTGAAACCACTCAGTTTGTTGGTGGTTTACACGATACAACCAGAGACGAGGTAGAGTTTTATGATGAAAATAGTTTGAATGAAACCAACAAAACCTTGCATCAAAAAAACATTCAGGTATTTTTAAAATCGCTTGATGAAAATGCTAAAGAACGTTCTCGTAGATTTTTATTGATGAACTCGAAAGACGATGCAAAAAAAATTCATAAAAAAGTAAAATTACGTGCTTTGTCGTTGTTTGAACCTCGCCCAGAGTGGAACCACGCTACAAATACTTTATGTATTATAGGTGAAAGAGCCAACAACAAGCATTTGTTTTTAGACCGTCGTGCATTTTTAAACTCATACGACTACTCTATTGACCCCGATGGCAACATATTGTTAGGCATTTTAAATGCAGTAGCTCCCGTTTGTGGCGGAATAAATTTAGAGTATTATTTCTCTAGAATTGATAATTACCGATTAGGTGCAGGCACAAAATTACCTCACAATGTAATGGGTTTAATTGGAGTTGCCAATGGTATGGATGGAGATTTACGAACAGGTTTACCCAAGCAAATGATAAACATTCATGATCCATTAAGGCTTTTGGTAACCGTTGAACATTATCCAGATGAAGTACTTCGAATTATTCAAATAAATCCTGCCACATACGAATGGTTTATTAACGAATGGGTTCATTTAGTGGTTATTCATCCCAAAGATAAAACACTGTTTGTGTTTAAAGAAGGCAAGTTTGAACGCTACCAACCAGTTACCGAAAACATAAAAGTTGCTGAAAATTTGGAGCAAGTCTTTGAACACATTGGCGACAACTTACCTGTTTATCAATTTAATTAATTACAAAATGGAAACTAATTATATCATTTTAAGTTTTATAATGATTCCCATTTTTGGATTCATTTTAAGCTTAATTATTCCTGAACGAAAGGAATTAGAATTATCAAGAGTAGCAATATATACTACTATTATACAATTTTTAATTGTTGTAGGTTTTATTGTTTACTGGATAACTAAAGGAATGCCTTTAATAAACATTAAAGAAACCGTTTTATTTAAAAGTAAAGAATATGAGTTTTTTATCGATTTTTATTTCGATAAGGTAACCGCTGTTTATTTATTTACAGGGAGTTTTGTTACCCTATTAATTGCACGTTATAGTCGATATTATATGCATTTAGAAGATGGTTATAAACGTTTTTTTAATACCATTCTGTTTTTCTATGTAGGTTATAACTGGACAGTAATTTCTGGTAACTTCGAAACACTGTTTATTGGATGGGAAATACTAGGTATCTCCTCATTTTTACTCATTGCCTTCTATCGCGATAGGTATTTACCTGTTAAAAATGCTGTAAAAGTGTTTTCCGTTTACCGAATTGGCGACATCGGAATTTTGGCAGCTATGTGGGCGAGCCATCATTTATGGCACGAAAACATCACTTTTTTAAAACTAAACAATTACGAACTTGTTCACGACCACCTTGCTGGTCATAATGAAATGGGTATTTTAATTGGATTAGCATTACTAACCGCAGCTGCCGCAAAATCAGCACAAATACCTTATTCATCTTGGCTGCCACGAGCCATGGAAGGGCCGACTCCCTCAAGTGCAATATTTTATGGGTCCTTATCTGTGCATTTTGGTGTGTTTTTATTGCTGCGTACTTTTCCTTTTTGGGAGGGGCAGCTAGCGGTTAGAGTGCTAATTGGTTTAACCGGTTTAACTACTGCAATTATTGCATATTTTATAACTAGGGCTCAATCTACCATTAAAACACAAATTGCTTACTCTTCTATAACGCAAATAGGCATCATGTTTATTGAAGTTGCGTTGGGATTACATACACTTGCATTAGTTCACTTTGCAGGAAATGCCTTTTTAAGAACTTATCAGTTGTTGGTTTCTCCTTCAGTTGTTAGTTACTTAATTCGCGACCAATTTTATCATTTTGTACCTTCAGAAAACGAGCGTAAAAAAGGGTTTATAGGTAAACTTAAAAATACCATCTATATCCTATCCTTAAAGGAATTTTACATGGATTATTTTATGAGTAATGTCATTTTTAATCCATTAAAAAAAGTAGGAAAATATTTGGATTTTCTTACTCCTAAAAATGTGACTTTTTACTTTGTACCACTTTACGTTACTGGAGTGCTGTTTTACTTTTATATGGATGTAATACCTGATGTAATTGTAAATTTTCTTCCAGAAATCATCTCGTTTAGTGGCTTGCTCATGGTGTTAAAATCTTTTTCTGAACGGAAATACGCAAAATTATCGTGGCTACTAATTGTTTTTAGTCACTACTGTATTGCATTGTCGGTTGCATATAACGAACACTTTGATTTTAGTCAAAACATAATATACTTAAGCGGTATTACCATTTCGGGTATCGTTGGTTTTGTCTGTCTTCATTTGTTAAGAAAAAAAGAGCCTGAACATTCCGATTTGAATGAATACTATGGTCATGTAGCAAAATACCCGATTTTATCTTTTGTGTTTCTATTATCAACATTAGGTTTAATGGGGTTTCCAATAACACCATCGTTTATTGGTGAAGATTTAATCTTTAGTCATATACATGATCATCAATTCATGCTTGGTTTTTTTATAGCCTTAACATTTGTATTAGGGGGGATATCGGTAGTAAGAAATTATGCCCGATTATTCTTAGGTCCTTACTGCAAACCTGATCAATCAAATCCTAAAAAATCATCTTAACTAACAATTAAAATTTATTTCAAAAAAATAATATAACATGAAAACAATAACTAAAATATCTATTCCATCAACAGGAATAAAAGGATTGAAAGAAAACTGGA
>JBFWSH010000036.1:0-3490 GCA_050248475.1 Flavobacteriales bacterium
TAGGAAAATCAAGTATATTGATACCAAATGTGTTTACACCAAACCATGACGGTTCAAATGATGTGTTTACCGTTGAAGGAACAAACCTTGAATCAGTAGAAGGAGAAATCTTTAACCGTTGGGGACAACAATTATTCTCTTGGAACAGAGTAAAAGGATACTGGAATGGAAGGACACTCGCTGGTGAAGAATGTCCAGACGGAACGTACTTTTACATCATCAAAGCAAAAGGATTAGATGGCGCAGAGTATATAAAAAATGGAGCGTTTAGTTTAATTAGATAGTTTAGTTAGTAGTGCAGTTTAGTTTAGTAAAAAGGCGAATATTAATATTCGCCTTTTTTTATTATATATTACTAAAAAATGAGTTAATTAAAATTGCGTCCCGTCATTTTTGAATGCACTAATTCCAGTTATATCCATACCTGTTATTAATAAATGGATATCATGAGTACCCTCATAAGTAATTACTGATTCCAAATTCGCCATATGACGCATTATTGAGTATTCACCAGTAATACCCATTCCACCATGTATTTGACGAGCTTCTCTTGCAATTTTAATCGCCATATCCACATTGTTTCTTTTTGCCATTGATATTTGAGCTGAGGTAGCTTTACCTTCATTACGTAAAACTCCTAAACGCCACGTTAACAACTGAGCTTTGGTAATTTCAGTTATCATTTCAGCTAATTTCTTTTGAGTTAATTGAAATGAAGCTATTGGAACACCAAATTGTATTCTTTCTTTAGAATATCTTAATGCTGAATCATAACAATCCATAGCAGCTCCAATGGCTCCCCAAGCAATACCATAACGAGCAGAATCTAAGCAGCCAAGAGGAGCTCCTAATCCAGATTTATTAGGTAACAAATTTGTTTTTGGAACTTTCACATTATCAAAAACCAATTCTCCAGTAATTGAGGCTCTTAACGACCACTTATCATGAGTTTCCGGAGTGGTAAATCCTTCCATTCCTCTTTCAACCAATAAGCCATGTATTCTTCCACTTTCGTCTTTTGCCCAAACCACAGCAACGTCTGCTATAGGTGCGTTGGTAATCCACATTTTCGCACCATTTAATAAATAATGGTCCCCCATATCTTTAAAATTGGTTACCATACCACCAGGATTTGATCCATGGTCAGGTTCTGTTAACCCAAAACAGCCCATAAATTCGCCTGTAGCTAATTTTGGTAAAAATCTCATACGTTGTTCCTCGTTCCCATATTTCCAAATCGGATACATTACCAAGGAACTTTGAACCGAAGATGTTGAGCGTACTCCTGAATCACAACGTTCTAATTCCTGCATAATTAATCCATATGATATTTGGTCTAGTCCAGGTCCACCATATTCGGCAGGAATATATGGTCCAAAACCACCAACTTCAGCTAAACCAGGTATTATTTGTTTAGGAAACTGAGCCTTTTGAGCATATTCCTCAATGATTGGAGAAACATCTTTTTTTACCCATGCTCTTACTGTATCTCTAATTAATTTGTGCTCATCTGTTAACAATTCATCTAAATTGTAGTAATCAGGAGCTTGAAATCTATCATCTGCCATAATGTATTTTTTTAATCAACGACAAATGTAGATATTCTACATTAAGTTTAAAATTTATTGAAGAAATTTGACTTTATATTTTTTTTTAAGAGGTAGTTTTTATGATAGATCTCATAAAAAACGAGACAAAGTGATTAGAATAATTGATTTGTGTAAAAAACACATAAATGTTTATTCTACTACTAATTTTCTTGAACTTGTCATTTTTCCATCCAAACTTATAGTAACAAAGTAAATACCTGATGGCATTTTTGATGTGTCAATTAGAAATTGGTTTTTTCCTACACTCATCTTGTTATTTATTACTTGTAAAACTTTTTGCCCTAAAGCATTTAACAGTTGAACATTTATATCGACAGATTTTTCTGTTTCAATCATTAGTGTCGAGTTATTTTTGGTTGGATTTGGATATATATCAACTGACTGCAAGGTATTAATTTCTTCAACTGAAACAAATGCAATAGGATATTTTGAAACGACGGAATTAGTAGAATCTATTACTGTACCATTCTGAGTATAAGACCCATAAACAAATGAAAGGATAGGTGCTTTACTAACATTTGGTTTATAATAACTTATCATTGTAGCATTCACAGTTATTGGTGGTATATTTGGCAAAGGGGATAATATAATCGGATCGGTAACCATACTTTCAACTCTCTTAACTCGAACCACGGAATCCAATGACAGTGTGCTAGAAAAAATTAAAGTTCCCCAAGCATCTGCATGGATTGTAACTGATCCGGATGCATTAGTAGAAACTAACCCTACTGGTGTTACATTAGCAGAAAATGAACCTGCATAATTATCTGTATAATTGTCGCCATAAGAAAACGGAAATCTCATAGTTGCCTCTGGATCAATATTATATTTAGCAGTAGTTAATCCAAAACCTGTGACATCTGCAATAAACCCTAAATTAGTCACACTATCTGCGCTATTAAATGTATATACATAGTTTTGTGTTGAAACACTAGAATTTTCGGCTAAGTTTGCCGAAGGAAAATCACTCACTCCAGATGTTGTGGCTGGATTTACATAATATCCTGTCTGAGTCAATCCGTAGGTTCTTAGTTTTGTATAATCAAAAACAACATTCGCTCCTGTTGTCGTATCTAAAATAGAACTTGAATCCGCAACAATATAAACAACAGAATCAGTATATGTATAGACGAAATTAGATTGATCTAATACTGGTTGGGCAATAATTGAAGTAAATCCAATTAGTATCAAAACAATAAATAATGTAATATTTTTCATGGTTGTTATTTATATTAAATATAGTAAGTTTCTTTAAGAAACTCTTCATAAGGGGTTAAGTTTGCCATTACCTGCAATTGTAAGTATTTTTTATGAAATTTTTGTTCAGATGTTTGAAGGTTCAATTGGTTAATTCTATACCTGTCAAAATTTTTCAAGGCTAACCGCTGTTGGGGAGTTAATTCAATTCCCTTATACTCTAAATCCCTCAAATCATTAATACTTTCGACTCCATTTATTAATGATTTACGTATTTTATTATTGAAAACGTGATCTTTCATAGCTCCTACAAAGTTAACTGTTTTAACAAGTTAACTAACAATCATCGAACAAAATTTCAACACTCAAATGTTAATGCCATACACAAGACGTCATTCTTGTTTGATTGGTTGTCTAACCCTACTGAATAATAGTAACATGACCTATCTTTTCGTGTTTATCCCCATTATAGTCTTTAAAAAACAGTTTCCATACATACACATCTCCAGGTACTTTTGTACCTTTATACGTACCATCCCAAGGCTCAAACAATGCATCTGTATCAAACAGCTTCTCTCCCCATCTATCGAATATCATAAAGTGATAGTCTTCTGTTGATATTCCAAAACCTGTTGGTCCAAACATGTCATTCTTAAAGTCAAAATCGGGTGTAAAGGCATTGG